>JBCDHS010000001.1:0-174937 GCA_038749735.1 Planctomycetota bacterium
AAGGTCTTACCCAAACACTGGGCCGTCGATCGCACCATCGGTTGGCTGGGACGGTACCGACGGCTGAGCATGGCCAGCGCGGCGGTGCACCCGGCCCGGCCGTTCGCCTCGCTGACGCCCGTCGCCAGGATCAGGCCGTGGGTCCAACGGCTGGCACCGGGGCAAGATGGATTCTCATACGCGTTCTAACTGTCAGCCTTCTCGAACCCAGGGCCTTGCGGTTCCTTGACTCGCAAACTGGCATCGCCAGTGATCAACCTCGCGTCGTGGCTGTTGAACAACCAGCCTAATACCCAACTCAACAGCACGCGTGTCCGGTTGCGGAAGCCCACAATGAAAACGATATGGACGCCTGCCCATAGCAGCCAGGCGAAGAACCCGGCAAGGTGAAGCTTCCCGACCGCCGCGATGGCCTTGTTTTTCCCGATGATGGCCATCGACCCTTTATCCCGGTAGGCAAACGCGGACAACCGTGACTTTGACTTGCCCGCCACAATCTCTTCTTTAATGATGCGCCCGGCATGGCGCCCCATCTGCATCGCAACCTGTGCGACACCGGCCAAGCAGTGGTCAGAGCCTGCGGGGGTATACGAGGCCGCATCACCAATCACAAAAACCTCTGGGTGTCCGGGAACGGATAGGTCTGGACCAACGATGACCCGCCCCGCACGGTCGAGCGGGACACCAAGGCCCTTTAAGATTGGGCTGGCGCGGACCCCGGCGGCCCAAAACACGTTCTGGGCCGGGATCAACTGATCATCCACAATGACACCGTCTTCATTGACCGCAGAAACCCTGCTATCCAGTTGAACTTCAACACCAAGGGCGCTCAGATCGCGCTCGGCTCGCTTGGAGAGCGCTTCGGGAAACGATTCCAAAACACGTGACGAGCCTTGGAAGAGGATGACCCGGGCCGTCGTTGTGTCGATATTGCGGTACTCGCGCGGCAGCGTCTTGCTGGCGATCGATTTAATCGCGCCGGCCAGTTCAACCCCAGTCGGCCCACCGCCTACCACCGCAAAAGTCAACGCCGCACGCCTCGCTTCTTCATCCGCCTCATGCTCGGCTGATTCAAAGGCGAGAAGCATCCGCCTCCGGATCTCGGTTGCGTCTTCCAATGTCTTCAGGCCGGGCGCGAATGCCTCCCATTGCTCGTTGCCGAAATAATCATGGCGCACACCTACGGCCAGGACGAGGTAGTCGTAAGGCACCGAGCCCGCTTCGACAAGAACACGCTTTGCCTTGAGATCAATGCCCACCACATTTGAAAGGACAACCTGGCACTTAGACTTTGGGCCAAGCGCGGAGCGGATGGGCGCGCTGATACTAGCTGGGGAAAGCGACGCGGTCGCGACTTGATAGAGCAGCGGCTGGAAGACGTGGTGGTTCTTGCGGTCCAACAAGGCCACGCTTGCGTCGAGTTGGTGGAGCTGCCGCGCCGCAGCCAAGCCGGCAAAGCCGCCACCAACGATTAAGACGCTCGGGCGATCAGAAGATCCGTGGCCGGTGCTTGGCGATTCATCTGTCAACGTAAATCCTTTCGGTGGATGACGAACCGCTGGTTATCTCACCATTCCATGGAAAACAATGAAATTGATAGGCCAAGTTCATTGCGGCTCGGGCAAGGAATGGATTATAGTACCCAACTGGATAGTTTATTGCGGCTCTGCATTGGAGCCGTTCCTGCGGCTCGGGCACAAGGCTTACTCATAGGACAACCATGACTGAGATGGAATCGAATTGGACCGTCATAACCGGATCGACCGGCGGCATCGGCACCGAAATCGCGAAGATCGTGGCGGGCCGGGGAGATCACCTGATCTTGGTCAACAGGTCCCCGCAGAAGGCCGAGCGCCAACGCTCCGAACTGCTTGCCGGCCACGCGGGGTTAAGCATCGAGTTGGTCACCGCGGATTTTATGGACACGGCGAGTATCGCCAAGGCGATCGGTGAGATCGTGGCGCTGCCGGGCCGAATCGACACGCTCTACAACAATGCGGGCGTACTCACATCGGAGAAAATACTAAGCGAGCAAGGCTTTGAGTCGCACTTTGCGGTGAACGTGCTGGCCCCTTATCAGCTGATCAAAGGGCTGCGAACAACAATGGCAAGGACTTCAAGCGACAAGTCCGCCATGATCATCAACTTCTCGTCCAGCGCCATTAAGCAGCAGAAGTCGCTTGATCTGAAAAGCCTTGCAAACCCCGACCGTGTGACCGGCCTGATGGGCACCTACGCACAGAGCAAACTCGCGGTGACAGCGATGTCGGTTGCGCTCGCGGATTCGCTGGCAGAAGACCACATCCTGATCCGTGCGGTTGACCCCGGGCCAACGAAGACCTCGATGACCAAGGGGAATGCGGCAATGCCTAAGCCGCTTCAGTGGCTGGCGCCACTATTGTTTAGCCCTGCTGAGAAGCAAGCAAGAAAAGTGATTGACGCCGCAGATGTTTCTATGTTTGAGAAAGGGTCGGGTGTGTTGATTGCAAACCGCAAGAAAAAAAATCTACCCAAAACCGCAGCCGGCGCAACCACCCAGAACCAACTGTTAACGTTGCTCGATCACTCGCTCGCAGCATCATCTGATTGATTCATCCCTTAGAAAGTGTACGAGAAGCCCCTCGCCCCCGATAGACAAGGCATGGCACGGGCGTCTTACCCTTCGGACCTCACCGACCGGCCGTGGTCGATCGTCGATGCGGCGGGCGGAGTGAACGGGGTTGGAAGGGCACCGGAATTTGTTACCGCAAATGGCGGGTTCGATCCGGGCTTGTACTTGCGGCCTGCCGCCATAGGCGTATCATCCGGCCATGCCCCGAGGGATGACCACCGCCGCGGTGATGGCCGCGGCCCTGTTGAACGTGACCGGCCCGGCCGCGCTAGCACAGCCTGCTCAGGGTGGTGTGTCGCCGATGCCGCCGGTCCTTGGGCCCGACCACCCTTTCGCCGAGACCGTCATCCGCGCTGACACCCGGCTACAGGCACGGCAGGCGAAGCTGTTTACCGATGACGGCGGGCAGGTGCTCGTACTGGATGGTGATGTCGAGCTTTCCATCGGGATCTACGCGTTCCGAGCCAGACGCGCCGTGGTGCGGATTGATCGGTCCCCGACGCCCGGCGACCCGGCGCGGCACGTAGCGATGTACCTCGATGGGGCCGAGCCTTTGGGCGGGACCGGCGCGATCCGTGCGGGAGGCGAACGCCTGCTGGTGACCGGCGCGGTGCGCGGCGGTTTCGAGCTCAAGGCCGATGCATTGGACCGGCTGGACGCGGCACCGGACGACGAACTGGTGCGCGAGGCGCGGGCGAGGCTGATCGACTACCGCCGGAAGCTTGCGACGCCGCTGCGGGAGGTGCCGGACGTTCGGCTGACCGACCCGCAGCAGCAGGCGCTACGCGATGCCCGGCGGGCGGAAATCGAGGGCGAGCGCCGGCAGATAGAAGTCCCCGAGCCCGGCGACGCCGACTACCCGCAGGTCGATAGCGAGCTCGTTGATCGCCCGGTGCTGCCGACCAGTGGCTCGGTGCGTTACCAGTTCGACCGGGCGGTGTACCAGATGGGCGAGCGCGAAGACGCGGTGATGCTGATCGGCAACGTGCGCGTTGTCTACAGCGAGGACGACGAGGGCCGAGACGTCGTGCTCACTGCGGAGAAGGTCGTTGTATTTGTTCGTCACGATGAACAGTCGGCCGGCAACGTCCCACAACAGATCGACGCGGGGCGGGTCCGCGGGGTCTACCTCGAAGACAACGCGATCATCACCGACGGCACCTCCACCGTACGCGCCCCGCGGGTGTTCTACGACCTGGCGCTGAACCGGGCGCTGCTGCTCGAAGCGGTGATCTATAGCTTTGATGTCGAGCGGCAGATCCCGCTGTACATGCGGGCCGACGTGGTGCGGCAGACCTCGGCCGACGCGTTCGTCGCCGAGAACGCCCTCTTCACCACCAGCGAGTTCGCCAACCCGCACCTGGCGTTGGGTGCCGAGAGGCTGGAGCTGACCCAGCGGGAGATGGGCCGGGGCGTCGTCGACCGCCGGGTCCAGGCCAGCGGCGTAACCATCCAGACCGAGGGCACGCCGCTGCTCTACTGGCCTTACCTCGAGACCCCGGCCAATGTCGTGCCCATCCGCCGGATCAGCGTCGGGTACGACCAGCAGGACGGCCCGGAGGTGCAGACCGCCTGGGACGTCTTCGCCCTGCTCGGCGAGCGGGCGCCCGAGGATGTCGAGCTGCTGGCTAACCTCGACTGGCGCGGCGAGCACGGCCCGGGGCTGGGGCTCGAACTCGATTACAACCGAGACGACATGCGGGGCCGGGCAAGGGGCTATGTCCTGCTCAACGACCACGGCGAAGACGACATCGCCGACCGCAACGACGTCGCCTTCGACGGCCGGACCCGCGGGCTGATCCAGGCCCAGCACCGCCAGCAACTGCCCTCGGGCTGGGAGCTTTCCCTGGAAGGCAGCTACGTCTCCGACCCGACCCTGCTCGAAACGTTCTTTGAAAACGACGCCTACGCCAGCAAGCCGTGGGAGACCTCGGCCTACCTGAAGAAGGCCGAGGACGACTGGGCGGCCACCGCGCTGATCAAGTACGACACGAACAACTTCACCCCCCAGCTCACGACCCTTCAGACGCCGGGGTATACCGTGGACAAGCTGCCGGAGCTGGCCTACTTCCGCAACGGGTCGAGCGTGTTCGAGGACCGGGCGACCTGGTACAGCGAGACGCGGATCGGCCAGGTGCGGGCCCGCTTCGGCGATGACAGCCCGGCCGACCGCGGGTTCACCGCCGCGCAGTCTGCCGCCACCTTCGGCATCGCGCCGACCACTTCGTTCAACGCCGCGGCCCTCGCGGCAGGATTCCCGACCACGGCCGTGGGCCGGTTCGATTCACGCAACGAGTTGGCCCTGCCGCTGCGCGCCGGTGCGGTCGACATCACCCCGTACGTCGTTGGCCGGGTCACCGCCTACGACGATGACTTCAACGAATTCCGCGGCGAGGACGACCTCGCCCGGTTCTGGGGTGGCGGCGGGGTAGACATATCGACCGAGTTCTCCAAGGTGCTCGGCGACATCGATAGCCCGCTGCTCGACCTCAACGGGCTACGCCATATCGTCCAGCCCCACTCGACGCTGGCGATCTACGGCGCGAGCCTCGAGTCCCAGGACCTGCCGGTCTACGACCCTGAGATCGAGGCCCTGGCCGAGGGAGGCGTCGTGCGGCTGGGCTTGACCAACACGTTGCAGACCAAACGAGGCACAGGTGCCCGGCAGCGCTCGGTCGACTGGCTCACCGTCACCACCGACCTGGTCTTGCGTAGTGATGACGCGAACCCCGCCGCCATCCCCCGCTACTTCGATTACCGGCCCGAGTACGCGCTCGGGGGAGACCACTTCTACGGCGAGCTGCTCTGGGCCGTCACCGAGGCCACCGCCGTCACCGCCGAATTGACCCAGTCGCTGCAGACCGGCGACGCGGTGCATTGGCGACTGGGCCTGGAAAACCGCCACGACGACGTGCTCACCACCTTCGTGAACTACCGCGAGATCGACCCGATCGCCGCCCGGCTGCTGACCTACGGCGCGACCCTCCAGCTCACGACCAAGTACCGCGTCGGGGTCAACCACGTCATCGACGTCGAGCTGAGCCGATCCCGCGCCTTCAACGTCGCCCTGGAACGCAGGGCCCCCCGCGCCCGCTTCGAGGTCCTCTTCAGCTACGACGAGCTGGACAACAACACCTCCATCGGCATCCTGTTCACCCCCGACGGCTTCACCCGCGGCAGCGGCATCCTGGCCCGCTGATCCGGCTCACTAAACCGTGCGGGTTAAATCGAAGCCAAGGCAACTTCGAGCGCAACCTGCCTCCATACGGCCCATACCCACCTGATCTGAAGTACCGTCCGCGCTCATGATGGCCAACGTTATGTAGGGCTTGAACGACCGAGTCACGCAACGCCTCGAAGGTGTCGGCCCGGGCCTGGCGGGGGTAAGTCTTGACCGCGCTCGACAGCTTCTCGCGCCCCGCTGGACGCTCGGATTGAAGCCCGGCGGGTAGGGTGGAAATACCAGGGTCGCCGCCGCCCGACTCGATCGCTTAACGCAAGCCCGTGACCACCTCAAACCCCTTCAGCTCAAACGGCTATCCCGACGACAACGCCGCATGGGTCAGCCACGAGACGATCTACCAATGGGCCTACCGCCAGTCGCTGCACGGCAAGACGCTCTACCAACGCCTGCGTCGATCCCGCAAGCGCCGACGCCGACGAATCCCCGGCGTGATCCCCGGCCGCGTCGGCATCGAAGAGCGGCCCGCGATCGTCGATGAACGCGAGCGCTTCGGCGACTGGGAGTCGGACACGGCCGAGGGGGCCAAGGGCCGGGGCCTGGTCGCCACACAGCGTCCATGCAAGTTTTCTGCGAATTCTCTCGACCCAACCCTTGACATCACCTCCGCACGGCTGCATGCTGCAAACTGTTTTCAGGGGACCGCTTCATGCCTCGTCGAAACCGCGCAGCCAGAGGCCAAACAAATCCGCCGCAAAAAACGGCCGAGGCTGTCCATCCCCCAGCGAACAAGCTCAGGCGTTATCTCATTCAAGCGGTCGCGGGCTTGACGCTCCTGGCGCTCGTCGGCTCGATCCTTTACACCGAGCTCGGCAACAACACGACGAACCAAGCGTTTGAATATCCGGACAAGCCCCGGGCTACGCGCCAGGTCGAAGTCGTCCCCGCGGCGTACACCCACGCCTACACCACCGATGGCCCGCGGAGCCTGGCCGAGCTGCTCGCGTTGCCAAGCGATGAGATCGAGAAGCTCGACATCGCCTTGATCAACCTGCTCTGTGCCGAGGGTTTGCCCGGGGCGGAAGACATCGATATCGCCGGCACGCTGGCGACACTGGACCGCTGGGCCGAGCATGTCCGGCAGGAGACCGAGCGTCACCTCTACCGGCTCGAACGCGAGCGCGACGACTGGGGCACCGAGGCCCGCTGGCGGGTCGGCTGGCTCGCCACCACGCTGCAGCAGGACTGCGGGGTCCGCTACAACCCCGACCGCATCACCGACATCGACTTCACCAACAGCCAAGACCTGTTCATCCACGGCCTGGCCCGGCCCGGCCTGCACCCGGTCCGGCAGATCGACCACCCCGAGGCCGCCCATGCCCTGCGCCAATCAACCCACGGCGGGACCTGCGCCTCCATGCCCGTGCTCTACGCCGCCGTCGCCCGCAGGCTCGGCTACCCCGTCACCCTCAGCACCACCCAGGCCCACGTCTTCTGCCGGTGGGACGGCAACGCGTCCGGAGAAGACCCGTGGCAACCCCCAGGCAAAACTCACGGGCAAACTTCCGGGGCAACTTCCGGGGGCCACGCCAACCCCGGCTACCGCGACCGCTTCAACTTCGAAGCGACCGGCCGGGGCGTGCACCTCCACGACGATGCGCACTACCTCGCCTGGCCACACCCGATCACCCAGGCCTACGCCGACGAACATGGCTACCTGCAATCCCAAAACAACACCGCCGCCCTCGCCGGGTTCCTCGCCTCGCGCGGCCACTGCCTGCTCGACCTGGGCCGGCTCAAACAAGCCCAACACGCCTACGCACACGCCATCCGCCTCAACCCCGACGACCCGAACTTCCGATCCTTCCTCGCCGAGGCCCGGCAACGATTACACCCGGCCCAGCATCGGACCGAACGCGCGCATCGGCGGGCCGAGCAGGCCATCCCGCAGCGGCACAACGCCTGGGCCCAGCGACTCATCGCCGAGAGCCAACAACGCCCCCGCCCCCGGAACCACCCGCACCAGCACCCCCAGCTAACCCAGCCCCAGCACCCCGATCTCCACGACCCCGACACGCCCCACCGACCCCCGGGATACTGATGCTCAAACGATCCACCCTCAAACGATCACTCCGCCCCATCCTCCTCGCCGTCGCCTGCCTCACCCCCCTCTTCGCGACACCCCCCGCCCTAGCCGTCTACGACCCCGGCCAAGGCCGATTCCTCCAACGCGACCCGCTGGGCTACCCCGACGGCATGAACAGCTACGCCGCCTACCACGTCCTGCGCGGCGGGGTAGATCCCAGTGGCTTAAGGCGGGCTGAATCAGATGGGGTAGGCCCTGAGGCAAGAATTGCCCAAGACGCTGATGTGGCGGACCGACAGAACATTTCTCTTCAGGAAGCGCGAAGAGCAAGAGAGCAACGAGAAGCCGAGATAGCAGTCGCAGAAATACAGAGAGAACGAAGAATACGCGAAGAAGCAAGAGCGAATAGGGCAAGAGCCCTTGGCAACTTTGCTTCTGCTATATGCGATCCTGTGGCAGAAACATGGCATCTCATCAGAGAGACACCGGACAATGTGATTGACATTACGGTTGGTGCACCCCAAGTAGATGGAAGTATGCTTCTAGTTGACGAGGCAATCCGTGATGCCGGCCATGATGCATCTGAGAACTGGGATGTGGCTGGATCGCGCATCGTTACCTTAGGGCTGCTGGGTAAGGAACCAGGTCCTTCACGTGTAAATGTAGGGGATGAATACTACAATCGACAAGTATCCATATTTCTTATGGAATTCGGTGCCTCGGGCCTCTTGGGAGGTATGTTTGATAGTGTAGTTGCAGTTGGTCCGCCTTCACGGCTTCATTTCCTTAGGCAGGCGCCAGGGCCGGTGAGGGCGCGGGGGACGTACACGCTTGGTGAATTGAGCTCTGCGGAGATCGACCGATTCACGAACAACTTAGGGCAATTTTCTACAACTTATCTTGGCGATCAGCGGTTATCTCCGGCTGACCTACGGAGATTGACCGCGATCACGAATGATGAATATGCTTTGTATTACATTGCCGGGACGGGGAGAAAAGGCGGCGGTGGGTGCTATTTCCTTTCAAGGGGGAGAGGGTCATTTGCAAGAATACCTCTTGATAACGACGTTTTCCTAATTTATCACACGCATACACGACGCACACTGGGCACACCCGCGCATACCAATCCAAGTACTCGAGATCGTCGTTGGTTATTTCGGATGAGAAAAGAATATCAATCACCACAACGTTCCTCCGAGATTGTGCCCCAGGACGGCCCTCCCATACGCTTCACGGAATAGGCATGAATCAATGAAATTTGAAGAACTACCAGAAGATGAACAAAAGATGCTTGAAGCGATGTGGACGACTGATATCGACAAATGGATTATGTGGCCGTCCGATGATGGTATTGATGACTTAATTTATAGGAGTGATAACAGTATGCTGATCATCGAAGACAATGAACTTGCAAGATACGTTACCCGGCGCATGAGAGAGTGTGGCGTTGAGATACGCAATACAGACAAGCAAAACGACACGTCAGCCGGCCTGGACAAATCCTCCTGATGTCAGGTAACTCGGGTCAAAGATAAGGCCGGCAGTTGTTTTGATGGGTGACTCGCGACGGCCACCGCCACTACACCTACGACGCCCAGAACCGCCTGCTCACCACCGCCCTCGCCGGGTTCCTCGCCTCGCGTGGCCACTGCCTGCTCGACCTGGGCCGGCTCAAACAAGCCCAACACGCCTACGCACACGCCGTCCGACTCAACCCCGACGACCCGAACTTCCGATCCTTCCTCGCCGAGGCCCGGCAACGGGTGCAGTTGGCCCAGCAGCGGGCCAGGGATGAGCATCAACGCTATCTCGAAGCTATCCAGAAACATCACGATGCATATGTCCGCCAAGTCTACTCAGAGAACCGCCGACAGATGCAGCGGCTGATGGAACTGCAACCGCCCCCGCCAACGCCGTACTCCCACGTCCCTATTCCACAACCACCACCACCGGGTTACTAACCATGAAATCGCGTTTCCGTTCGATCGTGCTCGTACTGACCTGCCTGGCCGCCATGCTCGCCGCCCCGCACGCCGCCGCGGTCTACGACCCGGGGGCCGGCCGATTCCTCCAACGCGACCCCCTCGGCTACCCCGATGGACTGAACACGTATGCCGCCTACCACGTGCTACGCGGTGGCGTGGACCCGAGTGGATTAGATCGGATCGTGGTCGCAATCGAGGGATGGGGTGCAGAAAGTGGTTTTTCAGACAAATTTTTAACCTGGGATCGTCAGAATGCATGGGCTATTGGTGATTTGCTGTGGGGTGATGTTAAAGAGCAAAACTATGAACACTTCTATTGGGATGCGGCAGAAGAAGTATTGGCATATATTAAAAAACGAAGTGACGAACTCACATTACCTAGCGGCCGCGTAATTAGTGTTCCGGGAAACAGGCCAAGTCTATTTGATAGCGTGTGCAAGAGGCATACTATCATCCTTATTGGTTTTAGCTGGGGAGGAACGACTGCGATGAACGTGGTAAAGAAACTAGAGGATTTAGATATTGAAGTTGAGTTGGTTTTTACAATTGATCCGGTACCTCGCGCCGTCGTTCGCGATGGGATTATGGGGGCAGGATTTACGAAGTCCAGCAACGTAAAGACACATATCAATTTTTACCAGCGCATTGCATTTCCAAAAGGCCAGAGCGTTGCAAATGCAGACGTCAACGAAAAAGTCGATAGCTTGGCGGGATTTTTAGAAAATCCAGAGAGGCATCTATATAGGAGGGGAATATCTGTACCGGTATTCACGTCCCTAAACAAGCCTGCCATTACTACATTGGATGAACTGGCGAGACCTGGCATTGTTCGGTTTAACACTCATGCCACCATGCCATATCACACCAGAGTCATTCGGTCACTTGATAACGCCGTGAGCAATACCAGGGAGTGGCGATGAGGAATCTTGCACTCGGCTTCGGGATCTCTCTCGTAATCTGCATGCTCTGTGGATGTGCCCCGTCTTATCACACGGTCGAGGTATGTGTTTTGGATTCTGAGACACGTGCAAGTTTGCCCGGTGTAGAGTTTTTCGATGCCATGGGCTTCTATGGATTGGGGAAGCGATTCTCGGCAATAGAACACACAGAACACAGCAATCGAACAGATGAAAGAGGATTTGCAGCCATCAGGATTGCTCATCATTCGACGGCGGCAATTGGACTTGATAAGTCTGGTTATGAGGTTTTAATAATTTATACAAGCGAGATTTTTCGTGCCCGACGAATACTGAACAACCCATTAAGGCAAAATAGATTACAACTTACAGAAAGCGGTGTCCCTATCTTGCTGATGGAAAGAAGTCCGTCCTCAGAGCAAGAGTAAACATTAAACGGATAGATTGGGCTGGGTGTTACATAGCGGACAGAGTGGCACTGTATGCTGGTCTGCCATGCCTGAATGAGGCATATCTGCACACTTCAACTGTGGCTTGCTGCTTGGCACGGACCCAACTCAAACTCACCCTTGGAAGGTCCATTCGCCCGTGGTCACCCCACCCGCTCGGGCTTGGGGTCGCGGGACATGAGTTGGCCGATGGCGTCGAGGGGGTCGAGGTTCTCGAAGAGGACGCGGTGGATCTGCTCGCAGATGGGCATCTCGACGCGGTACTTCTTGGCCAGGGCGACGACGGCCTTGGTGGTGGGGACGCCTTCGACGATGCCGGGGATGTCGGCGAGGACCTGTTCGAGCTTCTTGCCTCGGCCGAGCATCTCGCCGCAGGTCCGGTTCCGGCCGGTGGGGCTGAAGCAGGTGGTGGCGAGGTCGCCGACGCCGGTGAGCCCGAAGAAGGTTTCGGGGCTGGCGCCCATGGCGATGCCCAGCCGGGTGATCTCGGCCAGGCCCCGGGAGAGCAGCGCGGACTTGGCGTTGTTGCCCGCTTGCAGGCCGTCGAGGATGCCGGCGGCCAGGGCGATGCAGTTTTTGGTCGCCCCGGCGAGTTCAACACCGAGCAGGTCGGGGTTGGTGTAGACCCTGAACCAGTGGGTGGTAAAGACGTCCTGCAGCTCTGCGGCGAAGGCGTCGCTGTCGGACGCGGCGGAGACGGTGGCGGGCAGGCACTTGGCCAGTTCGTGGGCGACGGAGGGCCCGGAGAGCGAAGCGAGGGGCCGGGCGGGCTTGTCCGGGTCGTCTTTGGCGACGCTGAGCACGTCGGCGATGATCTGGGTGGGCCGGAGTAGGGTGTCCTGCTCGACGCCCTTGGCGACCGAGGCGACGCCGACGCCGGGCGGGACGTATCGTGCGATCTGCTGCCAGACGGGCCGGATGAACTGGGTGGGGGTGGCGTTGAGGATGAGGGTGGCCTGGTCGAGGGCGGTCTGGGGTTTGGTCGTGAAGCGGATGGTTTCGGGAAGTCGGTAGCCGGGGAGGTAGGCGGCGTTTTCGCGGGTCTGGATGATCTCGGCGACGACATCGGGGTTGTGTCCCCAGATGGTGACAGTGGTGCCCTTGGATTCCAGGAGCATGGCCATCACACAGGCCATAGACCCGTCCCCGATGATTGCGACCCGAGTTTTCATGCTTTTGGGGTTTCTAAAGGGGTTATTGGGACTAAGTTTGGCCCATCATAGGGATCGTCAGGGGATCGGGTCGTGCGGATCGCCTTGATTTGGTCCGGAAACGGGGTCGGGTGGTTAACCTGGGTATGGACGGGCGACGATGACGATTAGAGGGTCGATCCGGCCGGGTTTTGAGGCCGGTCGCTGAAATTGGTCAGAATCGGACTGGCGGGAGCCGGTTTTCGGTGTAGACCTGTGTTGGGAGTCCCTGGAAACGGGGTCGAAGAGGCGTGCGTTAAGCTGGGTGGTCCGGTACCATAACGCTTCTTGCAATCTGAACTGAAGGTGCTTGGCAGGTCGCCGACGCCACGAACTCGAATTCTGCAGAGGGAGACCCCCGTGAGCCCGTTCCAATCGATTCGTCAAACCGCCGTGGCCCTGGCTGGTGCCGTGCTGCTGGCTTTCCTGTCCGGTTGCAACGCCGACTCGTTCCTGGACCCCGCGGGCGCGGGCCTGGGCCGGTGGGAGCCGACCCCGGGCATCCAGCCGATCCTTGACCGTTTGAGCGTGATCGAGTCGGAAGATGCATTGAGCCTGCCAACCGATCGGGTACGCAAAGAGGACCTGATCCCCGATATCCGCGAATACGTGATCGGCCCGGGCGACATTATTACGGTGACGGTTTTCGAACTTCGGGTCCCCGGCGTGGACGACATCCAGACCCTGCGGGTCAACGAAACGGGCATGATCCGGCCGGCGATTATTGGTCCGATCAAGGCATCGGGCAAAAGCCCCAGCCAACTCGAGACCGCGATTCGGAATCAGCTCGATGAAGAGGGGATCCTCCGCAACGCCACGGTCAGTGTGATCCTCCAGCAATCACGACAGAACACCTACAGCGTATTTGGTGAATCGACCCAGGGGGGTATCCAGGTTGGTACGTATGTCATTCCCAAGCCGGACTTCCGTCTGATCGAGGCCTTGACCACTGCTCGGGGTATCCCCGGCCGGACGCGGAAGATCTACGTGATCCGTCAGGCGGCCTTGGACCCCAGGGTCACCGGCGATGTGCCGGAGGTCGAGCAGGGCCAGGAGCCCCAGCCGCCGGCCCCGGTCGATCCTGGTGACCTGATTGAGGGCTTGGAAGACGGGCTGGAGGGCGAAGGTGGCAACACCCCGGAGGACCGCCCCGCGCCCCCGCCGGGCGTGAACGCCGGGATCGACAGCGGCAATGCCGGGGCACAGTGGGTCTTCGTGGACGGCCAATGGGTCCGGGTCAACGCACCCTCAGGGGGGGGCGACGAGCAGAACCTGGAAGAGTTGCGTCAGCTCATTACCCAGCGGATCATCGAAATCCCTTACGACCGGCTTAAGAGCGGAGACATGGCGTACAACATCGTCATCCGTGCCGGGGACATCATCAGTGTCCCGGACCCATCGGCTGGGTTCGTCTACATGATGGGGCAGGTCAACCGGCCCGGTGCTTACACGGTGCCCGGCGAGAAGGAACTGACCCTCATGCGTCTGGTGGCTTCGGCCGGCGGGCTTTCAGGGCTGGCCTGGCCAACCCGGGTAGACATCATCCGCCAGCTTGGTGAGAACGAGCAGGCCATCGTCCGCGTCGATCTCAAAGCGATCGCCGAGGGCACCAAGCCGGACATCTACCTGAAGCAGAACGATGTGGTGAATGTTGGCTCATCCGGCGTCGCCCTGCCGCTGGCATTGATCCGCAACGGCGTGCGGATTACGTATGGATTTGGCTTCATCCTAGACCGCAACTTCGACGAGGACGTGTTCGGGGAGTAGCGAACATCTGGCGATAGCATGCCTAATATCAATATGGTTTTAATATACGTTTTTCGCTGGATTGAGTAACATCAAACCGGCGGATTCGCCCCAGACCGCGGGGCTCAACAGAACGACCTGAGCGATCAGGGATCGAAAACGCTCAACAACGCTGCCTGTACAAGGCTGTACCCCCGGCGTCATGGATGGCCCTGGGGTATAGATGCCTCACGGCCCTGACCTTAACAGACCGCTGCGCCGCTGAACGAAGACCACTTCGGACCAAACGCGGGAAGGAAGAAGAGAGCCATGACCAGCATGTCCGTCCCCGACAACTCAACCGCGCGAGGTGGCAGCTACGGGCTGCTCACGCGGACGGGTTGGGTCTGGGCCGGTCTGCTTGCGGCGGCTTTTATCTTCCTTCATTGGCACCTCATCCGTCGCATGACCCTTATCGGTCTGGACGATCAAAACTGGTCACATATCCTTGTGATCCCGGTGATCTCGGGCTACTACATCTACCTGCACCGCGATCGCCTGCGTGCCACCTCACGCCGTGTCAGCCTCTGGGGTGTCCCGTTGATGGTGCTAGGCGTCATCGGCTTTGCGCTGGGGGTCATGCCCATCCGCAACGACATGGCCCAGGGCTACAGCGCGATCCTGACGCTGTTCGGCCTGCTGCTGTTGCTGCTGGGCCCGGTGATGATGCGCATCCTCTGGTTCCCCGTCGCCTTCCTGGTCTTCTCGATCAAGGTCTCCGACGCGATCTGGAACCTGATCGCGTCCAAGCTCCAAATCGTCGCGGCGCAGGGCTCGGTCATCTTCCTCGAAGTCCTCAGCCCGCTGACCGGGATGAACGCCGACCTACGCGGCTCGACCATCGACCTGACCTACCCCGGCCCGGGTGGCCTGCCCATGCAGGCACCGATGAACGTCGCCGAAGCCTGCTCGGGCCTGCGGATGCTCATGGCGTTTCTGGCGCTGGGTGTGGCATTGGCGTTCCTGTTCCCGCGCTCGTGGTGGCAGCGGCTGATCATGGTCGCCCTGGCCGCGCCGATCGCGGTGTTTGTCAACGTCCTGCGCGTCACCACACTGGGCCTACTCCACCTGATCGACCCGGAGCTATCGAAAGGCGACTTCCACATCTTCGTGGGCATGCTCATGCTGATCCCCGCCGCCGGCCTGCTCATGCTCGTGGGCTGGTGCCTGGACAAGGTCATCATCGTCGAGGGTAAGACCAAGACCAAGCCCCCCCCGCCCCTGCCCGCCGGGCAGGACCCGACGCAGTTGCATCTCGACCCGCCCAACCTGATGCGCGGGGCCTTGATCGGCGGCGTCTGCATGGCCCTGGGCTGCGGGCTGTACATGCTGCTGCTCAATGTGCTGACCGCATACACCTGGTTCAACGCCGCGCTGACCTATCTGATGCTCGCGTTAGTCGTTGGCGTGATGATCGGCCTGACACGGTATATCCCCAAGCTCATGCAACGCGGTGCATTGGCCGATCGCGTCCCACGCCTGCATGCGTCACTGGGTATCTGCGCGGGTATCCTGCTGATGGCTGGCGTCACCCAGGCGGCCATGGTCAAAGTCACCGGGGTCGCGCTGATCAAACAAGCCGTACCGTTGCGGCACGACCTGCGGGCCAGGTTCCCCGCAGAGTTCGGCAACTGGGCCATGCTCTTGCAGAACGACCGCCTGATCCCGGATGTCGAGAAGACCCTGGGCACAGACAAATACTTCACCCGCTGGTATCTCGACACCAATACGGGCATCACCGTCGAAGATGTGCGCGGGGCCGATGGCGATGAATGGGACCTGAGCCAGGTCCGTCCGGGTGAGTTCGCCCAACTGCACGTGGCCTACTACACGGGGATGGTGGACACCGTGCCTCACGTGCCGGACGTGTGCTGGTTGGCCGGGGGCATGGACTTTGTCAGCAAGGACATTGTGACACTCGATATGCAGACCGACGGCTGGGCATTGGAGCCAAGTGATGAGAATGCCAAGAACGGGGACTCCCAACACTGGCTGGTGCCCTCGAATCTGGAGCCGCAGGTTCGGATGCCAAGCCAAAGCATCGATGCGGTGATGTTCGTCGCGGCCGACGAAGAAGGCAACCGCCAGACGGTCATCTACTTCTTCGTCGCCAGCGGCGAGTTCGTCGCCCGGTCCCACGATGTCCGGTTCAGCTTCAACTTCGCGGACAAGTTTGCCTACTACTGCAAGGTCGAAGTGCAATTCCGGGGGGTCGATGACCCCGAAGAGGCCAAGCGGCTGACCGAGGATTTTCTGGCCCAAGCGATGCCAGAAGTCATGGCCTGCCTGCCGGACTGGGTCGAAGTCAAAGCCGGCCGATACCCCACACCGCAAACCGCGACGCCGCCTGCTCCTGCACCCAAGTCCAACCCGTCAGCACCCGAGACAGACCCAACCGCCGAGAACCCGAACGAATAACGCCAACCGCGACTGCACCGGGCCAGAGATCAGTTCGCCCCACCGACTGGTCCGGCCCCGCAGGGAGGTAAACCCATGGCTCGACGCATCAATACCAAGTTTGTCGTCATCATGACCACCGCACTCGTGGTGATGGTCACTGGTGCCGTATTGCTGGCCTTGAAGGTCCAGAAGACTTTTGCCGAGCACATGGCGATGGGTGACGAGGCGCTCGTTCTCGCGGAGCAAAACCTCGCGGCCGGCGACGACGAAGCCGCCAACACCTACTACCGCATGGCCTGGGAGCACTACGGCCGGGCGTACGGGGACGACCCCACACGTATCGACGTGCTCTACCAGAGTGTCGATATCTTCCGCAAGTACGGCTGCACCACCGTCACGGAAGCGAAAAACCAACTCGACCAACTCATCAACTACCACGAAAATGCCCACTCGCACAACAACGCGACCAGCGAAGATCGGCAGCGCTACTTCGACCTGCTCTACCGGTACCACCGTCAAGGCCTGACCAAGGATGGCTTGGCCCCATGGCTCGGGACCATCAACCAGGCCGCGAGCGATGATGTGCGCGGTAACCCGAATGACAAACTCGCCCTCCGCTACATGGTTGTCACCGGCACGCTGATGTACCGCATGGATATGCGGGAAACCGAGATCGTCGAGATGCGTACCGAGCTTGACCGCGCGGTCGAGTTGATGCCGAATGATGTACAAGTCCTCGCCGCGCGTGGCCTCTTCGAGGTTCGCCAAGCCCAAAGGATTCGTCAACTCGAGGGGAATGCGAACCAAGATGACGAATTGTCCGACGAGGCTAAGGCCCATTACACGGATGCCGCCGAGTACCTTTCCAAAGCTTTGGCGGTCACGGAAGGTGACGCCTTTGCCCGAATCAACGCGCTCACCTACGCCACGCTCGTTCCCGATTCGATCATGGACCGCGCGGCACTGCTCACCAGCATTGAAAAACTCTTAGCCAAGCTCAACTCCGACGCAACGGCGAGAGATGACCTGACCGCGAACGAGTTGATCTCCATGTACCAGGTCGTGGTCCAGATCACCGCCGCGGCCGACCGGGAAAAGGTCGCCGAGATTGCCGAGCTCGCCGGCGACATCGCGAACCAGGCGGCAGAAGAACACCCCGATCAGTCTGCCTATCGCAGGGCAAACGCACAGGCCTTGATGTGGCGGAATAAGCACGAGGCTGCGGCGGAGCAGGCACGCAAAGGACTCGCCATTGAAAGGCGTCGCAACGCAGAAGAATACCTGCTGCACCTGACCACGCGCGTCGCGTTAAACGAACTGTCCATTCAGGCTGCATTGGGCCTGGCGGAGGCTGCCGAGGATGCGGACACCCGCCAAGGGCACCTGGATGCAGCGCGTTCGGCACTCAAGAACTTCAGAGACGCCGAGGGGGGAACAACGGGGCGTGGCGAAGCGATGGGCAACTATTACGCCGGCCGTATCAGCCTGATCGAAGGCGACTACCACACCGCCAACCGCTGGCTGGATGAAGCCAACCGGCTGTTCAACCGCCGGCACGCGCCCACCCTTCAACTCTTGGGCGACATCGCCGTGGCGATGGAGAACAGCGGCAAGGCCGCCCAGTGCTACGGCCTTGTTCTTCAAATCAAGAAAGATACCCAGACGCACCTGAAACTCATCCGGGTCTACCTGAACCTGCGAAACCTTGACGAAGCAGGACCGCTCATCGAGCAGTACATCAAACAATACCCCGACGACATCCGTGGCTACACAAATCAGGCACAGGCGCTCGCGATCGCAGGCAGGCCCGAAGCCGCGGTCGAACTGCTGGAGTCCTTAGAACTCCAAAACGAGCCCTCCATCATGCCGACCCTGGCAGGGTACATGCGCCAGGCCGGGCAGACGGACCAGGCCATCCAGATGCTCCGCGATCGACTGGCCGAGGAGCCGAACGACCAGGCCGTGCTGCCGGCCTTGCTGGGGCTGCTCGAAGGCAAAGACGCGCGCCTGGCGGAGATCGATCGTCTCCAGCAGGCAGACCCCGGGCTGGATCCCGAGCGGGCCGACACCCTGAGGCAACTGCTTCGCCTGAGTGATTCAACCAACCCGGAAGATCAAGAAGAGCTTGTTCGACTCAACACCGGAGGCGACCCGGTCCGCACCGCGCTGAATTTGTACCAGTTGTTCATCAACCGCGGTGAATCGGAAAAAGCCGAAGAAGCGCTCGCACAGGCCGTGGCCCTTGACCCGGATCACCCCGGGGTGCTTGAACTGCAATTCCAGCGAGCGATGCAGACCGGTGATCGCGAACTCGCCTACCGCACGATCGATCGCCTGATGGCCTTGCCGCCCAAAGACCGCCCGCGCTTCGCGGGCGACCGTGTCATGCTCCGCACCATGGCCGAAGCCGCATACCAGCTTCAGCAGGGCAGCATCGATGACGACACGCGCCGGGACCTGATCTCCCGCTACCGCAAGGGCTTGGCGAACGACCCGAACATGCTCGAAGGCTGGATACAGTTGTCACAACTGCTGGCGCTGTCCGGCGACTGGTCCCAGGCGCGTGACGCGGCGTTGAAGGCCTATGAATTACAACCCAATAACGCCCGGGCCGTCATCGTCTACAGCCAAATGCTTGCCAACAACGGCGATCTGGCAACCGCCCTTCGCGTACTCGAAGAGGCGATGCGGGCCAATGGCAGCGCACGGATCCGCCAGGAATATCTGGCCATCGCTCAAAGGGGCGGGTTCAACAAGATCCTGCTCGAAGAACGCGAGCGCGTACGTGACCTCCAGCCGGAAGACTACAACAACCGGCGTGCCCTGGCCGAGTTATACCTCGCCTCGGAGCGTTTGGACCAGGCCCGTGAAGAGATCGAATCGGTGATCGCGGCCGAGGGTCCGAACATCAACAGCACCTGGATCTTGGCCCGCATCCTGTTTGTGCAGGAACAACCCGGGGCGGCCCGCCGGGTGGTTGAGCAATACGTCGCCTCGCTTGGAGATGCCGTCAGCGCCGATGACCACATGTTACTGGCGCGCGTGCTGCTGCTGGTCGGCGAGATCGAGACCGCACTTTCGGCTTATGCGTCGGCTGCCGCGGCTGACGAATCAGACAACAACCTGGCCGCGCGTGTCTTTGCCGCCCTGCTCATCCAGGCCGGCCAGCCGCTCGAAGCGGCCAAAATCTACCGTGAGTTGGCCGACAAGTACCCTGATGAGCAGGAACTAAAAATCGCGCTCTCACAATCGTTGCTGATCGCGGGTGCCTACGAGCAGGCAGCAACCGAGTTGGCAGGCGTTGATGAGTCACCGCAAACCATGCTGATCCGTTTCGAACTTGCCACCCGCCAGGACGAGCCGGAGCGTGCCCGGGAACTCCTGTCCTCGGCATATCAGAAATATCCCGAGAACGACCGCGTTGCATTGGTTTGGGCTCGTACGCTTCTGAACGAAGGCGAGGCCAAGCAGGCCGGGCCCGTGGTCCGCAGCCTGGTCCAGCGTGCGGGCAGCAGCAACGATGTCCAGATGCTGTTGGTTCGTCTAGAACTATTACAAGAAAACCGCGAGTCAGCTCAGACCCGTTTGCAATCACTCGTCCAGAACGCGCCGAACTATTTCCCCGCGCGGGAACTCCTCTTTAACTTGTTGCAGCAAGACAGCCTGGCGATGGCACCGATTAATCCGGCCAAGTCTCGGGAGATCGCCGAGCAGGCCCTGGACACCATCGTGCCCCTTGCCGACGCCAACCCCGACAATCTCCAGGCGAACCTGCTCGCCGGACAGGCGGCACGTTTCGCCAACAAGCCCGGGGACGCGATCCCCTACTACGAACGTGCCTACCAAATCGATGGCGGAGCCAACCAACTCGCCGCACTCGCCCGGGCGCTGGTTGAAGCCGAGTTCTACGCGCGCGCGATCGAACTGCTGCGGGCCCCCGAGAATGCCTCCGCTCTGAACCAGTCGATCGACCTGACCAGCCTCTGGGCCCGGGCGCTTGCCGGAGCAGGCCAGACCGAGCAGGCCGTGAATCTGTACGCATCCCTGCTTCGCGACAATACAGATACAGAGGTCCGGGTCAGGCTCAGCATGCTGATCCTGGCCAGCTTTGACCTGGACCGCGGGATCGCGGTGATCGATAATGCGCTAGAAGACCAGCGATTTGCACAACTCGACCTTTTGATCACGCAATCACTGATCCAAGCCGGTCTCTGGTCCAAAGCCCTGGCCCGCGCCGATCGCTACGTGACGTCCCCCGCCAAAAACCCGGACGTGCAAGTACAAATCCTTGGACAGATCGCATTAGCCTGCCAGCAGACCGAAGAATTTGAGCGTGCAAAGAGGCTTTACGAAGAGGTCTTGGAAGATGATCCGGACAACCTCAATGCGCTGAACAACCTGGCCTACATGCTCTCGGAAGACCTGCCCGGCTTTGAGGCGGATGCGCTGAACTATGCCCAGCGGGCCGTAGATGCCCTGGAACAGGATCGAACCACCAGCGACCTGAACCGTGCCTTGGTGCTCGACACCCTGGGCTGGGCCCAATACCGCGCGGGCGAATACGACAAAGCGATCGCGACACTGGAACGAAGCATCTCGATCCGGAAGGTCCACGCCAACTCGGTGCACCTGGCCCGGGTGCATATGGGGCTGGGCAATACCAACCGGGCGCTTCGCCTTCTGGGTGATGCCGAGATCGCGGCCCGCCGGGCCGATAACCAGGCCGAACTGGATGAAATTGCCCAGCTGATCCAAGAACTGAACCAATAACCCCCCGGCAAGGCCCAACCCACCCCCGCGACTTACCGATGATTGCAATGACCATCCATATAGGATCGCCACGATGAGTTCCAACAACCCCTTGTCGAACATCCCGCCCCTCGGCCCGCCGTCGGGCATGGCCCCAACTGCAAGCGCGGGCAAGTTCAAGACGATCGACCCGATGAAGGTCATCCGGCAGTACTGGCTTCTCTTTAGTATTACTGCGGTGGTGGCGGTCGTGATCGGGGTAGGCACCTGGTTTGTGCTGGACACCTACATGCCTAAGTATACCAGCATCGCCCAGATTTCCGTCAACAAGGGTCTTGAATCCGGCAGTGACGCGGTAACCAATGACGTTAATATTCGTGATCTTGAGCCGGAGATTCAAAACAACCTTCAACGCTTACGCTCCGAAGAGTTTCTTCGTGACGTTATACGTCAAGACTCCATCGGCACTGACTCGATCCGTAATAGCACAGTCTGGTACACCAATTTTCAGTCTAACGACCTTGAAGCAGCGCGCGACCTCAAAGACAACCGCCTCCGTGCCGTGCACCAGCCCGACAGCACACTGATCCGTCTGCAGGTGACAACCGGGCGGTACTTTGACCCCAAATTCAAGCCCTATTTCGGGGTCCCGTTACCAATCAGCCTGCTGTCGAACGGCAGTAAGGACGACTCACAAATCATCCTTCAAAGCCTCTACGACCACTTCGTCCTTTCGACAAACGACACAGACCTCAACCCGGTCCGGCAAGAGCGGTCGCTCTACCAACGCAACATCAGTTCACTGGAAGGACAAATCAGTACGCTTGAAGATGACATCCTGAATTTCATGCGGGAAAATGAGGTCGGCCTAGATGACCTGAGATTTGAAACACTCGTGTTGGACCTGAGCAGGAAAGCCCAGCAGCGCGCCGAAACCGAAGTAGCATTTACTTCCGCAAAAGGCATTTATGACGCCCTGTTGACCAGGCAGCAACAGGACGATTTCGAGCCCTCGGCCGGGGACATCTTCCTCATCGAAGGGTCTCAGGAGATCATCGGACTGGATGCCCAGATTCGTCGTCTCGAAGCCGAGCGTGGCTCTTTACTTGCAAGAGACATTGCCGAGAATAATTTAGTTATCAGAAGGCTTGATACAGAAATCCTTACTGTCCGCCAGCAACGGAGCGAAGAGTTTGACAATAAAGCCCGCGAACTCTTTAACAAGAATCTCGAGGAAGCCCGGCAAGCCATGGAACTGTACCAGGCGCAGCTGACACAGTACGAATCAGATGTCCTCCAGCTAGAGAATCGCCGTCGCGATCTACAACGTTTACAGACACAGCTCAAGAACAAGCAGAAGGATCTGGAGAAGCTAGAGGGAACACTCGAAAGCGAGCAAACACAATTAGGGGATGCAGAAAACCGGCTTGAGCGTATGGAAAACCAGCAGTACGACCGGACGGTATCCGTTTCGAAATATACCCCACCAACCGAAGCCGAGAAGACCTTTCCGAAGCCCGGAATTGTGATACCCGGCATCACCATGCTACTGCTGGGATCGGTCGTAGGCCTCGTATTTCTAAAGGAATTGCTTGACCATCGGCTCAAAGGCCCGGGTGATGTTAAGGCGCTGCCCGATACAACGATGCTCGGCATCATTCCGCATTCGAATGAAGACGCGAGCTCGCGTAGCGATGTCGAGCGGGTCGTCGAGCGGGAGCCGGGCGGCCTCTTGGCCGAGTCTTTTCGTCAGGTCCGCACCGCAATCCTATCGAAGATGGATCGGCGGGGGTACAAGACCCTCGTGCTGGTTGGTGCCAAGCCCGAGGGCGGTGTCAGCGGGGTCGCCCAGAACCTTGGTGCCAGCATGGCCCTCTCTGGACGGCGCGTACTGATCCTGGATGCGAACTTCCGTCGGCCGTCACAAGCCAAGCTGGCTGGGGTTGGTGCGGAACCCGGTCTGGCCGAGCTGCTGTCTGGAGGGCTGTCCCCGGAACAGGCCGAGCAGGCGATCCGTCAGAACGAGCATATCTCTTTGGATGTCCTGACCGCAGGCAGCAGCTCCGCCCAGTCGCCGGAGCTGTTAGAGACCGCGATGTTCCGTGATCTGCTCTCGCGCTTGGAGTCGGTATACGATGTGATCCTGATTGATGTCGCGCCGGCGCTGCTTGCCTCGGAGGCTAAGCTGCTGGCCAAGCATGTCGATGCACTGGTGATCGTCTGCCGGGCGATGTCCGATACGCGTGGCATGCTGCAGAAGGTCATTGGTGAATTGGACGGACAACGGGCAGACATCCTGGGTGTCATCCTCAACGGGGTACGCTCGGCCGCGGGCGGATACATGCGAAAGAACTTCCGCGAGTTCTACACATATCGAGCTGCGGAACGAGGCTCGTCTGATCGTGCCTCTTCCCGAACCACCCGCAGAGCACCCAACGCCGCGGCCGCCGTGGCTTCACCGCCTGGCAATGGAACGGCAAGCAACGGGCATTACGAAGATGGCCCCGACCTTGAAGACACGCCCGCCGATGTTTTGGACTTCGATTTTGAAGCCGACGATCGTGAAGATAGTTGACTCTATTTTTGCGTAGCCAGTTCTGCCACCGGCCGGGGCGAGCGACCATGGTTTTAAATCGAACTAGCCACTCAACCCCGCCGCGATGACCCGCTCTCACCTGATTGCCGAGAATGCTCCACTGTATGACTTTGGTCATGCCGTGGAACTGTATTCGCCCCTGTTGCTGGTCTTGGTGACGGGTTTTGTGGTGTCGCTGTTGGCGACGCCGCTGATGCGCCGGCTGGCGATGGCGAACGGTATTGTGGACTGGCCCGACGCCAAGCGGAAGGCCCACGCACACCCGGTCGCCTATCTCGGGGGGGTTGCCATCTTCATCGGCTGGCTCTGCGGGGTATTGCTGTATCTGGGGGGCGTGGTGCAGGCCCCGACCGGCAGCGCCCCCTTTCCCGTCAGCGTCATCCTCGGGGCCGCGGTCATCATGCTCACCGGGCTCTTCGACGATGTCTACGGCATCCAGGCCCGGGTCAAGATCGGCGGGCAGCTCTTCGCCGCGGCCGCCCTGGCCACCGAAAACGTCGGGCTGGTGCTGGTCCAGAACACCTTTGAGCTCATCCAACTGGGCAACATGCCTGACTGGCTGGTGTATTGGCTAGGCACCGCGGTGATCGCGGGCCTGGTCGTAGGCGCCTGCAACGCGATGAACCTGATCGACGGGCTCGACGGGTTGAGTTCGGGTATCGCGGGAATCGCGGCACTGGGGATGTGCCTGATCCTGTTCTTTTTCGGCGCTTTGGTCGACCGCCCCGAAGCTGGAGCAATCGCTGCACCGATCATGGTGATCTGCTTTGCGCTTATCGGGTCGCTGCTGGGCTTTCTGCCCTACAACTTCAACCCCGCCTCGATCTTTATGGGCGATACCGGCTCGCTGCTGCTGGGGTTTATCTGCGTCGCCGTGATCCTGATGTTTGGAGGCATCGGTGGCTTAGGGCCGCTTATGGTCACCGCCGGGCTGATCTGCTTCGCCGTCCCCATCACCGACACGACCCTGGCCATCATCCGCCGCAAGCTCCAGGGGAGGCCCATCTTCGCCCCCGACGCGATGCACATCCACCACATGCTCCGTCGCTCGGGCCTTGGCGTTAAGCAGGCCGTCGGCGTGATGTGGGGCATGGGCCTGCTCTACGCGGCCATCGGCGTGACGATCATGGCCCTGCAGCTGCGCTGGCGTGAAGGGATGGCGGCATTCGCGGTTCTTTACGTCGTGACCCTGCTCATCGGCCTTCGGACGGCCTTCCGCCAGACCGCCGACCTCAAGAAGAAGGCGGCAGAAGCGCTCCCCGAAGCGCCCGTTGCCGACGCCGACGCCGATCAACCCGGCACAGGCAAGGCTGATCCCGGTGCCGCCGCAAGCTAGCGCGGCGGCCGAATCTCTCGATTCGCTCGGCTTGCAGGGAATCCGGCTCGTGCTACAATGAAGAATCACGACCTGCTCACAGGTGGTGTTGGTGGCGGTGCCCCCGGGTGCCGATAGCTCTACGTTTTCCTGGTCGGTGTTGAGTGGTTCATCGCCGACGTCTTTTTATTGAACTCGCCGCACTACGCGGACGGGACCCAGGCGGCGGCCGACCACGCCCGTGCCGGGTTGGCTCGCCAACCACTGGGATTTGGTCGAAACCGCGGCGGCTCGATTGGCAAGCCGCCGCACGCAGGAGTCTTCGCTACATGGCCTCACTCGCAAAAGAACTCGTGGACGCGGGCATCCACTTCGGGCACCGCTCGACGCACTGGAACCCGAAGATGTCGCCTTATATCTTCGGCAAGCGCAACAAGATCCACATCATCGATGTCAAGGAAACGATCAAGGGGCTACTGCTCGCCCGCAAGTTCCTGACCAAGGTCGTTTCCGACGGCAAGGACGTCATGTTCGTCGGGACCAAGCGCCAGGCCCGCGGGATCATCGAACGCTACGCCGGCGAGGCCGACATGCCCTACGTCACCGAGCGCTGGCTCGGCGGCACGCTGACCAACTACTCCACCATCCGCCAGCGACTCAAGCGACTCGAAGAACTCGAGCAGATCGAAGAGTCCGGTGAGATCAACAACTACTCCAAGAAGATGGAGTCGCAGCTCAACCGCGAGAAGGCCAAGATCCTCCGGAACCTCGGCGGGATCCGCGACATGACCAAGCTGCCCGGCGCGATGGTCGTCGTCGACGTCACCCACGAGCACAATGCCGTCCGCGAAGCACGCAAACTCGGCATCCCCACGGTCTGCCTGATCGATACCGACAGCGACCCCGAGTTCGCCGACATCCCGATCCCGGGCAACGACGACGCCATGCGTGCGATCGAGGTGATCATCCGCTCGCTCGCCGCGGCCGTGAACGAGGGCAAGACCCAGCGTCGCGAAACGACCGGCTCGGGTAAGGACGACTCGGCCGAGAAGCCACGCAAGCGTAGCCGACGGGCCCAGTTCTCCGCCGACTCCCCGGCACCCGCGGCCGAAGAGACCCAAGGCGATGCACCAGCCACCCCGACCGAGCCCGCCGCCGCGACCAGCGAAGCCGCTAACGGGTAATCCTCGGCCAATCCAGGCTCATCCGCCCCGCCGCTTACGAAAAACTGACCACCCCCACACTGACAAGCGAGAGCTTGTCAGTGTAGTTTCTGGGCTAGCCAGCCCCCTGGTTCGACCCAATAACCCCGACCCCGACCCGTTCTTCAGACCAAGGAGAATCACGCATGGCGATCACCGCCAAAGATGTAAAGGCCCTCCGCGACGCGACCGGCCTGGGCATGACCGACTGCAAAAAAGCCCTGGAAGAAGCCGAGGGCGACATGGAGAAAGCCGCTGAGATCGCCCGCACCAAGTTCGGGGCCAAGATGGCCGGCCGCACTGATCGGGAATCGGCCGAGGGCCGCGTCGCTTTCGCACGTGCCGACGACGGTTCGAAAGCCGCCATCGTCCAGATCAACACCGAGACCGATTTTACCGCCAAGAACGACGCCTTCATCGCGATGGCCCAGCAGGTCGCCGACCTCGCCGCCGGGTTGCCCGCCGGCGAAGTTGCCGCCAACGATGGCATGGATGCCGCCATGCAGGACGTCCGCCTGACCACCGGCGAAAACGTCCAGTTTGGCGAAGGCGTTGTCTTCGACGCCGGCAAGCCCGGCTGCGTCGGCGGCTACGTCCACTTCACCGGCAAGGTCGGCGTGCTCATCCAACTCGACACCGAAGGCGAAACCCCCTCCGACGAACTGGTCAAGGACCTGTGCATGCACATCTCCGCGATCGTCCCCGAGGCCCTGGGCGTCACCGAAGACGAGGTCCCCGCCGAGGTCATCGAGAAGGAAAAGCAGTTCGCCAAGCAGGAAGCGATCGACTCGGGCAAGCCCGAAGAAATCGCCGAGAAGATGGTCGTCGGCAAGATGCGCAAGTACCTCGACTCGGTCGTCCTGCTACGCCAGCCCTTCATTAAAGACGACAAGCAGAAGGTCCAGGACATCCTGCCCGCGGGCGTGACGATCAAGGCGTTCAAGAAGATTGTGATCGGGTAGGTCTATAGCACTACGAGACCCGTTTCTTTTAACGGCGACCAACGGTCTACTTGACGGCCTCGACCCTGAGCATCGCACACAACGCGTTGGCGGTGATGACCGGCGGCCAGGTACTCTTCTCACGCATGAGCTAGACGTCTCGCGGCCTGGTCTTCTTTGACGACCTGAAGCCGGTCTTTTCGGGTTCGACCCTCCACCCTCACGGCCAGGCTTCTGTGGCGCCCGACAGCCTCAAAGACACAGCCCTCAACAACGAACCGCTCGATCACTCCCAGCGATTAAAAAACGTCAGAATGATGGGTTTTGCAGCAGCCTGCTAGGGCTGCGCAAAACGACCAAAATAGGCGGTATGCGCGGGGGTGTCCTGTGAAGACATGCTCGGTGCTCGAGAAGATAAGGCCCAATAAATCAAGGCCACGAATGAAACACCGTGATCCACAAGGCCAATGCGAGAACTCTGTTTTGTTGGCACCTGGTTCTAAAAACACCAGCCGCAAGTAGTCCCTGGATTGCTTTAACACCGGCCAAACGTGCACCCTGAACAAAAAAGTCGCGATTTCTTGGGCAAAGTGAAATCCAATCGCAAGATACGTTCGAATCGTCCAGCGTTAATCAGAATTTTCACCCCCTTACCCAAGGAGCTCCCATGTTTTGCAGCCGCACCCTTGCTTCGCTCGCGCTCGTTCCCGCTATGTCCCTCGCTGGCTCAGCTATGGCCGGTAAAGACAGCTGCCGGTCCTGCGAGACCCGCCCCGCCACCCAGCCGGTGACCGCCGAAGGCGACATCGTTGATGTCGCAGTGGGTGCCGGCACGTTCAATACCCTGGCCGCGGCCCTTCAGGCCGGTGACCTGGTTGAGGTACTCAAGGGTGACGGTCCGTTCACCGTCTTTGCCCCGACCGATGAAGCCTTTGCCGCCCTGCCGGAAGGTACCGTCGAGATGCTGCTGCAGCCGGAAAACAAGGCCCTTCTGCAGGCGATCCTCACCTACCACGTCGTTCCCGGCAACGTGAAGGCCGAGGACGTGGTCGGCGGTGCGAAGCTGGTCACCGTCAACGGCCAGAAGCTTGATCTATCCACCGAAGGCAGCGTGATGGTTGACGACGCAACGATCACCGCGACCGACATTGAAGCGAGCAACGGCACGATCCACGTGATCGACAAGGTGATGATGCCCAGCACGAAGGACATCATCGAGACGGCGATCGAGGCCGGCTCGTTCGAGACCCTCGCTGCAGCGATCACCGCGGCAGGCCTGATCGAAACCCTTCAGGGCGAAGGCCCGTTCACCGTCTTCGCCCCGACCGATGAGGCCTTCGCCGCACTGCCCGAGGGCACGGTCGAGACCCTGCTGCAGCCGGAGAACAAGGACACCCTGATCGCTGTGCTGACCTACCACGTCGTCCCCGGTCGGGTCTACGCCGTGGACGCCCTGGCCGCCGGCGAAGCGACGACCGTACAAGGTTCGGACGTGACCATTACCGTTAAAGACGGTAAGGCCTACGTCGATGACGCCGAGATCGTTGCGACCGACATCGACTCAACCAACGGCGTGATCCACGTGATCAACAAGGTCATCCTGCCCAAGGACTAAGCGACGCCCCAACCCCCCGCCGGCCTGCGGTTAGTTCTGCGGGCCGGTTTTTTGTACCGGCTCATGATGGTTTGGGCCCGCCGATGGATGAGTGTTCGTCCCGGTCTGATACGTACCCAGCTGAGAAAGGAGGGGCTGAGTTGGCCAGCATCGACTCGTCAAGCCAGGCCCTCGTCCCGCTCGGGGCTACCCAAGCGGAATTTCTCGGCTATTCTAATGGTCCGTCGCGTACGCTCTACGCCTCCAACGGCCAAGCCGCCCGCAGCCTGACCATGACCGAACCCGACAGCCTCCTGCACCGCGTAGCCGCCGGCGAACCCACCGCCGCCGCGGCCGTCGTGGATCAGTACAGCGGGCTGGTTTGGAGCCTGGCCCGGAAATACTTCCGGGACCGCGACGAGGCGGAGGACGCCGTCCAAGACAGCTTCATCGCCCTCTGGAAGAACGCGGGGCGTTTCGATCCGGGCACAGCCTCCGAAACGACCTTTGTCGCCATGATCGCCCGCCGGCGGATGATCGATCGGCTGCGAAAAGTTGGACGCCGGATCGCCGCCCAGCCCCTCGAAGGGGCACCCGAACCAGAAAATAGGGCTAAAGGTGAATCCGAGACGGCCCTGGAACGCGAAGAAGAAGTTAGACGGGTGCTAGATGCGGTCGACTCGCTCGACCCGCCCCAGCCCGATCTGATCCGGCATTCCCTGATGGAGGGCATGACCCACGCCGAGATCGCCGAGAAGACCGACCTGCCGCTGGGCACCGTGAAGACCCACATCCGGCGGGGGTTGATCAAAGTCCGTGAAGCCTTGGGGGTGACCAAGAGCACGCGATAACGATGAGCACGTTTGACCCCACGAATACCGACCACCTGCAGCTCATGGCCGACGCCGTGACCGAGGGCCTGTCACCGCAGGACCAGGCGACACTCGACCGGATGCTGCGCGACAGCGACCAGGCCCGCGACGAGATGGAGCGGTTCGAGCTTTCGGCCGCGGCGGTGGATGTGGCGCTGTTGGCAAACCAGGTCAACGAGTCACTCCCGGCCGGCCTTCGCGATCAGTTGATCGCCTCGGCGACGCCGTACCTCAGCAAGCCTCTGGCCGATCAGGCCGCAGCATCGACCCGTGCGCTCAAGTTGGCTGACGCGCCGACACAATCTGATCGCTTCTCCAATCCCTCGCCCTGGAATTCGCCACTGGCGTTGGGCTGGTACTTTGCCGCCGCGGCGGTGATTGGGCTGGCGTTTGTGTTGATCAATCCGCCGACGGAGGTTGTTGAGGTTGAGAAGGTCGTGGAGGTTGAGGTCCCAGCCCCGGCTATTGCCGATCAAGTTGACGGCCGTACCAACCTGGCCCAAGCCTACGCCGAGATGCGGGAAAAGGAGGGCGTTGTTTCTGCACCTTGGGGCTACAACGACGGCAGCCTCGGCCTAGCCCCCGGCGAAGAACGCTTCGCCAACTGCTCGGGCGAGGTCGTCTTCGACCCCGAGACCCAGACCGGCTACCTCAAGCTCGCCGGCCTGCCGGTCAACAAGCCGGAGCAGGAGCAGTACCAGCTCTGGATCGTTGACGCCACCCGGGGCGAGGAAACCACCGACCGCATCGACGGCGGGGTATTCAATGTCGATCGTGATGGCACGGTCTACATCCCCGTGGCCGCGAAGATCACCGCTAATCAGCCGGCGCTCTTCGCCCTGACCATGGAGGCGCCCGGCGGGGTCGTGGTCTCCAAGGGGCCGATCCACACCGTCGCCCTGGTGCAGTAAGGTTGAATCACGTTTGAGACCAGGGGATGAGTGACGCGACGGGTCGGCCCCCTTACCCGTCACGGGACATCACGCGCTATAATCGCCCTTCCAACCAAGGAGCGACCGCAGTGACATCGACTTCCCCTACCGCCCCGGCCGTGACACTCAACTCCACCCCGCTCGCCGAGCTGGGCCAGGTCTGGCTGGACGGGCAACTCGTCCCCGCGGCCCACGCCAATATCTCGGTCATGGACCACGGCGTGCTCTACGGCGACGGAGTCTTCGAAGGGATCCGCGCCTACTCCGATCGGATCCTCAAGCTCCACTCGCACCTCGCGCGCTTCTACGAGTCGGCCAAGGCCATCCGCCTCGACCTGCCCTATCCCGAGGCCGAACTCGCCGCCGCGATCCGCCAGACCCTGCAAGCCAACGGCCGGTCCGACGGCTACATCCGGCTGTGCGCCACCCGCGGGGTCGGGTCGATGGGGCTCAACCCCTTCCTCTCGCCCACGCCCAGCGTCTTCATCATCACCTGCAACCTCAAGATGTACCCCCAGGAGCTCTACGACCAGGGGATGAAGATCATCACCAGCTCGGTGATCCGCAACCACCCCGCCGCGCTCTCGCCGCGCATCAAGAGCAACAACTACCTCAACAACATCCTCGCCAAGATCGAGGCGATCGACGCCGGCTGCCTCGAAGCGGTCATGCTCAATACCCAGGGCAACGTCGCCGAATGCACCGGCGACAACCTGTTCATCGCCAAGCGTGGCAGGCTGCTGACCCCGCCCCTGCACGCCGGCATCTTGGAAGGCATCACCCGCAACCTGGTCATCGACCTGGCGCGCGAGGAGGGATTCGAGGTCCACGAAACGGACCTGACCAAGCACGACCTCTACACCGCCGAGGAGATGCTGCTCACCGGCACCGGCGCGGAGGTCATCGCCGTGACCGAGATCGACGGTCGAAAGATCGGCTACGACGAAAACGAGGGCAGGCCCGGCCCGATCACGAATCGCCTGCTCAAAGCCTTCCGCGATATGCTCGCGGATGGGGCACCGGAGGATTGATTGTTCACGATAAAGAGCGGGTTTTCTTAGGAATGCAAACGCCTAAAGCACGCTATCGCAACAACGGCTTTGTGGTTGCATTTGAACCCCAGAAGGGCGTTCGACTGGACTACGTGCCCCGTACCCGGTCAGAGTTATTTGCCGTCTGCTACTGCAATGATGATTGGCAGGTCAGGATGGCGCGGGGAGGGATCAGATCAATAGATGAAGCTTTAGCCGTTGCAGAAAAAGAATTTGGCGTGTCTCTTGAAACCTGGACAATCATGTCAGATGAGATGCAACCGTGGACAAATCCATCTGCTGCTGTGTTTGAGAAAAAACGCCTGGCCTTATTGACTGAGCTGCGACGTCGGCAGCAAGTGAATTCAGACTAGACTGCCAACTCACAGCGCCATCCCATGCCTCTTACAGACTCACTTACGTACCTCTCTCCCGACCTGCCCGGCATCGGTGGGGTGCTCAAGCAGCGGCCCGAGGACTTCCTGGTCGAAGAACAGCCGCTCTACGAGCCCTCCGGGGAGGGCGAGCACCTGTACCTCTACATCGAGAAGCGGGGCCTGACGACCATCGAGGCGGTCCGCCGGGTCGCGAAGTACTTCCGGATGAACAAGCGGAACATCGGCTATGCCGGGCTGAAAGACAAGCACGCCGTCACCCGGCAGCACCTGTCGCTCTGGGTCCCCCAGGCTACGAACGACGATATCGCCGCATCGATGGATCGGCTCAAGGACGACCCAAAGATCAACGCCCTTTGGGCCGAGCGTCACGGCAACAAGCTCCGCCGGGGGCACCACGGCGGTAACCGCTTCGTGCTGCGCGTGCGGGAGGTCGATCCCACGGCCGTGGTCCGCGCCAAGCCCATCCTCGACCTGCTCACCAAGTCCGGCGTGCCCAACTACATCGGCGATCAGCGCTTCGGCTACCGGCAGAACTCGCACCGCATGGGCCGGCTTCTGCTGCGGGGCGAATACGAAGCGGTGCTCGATGAGCTGCTGGGCTCGGACTACCCGACCGAGTCCGAGTTCATCCGCGCCGGGCGGGGCCACTACCGGGCCGGCCGCTACACCGAGGCGCTCGAGGTCTGGCCCAAGGTCTTGCGGTACGACCGACAAGCGCTCGACGCGCTCCGTCAGGGCAAGCGTGGCCGGGACGCCGTCCGCGCCATCGACCCGGCCCAGCGCAGGTTCCTCGTCTCGGCCTGGCAGTCGGACGTCTTCAATCAGGTACTGGACCGGCGCCTGCGCGGCGGGAGCTTCGATCGGCTGCTACTCGGCGACCTGGCGTGGAAGCACGACAACCGATCGGTGTTTGTGGTTGACGACGAGGCCGCATCGCAGGACAACGCCCCCGGCGGACGCGTGGAGGGGTTTGAGGTCTCGCCGTCCGGTCCATTGTGGGGAGTCGAGATGCCGCGTGCGACCGGCGAGACCGGCGAGATCGAGCGGGCCAAGCTGGAGGCATCGGGCATCACAGAAGACCAGCTCGCCGGCCCCCCGGGCGACCCGGAACACGCGGCGGAGGGACGACGCCGGCCCTTGCGTATCGTCATGAAGGACCCCGACCTCTCCGGCGGGGTGGACGAGCACGGGGCCTACGTCAGGGTGTCATTCGAGCTGCCGCGCGGGGCGTACGCAACCATGGTGATGCGCGAGCTGATGAAGAACGGTGGCGAAGGTACCGGCGCGGGCGATTGAACGCGAGCCGGCGGCTGTGCCGCCGGTCTGTGCCGAAGTTGCATCGCCTTCTCAGCCTCACCGCAGACCGGGACCACAGGTCCCGGCTCGCCGTTACTCCGCTAATCGAAGCTGGTACAGCAGGACATCGTGGCGTTGGCCGAACTTCTCGCCGAGTTGTTCGAGCGTCCCGGCGTGGCGGAAGCCCAGCTCGTCGTGCAGCCTGAAGCTTGCATCATTACCGGCGGTGACACGCGACAAGACATGGCGCAGGCCTGCCGCCCGGCCCTCTTTGATCACGGCTTCGGAGAGCCGCCGGCCCAGACCCTGGCCACGGACGTGCTCGACGAGATAAACCGACAGCTCTGCGACGGCGTCGTACCCGCACTTATCGTCATAAGGCCCCAGCGCCGCAAAACCAACCACGCCGCCGGCCTCCTCGGTCGCCACGATCACCGGGTAACGGGCCGGCCGATCGGTCAGCCGATCACGCCAGAGCGACACGGGCTTGGGCTCGTGCCAGAGGATCGCGGTGGAATGGGCGATCGCGTCGTTGTAGATCGCGCCGATCGGCTCGGCATCGTCGGTCGTTGCGGGGCGCAGGTGCATCGCCCGACAGTCTAGCACCGATACCCGACGCTTCGTAACTCAGCGTCGACGTGCATGATATTCCTCGCCACGCCCGTCCTACCTGACGCCCATGATCAGGTCAAACACGAGCTGGTCGAGTTCCTCGTAAGGCAGCGGACGGGCGGCCAGCTTGATACGGTCCAGGTCCGCTTCGAGCAGGGCCTTGGCGTTGGTCTTACTGAACTTCCTGGTGAGCTTGCTGACCTGTGCGTTCTCACGATTGATCTTCTTGAGCAGCGACTGGATCTTGCGGTCCTTGTTGAACTTCTCGACCTTGCTCTCCAGGACCTTCCAGCTGCGCATCGACCCGCGGGCGAACTCGATCACGTCCTTGCGGTCCGACTGGCGGTAGGCGTGGCTGTCGAAGTGCTTCATGCCCTTGTAGCCGTAGTCCGTCAGCAGCTTGACCAGGAAGAACGCGGCCTTGTAGCTCGACGAGCCGAAGCGGAAGTCCTGGTCGTACCGGCCCATGACCTGGTCGTTCAGATCGATATGGAACAGCTTGCCCGCCTCCAGCGCCTGGGCGACGTGGTGGGTGAAGTTGAGCCCGGCCATCGTCTCGTGGGCGAACTCGGGGTTCACGCCGCACATCGCCGGGTGCTTGAGCGTCGGGATGATCGCCAGGTACGAGCCGGTCACGGAGAAGTACATGTCGCCGCGCGGCTCGTTGGGCTTGGCCTCGAAGGCGAACTTGTAGCCCATCTTCTCACTGATCGAGTAGTCGCAGAGAAAGTCGATCGCCCCCCGGAAACGCTTCACTGCTTCGACGGGGTCTTTCGTGGCATCGCTCTCCGTGCCCTCCCGGCCGCCCCAGAAGACGTAGGTCTTCGCGCCAAACGCCTTGCCCAGCTTCATCGCCTTCATCGTCTTCTGGATCGCGTAGGCACGGACGTCCGCGTCGTTGCTGGTAAAGGCACCGTCCTTGAACACCGGGTCGGAGAACAGGTTGGTCGTCGCCATCGGGACCTTGATCTTGGTCTGCCGCAATGCCTTCTTGAAGTCCTTCTTGATCTGGGCTTCTTCGGCCTCGGTGGCGTCGATCGGGATCAGGTCGTTGTCGTGGAAGTTCACGCCGTAGACCCCGCCGGCCTCGCCGAGCAGGTACACGATCTCGGCCGGGGACAGCCTGCCGCGCACCGGCCCGCCGAACGGGTCGGCCCCGGGGTTGCCCACCGTCCAGAGCCCGAAGGTGAACCGGTCGGCGGGTGAGGGGGTAAACGGGTCGTGCTTGGCCATGGTGAGTTTCCTCGCTTGGGGCGTATGGTCAGGGTCCGAAATCAGGGGTCGCATGATAATGTGGAAAAATCAACGACGCCCGATCAATCCTTTTCCGCAAGATCCGTGCGACGAACTGCAGGTGAAATCCGGACGGGTGAGGCGTAGATCATGCGTTAGATCAGGCAATCAGGCCGCTGAAATCGCGTGTTGCCTTGGCCCGGATAAACGACCAGAAATCTTGACATAGCCACAAGCACGGCCTACATTTATGGCTTTTCTGGTTCGGCAAAACCGGCACTTTCACGCGCGGTATCCTGAGGCCTAAGCGTCTCGGTTCATCATCTTTTTTCGGCCTACCCAATATTCCATCCCCGGAGCCTGCTTATGGAACAGACCCTTACCAACACCCAGAAAAGTATCTTGTTCTGGGCAAGCTTCCTCGCGCTCGCCGCGTGCGGCGTCAATTTCGCGTTCCGCATCGCCAAGATGGGGGAATACGGAGAAGAATTCGGGTTGACCGGCCAAGAGATCGGCAACATCATCGGCTCGTGCTTCTGGCCCATCGCGATCACGATGATCCTCTTCAGCCTGGTCGTCGATAAGACCGGCTACCGCTGGCCGATGTTCGGCGCCGCTGCACTAATGATCGCCTCGGGGCTGGGCACCTATTTTGCAACCAGCTACGAGATGCTGCTGCTCTCGGCGATCTCCATCGGCTTGGGCCACGGTATCGTTGAAGCGGTCATCAACCCCGCCTGTGCCGCAGCTTATCCCAAGACCAAAACCAAGATGCTTACGATCCTGCACGCCGCTTGGCCCGCGGGCGTCGTCGGCGGAACGCTGCTGGTCATCGGCGCGGACGAGGTTACCGGCGGATTGGACTGGCGCATCCACTCACTGTGGATCCTTATTCCCGCCGTCGCGTTCGGGCTCATGCATATTCCCGCTAAGTTCCCGGTTGACGAACGTGTGCAGGCCGGCGTCCCCTTCATGGACATGCTCAAAGAGGTTGGGTTCTTTGGGATGGCGCTGGCCGGCTTCATGCTGGTCTACCAGATCGGCGGCGTACTCTCAGGGATTTTCGGCCTCTTCCCGCTCCCCGGCGCGAGCACGTGGTTCTTCAGCGCCCTGCTCGCGGGCATCGCCATCGGCGGCGCGTTCGGCCTCTACGTCAAGTCGTTTGGTAAGCCGCTGTTCTTCCTGCTCTGCCTGCTGATGATCCCCGTCGCGACGGCGGAACTTTCGACCGACGGCTGGATCAAGGAACTGATGAACCCGGTGCTCGGCGAGTACGCCGTCTGGGCGATCGTCTTCTCCGCGGGTGTCATGTTCCTGCTGCGTATGTTCGCCGGCGGCGTACTGCGGTTCTTCAACCCGCCGATGCTCATGGCGACCAGCGGCGTGCTCTCGGCCGTCGGCCTGTACTGGCTGGGCACGAACGCGGCCGGCATCGCAATCTTTGTTGCCTTCTTCATTTACGCCGTCGGCCAGACCTACTACTGGCCCTGCATCCTCGGCTTTGTGGCCGAACGCTTCCCGCGCGGCGGGGCGTTGACCCTGAACCTCGTCTCTGCGATGGCGCTGCTCTCACTGGGTATCGTCGGCAACCCGATCCTCGGCGTGGCCCGGGATAAGTCGGTCTACAACCAGAGCGAAGAAACCCAGCCCAAGGAATTCGTCGAGGTCACCACCACCGGTTCGCCTTACCTCTGGATGGTGAATGATGTGATCGACCAGAGTGCGTTCCCGGTCTACGGGGCGACGAAGATCGCCGGTGGAGGCGAAGCCGTCATCGCCGCACTCGCGCCTTCGATCGAGGGTAACGAAGGCCTGACCACCGCAGTTGGCGAGGCCAAAGAGGCTCTGGACGAGCAGGCCAAGGACGAAGAAGTTACGGCCGGCTGGACGGAACTTGGTATCACCCAGATCGATATCGAAGCGATCAAGACCTATCAGTTGGTCAAGGCCAACGTTGAAGAGATCGAGAACGAAGAAGAGAAACAGGCCGCCCTCGCCGCGCTCAAAGAAGCGTTGCCCGAGGTAAGCCAAGACGGGCTCAAATCGATGGATGATGCCGTCGCCAAGCACGGTGAACTGACTGTTGCCGCCGGCCGAGACGTCCTTGTCTTCGCCGCGATCTTCCCCGGCATCCTGGTCGTCTGCTTCGCCGCGATCGCGATCTACTTCCGCAGCATCGGTGGCTACAAGCCGATCGAGCTGCTCAAGGACGATCCCGAGACGACCGAGGATCACGTCACCGAGGCCCCGGGATCGGAGATGTAATCACAGCCAACGGTCAATAAGTCAGCATTCTCAGGCCCGCAGTGAACTTGCTGCGGGCTTTTTCATCCGCTCGGACCTTCCACTGCACCCGCCCGCTAGACTCCAGCCATGAAACACCACCGACAAGAGCTCTGGTTCAACACGCCCGACCGGCGGGGCTACATCAACATCACCCCCGAGGTGCGGGACGCGGTCACCGCCTCGGGGGTGCAGCATGGGCTGTGCCTGGTCAATGCGATGCACATCACCGCGAGCGTCTACATCAACGATGACGAGCCGGGCCTGATCGCGGACTACGACGACTGGCTCGAAAAACTCGCGCCCTTCAACGCGGGCCGCGACCCGGCTTCCGGGGGAGCTTCCGGGGGCGGGGGCTATCGCCATAACCGCACGGGCGAGGACAACGCGGACGCCCACATGAAACGACAGGTCATGGGGCGGTCGGTGACCATCGCGATCTCCGATGGTGAACTGGACTTCGGGCCTTGGGAGCAGGTCTTCTACGCCGAGTTCGACGGGCGGCGCAAGAAGCGGGCGCTGATCAAGATCATCGGGGCGTGAGGAGCTCTCAGCGGATGGTATCGGGCTTGAGGCTGATGGCTGACGCCTGAACGCCGCCCCGCTATCATCGTTGCTCTGGAGAACCCCACCGATGCGGATCCTCGTCGTCGAAGACAGTCCGAAGATGGCCGGGGCCCTGGAGATGGGGCTTTCCGAGCACGGCTTTGCCGTGGATGTCAGCCACAGCGGGTTCGACGGCGAGGAGATGGCGGCGAACAACAGCTACGACTGTCTGGTACTCGACCTGATGCTGCCGGACCAGGACGGGCTGGCGGTTTGTAAGAACCTGCGCCGCCGGGGGATCAAGACCCCGATCCTGATGCTCACCGCACTGTCGGGCACGAGTGACAAGGTCTCGGGGCTGGACTCGGGGGCGGACGATTACCTGGTCAAGCCCTTCGACTTTGACGAATTAGTTGCCCGGCTTCGTGCGTTGATGCGGCGCAATACCGACATCGAGGCGGCGGTGCTGCGGTACGAAGACCTGGAGCTGAGCCTGGGCAAGCGTTCTGCCGTGCGTCAAGGCCAGGCGGTCCGGCTGACCCAGCGCGAGTTTGCGCTGCTGGAGTACCTGATGCGTCACCCCGATAGGGTGCTGACCCGGGCGACGATCGGCCAGCGGGTCTGGGACATGAACTTCGACCCGTTCTCGAACGTGATTGATGTGTACATCAGCAACCTGCGGCGGAAGCTGGACAAGCCGTTTGATCAACCTTTGATCCATACCGTCGTCGGGGCCGGTTACCGTTTTGGCAGCCCGCCCGATGGGGAGGCCTAGGCCGGTGTGGGCCCCGCCCCACCGATCGATGCGGTTCAAGCTGATGGCGGTGTTCGTGCTGGCCTTCGGGGCGGTGTTTACGGTGGTGGTGCTGGTCGGGTTGTCGCTGGCGCAGGGTGCGGTCAATCGGTCCTTCGACGAGCAGCTGCAGGACCGGGTTCGGCAGATGGTGGCGGTCATGGTGCAGAGCGCCGACCCGTTCTCGCCCGAGGCGTTGGGTGAGGCGGTCGAGGCGGAATCACAGGCGATTTATTTCCGGGCGTTCCTGGTGCAGGTGCGCGACGGGGAGGGGCGGGTCGTGGCGCGGAGCAAGTCGTTGGGTGCGCGGTCCTTGCCGATGCCCGGTCATGCGGGGGAGGTCGAGTCACGGACCCTGGACGGCGGTGAGGTCCTCTCGACCATCCCGTGGAAGGATCTGACCGGTACCGCATCGGGAACCGACGCGTACCGGATGGTGACCTTGCGGTTCGAGTCGCCGGGCCTGGAGCCGAAGCTGGTGCAGGTGGCGACTTCTCTGGAGCCGGTCGCCCAGCCGCTGGAGCTGATCAACGACCTGGCGTGGTCGGGGCTGGGGCTGGGGCTATTGGCGGCGGCGATCGCGTCGTGGTTTGCCTCGGGCCGGGCCATGAAACGGTTCGGCCAGGTATCCGACGCGGTGCGGGCGGTGACGGTGGATGAGTTATCGCAATACCGCATCGACCCGCCGAGCGGTGATGTCGAGATCACCCGGCTGGTCGATGACCTGAACCTGCTGCTCCAGCGGGTGGAGGCGGGGCTAAAAGCCCGAGAAGGCTTTATCCATGATGTGTCGCACGAGCTGAAGACGCCACTGTCGGTTGTGCTCAGCCAGGCCCAGGTTTTGCAGATCAGCCGGAAGACAGACCCGGGGACGCAGGCGTTTGCACGCAGTGTGGCGGAGGAGATGGGTCACCTGGCCCGGCTAGTGGAGAGCCTGCTGGCGCTGGCGCGGGCGGACGCGAACCGCGACCTGGCCAGCGCGCGCGACGCGTCGGTCTACGATGTCGTCGTCGCCGCGGTGGGCCATAACCAGCCCCTTGCCCGGGAGGACGGCGTCACGCTCGAGTTGAACATCGAGCAGTCGCCGGACGAGATCGCCGAGGCGTCGCTCTCGGATGGCCCGGAGGGGCCCGGGGCCGCGGGCTGGGACGACAGCGAGATGATGTTTTTCGGCGACCCGGACCTGGTCACGTCGATGCTCTCCAACCTGATCCGCAACGCGGTCTCAGTGAGCAAGCCCGGCGACCGGGTCAAGGTCAGCGTAGGCCGATCCGGTGATGCCGCGGCGATGCGGGTGCGCGACCAGGGGCCGGGCATCTCTGAGCAAGCGATCGGCCGAATCTTTAACCGCTTCGAGCAGGCCCGGGACCCGGCGGGTCGGTACGGCAGCGGGCTGGGGCTGGCCATCGCCCAGGCCGTCGCCAAACTCCACGAAGGCAGCCTCAGCGTCGAAAACGTCGAGCCCCACGGCTGCTGCTTCACCGCGATCATCCCCCTCACGCCGTCACAAAATGCAATCACACCGGGGTAAATAAGCCCTCATGTCGTTCTTATCCCGGCTTCATTCAGACCCGGTAAAGTCCTTGCTTAATCAAGGATAGGCTCGGGGAATACGGCGTCGTGCTACCGGGCCAGCCAACCTGACGGAGGATCCGTCAGTTATCGAAAGGAGTTCGAGATGTTTGACCCGATAACCAGGCTTTTGACCGCGATCGGGGTGATCGGTGTGCTGGCGATCGTAGGCGCAGCCCAGCCCCCCGACGGCCCGAGTGTGCCAGACGATGACAACCCCCAGTCCCCTCCGGAATACGTGATCATCACCGGTCAGATCAGCACCGTTGACATCCAGGCACAGACCTTCGAGATCCAGATCAACCCCGGCGATCAGCCCACCACCATCACGGTGACGCAAGAGACCCGGTACCGATACAACGGCGCGTACTCGGACCAGCAAACCGTGCTACAGGTTGGGACCCAGGTCGCGGTACGTCACATCGGGGGCAAGGCCCTGGCCGTAAGCCAGCGTCAAGTCCGCGCACCGGACTGAAGCTATCAGGCCCAGCGGCTCAACGAGCCCTTGCCATCAATCATGACCGTGCCCACCGGCGCGCCTGGGCTTTCAGGCGCGTCGGTCTTTGTTTGATAGCTGGCAGCGCTTCAGGGCGTCGCCGGGGTGCCCCAGAGTGGTCGGCCGGTCTGGGCCTCACGGAACTCAAAAACGGACGCGCCGCGCGAAATGGTCTGGGCCAGGTAGACCGTCTGGCCGGACACCTGCGTGGGACTGGCGCGCACGGTGATCGAGTCGCGATAGTTGAACCGGGTGCCCTGCTCGCGCAGGCTGCGTAGCGGGGCAACATGGATCAACCGCTCCTGCCCACCGACGATGACCCGCAACAATAGGCCCGGCTCGGCACCGTCGGCAGGGACAAACGTCTGGACCGCCTCGACCACGGCGGAGAAAGTCTCGGCTTGGTCCGCCTGATAGCGCTGGTTGTATGGGCTGCCGGCCTGCCAGGCGCGGTGGAGCGATTCGGGGCGTGCTTCCTCTCGGGGCAGGATCTCGGACCGCTGGGCCCCCGCAGCGGGAGCGGTCCGCCGCGCTTCCTGCGCGATTGCGGTCGTTGCCGGCAGGGGCAGGATCGAGGCCTCGCCGGGCCGGATGCGCTGCGGCATCGGCCTCAAGATGAAAGCAGGGTTTTCGCCAACCACCGCCGCGACCTGCCCGGGTACAACGAGCGGTTGATCCGTAGGAATATTCAGAGGCAAGGCGGCCGCCTCACGAGGCTCGGGGGTCCAGGGGCCTGGGGGATCAACCTCGACCCGGTGCGTGCCGGCTGAAGGCCCGTCACGTTCGGGCGTTGTGGCCGAGCACGCGGGAAGAAACACCGACGCAACGAAGAACCCGGGCACAATCAATCCGCGGCAGAGTGACAACGAAAAATCTATCATAAAACAACCATCCACCTGCCATCATACCACCCGCCGACCCGTGAGATGCGGGCCCGCGTGCTAACCAGATCAGCCGGTCGGCGTGACAAGGGCATATTGAACAATTATGATCTAGTCATCACATATATGGCATAGGGCCAATGTCGTATGCCAAACCCCGTGGGGGCACGGGGTATCGGAGATCAACGGTGTTATCTGTCCTGCTGGTCGAAGACAACGATGCACACGCGGAACTGTTCGAACTCAAGCTCAACGCCATCGAGGGCCTGAACTTCGACATCACGCGCTGCGGTAGCGGTGACGAGGTCATCCAGAACTACCCGAGCCTATCGCCCAGCGTGGTCTTTATGGACTACCGCTTGGGAGATACCAACGGGGTCGATCTCATCGAACGGCTCCGAAGCCTGGGCGTCGGCTGGCCGATCGTGGTCCTGACCGGCCAAGGCGACGAGTATGTCGCCGCCCGTATCACCCGCGCCGGTGCAGATGATTACCTGGTCAAAGACGATATCACCGAAGACCGGCTGATCGACGCGCTGGACCGCGCGCTGGCCCTCAACGCCGAGCGGCAGGAGACGGGTCAGGAAAAAAGCGAGCTCCGCCAACGACTGGCCACCCTGACCGCCCGCGAGTCCGAGGTGCTCGACGCAATCATGGCCGGCAAGACCAACAAAGAGATCGCGTCCGATTTCAGCCGAAGCATCAAGACCATCAAGATCCACCGCAGCCGCGTGATGACCAAAATGAACGCGCAGACCCCGGCCGAACTCGCCCGGCTGGTCATGCTGGCCCGTGACTGATCGAGGTTCACGCCAAACCGTTCAATTCATCCAAAAATTAACGGGCGTTCAACATCCATGACGATGTCACGTCTGTCATTTGAACGGCTATCTAACAACCTCACCCTGCATAAGCGTTCAAGCACTCAAGCAAGGGATGGCCGGTGATCAAACCAGCTGATCGAGGTCAGTCAGGTTAAGGATGACAATGATTCGGGCTGCCCAAACTTCCAGATTCGGGCTAAGGGGTTCTCCGGCCGTGTGGTACGGCCGGAAATGTCCTGCGGAATGGAGTCTGCATGTCCCCATACACTTCTCTGAATCGATCGATACCCTACGCAAAGCCCTACCCCGCGACGGTACGGGTCACCCCGAGCCAGCAACCCACGCGGGTCGTCAACCTTTCGGGCGGCAGCTACCGTGTCCGGCTGATCCGCCGAGACATCGCCAATGGCCGATACGAAACGGATCAAAAACTGGATCAAGCCATCGACCGCATCATGCTCGACCTGGCCTGAGCACGGACCGGCCGCCGAAGACCTAGCCCGCGAGATTCCTCAACGGAGGATAAGCCGGGCCGACGGAGACCGGTATGCCCAAACCGCACACACCGGAGCTGTCCTCGGCAAGCGTACCCATCAGGCTTACCCCACCAGGGATTGAAGGAGGCGGGCTTGCGCCGTATCAGACCCACGCCAGGCAGATGGAGCCGGTCCGAACGGCAGAAGCACGAGCACGGCCTCACCGGCCGCCGGCCCCGGCTCAGCGCCTACCTGACCTCATCGCGGATCGAAGAACGAAGCCCCCTGATCACACCGAGCCATGACAAGCCGCAGGGCAGGCTCAACCTCGCGGTGAATCGTTGGGCGGCAACGCACCAGCATGATCCGCATCAAACTGAAACCGCCCGCCACACCCCGGCACGGTCAATCAGGCGCGCGACTGGTACTCGCCCGTGTCGGTGTTGACCCGGATCACATCACCGATGTTGATGAACTCGGGCACCTTGACCACCAAGCCGGTCTCGGTGGTCGCTTCCTTCATCACGCTCGTCGCCGTCGCGTTCTTCACCCCCGGCGGCGCGTCGGTCACCTCCAGCTCCACCACCTGGGGCAACTCGATCGAAATCGGCGTGCCCTCGTGGTGCAGGCCCAGGATCGTCTCGTTCGGCTTGAGGTACTTCAGCCCGTCGCCCAGCACGGCCTCGCTCAGCGTCGTCTGCTCGTAGCTCTCGCTGTCCATGAACACCGCGCCCGAGCCGTCGCTGTACAGGTACTCCATCTCCCGACGATCGAGGTTGACCTGATCGACCTCGTCGGTCGAGCGGTAGCGTTTTTCCTGCACGCTGCCGTACTTCATCGACTTGATCTTGGCCTGGACAAACGCCCCGCCCTTGCCGGGCTTGACGTGTTCGGTCTTGGTCACGACCCAGAGCTGGCCGTCCTGATTGATGGCCATCCCGGGCTTGAGGTCGTTGGCTTTCATCGCGCTGCGTTCCTGCGGGTCATGGGGTCGGGTGCGAGCCAAGCATTCTAAGAACCCCCCGCCCGTATGCAATCCGCCAGGGCCCGACCCACCGGCCCACCTACCAGAACCGCAGGTACTTGCGCAGCGGCGGCGGGTACTGCCGCACCTTCACGTAGCTGACCACGAACACCGTCTCGTACGTCTGACCGTCCCGATCAAACGTCAACGGCGAGCGGCCGCCCGCGACCGGCGCGGTGCGGATCACCACGGACTGGCCGTTGGCCAGGAACAGGTCGAAACGCGCCAGGGGCTGGTCCAGCTTCTGACCCGCCTGGTCACACGCCGCCAGCAACGTCTTCAGCTCGATGCCCTCCTCGAAGCCGACCGCTGGGCCAAGCACGAGTTCAAGGTCCTGGAGCGTGGACAGCTCGCTTGAGCAGGGCGGGGTCGCGGTGAGATACCCATCCGTCCCGCGCGGCAGGGGCACGGTGTAGGCCCAACGCTCGTTGCTCAGGTCAAAGCTGTACTGCTGGGTCCGTCGCAGGGTCGACTGGGTCGTGACGCCGCGCATCGCCTCGTGAATCCGCCCGCGGACCGGGAAGACCTCGACCCCCTCGAGCGTGCTCAGCATACCCGCGCCCTGGGCCGAGATCACCGCGTCCTGATCCCGATAGGTGAATACCTTGGTCAACGCCCGGTCGTTGCGGACATCGATCTCGTAGCGGTCGATCACGACGCGTTGGCCGCTGCGGTAGTACGCCTTCTCCCAATCGGCCGAGCGGTCGAAGATGCCGCCTCGGCCCTTGCAGCCGCCCAAAGACATCAGCAACAAACCGGCCAACAGCACCGTGAACCATCGAGCATGCATGGCGGACTCCGGAGGATGTACGCGTGGACCAAACCCAGTGTAATGCCTACCTCAGCATAGACGTATCCGGACAAAGCCGCATTGCACCCCGCTACCCCCGCGCATGAAAAAACCCCGGCGATAAGGTTGGCCGGGGTTGTCTCCTCCCAATTGCCGCGGAAAGAGGCGCGGGTCATCAAATCATGGCAAAAAGCTCAATCCCTGACCCGGCGACGCCGGCGGGCCGCGATCAGGCCGAGCAGAACCAGCCCCCCCGCCGCGGCGCCCGGCGTGGGAACGGCGGTGTACTGCACCTCGCCTACCCCGGCCGAACCGCCAAGGTTGATCGTGACCTGATCGAAAGAGGACAGGCCGAGCTGCTCGGCCGTGATGTCCTTGATCCGGTTCGCCGAGTTATTACCGAAGGCGACCGTCGGGTCGTAGAAACTGCTGGAAGAATCAAGGAAGTCGGCAAAGGAGACCGTGCTGGTGACACCCCCGCCGCTGAACGTCGCGAAGAACCCCGTCTTATCATTAAACTCGCCGGTCTCTTCGACGTCGATCAGCGTGAAGCCGAACGACTGCATCTGCTGATCAAACGAGAAGGTGATCTCCCCGGCACCGGTTTGGCTGCCGCCCGAACGCCGTCCCTCGTCGTCGGGACGCAGGACCTGATTCATCGAAGCATCGGTATAGCCCGCGAAATTGCTGTCAACCTCCTGGATAATCAGGATGTTCCCGACGATGGTGTTCCCGGCCGCAAGGTTACCCGTTGACCAGCCACCGTTGAGCGGGCTGGGTCCTTGCAGGTCACCGTCTCGGGTGCCACGCTCGGTGGTGTCAAAGATCACCAGGTAGTCCGCGTTGTTGTGATAGTTGTCCGCGTCAACCGTCACCCCGCCCAGGTTGCTGCCGCTCAGGATCTGGCCGTGGTTGTAAGAAGACAGGTCAAGCGCCGCGCTGCCCGCGGCGGCATAGCCCGCGAATCCAGCGATTGAACATGCAGCGATAGCGGTACGGATCTTCATCAATTTTCTCCCCTAGTCGTTTATGGGTTAGCAGTATCCGGCCTAAAGATACCACCCTCACGCCGACAAGCCGGAAAGCGGCCGAAAAAAGGTCAAGTCAAAACCGCCAACGAACGCCTGTAACGGTTAGGCAAATTGGCGATAAAAGTTAATCTGGGCAAAAAAGAAACGGCTTTCGATCCAAAGCCTTCGTCACAGCGCACGGCATAGCTGCATCAAGCGTAGGCGGTCTCGAACCACAAGCCCGCCTACTCGGCGAGCTTCTCGGCCAGAAACGCCTCGACCTTGTCCAGATGGATCCGCTCCTGCGCCAGCGTGTCGCGATCACGGACGGTGACCGTTTGATCGGTCAGCGTGTCGCCGTCGATGGTGAAGCAGAACGGCGTGCCGATTTCGTCCATCCGGGCGTAACGGCGGCCGATCGCGGCCTTCGCGTCGTACTCGACAACGTACTTCTCGCGGAGCTGGTTGTAGAGCTTGGTCGCCACTTCGGGCATGCCGTCCTTGTTGACCAGCGGGAAGATGCCGGCCTTGATCGGGGCGAACTTGGGCTTGAAGCTGAGGATGTACTTGCTGCCCTCGCGGTCGGGCGTCGGGGTGAAGGCCTCGCATAAGAGCACAAGCACCGCGCGGGTCAAGCCGGACGCCGGCTCGATGACGTGCGGCACGTAACGCGAGCGTTCTTTGATCTCCGCCTTGTCGACGCCTTCGTTCTGTAGGCGGACCTGCAGCTCCTGGTCGAAGTAGTCGAGCTTGGTGTTCGAGTCGCGGTTCTTTTCTTTATGTTTGCTGTGCGCGGTGAGGTCATAGCAACCACGATGCGCAACACCTTCCAATTCCCCATATCCGGGGGCGGTGAAGGGGTACTTGTATTCGACATCGACGCAGGCGGAGGAGTAGTGCGCCAGCTCGTCGTCTCCGTGGTCGCGGAGGATGAGGTTTTCTTCTGCGACGCCGAGCGACAGCCACCACTTGAAGCGCTCGTCCCGCCAGAACTCGTACCACTTCTGGCTCTCATCCGGCGGGCAGAAGAACTCCATCTCCATCTGCTCGAACTCACGCGAGCGGAAGATGAAGTTGCGGGGGGTGACTTCGTTGCGGAAGGACTTACCGATCTGCGCGATGCCGAAGGGCACCTTAACGCGCATGGTGTCCATGACGTTTTTGAAGTTGAGGAAGATGCCCTGCGCGGTCTCGGGCCGGAGGTACGCCTTGTTTTCCTCATCCCGGATCGGCCCGGGGTAGGTGTCGAGCATGAGGTTGAAGGCGCGGGGCTCGGTAAGGGTTTCTTCTTGTGTTGCAGGAGATAGTCTTGGCCAGCCTTCTCTTAATTCTGCTTGCGAACATGCAACAACTTTTTTGTAATTACTTGTTTTCTTTAAGATTCGCTTCGGGAGTATTTCCGTTAAGTTTGCATAGATAGCTTCTTCGGAATCTGCTTCAACCGCGTAAGTAAAAGAGGGCCGTTGAACTGAACTAATTTCTGCTGTAATGGCGTCAAGATCGTCTTTGTTTGTATCTCGAATACTTGTGTATTGATTGAGGGTATCTTCAAACTTCTCAATCATGTTGCCGAAAAAATCAGCATGCGACTGTGCTTCGTCATCTAATCCTTGAACTGCATCTTCAACAGCATCTACTAGTTTTTTCTGTGCTTCAACATCCTGCTTTAACTCAGACTCAAGTGATATCTTTTCGCCAAATTTGGCGAGTTCATCTGATAACTCCTTCATCTTGCGCATTTGATCTTCGGTATAGAAACCAACAACCCACGCTTTGTCTGCTCGAAATCGCTGTTTCGTTTCCTTGTCATCCACCATCGGATCGTTAAACCCGCCGACGTGGCCGGAGTGTTCCCACGTCTTGGGGTTCTGGATGATCGCCGAGTCGAGGCCGACGATGGAGACGGGCTGCCCGTCGGGGCCGATGGGTGGGCAGTCGACCATGCAGCGCCACCACCAGTCGCGGATGTTGTTTTTGAGTGCGGTGCCCAGCGGGCCGTAGTCCCAGAAGCCGCGGAGGCCGCCGTAGATCTCGGAGGCGGGGTAGACGAATCCGCGTCGCTTGCAGAGTGCGACGAGTTCATCCATGTTTTTGTCTTCGGGTGCGGTCATGGTGGGGGCCGAGGTTTGGTAAAGCAAAAAGGGATTTTAGCATGAATTGTGGAGTAGCCGCCGGGCCACGCCCTCGCGGACGAATCGTTTGAATTTGAGTTGGCGCATATCGGTTCGTCCGCCCGCGTGTGACGCGGCGGCTACAACCCAATGCCCACTGGCTCGTTGGCCTTGCGCCAGGTCTTGCGGACGATGCGGCGGCAGATCGTGTAAGAAAACCATAGGCCGGCCAAAGTAAACACAACCATCAGCGGGATGAGTACGAGCAGGGCTCGCCCCGATTCGGCTACCCGACCAGCGGGGCTGTGAGATTCGAACTGAACGAATAGCCCGAAGAGCGTGGGGAGCTGAGAGATACACAGGATGCACCCCAAGACCGCTAGCAGGATAAAGAACAGCGCATTAAACACCGCCAATCCCATCCCGTGCTGTCGGCCGGCGGAGTGCTTAATCTGGCTGATCCCGACCCAGCCGAGGATCGTGGTGCCGATCGGCGCGAGCAGGCCAGGCAGCCCGACGAAGATGAGCAGCATGATGCCCCACCAGGTTTGATAGGCATGGACCGGGGGCTTGGTGATGGTTCTGCCTCCGGGGATCGTTCGGCCGTAGGCGTCCTGGTGCGGGACGTAGGTCGTGGGTTCGACTGTTATGTTGAGCAGCGCTCCAATCAGCAAGAATGAGAATACGAAACCAACCAGCCAGATCAGCCCAAACATCGTCGCTCGATTGAATCGCGATGCAACGACGCTCGCTTCCTCTGGGAACCCCGGCAACACGCCTTCGACGGGCAGGTCGATCGAGTGCCGCGCATACGCCTCCGGCGGGTCGATCTCCGCGAGCACTGCGTCGAGATCTTCCAGCTTGGGCTCGCCTTCGCGCCGGTCGGCGATCATCTCGATGATCTGGTTGGCCAGTTCGTCCACGATCGCGCTGCGTTCGGAGCGTGACTTGCCGTGCTTGCGCAGCACGTCGTCGACGGCGTCGAGGTGCGTATCGAGGCGGGCCTGGAGCTCGACGGGCAGGGCAGTGTCGGGGTCGAAATCGGGGGTGGGATCGGTCATGGCGAGTCTCCGTCGAGCAGGCGTTGGATGCTGGCGTTGAGTTCTTTCCAATGGGCGGTCATGTCGTCGAGGTGGCGCTGGCCGGCTTTGGTCAGGCGGTAGTACCGACGGGGCGGGCCGTTGGGCGAGGGGCCGATGCGGACGGCAACCAAATTGCTGCGGGCGAGCTTGGCGAGCAGCGGGTAGACGGTGGACTCGGTGAGCTGGAACCGCTCGTCGCGATTGATGCGCTGGAGCAGTTCGTAGCCATAGGCCTCGCCATCGGGGGCACTGCGCAGGGACGCGAGGACGGCCAGCTCGACCAGGCCTTTACGGAGTTGGGTGTGCCAGTTGCTCATCGTACCAGTACTTTGCTTTACGTAGTACTGGTATATCGTAATGCATAGTACTTATTTGTCAAGGCCCAAAACGGCCTTCGGTACGGTTCCAGGTCGCATGCTTGTGGTTAGGGCTTGGCGCCTAGGAAGACGGTGGACCAGCCGGAGAGGTCGTTCTGGTCGGCGTCTTGGGCGGGGGCGGTGAGGAGGGGCTCGGTGTCCAGGCCGGCGGCCTGCATCATGGCGCACCACTGCTCGACGCTGAACAGCCCGCAGGTGTGGCGGTCTTCGATGACCTGGACCTGGCGGGTCTGGGGGTCGCGGAGCAGGTAGAGCAGGATCATCTCGAACTGGGTGTCGGCCGGGTCGGGGTCGTGGACGAAGGTGAAGTAGGTGAGTTCTTCGTCGCCGGCGATGCCGGGGATGGTGGTGCCGTCGTCGGCGACATCGCCGTTGACGAAGGTCTGGGTGGTGTAGGTCGGGGCGATAATGGCCAGGCCGCCGGGGCGGAGGTGGGCGGCGGCGGTGTCGCAGGCGGCGGCGGCGTCCGGCTGGGTGAGCATGTAGTCGACGGCGTCGTGGATGAGCACGGCGTCGAAGCGTTGGTCCAGCCGCAGGTCGCGCATGTCGCCGAGGACGGTGGGCACGGCCGGGTTGAGCGCTTTGCAGTGGTCGAGCATCGGTGGGGACAGGTCGGCGGCGACGCAGTCGAACCGGTCGGCGAAGTGGTGGAGCGTGTGCCCGCCGCCGGCACCGAGTTCGAGGACGGACCAGCGTTGGTCGGCCGGGGGCGGGCCGAGGGCCTGGTCGATGAGGTCGGCGACGGCGTTGGCCTCGGCGGCGTAGTGGTCGGGCGGGCTGAGGTGGGGCCAGAGCCGGGCGAGGTCGGTGTAGAGTCGGGGCGGGTCGGGCATGGCGGGCGGGAGCCTACTTGTGCGTGGACTCCAGCATGGGCCCGGCCACGTCGGGTTGCTCGAGGATCACGTTGACCCAGGCCCCGTCTTCACGGCGCAGGTCGTACAGTTCCAGGTCGCGGGGCCCGTCGTCGGGCGGGTTGCGGAAGACCAGGCGGTGGGTGGCGGAGCGGTAGCTGGTCGCGCCGTTCCAGGTGCTCACCGAGATGTCGCGGACCGAGGGCGCTTCGCCGGTCATGACCGGCGCGAGGCTGATGCCGTCGAGCGGGTGGGCCGTCTGGGTGAAGGTCGGTCGGCAGAGGTCGATGAGCGTGGGGTAGATGTCGATGGTCGAGGCGACGGCCGGGGTCTTCATGCCCGGCTGGGCGAGGCCGGGGGCGGTGATGATCAGCGGGCTGTGCAGGGCGGTTTCCAGCGCGCTGTGCTTGCCCCACTGGGCCCCGTCGCCGAGGAACCAGCCGTGGTCGCCCCAGAGCACGACGACGGTGTTGTCGGCCAGGCCGGCCTCTTCCAACGCGTCAAGCACCTTGCCGACCTGCCGATCGGTGTAGCGTACGCAAGCGAGGTAGGCGCGGCGGGCGGCGAGGGCGTCTTCGGGGTCGAGTGGCCGGTTCTTTTCCCAGTCCATGCGGTACTTGTAGAACTCGCCGGACCGGGCGTTGGTGTAGGTCGACGCCATGCCCTCGGGGGAGTGAGGCGGGGGGACGTCCCATTGGGCGACAGCCTCCCAGTCCTGGCGCGGCGCGACGAAGGGCAGGTGCGGCTTGAAGAAGCCCAGGCCCATGAAGAACGGCTCGCCGCGCTCTTTGAACTCCTTGAGCTTGTCGATCGCGACGTCGGCCATCAGCCCGTCGGGCAGGTCGTTGTCGTTTTCAACGGCGAACTCGAGCAGGTCGCGGTTGCCCTGGCCGTCCTCGCGGTGCTTGCCGTTGGCGTAGGCGAAGAACACACCCCAGCCCCGCTCCCACGGGCCGTAGGGCGTGGCGTAGTCGTCCCAGGCGTGGGGGACTTCTTCCCGGCCGTCGCCGTTGCCGTTGTAGGCGAAGACCTTGCCGTCGGCGGTGTGCGAGACCTTACCGATCAGCACGGTGCGGTAGCCGCTGCGTCGAAAGAGCTCGGGCAGGGACTGGGCGCCGGGCTGCTGCTCGGGGTTGAGCTTGCTTGGCCCGCCGTAGAACGCGCCGTTGTTGCTGCCGCGCGCGCCGCTGGTGATCGGTGACCGGCCGGTCAGCAGCGCGTAGCGCGAGGTGCCGCAGGTGGGCACGGCGACGAAGTGCTGATTGAACACGACCCCCCGCTCGGCCAGCCGATCGATATGCGGCGTCTGCACGTAGTCCACGCCGTAGCAGCCCAGCTCCGGCCGAAGATCATCGACGGCGATGAACAGCACGTTGTAGCGGTTGTGCTCCGGCCGGTCGGGCTGGGACGAGGCACAGCCCACAGAGAGACAAGACCCCACCAGCAGGCAGATGAACGAGAAGATTTGACGACGGGGCAATGGTGTCATGTTGATATCATAAAAAAGCCCCGGGCAAAAAACACGGGGCTTGCTTTATTCGCAAGATGGAAAGGCGGGATCGGCGGTCAGGCGTTGATGCCGGTGACCTTGACCTTGAGGTAGTTCTGGCGGTGGCCGTTGTGCCGCTTGTAGGTCTTGCGGCGGCGGAACTTCCAGATATGGATTTTCTCGCCCCGGCCCTCTTCGAGGATGTCGGCCGAGACGGTCGCCCCACCAACGTAGGGCTCGCCGATCTTCGCCGCATCCGAGCCGCCTCCGACCAGCATGACCTTGTCAAAGGTCATCTCGGCCGCGTCCTCGGGCAGTTCGCGGACATCGATCTTGATCACGTCACCTTCCGAGACCTTGATCTGGGTCCCGCTGTCTTCAATCACGGCGTACATGGCCTGCTCCCTGTGGGCGTGGCTTGGCACATTTGCATGGTGCCTGTTCATTAAAATCGAGCCGCATAGTGTAGCAAGATCGGCCACGGCTGCAATACCCAAGCCCCTTGATCCGCCAGACGCCCACCCATGCCGGGCCAAGATGACCCGCGGTATCCCGTGCCGGCTCAATCAAACGGCCGCAGCGGGGTGACGTCCTCAACATCGTTGGGCCTGATCTCGCAGCGCCACGCAACCGCGCCCAGGTCCAGCGCCGCGCCGGTGAGAAAGACCTGTGTCCGCGCGGGCAGGTCCACGTACTTCCAGACGGGGTCGGGGTTGATCGGCGTGCCGTCGGCCTCGAGGAAGAGGATCCGGTACTGCGCCGGGCAGGCGTCGCCGTCCAACCGACGCAGCGGGATATAGCGGACCGGGACGGTCACGCTCATCGGCGTGCCCGGGTCGTTGCGGACCGTTGGCGGGGCCACCACGATGCGGGTCCGCAACTCGCTCTGCACCGTCACCTCGGGGTAGGCGTTGGACGAGACCCGATCGGTCCGTCCCGGGTCGGGCCGATAGCGACAGCCGGTCGTCATCGGCAGGACAAACAACAGCAGTAACCCGGCACCGAGCGGTAGAACAAAACGCATTCGAGTTCGTCGCATAACAGGTCTCCCTATTGGAATATGGATCATCGAAACAGCGGAAGCAGCCGACGCCGCGGCGGATCGGGCTCGGGTTGGCCTGGGCCGGGCACGATCTGTCGTGCGGGGCGTGACGGCACATCGATCGGCGTGACCGCCCGCGGCAGACGCACGTACCGCAGCGCCGCGTCCGGGCCCAGCGGCACGTCCCAGCGGTCGATCACGAGCGTGTGGTCCCCGTTGTACGCCGGGACCTTGATCGAGACCGGCTGGTCGGGCCGGGTGATGGTGAGCGGGACGAGGTACAGCCGTTGGGGAAAGACGTCGGCGTAATCGGTGTTCGCCCGGGCGGTGGCCTTGAGGAACAGCCCGGCAAGGATGGCGGCGCCCCCGGCGATCATCGCGGCCTCGCTGCTGTTGTCCGCACCGATCAACAACGCCGCCGCACCACCGGTCACCGCCAGGTCGCCCAGCCGGCTCTTGGCCAGGCGGATGTCCTCGAGGTTGTTCCAGCGGTGGTCCCGCGCCATCGTGTTGACGTTCGTCACCGGCGGGATCATCACCGCACCAACGCCCGGCTCGCTGACCCGCACCGGCCCGATCGAACTGAAAGTAGAAGGACGGAAAGCCGCGATCGCGCCGTCCGGACCGGTCGCGACCTTCCGTGGCCCGATCCCCGCGGCGATCACCAGCACCGTGTTGTAGTCACCATTGCGCAGCCGCTGCACCACCGGCCTAAGCCCCGGCTCCAATTGCAGCACGCGGTTGTAGTAGTCGCTGGCCTCGTCCGGCCGATCCAACTGCTGGCTGGCGATCGCGTGCAGCAGGTACGCCATCGTGTAGTTAGACCGCTCAACCACGTAGCCATTATTCAGGTACTCATCACCCGAGGGCGCGTTGCCCCCGCCCTCGTTGTGACGCCGCTCGTACTCGATCGCACGGCGGGCGACCTCTTCGGTATCAATCAGGCGGTCTTCACGCTCCCGGTCCGCATCAAAATCACGCAGGTAGAACAGCGCGTTGCCCGCCGCGGCCCGGGCATTATCCCAGCTGCCCAGCCGGGCCTGAACGAAGCCGTAGTAAGTCAACGCGAGCGCCTGCTCGAACGGCTCGCCCTTCCAGACCTTCACCCCCTCGGTCAACACGATCGACTGCACCGTCTTGTCCGCGTTGAGGCCCTGGGTCCGCAGCACGTCGTAGACCTCGGCAAACCAGGCCTCCGAACGCACCGCGTCCCCCGCGTCCAGGTTCAGCACCCCCGCCCGCATCCGGTCGAGCATGTACCGCCGGCTCGACCGGTCGTCGACCACCTGCCGCTCCACCACGTCCCGCGCGGCGGCGTAGTCTCCCCGCAACAGGTAAGGCGTGACCGAGGCCCGGCTAATGCGACAGCCCCCAAGCAGCAACAACGCAAACAGCAGCAACACGACGAACCCGCGAGGCAACAAAAAGGTGTCAGACACCTTTTCCCAGGTCCGTGTTGTCCGGTCGGTCTGGCTCATCAGTGCCTTAATCCCGTACATCCCCGTGCGCCGTGCGCTGGAAGTTGAACTCGTCGATCCAGACCGTGGCCCCGCTCTGGATGTCGATCATCTCGAACTGGCACGCATACACATCCACCCGACGATCCGACTGGGCCCGCGTGACCGAACGGAAGGTCGCCGTGATCGTGTGGGTCACGGCCCGCTCGGTCCCAAAACCCTTGTCGGCGCGCTCGGCATCGATCGTGTCCCGCTGGTCGATCGTGTGTCGCGCGGGGATCACAAAGACGATCCGCTTATCGTCCCAGAGCCGCCGGATCGGCTGGGCGCTGCGGACCATCGCCACGACCGCCCACTGCTCGCCGCTGGGCATGATCTCGCTGCTGAGATTGCGGACCTTCTCGAACGAGATCACCATCGGGGCACTGGCCGAGGACCGCCCCTCGATCGCGTCGCTGTGGCGCAGGCTCTCGCTCATCTCGGCCGCCATCGCCTGGTAGTCTTCGACCGCGATCCGGGAAGTCGTGGGCGCAGTCTTGCAGCCGACCAGCATCGGCCCGACCAATAGCAGCACAAGCAGACCGGCCCAAAGCGAGGCGAAGGGCCGGAGCGAGTCAGCAACGCGCGTCCGATCCACCTCTTGGCTATGCTCAGCGGCGGCCTCGCGCCGGGACAATCGGTTCACAAACTTGTGCCAACTTCCGGGGGTCAATCACTCACCTGCTTCATCTGGTATTCGTCGCGGAATACGATCCGATTAGTCCCCATGGAGACCAGCATCACTTCCATCGAATATAGGTTCGTGTTGCCCCGGCCGATGCGGTAGACATCCATCGTCAACGCAAAGGTACGCGACGCATCGTAGTCCGGCACGTAGTAAACCCCGCCGCCCGGTGTCACCACGCGCTGGCCCGGCGGCGGGTTGGTCGCGACCCGCTCACGCTCCGCCAATCGCTCGACCCGCGCCCGCTGCTCGACAAAGTAAAGCTTGTCTCGCGCGCTGCGCGAATTAATTAATCGGCCACGAATACCCGAGGTGACATACTCGTAGTCGTTGGTCGAGACGATGCCCGTCTTGTTGTTGATATCGCCCATCAGGATCGTCACCGGGCCGGGGATCTCGCTGATCTCGGGCAGATCCCAGAGCTGCTGAAGCAGCTCGGCCGGAACCTGCTCGCGGAACTCGGTCAGCGAGGTGGGCTGCTGCTGGGGGCTTCGGCGTTCGGCATCGGTGGTCTGCCCGACCGGCCGACGCCCCGGCGGGCTGGACTGACAGCCGGCGAGAAAGACCAGGGCCCCGAGCAGCACCGCCACGAGGGGCAGCGACGCATGGGCACGTTGCATGAGATTCAGCATGGGCTCGCTCCTTAAGCGAAATGGAAATCGTCATTACACGGGGCGCAGACCCCGACCTGCCCATACAGGTCCGGCGGGGGCCCGCGAGTTCAAACCATTATCCCCCGATCATCGGCCCGGCTGGGTGATCGAGCACGCAATTCGACGTTGCGATGGGTCAACACATCCCAGTCCGGATGTGGTTTCAAGACCACATCCGGCCCAGTCGGGGTGTGAGAAGAAAAACTAGATACGCCTGTTTTATATTGCAAATTATAGGTTTATAAAATTTCTGACTTAAGCTCGGCTCACTGGCACGCCTCGCGCATAACCCTCTTCGCTGGATGGGCCAGCCCAAGCCAACCGCGGCCTCGGGAGAAAAACCGCGGAGACCAAGAGACCCGACCAGGCCCGCCCCCATGTGAAAACATAGGGCGGGAACCCGGCGACGGCATGGCCCGTTTGTACAACCCAGCCCCTGATCGAGTGCAGCCCGGCGCATCAGTGCCGGGTTGTGCTTTTTCTAGCGATCAGCATTCAGCAGACAGCCCACACCCCCCCATCACATCACCTCGCACGTGCCGGCCAAAGAAAACCCGACGCGGGCGGTCCCGGAAAGCCGCCGGCGTCGGGACTCCTTCAATACCTTCCAATACGCGCCAAACCGGCTAGTGGTGCAAATCTGTTCGAAAAAATCACGCAATCCGGAGTTGACATGCCCGGCTATTTATGTATGCTTTTACTTACTTTATTGTCCCCTGCACCACGGATCCGCCATGAATCAGCCAGAAAACAGCCCACCGCAGCAGCAACCTCCCCATGGCCAGGCCGGCGGGGTCGCGCGTCACCTCGGGGCGTTGGCCCTGCTGGTCCCGGCACCGACGATCGGGGTGGTCACGGCGTTATTCCTGTTGCCGGGCACGGCAATCGGCATGACGACGCAGATGGCGATGAAGGGGTGGATCCTGGTGCTGCCCGTGGCCTGGTTGATCCTGATCGCCAAGACCCGCCCACGCCTGCCCGCGTTCCGGGGGCGGGCAAGCCATCCGGGGTGGTGGGCGGGTCTGGCGACGGGGATCGCGATCTTCGCCGTCATCGTCGGGCTCTGGGAACTCGCCGGGCCACGCCTGGTTGATACCACCGTCTTCGCAGAGAAGATCGCCTCCGTCGGCCTGACCAGCCCGGCCTACTACCTCCTCTTCGCCGCCGGGATCACCCTCTTCAACGCGCTCATGGAAGAGTACGTCTGGCGCTGGTTCGTCTACGAACGGCTGCGCGACACCCTGCTCGAGTGGTTCGGCCAGGCGGCCCGGAAGTGGGTCGTCCCCGGCGCGGTCGTCCTCGCCGCGCTATTCTTCACCCTGCACCACACCATCGCTCTGTCGCTCTACTTCGACCCGCTAGCCAACTTCCTCGCCTCCCTGGGCGTGTTCATCGGCGGCATCACCTGGTCCATCATCTACCTCAAGACCCGCAATATCTACGGCTGCTACCTCAGCCACATCTTCGCGAACGTCGCGATGTTCTACGTCGGCTACCAGATCGCGTTTGGGTGAGGGGAGAGGGGTTCGGTTTAACACCAAGATCGCCAAGTGGCCAAGACGCCAGAAAGGCCGCAGATGGGTATTATTTGCATCACCAGCGCTTTTACATTTGCACTGCTTCTTCTACTGCTTTCTTGGCGATTGTCAGATATCACCAATCAAAATAGCACATTCAAGATCTGGGCTGTTTGGCTAGCATTTCTAACTCTCACCGTTGCGGCAGTTGCTTTGTGGTATGTATCTAGAATGAAATTTGGAGCATGATCTCGTTTCACATTGGTCTTGGCGTCTTGGCGTCTTGGCGTCTTGGCGTCTTGGCGTCTTGGCGTCTTGGCGTCTTGGCGTCTTGGCGTCTTGGCGTCCGGATTTTGGAACCGCAGATGCACGCCGATGCGCGCAGATTCAGGCATCGATCCGCGTGCATCGGCGTTCATCTGCGGTTCCACAACCCAACCCTGTTAGACTCCGCCCATGCCCGATGCCACCACGCCCGTTGCGGAACTGAAACAACTCGTCGCTGACTTTGTCGCCGAGCGTAATTGGCAGCGGTACCACGTGCCCAAGCACCTGGCGATGTCGATCGCGATCGAGGCGGCCGAGCTGATGGAGCATTTTCAGTGGGTCGAGGTCGAGTCCAACGAAGCGGTCAAGGCGGACGAAGCGCGCATGCAGCAGGTCCGCGAGGAGCTGAGCGATGTGCTGGCCTACGCCCTGTCGCTGGCCAACGCGCTGGACATCGACATCAGCGAGGCGTTCGCCGAGAAGATGAAAAAGAACGCGGGCAAGTACCCGGCGGATGAGGTGAAACGGTGGGACTGAAGGCGCGGCGAGCCGGGGGCTGTGCCCCCGGTCAGCGGCGGGGGTATCGCGAATCTTCTATACCCTTGAACGTTTTGGATTGACCGGGACCGCAGGTCCCGGCTCGCGGATTCGTCAGAGAAGGACTTCGCTGCCGGGCTCGATCTTCTTCGGCAGCTTCTGGTCCTTGAGGTCTTCGGGGTAGATCGCGGTGATCTGGGGGATCTCGATGACCGCGTCGATCGTGCCGTCGGCCTTGCGGGGCACCTGGACCTTGTTGGCCTCGAGCCACCGGGCGGCGCGTTCGGTCTGGATCTGCTTGCTCGACGCGGGGCTGTCCTTGGCGATCTCTTCGCCGGCCGGGGTGTCGGCGTTTTTGACCGGGGCGAACTCGTCGATGCGGTCGGTCTCGTAGACGATCGAGGTGTCACACAGGGGCAGGGCATCGAAGACGAAGGTCTCGAGCTTGACCGCGTTGGGCGATTCGGGCTCGACCGGCTCACCGGCTTCGTCGAGGCAGGGCACCTTCTTTTCCGCGCGGTTCCAGGGCAGGGCGAAGCTGCCCCCGCCGGTCTGCGTCGGCCGGGTGTTGAGCTTCTCGATGAAGTCGACCTTGATCGCGTGCAGCGCGGTCGAGCCGCAGCGGAAGCTCAGCTCGCCCTGCTCGTCGCGCTGCTCGGCGAGCTCGTCGGGGAGGTTGGAGTACTCGATCACGGCGACCTTGCCGTCAACGACGCAGATGTTCCCGAGCTTTTCTTTGGGGTAGGCCTTGGGCAGCATCTTGGACGACATCTGGGCGTGGTCGAGGGCGTGCAGGCCCAGGAACAGCGGGTCGATCATGCGGACGATGGGGTTATCGACCTGGGTGTAGGCGATCTGCTCGACGCCGCGGCGGTTCATGTCGGCGATCGCGCCCGAGGTCCACAGGGCCTTGAGCGACCCGCCGTGGCCGTTGGGCGAGAGGGCGAGCGCATCCTTCGCGGCGAGCAGGGCCTTGCCGGTGTTGATTTCGAAGGCGGGCATCATGGCCTGGGGGAAGATCATGATGTTGTCTTGTTCGAGTCCGAAGTAGCTGTTTTCTTTGAAGAACGCGCGGGTGGCCGCGTCGTTGATCGGGCTGGTCATCACGTACCAGGGGATGGTGGTCTGGTACCGGTTCTGGATGTTATGGATGTACTCGGCAAAGCAGTTGAACAGCGGCAGCTCGCGGATCGGCGTGGCGGGGAAGGTGCCCTTGGGCCCGTCCCAGCCCAGGCGGGTGCCCTGGCCCCCGGCGACGGTGAAGGTGGCGACCTTGCCCTCGCTGATGAGCTTGTCGCCGACGCGGCGGGCCTCGATGTACTTGGCGCGGTGGGCCTCGCCGGGCTGGTAGGGGTACCAGTCGACGGGCTCGACGCTGCCGGGCATCTCGAACTGCGGTTTATTGAGCACATGGCTCTCGACGAGCGCCGCGCACTCGGGCCAGTCGATGCCCTCGATCTGGGCGAGCAGTTGGGCCTGGCCCGGGGCGTCGAGCTGGTCGTAGTAGGCCAGGACATGGGCCTGGCCGGCGTCTTCGAGCTGCTGCTTCGCGGCGGCGTAACGGTCGGTAAGTTCGGCGGTGGTCATGGCAACGTTTGAGGGTGGGGGCTAGATCAGGGCGGGGCTAAAAAACGGATATCGCAACGAGCGGGATCAATCGCTATCTTGACCACTGCGCCAGACGGCGTGGCCGACGAAGAACGGGCCGAGCTTTTCGATATAGAGCGCGGTCTGCTGGGTCTTGCGCATGGTCTCGACGAGCTTGGATAGCGGCGCGAGCTCCTTGCCAACCAGCCCGATGATAAAGTCGTTGTCGTTCGTGTCCAGGCCGTGACAGGCCAGGCGGATGTCGTGGCCCAGGTCGCCGGCGCCAAAGCCCATGCCGATGATGCCGTGCTCTTTGAGGATGGCCATCTGGGTCTCCCGGTCCAGCCGGCTGAACTCGCCCTTACGACGCAAGGGGTACCAGACGTGCCAGTTCCAGTCGGGGTTAAGCGCCCGGCTGATCGGCCGATCCACGAGCGTCTCGTCGAGGTCGGTTTCGTAGCCAAGCGAGTAGCTGCGGCCGATCATGGTCATCTGCGGCTTGATCGTCGCCTTGCCGATGCTGCGGCACAGCGGGCGGAGCTGGCGGGTAAAGTCGGCGGGGTCCTCGCTCCAAGTGAGCAGCGCAGCACCGGTCGGGTCGCTCAGGTCTTCGTAGACCACGGCATCGAGCTCGGCGTCTTTGGCGGCGCTGATCAGGTCGCTGGTGTAGGGGCAGTCGGCGAAACAGAGCAGCTGCATGAACAGGCGGCGGTCGCTGGATGCGCCTGCCGCGCCCTTCTCGCTGATGTCCGGCGGCTTGACGGATGGTCTTTCCATGGGTTCAGATTACCTTAGGTCGTCGATCGGAGGATCGCCACCGCCGCCGCGGCTGCGGTTTCAACGCGCAGCACATGGGTGTTGAAACGCCATAGGACCGCCCCTTGCTTCACCGCCAATTCCGTTTCAGTATCGGTCAGCCCGCCCTCCGGGCCCACGAAAGCCAGCACCCGATTAACCGAATTCACACGACCAACCGCGTCCGGCCCGGACTTGCCTGCCGGGTCGGCGACCAGCACCAACTCGCTTTGAAGATCCAGGGCCGTCGCAAGGTCCATCGTCGGGCGGACCCGCATCACCCAAGCCCGGCCGCACTGCTTGGCCGCCTGGATCGCCGCACGCCGGTACCGCGCCAGCTTGTTGTCGCGTGGGTCGACCACGCTGCGCTGTGTCCGCAGGGGCACCAGTTCATCCACCCCGAGCTGGGCCAGGTCGTTGACCATCGCATCGCCCCGCGGGCCCTTGGGGATCGCGGTGGCGAGGGTCAGGTGCGGCCGGGGCGGGTCTTGCCTAATCAGCGCGACCACCACACAGACCGCCCGGCCCCCCGACGCATGGGCGAGGGTTGCTTGGGCGGTGGTGCCGATACCATCGATCAGTTCGACCGGGTCTTGTTCCGATAATCGCAGGACGCGCAGCGCGTGCCTAGATTCTTCGTCGCCGAGCGACACACGCTCGCCGACAACCAGAGCGGTCTGCGCTACCGCTTTGCCGGGTAGACTGCTCGGAGGATCGGCGGGGCCGACATAGAATCGTGGGACGCGGGGTACGTCGGCATCGGCGGGGCCGGGTTGTTGGCCTGGGTGTTGGATCGCAGCGTCCCCTGTGGTTATCACCGGCCGGTGTGCATGCATCGACCCGGGCCATGACGATAGATCGGAAGATACCGCATCCCCCACGCAAGAGGGCGATCACGGCGACAACCCGCGAGCGAGATGACCGACCGACCCCCACAGAATGACGCCACCCCCCCGGCCGACCCCGGCCAGGACGCGGATGATATCGCGCTGAGCCTGGAGGCCCAGCTCGACGCCCTGCTGTCGGGACTGGATGAGCCGCCATCGGTCGAGCCCGAGCGACCCTCCGAACCGACGACTTCCCAGGCCGACCCAACGCCGCAAACCAGCGCTGGCTATGACGAACTCGCGGCGGCGCTGGAAGCCGAGGCGACACCGGCCCCCGAGATCACCCCCCAGCCCCCGCCCGCAGATCAACCCGGGCCAGCTCTGGTAGATGCAGACCCGACACAGGCGTACCCCGAAGAGGCCGCTGCCCCGACACCGCCGCCGGCCACAAATGAGACCTACGACCCGCTCGCCGCCGCATTAGCGTCTGATGACCTGATCGCCCCCGATCCCGCATCCGCGCCCCCGGCGAACCCGGATAGCGACGACGAACTGGCCGCCGCATTGCAGGCAGATCCAACGCCGCCAGCCCAGCCTGTCCCGACGCACCAGCCAGCGGCGGGGCCCGAAGCTGAGGCTAACCCATTGGAAACGGCTGAAGTGATCGAGCCGGCAGACCCACCAACACAAAACACCGGCCTGGATGAATTGGCCGCGCTCCTCGAAGCCGAGCCCGATGTGCAGCCGCCGACAACTGAGGCCGTTGCTCCAGCCATGCCCGAGGCGTTGGACGAGCCAACATCCCCGGCCGAAGCCGCCGGCCTGGGTGTGATCGACCAGCAGATCGACGAGCAAATGGCCCGGGTCGAGGCGTCCGCAAACACCACCGAGCCCGAGCCAGCAACTCAGACCGATCCTGCCGCCACCCCGCCGCCCGCCGAACCCGAGCCGGCGGTGCCCGATGCGCCGGCCAAGACGGAGCCGGTCGCACTCGAACCGGACCCGGCCCCCCTGCCCGCGACCGCCAGCGCCCCGACATCGGCGTCGGCAGAACCCGTTGACCCGGAGGACTTGACACTGGAGCAGGAGATCGCCGCCCTGTTCGCCGAGCAGAGCGTGGACCCGGCCGTCGAGGCGGTGGCGAACCAGTTTGCCCAGCAAGACCAGGCCAAGTCGGAACTGGAGCAGGCACCGGCCCCGGCCGAGATCACCGCCCAAGAGACCGCCGCCGAGGAGCCATCGACCGAAGACCAGATCGTGGCGGAGATCGAGGACCTGCTCGGAACCGAGGCCGAAGCACAAGCCGATGCAGCCGACGAGGCCGAGGCCACTTCAGCCGGCGACCCGACCATCGCGGAGATCGACCAGCTGCTCGCGGCCGAGGCCGAGCAGGACGAGGAACTGGTCGGCGACTTCCAATCGGTCGATGACGTTGCCGCGGGGATCGAGCCGACCGGCCCGGCGCAGAAGCTGTCCGACGCCCGTGCGACCGAGACGGCCGAGGGCTCGGCCGACGCCATCTCGGCGGAACTGGACAGCCAGCCTGAAGACTCGCCGGACACCTTTACCCCCAAGCCCGAAGCCGAACGCGAAGAGCCGGCCGAGTCCCGCCTGGACCTCTGGCGGGCCCGGCTGATGGGCATCCCCTGGCGGCTGATCGCCCGCCGGACCGAACAGACCGCGCTGACGCTCTGTGGCATCGTCAACTGGCCCGCCAGACGCCTGCTCGCGCCCGAGTGGCGGTCGTACGTCGGCTACATCGCCGTGCTCAACGTCTTCGTCGGCCTGGCGCTGTTCACCCTCGGCGTGATCCGGCAGGTGTTCTAACCCGCACTCAAACCAAAACCAGCGGCCCGCCTCGCTCCCTCTCCCTTCCAGGCAGAGGGCCGGGCTGAGGGTCGGGGCTGCCGAATCGAAGAGAAGCTCGCGGACAGAACGCTTGCGCTGCCTGCCGATAGGCTGATCGTGTCCCGAGGTTGATGCGACACCTCGCCCCTCCTCTCAACCATTCCCTGAGTGGGAAGAGGGAGCCAAGGCAGGGCCAGAAACCACGCCAATCGCGCTGGGACAGTCAACTACGACCGTCAAGCCGGGCCTTGCCTGTTCTCCAGAAACCCCCGCAGAATCGCCGCGGCGGCCAGCGCATCGCGCCGCGCCTTCTTCTGCTTGTGCGTCAGCCCGGTCATCGCCATCTGCTCGTCCGCCACCACGCTGGTCAGCCGCTCGTCGTGCAGGTGCACCGGCAGGCCCGTCACTTTTCCGAGCCGAGCCGCAAACGCCCGGCACTTCTTCGCCGAGGGCCCGACGCTGCCGTCCATATTCAACGGCCAACCCACGACCAGCGCCTCGGCCCCCTCGGCCTCGATCAGCCAACGCAACCTCACCACCCGCTCGTCCTCACTGCCCGTCGCGATAACTTCCAACGGTGTAACGATACCCGTCAGCTCGTCACCGACCGCCACGCCCGTCCGCTTATCACCGACATCGATCGAGAGGTACCGCATCTGTCCGAAAGCCTACCAAGATCATGAGAAGGCAATTTAACGCAACAATGAACTTATTTTCTAAGTCTTGAAAAAATGAGAAAATCGTTCGCCCGGTATTTCGAATTATGAATAACCGGGGAGAGCAGTGGGGCTGTGCCTACAACGTCCGAGGCCTGCCACCCGCTACTTGGGGCGCACATCCGATTCTGAATTGGGTTTCGATTCACCCTCAGGCTTCGAATCCGGAGCTGTAGCGAGTTGGTTAGCGCCGTCTTGTTCGATTTCTTCTCTTGGTTCGATGACAATGGGTGGCATCTTAAACTCGATCGTTAGTCGCGCCACGGGCAAAATGTCTTTCAAGATTGCGCAACATAAAATCACATAAGGCAGATACCACAGGAGGGTAAGGACGAAAACGGTGCCAGGGTTATCCGCTACCGTCGATGCACTCTGAATATCGAGATCCTGTATCAAACGAATTTTATCGGTAAAAAAGATCCTCACTGAAAAGACGATGATTATGGGCGCAAGCACTCCAATCGATATCAATTCAGGAATTAAGGCCAATTCGTTGAATCGCTTTTGATCAATTGCATCCTGCACTGATCTTCTAATGCCGAAGCCCAGCAACAATGGCATGTAGGCGAAAACTATCGTGGTCACATTAACCAGGCCCTCGAGGAACTGGATAATTCTAACTGAAACTAGGTTTGTCTTCGCGAAGAACGTTCCGTTGATGTCCGATCTCGTGGAGTAGACCTGGCCAATGTAGAATGCAATCGCCACAAGGATCAGCGCACAGACAATTGCTTTGGCTTTGAATTGAAATTCAGGGATCTTGATGTTCCGCGATTCGAGTTTGCGTTTAGCAGCCAAAAACATCAAGCAACAGATAATAGCCCCCAGAGTGTTGTACAAACTCAGGTCATCGATACGCTCTAGGATTCCCGCGAATATTTTCTGTATTCCGGTGTAGAGCGTGTAATCTATCGTTGTTTTAGTCGTTGGGAAGTCGCTAGAATAAAGCCGTCCCTCTGTGCTTTCCCATTTTGGCGTTGGGCACGATGATAAAACAATGACCTGAGAGATTTTCAGGATGAATAGGCTAGCTACGCATCCAAGTAAGATCTTCCACGAAACTTGAATCGGACTTCTGTAAATCTCATGAAGGATTTTCATTTTCAATCGAAAATAAATCGGCTCAGTTATCCGCGGATTTCGTATGTTAGATACATCGAGTTTATGTAGTACTTGGATTTTACCGTGTTGTGCAGACCCGGATTCTGCCTACATTAGACCCATTATACATAAGGGCCATACTCAGTCTATCGCGTTAAAGATAGCCGACGCCGTGCTGTTCGCCGACCAGGCTGTACAGTTGTTTGATGCGCTCGGCGTCTTCGGCTTTACAGACCAGCGTTGACTTGCCGGCCCGGATGATGATGAGGTCTTCGACGCCGATGGTCGTGATCAGCTCTTCGGGGTCGTCGGACACCGCCAGGGTGTTCTTGCTGTCCATGAAGAGGGTCTTGCCGCCGGCGGCGCGGTTGCCCGCGTCGTCGCTCGGGCGGGTTTGGCCGAAGCTGGGCCAGCTGCCGACGTCTAGCCAGCTCAGCGGCATCGGGACGGCGGCGACGCGGACGGCCGGGTCCTTGCTGGCCGGCTCCATGATCGCGTAGTCCACGCTGACCTTCTTGAGCGAGCCGAACGTGTCGTGCAGCTCGGCCCGGCATTGGGGTGTGCCCCAGCCGGCGCACAGGCGGTCGAGCGCGACATAGTTTTCGTTGGCATATTTCTTGATGCAATCCATCACGTTGGATGCTTTCCAGACAAACATGCCCGAGTTCCAGAGGTACTTGGTCGGGCCGGCGGCGTGGTACTGCTCGGCGGTGGGTGCCTCGGGCTTTTCCTTGAACTGGTTAACAACGAAGCCGGCATCGCCGATTGCGTCGCCCAACTGGAGGTAGCCGTAGCCCGTCGCGGCGTGCGTGGGCGCGATGCCGAAGGTCACCAGCGTGGGCTGCTCGGCCTCGGCGAGCGTGTAGCCCTGCTCGACGATCTTGAGCATCTCGTCGACCGGCTCGATGATGTGGTCGGCGGTGAAGATGGCGACGGTGGCGTTTGGGTCCTTGTGGTGTAGGACGCCGCAGCCCAGGCCGACGGCGTTGAGCGTGTCCCGGCCCATGGGCTCGCCGATGAACCGGTCCTCGGTCAGGCCGGGCAGGTTGTCGAGCATGGTCTGTCGGGTCGACTCGCCGGCACAGACGTAGATGTTCTCGGCGGGGACGAGTCCGTCGAGCCTTTCCATCGCGATCTGCAGGAGCGAGCGCGGCGGGCCGTCCGCAGACGCGATGAACGGGATGAGCTGCTTGGGCAGGGCCTGGGTCGACATCGGCCAGAGCCTGGTGCCCGAGCCGCCGGCAATGATGAGGGCGTATCGCATGGCGCAGAGTGTAGGGCCTAGCCCCCAAGCCTTCACGGACCTATGATTTTCTAACCATGCTTACGAGGGACGCACCATGACCGACGAACAACGCCAGAGCATCCTCGCCCTGCTGCGCAAGGCCTACAACATGGAGCTGGAGACGGTCTGCAACTACACCGCCCAGTCGATCAACCTCGACGGGTTCCGTGCCAAGCACATCAAGGACGCTCTGGCCGGCGATATCACCGAAGAGCTGACCCACGCCCAGCGTCTGGCTCACCGGGTCAAGGTGCTCGACGGCAGCGTCCCGGGGTCGATGGAGCTGACCATGCAGCAGAAAGGATTGCAGCCCAACGGCGACCCGCTGGACGTCAAGGCGGTGATCCAGGGCGTTATCGAGGCGGAGCAGGCCGCCATTGAGCACTACCAGCGGCTGATCGAGGCCTGCTCGGGGGTCGATCCGGTGACCGAGGACCTGTGCATCGAGCTCAAGGGCGATGAAGAAGAGCACCGCCGCCTGTTCAAGGGCTTCCTCGCCGAGGTCGAGGCGGGGGTGATTTAGCGCATGAGCCCAGCCCGCCTTCATGGCGGATGATCGCTATGCTATATCGGCCTGTATTGACATGTTCTACTTGTTTCCGAGGATCCGACTATGCTTGGTGGCAGCCCCGCGTTCCGTGAAGACACCTTCAACACCTACGCCCAGACCCCGTCCAACGTCATGACCATGGGCGGGACGGTGGTCAAGTCCGGCGTGCTGGTGGCGATCACCGTCGTCACCGGCGCGATCGCCTGGATGCTCTGTGCCCCCGGGGGGACCTTCGACGGCGGGATGGCGATGCCCTTTATCTTCGGCGGGGTCATCGGCGGGCTGGTCCTCGCGCTGGTGACGATCTTCAAGCCCAGCGTCGCGCCCTACACCGCGCCGTTCTACGCCGCGGCCGAGGGCCTGTTTCTCGGGGCGATCTCGGCGTTCTATGAACTGGCGTACGGCGGGGCCGGTGGTGCCGAGCTGGGCCTATCGGGGATCGTCCTGCAGGCCGCGGGCCTGACCCTGGCCGTGCTCGCCGTCATGCTCGTGCTCTACGGCACGCGCATCATCAAGGTCACCGCAAAGCTGCGGGCGGGGATCATCGCCGCGACCGGCGCGGTGATGCTCTTCTACCTGGTCAGCATCGTCATGAGCCTGTTCGGTATGACCATGCCGTACCTCCACTCGGCAAGCCCACTGGGCATCGGTATCTCGCTGGTGATCGTTGGCATCGCGGCGTTCAATCTGCTGCTGGACTTCGACCTGATCGAGCGGGGCGTCCAGAGCGGGTCGCCCAAGTACATGGAGTGGTACGCCGGGTTCGCCCTGCTGGTCACCCTGGTCTGGCTGTACCTGGAGATCCTCCGCCTGCTGGCGAAGCTGCGGTCGCGTTAAGCCCGGCCGATACGGGGCGATCCATACTCCGGCCTGCGGTGCGATCCCGAGACCCCGGGTAGGTCACGGCCTGCCTTGGGTCAGCCACACCGCATTGCCGGGAGCAGGTCGCGGCGGCAGGTCGTCGATCAGTTCGTCTGCGTCCAGTTCAACCCTTGCATCACCGGCAAGCACCGGGTCGAAGTCGATCACGACGCCACCGGCCGCGTACCCCCCACGCAGGTCGACCACCATCGGCTCGACGGCCTTGACCCGCTCCAGTTCCTCGAACGGGTAACCCGAGTCAGGGTCCATCACCCAGCCCAGTTCCAGCCCGGCCCGGAAATCCAGCCTATCGGCGCGGATCAGCGAGGCCAAAAGCGCAAGGTCCATCGCGTTGGCCAGTTCGCCCCAGGCGTCGATCGCGCCGATCATCTGGGGCATCTTGGCGTTGCTGGCCTGCACGAACCGCCGGGCCTGGGGCGAGACATCCGGGTCTTCACCGGCCGCGGTGCGTGAGGTCGCCAGCCTTAGCCGGGGCCCATCGAAACGGTACCAGGTTCCGTCCATGGAGACGCCAATGGGCTGGTAGTCCGGCTGGAACCAGCAGCGGGTATAACGCGCGTCTCGGCCCGAGACCAGCGCGCGGACCCCGGTGACCGGGCTGTCGTCCAGGCCCAGGCCAAGCCGTTTCATCCGGACATCGGCCTCGAGCATCACCCGGGCGATCCGGGACTCGGCCGGGATGCCCCAGTACCTTACCGGCTGCGGGCCGATCGCCTGGGCCAGCATCCGCCGCTTCTCGTTACCTTCGGCTCCACGCCGGTTCGCCTGATTGAGGGCTTCGACAAATCGCTGCTGAGCGCCGTCGGGCATATCGATCGAGCAGCCGAAGCGGGCCGGCCGATTGCCCGGGCCCCAAGTACGCAGCGCGAAAACCAGGTCTTCCAAGCGCAGCAGGGGCTGGCCGGACGCTTCACCGACTGGCCGGGCCGGATCGCTCGTATCGATCCCGTCGGCCAGCCCGAGGAGGATCAGGTCCTGCTGTTCGCGATCGACCACGAGATATTGCAGGCGGATCATGCCGCCGAGGTAGGCCAACTCGTCGGGCACGGTTCGACCCGCGTCGATCGCGTCCTTCGCCAGTGCCAGGCTATCCCGTAAGGAGACGCACACCAGCCGACCCTCGGCCTGCAGACGCTCCAGGGCCCGTTCGTTGAGCCGCTGCTGCCGCGGGTCGTGCTCGAGTTCTCGGGCACGAAGTACCCGCTCGGTATCGACCGTGATGCCACCGCCGGGAATAACGTCAGGATCGTCGGGGGGAAGAACCGGCTGGGCATCGGTCGGCTCGGCCACGCCCCAGAGCACGCCCATCGTGAACACCAGGCACAGGACAGTGGGCACCCTGATCGCCATCGAGATGATCGCCATATCACACTCCTACATCGGTATCTAAATAAAAAAGGTCCGGATCGGTTAAACGATCTTAGCACGGCCGCGTCGCGATTCCAAGCCCCGTTACACTACGCGGTCCATGGACCCGCTGCGACGGCAATATGTGCTTTGCTTCGGGGTCATGGGCGCGGTGCTGTCGTACCTGCCGCAGTTGCTCTTCGAACGGCTGGGCAACAACACCGAGGTCGGCTACATCATGGCGACGATGGGGATCGCGGTCATCACCACCCCGGTGATCATGACCGCCCTGGCCGACACCCATCAGGAGTCGCGCTCGATCATCGCCGCTCTCTTTGCCGTTTCAGCGGGGACGTGCGCCTGGCTCGCGGTGAGCGATACCTTCTTGGCGTTGCTGATCGCGCACACGGTCTTTGCCTTCGGGTTCTGGCCCCAGGCGGCGCTGCAGGACGGGCTGGTTTTTGCGCGCAACCGCCAGCGGGCGCTGAGCGGCCAACCCGAGGAGCCATATCACCGCATCCGGGTCTGGGGGACGGTCGGCTTTGCGCTGCCTCTGCTGGTGATCTACGTGCTGCTGGACCGGGGGATGGCGCTGTCGGCGACCATGCTGCTGGGCGCGGGCATCTGTGCCCTGGGCCTGCTCAACGCGCTGACCCTGCCGCACATCGAGCTGGGCCAGGCCCGGCGGGCCCGCTACAGCCAGGCCCCGCAAGCATCGGTGGCTTCACCGGCAGAACGCTTCCCAACTGTCGCCGCGGCGCGGGTCCTGTTTCGTGGGCCGGGGCTGGTGTTCTGCATCGGGATGTTCATCGCCCACCTGCCCAACGCCGCGTTCTACACCTTCTACCCGGTCTACCTGACCGACCAGATCGGGTTCGAGGATAAGTGGATCGGGCCGATCGTCATGAGCGGGGTCATGCTGGAGCTGGGGGTGATGGTCGGTGTCGGGGCGATGACGCGGAAGCTGGGGCTCAAGTGGCTGCTGGTCGCGGGGCTGTGTGCGATGGTGCTGCGCTTTGCGCTCATGGGCCTGGTCCCGACCCCGAGCGTCGCCGTGGGCACGCAATTGCTGCACGGCATCACGGTCATCGCGATGTATGTCATCCCGCCGATCTACCTCAATACGCTGGCCGGCGACCACTTCCGCAGCTCCATCCACGGGCTGTATACCATGACCGTGTTCGGCCCGGCAAGGATCCTCGGCCCGGTCCTGGCCGGCTGGCTCGGCGATGTGTCGCTGCTGACGATGTTCAACACCAGCGCGGCGGTGACCCTGGGCGCCGCCGTGCTGATCGCCCTGCTGCTGCGACTCACCAAAGAAGACCCCCCGAACCAACCGCAGCAGGGATAGGCGTGACCACGGCCGAAGGCATCGGCATGGGCGAGAAAATCAGCAACCCGTTCATACACCAGGGTGAGGCCTTGGTGTGCGTCGGCCACGGCAGCAGAAATACCAAACTTCCGGGGGCCGAGGCCTACCGCCTCGTACCGATCGACTGGTACACCGAGCGGCTCACCGGTCAGTTCTTCGGCAGCTACGCCGAGAAAACCGCCGACGTCGAGTGGGCACGCCAAGACCCCAACGGGTTCTATCACGGGATGATCGTGCGGTACGGCGCGGGCATTTTGTCATGCACGGGCCACCGATCACCTTCGTGCCTGGGCAGGTGGCGCAGCCGGGGTTGTTTGGGCAAGAATGAAATTACTAGCCAGTCGCCTTGATCCGTGCCATGAAAAGAATGAAGACTAATGCGTTTCATTCATGCTGTGTATGAATAACCCAGTCTTCATAAGATCGAACTTTTTCCAATTCAGGATCATAGTTCCCAGAAAATGAAAGCATCTGATGAATTGAGTTGAACAACGACGTTTTGTCATCTGCGGACGCAGAGCTTAGGTCTAGTTGCCCTGATGCATATCGATACAAGACAGAGGTAGAATCACTATCACCCTCCAACCAACTCAAATCATCAATATTAGAGGGCCAATCCGACCGGCTTGGGACAAAATGGCCGACCATAACCGTTCCGCCTGAATCAACTGTTGCCGAAGACGCATCACTCACAAAAAACGCAAAACTACTAATAGAGATACTATCGTAAGGCCCGTACTCTTCTGGGCCTTGTATGTCGATCTTTAATCCGCTTTCCGAAGTGGTTGTGTCTACTTCGGCGTAGATAGATCGGGCGACAGGATAATAAGTTATTTTGTCTTCTGTAACAAAGCGAGTGACGCCACAAAGGTTTTTTCCATCGCGGTTAAAAAAAGAGATCACTACGATTTTTTCATCTTCCACATTTGAAAAAACAAAGTGATAAAACTGGTTTTCATTTTCCCCTGACGAGGCATCATCGAATATTGAGGGTAGCCCCTTGAGTGTTGTTGATTGGTCGTCAACACTTGGAGTGTTGACGTTAGGATTGCTGTGCAAATCGGCATTATTGTTCATGTGCGACGATTCACTTGAACAGCCGAACAACAGCACTAAAGATAACATTGCACTGCAAGATAAATATTTACTACTCATGGCGAAGAAACCCTTATTTCATTGATGTTGGGATTAACCCTATCAAAGTTAAATGATATTTCGCCACTGGCGCTTCCAACTTCTCGTACAGTATTCCCCCCGTTCTCAATATTACTGAAAATAATTCCTCCCAATTTCCATTTGCTCTGACTCCTTGGGTCTGGATCACTTCTTGTTAAAAACCTTGCCGGAATTGAAGACTCAGTAGCTGTTTCGACGTCTTGTCTAGAAATATTTGCAGGATTGTTAAAGCCTTCAAGAGCAAGAGCAAGTCCACGGCAATAGCAATAAACCTTGACTGTATAACTGGCCTTACCATACGAACCGTGTAATTGTCGAGAAGAAGCCTCCTCATCCGACCTAATTTGCGCATAATCACGCCAATTTCTGTTGACATTGCGGGCAACTTCTAAACGCTCGTTTTCATCAAGTGCTCCGAGTTCTTCAACAGTCAGACCATGCATACGCATTAGGTATTCCGTTCTCCAGTAAGTGTCGTTGGCTGACCTAAAATATCCTGTGCCACGGCCTAAGTTCAACCTCCAACCGGTCTTCTGTGTGTCCGATTGGACGGATACATGATAGCCCCCGGTCAAGACGTGAGCCGTTTGTGGACTAAGCGTGCCATGTCCTCTCCCACCGCCGACATACCAATCGAAGTCGTATTCAATTATGCGAACTTCGTTATCTCGGCACCGCGGGGCATCGACTTCCGAAATTGTCCATGTAAAGTCAACCCCCAACGAACCGACATTCTGAATCGAACCTCCTTCACCAACAGAAAACTGGCGATTATTTATTTCGATTGAATCTAATCCAACAGGGTCTACCCCGCCCCGCATGACGTGGTATGCCCCGTAGCTGTTCATGCCATCGGGATACCCGCTCGGATCACGTTGCAAGAACCGACCCGTGCCGGGATCGTACATCGCCGCGGCGTAGTCGCTACCCAGCAGACAGACCAGGCCGGTGAGGATCAGAGCAAGCGAGCGGAGACGAACGAGCATATTTAAGGCCCCTAGTGAGGTGACGCGAAAGATTCTGCGTTGCATGTGCTTGTCAAGTAAGTTGCATACAAAATTTCCTGCCTCTACCGAAATAAAGGAATATTTTCTTCCTCGATATGAGCTTCGCACAAAAATGACATCTTACGAAATCTTCGGTCAAAAACATCGATTGATAACTGGCGTGTTTCCAAATCGAATGAGGCCAAATAAAAATCGAGTTGATCAATATCTTCTCCCCATTTCAAATGTAAAGATCCAATTGGCTCATCAGAATACTCAGCAACCGAGACATCCTCTGATTCAAACACAACCGCTGCTTCATCGCTATAAAAAGCTATCTCTCCATCGCTCGATATGTATATGTATTTCCACTCGGCAGCAGGCGTTACATCAGAATGACGATCTATTTTAAATACTTTCCACATACCCGAGAAACTTCCATACAATTCATGAGATTTTTCTTGCTGATGTACAACTGTGAAATTTGGAGGCTCTGAAATGTCTTGGTGGCAGTTACCACACCCGCAACAGGCAAAAACGAGCCACGATGCTGATAACAGTTTGGTATACATATGCTAAGACCTCTATCGATTGCGATTTCGCATTAACTCTAGTCCTGACGGAAGACGATCCGGATCATTGGGTGAAGACAGTTCCCGAAGTTCCCTGTCGTTAAGTCCTTCAAGAGGGCCAGTCAATAACAACTCCATATCGAGGTCAAGGTCGATGTCGAAGCCGTCTATACCAACCGATGCGCAATACCTGATTCTATATCCGCCACTGAGACTAGGAGAGTTATTGTCCTCTAAAGCTGTGTTTTCTTCCCAAGGTTCTTCTCCATTTCTACTTAAACCAAACAATACTTCTGAGCAAAGGTCTCCACTTCCATCACACGGGATATTCATCAAGTCCATTCTTGCGATGAATGTATTACTCCTCCAATGAAAATCTTGATTTACATCGATCTCTGGATTCTTGTGCTTGCTTGGTGAAAACTCGTTTGTGTACTCGTCATATAAGCCTGAAAACTGAACGTTACCACCCATAGGCAATATCCCGCCGATTGTGGTTTCGATTTCAATACTTAGTTTAATATCGCCAGAGTCGCCTCCACAAATACAGTGAGGTTCAGCTATCAAGCGAGCGGCATGAAATGCTACTTCGTAATCCATTTTCCCATCTATTTTTCCAATATTTTTGCGATCCTCATCCCAAAAGTCTTTGACGCGAGAATAGTGCTTGGTTTCTGTAATTTGAACTTCATTTAGACCGCGGGGGTCCACCCCGCCCCGCATGACGTGATAGGCCCCGTAGGCGTTCATACCGTCGGGGTAGCCCGCGGGGTCGCGTTGCAGGAACCGGCCCGTGCCGGGGTCGTAAATCGCCGCGGCGTAGTCGCTACCCAGCAGGCAGACCAGGCCGGTGAGGATCAGAGCAAGCGAGCGGAGACGGATGAGCATGGTTAAAAACCCTGGTGCGGTGGTGCGAACGGATCGGTGGGCGGGTGAGTTTGGACCGGCGTGAAGTGGCCGGGTATTGAAGCGTTGGTCGGGTCAAGCCGTCGCCATTCTTCTTCCTGGCGGCGGCGGTTCTCGGCGTTGATGCGGTTGATTTCTTCCAGGTGCCGCTGCGGATCGTACACGGACGGGTTGCCCGCGGCGAGGCGCTGCTGCTTGCGGTCCCACTGGGCATGGGCGTGCCGCATGAACTGGCGGAAGTGCGGCTGGCCGGGATGGCGTCGCACCGCCGCGCTGTAAGCGTTGTACGCCTCTTGCAAGCGGCCGGTGTCCAGCAGGCAGTGCCCGCGGGTGGCCAGGAAGCCCGCGAGGGCTTCGAGGTTGGTCAGCGAGGTCAGGAAGTCGTGAGCATCGGCGTACTCCTGGCTGATCTGCTTGGGGAAGCCCAGGTAGTACGCATCGTCATGGAGGTTGAAACCCCGGTTGGTGCCCTCGATATTGAAGTAGTCCCGGTACATCGGGTTCGCATGTTCCTGACCATCCCACCGACAGAAGACGTGCTCCTGCGTGGTGCTCAACGTGACGGGGTAGCCCAGCCGCCGGGCGATCGCGGTGTAGATCACCGGCATCGAGACGCAGGTGCCGCCGTTGGTACTGTCCAGCAGCGCCTTGGCGCCCTCGGGATCGGACACGGCCTGCACCGGCGTCATGCCCGGCCGAGCCAGGCCGTGGATGAACAGGTCCTCGCTGTGGGTGAAGTCGACATCCCGGATGCGTTCGGGGTTGTAGCGAACTCCGCAATCCTGTTGCAGGACCGTCACCAGCACCGCCATACGCCAACGGGCCTCGGAATTGTCGTACTCGGCGGGGGCTTGATAGAACTTGTAGAGGTTACGGTTGGTCTCGCTCTCGACGTGGGCGGCCCACTGATCGAGCGTGGCCAGGATGCCATCGATATCGATGTCGTCCGCCCCCGGCAGAACTTGGGCGCACAGCAAGTTGATTAGCGCGATGTCGAGTTGCTCGACTTCTTCTTCGGGAAGTTTGAGCAGGTCGTAAAGGTTCCGGGGGCCGTCGGTACGGTAGGTATGGTTGACCAGGTGGACTTCGGCCGGGGCGTTCGCGGACGCCGGGGATTGGGGCGGCGTGGTATCGATTGGATCGCTACCGCCCCGCCCTACTACCGCCGCCGCGACCAAACCCCCAATGACCGCAACGGTAAGGACGGCCAGAACGTAGGTGGACCAGTTCCGACCGGTGGGCTTATCGGCTTCGACAGCCTGCCCCGAACCCTTGGTGTTTGAGTGCTTGCGTGGATGACGCGATGGGCGTGACTTGCGAGCCAAGTGAATCGTCCCCTGAAGTGAGTAGTATGCATTGTGCGGCCGGGGCCTTCGCGGGTCAAGACAAACACCCCAATTTAACCAATCACCGCCCTGCCCCACTCATTCGCGCCACCGCTCGGCCTGTGCCTGGACGTACTCGGCATGTGCCAGTTCCTACCGCTGCCGGTCCCAACCAAACACCCGCCGCGCGGCATCGAACGGGTCGCCCAGCCGCTGTTTCTGCGCGGCCATGAGCACGCCGCGTACCGCTTGGCGTCCTTGGTCAGGTTCACGGGTTTGGGCTTAACCACGCTGCGAAGCGGCACGCCCAATTCGGTTGACGCCGTCTCGCTACTCCGGGCCTTCGATCCGCCACGCCAGGGCGTAGGGCCAGTCCGCCTCGATCGTGTCGCGCCCCCGGCGGACCTCCAGCCGATACGAACCGGCCGGGAGTTCACGCAGATAGACCACCTCGACGTTGTCGATCCGGCTGGTGCTTGACGCGATCACCCGCGACTCGCCGTCCCCCCCCAGGCGGAGCAGGCGCAGGTCGAGGTTGGGCATCTGTGATGCGTTGTTCCACATCGTCACGGGCTGGCCCGTCTGCGGGTGTTCGAGGGTGACCACGCCGCCCGCCACCTGCCGATTCCAGACGAGGGTAAAGCAGGCCTCGCCCTGGTCTTGATCAACCTCAAATCGGTACCCGATCGTGTCTACCGGCTCGGCCTGGGCAAACGACCAGGCGTAGCGCCGATCGGTCACACCCGGTTCCACCGGGCCGCCGGCCTGCATCAGCAGCGATCGGTCCAGGTCCACCTGCCCCGCCCCCCACTCGGGGTCCAGGGGCTTGCCCGCGTCGGGCCGCCAGCCGTCGGGCTTCCACGCCCCGCCTAGCAGCAGCGCCTTGATGACCTCGCTCTTCGCGGCGTGGCCGGCCATGCCGCGTGGGTCGGTCTTGGCCAAGGCGTCGGCCGACTGTAGCAGTGCCGCCGCACAGCCCGCGATGATCGGGGTGGTCTCGCTGGTCAGGCCGCCGGGGGCGACGATCTCGGGCTTGCACCGGCCGTTGACTTCGATGCGGGTGCCGCCGCGCGAGTGCTGGCCGTCCGAACGCCCGACACTGATCACGTTGTACGCGCTGGCCAGCAGGTGCGGCACCTCGCCCGCGCCGTTGTTCAGGCCCACGGCCATGACCACGTCGTAGGTATCGATGGCGTAGTCGACCCGCCGCAGCAGCACCGGCGTATGCTCGGTCTGGGCGGCGATCCAGGAGTGGGAAAAGACCCGGGCCTCGGTCCAGTCGTCGGGGTTATCGCGGCTGCCGGTCTTGAGGTACCCGGAGGTGAGCCAGTCGTTAGTGGAGAAGCAGTGCACGCGCGAGACGCCGGCGCCGGCCGCATCGTCGCCGAAGGCTTTCCGGGCCGAGTTGCTGGCGTGGCCCGAGACCCCGGACGGGCCGGACTGGAGGATGAATGTGGTTCCCCGCATCGCCCGGGGGGCGTAGTTCTGGCCGGGTTCAACCAGGGCCGCGGGGATATCGCGGCCCGTCGGCATGTCACGCAGCAGCCTGGCGTGGGCATGGTCCCAGCCGATCTGCCGCCGGACCGAGCCGCGGACCCGGTCTACCTCGGAGACCCCCGCCACCGCCGGCCCGAGCGACCGCCCCGCGTCGGCCGCGGCCGTGACGGGCCCGTGCCGCATCGCCGTCCAGGCCAGGACCGCCGAGAGGAACACAGCCGACAACATCCATCGCACCATGCGGGGCATACTCCGGCTATCGGCTTGGTCACATCTCAAGAATCACGGCCAATCGTTGGAACCCCGCGTACCGAACGCTCGTCAAAACCGAAAACCTTCCGCCCAACCCGTCGCGCAAGCAAGACCCAAACGCATACAATCCGTATTGACCGGTACTGCTTGATCAAGACGATACGTATTCTCGGACCCTTCGGGCAACACGGCCGGACAAGGAGCTTCTGAATGAAACAACCAACCCGATCCAATTGGCTTTCTCTGCTCGCGATCTTATCGCTCCTCACCCACGCCTCGGCCGGCCTGGCGCAGGACGCGCCGTTCACCGGCGTCATCACCCGCAATACGGTCGAGATCCGATCGGGCGCGGGCCTAGCCTTTTATGAAGTCGGCCAGCTCGAGAAAAACCAGGTCGTCCGCGTCGAAGAGATCCTCTTCAACAACGCCTGGTACAAAATCCGCGTGCCCGAGGGCATCTACAGCTACATCAGCAAGGCCTTTGTCAACGCCCAGGGCGACGGCTCGATCGGCGTGATCAGCGACAACGAGACCGAGGTCCTCGCCGCGTCGCTCCGAGGCCCGGGGGTGAGTTACCGGGTCCAGACCCTGCTGGACCGTGGCACCCGGGTGACGATCGTGGCCGAGGAAGGCAGCTACTACAAGGTCGAGCCGCCCGAGGACGCCTACGTCTTTATCCCCGCGGGCACCCTGCGTGTCGCCACCGCCGCGGACATTCAGACCGATGAAAACCCGCAGGCCCAGCAGCCGACCGAGCAAGAGACCGACGAGCCGACCGAAACGCCCCAGGACCCTCCGAACGAGAACGACACCCCGCAGCAAGAACCCGGCGAGGGCGAGCCGCCGGCCCACACCGAGGGTGAAAGTGAAGGCGAGACAGAAGGCGAAGGTGAAACCGAAACGGTGCCCGAGCCAATCGATCCCCCGGCCCAGCCCGAAGAGGGCACGACCGACCCGGCAGATCCGCCCGCGGGTACAGATACCGAAACCGAAGCTGGCACCCACGAGCAGGGCACGCCCCGCGAGGCAGCGAGCGAACTACCCCCCGCCCCTGAAGTCGAGGTCAGCACACAGGCCCGCTCAGAGGCGCTCAAGGCGGTGGAGATGGAGCTTCTGCCCTACTTCTACTTGCCGCTGGAAGACCGTCCGCTGTCCGAACTCGAGCGGCGTTATCGGCGGGTTGCCGCCGAGAACGAGCTCGGCCGGGTCGATCAGCAGATCGTCGCGATCCGCCTCCGCGCGATCCAGAGCCAGCAGCGCGCGCTCGAAGCAATCATGCGTAGCCGGCAGGCCCGCGAAAGCCAACCGGTCCCCGAGCGCGATCCGGTCGAGGCGGACCTGCCCCAAGCCCCGGTGAGCTACTCGGAGGTCGGCATCCTCGGCATCTCGACGCAATACGACGGGACGAACCTGCCCCTGCTCTACCGCCTGATCAGCCCTTCGGGTCGAACCATCGCCTACATCGAGCCCGGCGACCACATCGACACCGGGACCATGCTCGACAACCTGGTCGGCGTCGTGGGCCCACGACGCTATGACACCCGGCTAAAACTGCACGTCATCACCGTCGAGCGCGCCGATGTGCTTACGCCCCGGGACGAAGAGTGATCCGCCCCGATCCAATCCGCAGCTGATCGCGGCAAAGAGAAACACTTCAATGCCCGGCCACATCCTGGCCGGGCTATTTCTTTACCGCCACCCCATACACCAAGCATCAGGCTGAACCGATCTCGGCCCCCTGTCGCGGACAGATTCACCGCCGTGGCGCTCAAACCACCCCTCAAATCTGCCGATCCAGTGCTTAGGCCCCTATCGGCCCCAGGAGACCGACGTGAATCACCCCAGCAGCCATAGCCCGGCCGACCGGCCGATCCGGATCGGCGAGATCCTCGTCGAGCACGGTGTGCTGACCGAGCAGCAAGTCTTCGAGATCATCCAGGCGCAGAAGAAGCTGCACCTGCCGTTCGGCGTGCTCGCCGAGCGCATGTTCGAGGTCACCCTCGAGTCGATCGAGAACGCCTGGATCGAGCAGTACCACCGTTTCACCGGCACGATCAACCTCGAAGAACAGCCGATCGACGAGCGGGCCCTGAGGCTGATCAACCGCCGGCAGGCCTGGCAGTTCGAGATCGTCCCGCTGAACTTCGAGCCGACCGGCGAGCTGCTCATGGCGGCTTCTCGCCGGCGACTGGCCCGGGCCGTGACCTTCGCGACCAACCGGCTGGACAAGATCGTCTACTTCCGGATCGCCGAATCCGACCAGCTCCAAGAGTTCCTCCGCGAGCACTACCCGATGCCCGAGGTCAGCCAGGAACTGGTCGACCGCGCCCGCGAGATGCAACACCAGCCCGAGCGGGACTCGGCCTAAACCAAGAACACGGAACCCGCGCCCGTTCGCGCCGGCGAAAATCAGGACAGGCCCGGCGGCGTCACCTCGGTGACCTCGCCGGGCTTGGGGTCTTGCTACGGATCGTCGCGGTCTCTAATCCAAGACCCATCCGGATCAAGCACAATCACCTTACCTCTCAATGGATGATTCCAAACACTGCGGCCAGGCGTCGTAACGATGTCCTCGATCCGTAAGCGCTGACGATCATCTCTGGAAGACGAAGCGTCCACCGGCTCAGACGCTGGCATCGCTGCATCAGATTCCACCGGAACCCGCCCTTGGGGTTTTCTCTGGTTCATCCCGCCGCGGATCACATAGACATAATCCGTCAAACTCGACACACCGCGTGCAACAGCCAACGCTTCGGTCAATCGGAAGTCCGCCTTCGGGATGACATATGTCCCGGGCATGGTGCCATTCGAGGCGTTCTGAGCAAGCACGGTGTAGATGTATTTCCGTGATACAACAATTTGCGCATTGACCGTTGCGTTCCTGAAGATCTTTTCCTGGTCCAGCTTCTCGGCGATCGCCAGTTCAAGCTGTTGCTCGGTCATACCCTCGGCCTGGATCGCCCCCAAGATCGCTAACCGCAGCTCACCGCCTTCCCCCACGCGAGCCTCCTGTACGTCATCCACCCCAGGGATGCGTAGTTCAAAGATGGTCACCCGGATCGAATCTCCCGGGACGATGACCCTCGATGAATGGTCCGGGGTTAGGTCCGCTTCGGTGATCGGCGAGAAGATCACACCCTCCGGATGGTTAGACTCGCGGGGCTCATCAATGATCGGTCGGACGCCCGCATCATCCGGCTCCGGGCCAGCGTGCAGTTCATGAGTCCGGGGTTCGACGCCGACGTTTACAACATCATTTGGGCATAAATAGATATCCGATGCGTCGCCGTTGGCGATGTCGGTGAGGTTGAAGTGATAGATCTTTTGCCGGTCGTTGGGCAGTTCACGGGCCAAATCGACATACAACGGCCCGGCATCTGATGTGTCTAAACCGTGCAGCCCGCCCGCAGACGTGACCAGGCGGTACAGCGTCATCTCGTTGCCACGTGAGATGGTATAGGCCCCGGAGCGCTCGACCTTGCCCATTATATAGACGAATCCTGCACTCGGGTCCGGCACGCTGATCAAGTCGCCCGGTTGAATCACGACGTTGAAGCGCATGTCGCCAGCTTTGAGTTTTTGATAATCGATCTTCAGAACGCGCGCCTGATGCGCGGGGACGTTCGGATCAACCAGCGGGGGCGGCATCGCCGAGTCAACCGGCTCGTTTGAAGCGTTTGCGGGGTTCTCAGACTCCTCACCTTGATCGTCTACGCCACCGCCGCAGGCGACAACCGACAACAAGACCCCGAGAATCAACAGGACCAGCAGGCCCGCGCCCCGGACACTCGAGCGGCCTTGGGACGCATGATCAGTTGCCAACAGTCGGCGGACACGCGTATGCAGCGGGCCACTGGTCGCCGCGAGAGCCAGCTTCGGCCTGCTACGGCAGACACCTGCGGTAGCGGCGAGTGCGTGGGCGACGATCAGTGCGCTGCCAACCGAATCGGCTGCGGTTTTGTCACAGCAGCATTCACGCTCGGCCCGCAATTGCCCCCCGATCCACCACACCGCCGGGTGAAAAAATAAGAGGGTTTCGAGTAGAACCTGCAGGAGATTGACAAACACGTCGTGCCGGCGGATGTGCGCGAGTTCGTGTGCAATCACAGCGCTGAGTTGTTCCGGCGTCAGCCCGGACACCGCCGAAGCGGGCAGAAGCACAATGGGACGCAGTAGCCCAACCACGCACGGCACGACCGCCCGGGCACCGATGGCGAACTGCACGGGCCTGCGAACGCCTGAAGCGTGATAAGCCCGTTCGGCCAGCCTTGCCATCGACTCGGGTAGCGGGCGGAGCCCACTGGTCCGCAGGCGCAGCGTCAGCCACCAAACGCCGAGCAGCCGAATACCCATGACGAGCAAGCCAAAAACGTAGAACAAGGCAGCATAAGACAGCACCGTGGGTAGTTGACCGCGCTGGGTAGCATGGCCTGCTTCATTGGCTAAGGGGACAAACACGGTAACACGGGGGCTGCCCGCCTCCGGCTCCGCCCCACCACCGCCCTCGGCCGGCAAAACGTACATGGGCAAGGTATTCGGGGCGAGGGTCTGCTCGACGACCGGAACCTGACGCGCCAGAGAATGCGGAGCAAGCCACGGCCGCTGCATCGTGAGCGCCAGCGCAAGCAAGATTGGGATTGAAAGCAGCGTGATCGCGCACACGTGGTACCGGGCGGCGGGACGGGGCGGCATAATCCGCAGCACCACCCAAAGCCCACCTGCCAACACTACCCCGAGCCAGAGCGCGTGGACCAGCGCCCAACCCGTAGTCAGCATAAAAGGGTGCCGTATCAACAGCTGCCAATCAATCATCGCCATTCTCCCTGCGGTATTGCTCGATAAGTTTCTGGATCTCGGCAAGCTCTTCGTCGCTGGGTTTGCGGCTGATCAGGGCTTGACCGATGAGTCCCGCGGCTGAGCCACTAAAGGCTTTGTCGATCAACTCTTTAACCAGACGTTTTTGCGTACGCTTACGGGTCAGGCGGGCTCGATAGACGTGTGTGCGGCGAGATTCGTCACGGCTAACCAACCCCTTGCCCGCCATGATCTGCATCAGCTTGAGAATGGTCGTATAACCGACTGAGCGAGATGAACTGAGCACATCGAATACTTCACGCACCGTGCTGGGGCCAAGGTCCCAGAGCACCTCAAGAATCTGCAGTTCTGCTTGGGTCGGCTTCGGTTCGTCGCTTGGCGCCATAAAACAGCCTCCACTCGGTGTGAGTGGAGGCAGTATATACGAAAAAATTCGTAGTTTAATTGGTTCAACGAAATTTTTCGTAGTTCAGCACGACCGCTTCGCTCACGCCAGGTCAAACAACATGGCCTGGCCCGGTTCGACACCACGCAGGGTGATCGCCCCGGGGTGATCGATCACGGCCGCGTCACCCGCCGACAAACCAACGCCGGCCAAGTCGACCCTGCCCGTCGCGACATGCAGGTAGGCGTGCCGGCCTTCGGCCAGGTCGTACCCAATCTCCGCATCGGCGGTGACATCCGCGACCAGAACGTCGGCGTCCTGATGGATCGGCAGCGCCCCCTGAGCGCCCCGGCCCGATGCGATCGGCTGGAACCGGTTGTATCGGCCCTCGGGCGCGAACCGGCGCTGGTCGTAGCGTGGTTCGTGACCGTTGCGGTCAGGCACTATCCAAACCTGAAGAAAGTGTGAACCTTCCCGGCCCGACGCGTTGTGCTCGCTGTGGTGGATGCCGGTCCCCGCCGACATGACCTGCGCCTCGCCGGGGGTCAGTTCGCGCTGGTTGTCGAGCGAATCGCCGTGCCGCAGCGCGCCTTCGAGCACCCAGGTGATGATCTCCATGTTGTCGTGCCCGTGCTCACCAAAGCCAGCGCCGGGCGCAACGCGGTCGTCGTTGAGCACGCGCAGCGAGCGGTAGCTCGTCCTGTCCGGGTCGAAGTAATGCCCAAAGGAGAACGAGTGGGCCGAATCGAGCCAGCCGATCCGTGTCCGGCCTCGGTCCTCGGCCCGTCGGATATCCAGGTTCTGTGTTGAAGATGTCATCGTGGTGCTCCTTTCATTTGATGCACCTGTTTGTGAATCCCCCGCGCCACAAAGCACCGGGGCGGGTCCGATCATGAAGTCGCGTAGTAGAAGCGTTCGTGGACGATCTTGCCGTCCCGCCACTTCTGGACCACGACCTGCTCCACAGCGATGTCCTGATCGTCAACGGTCGTCCAGCTCATGGCGTTCTCATAGATCGCAACGCCGTCGCCGACCGCGATCGCTGGGGTCTCAAATGATGTGAAGGCCTTGACCGAGTCGACAAACTTTTGCTCGCGTTCGAGGTTGGCCTCCAGCCCGACGGTGTCGCCGTAGGCCGGCTCGGTCATGACCACGTTCTCGGCGTAGAACTCGCGCATCGCGTCCATGATGCGGCCCTGGCGGATGTAGTCGAGCAGTTCGTGGATGCGGACGTTGGGATCGGGCATGGCTGGGTTCCTTAGGTTGGGGTATCTGATACTTGTTAAAACAACTATATGCCTGTTTTATTCCACCCGCGGCTGATCCTTCGGGTCAGATTCGGGCTTTCTCCAGCAATCGGTTCAGATGGCTGACCTCCGCCACGCTCAGCCCGGACATCACCCTCCGGTGAAGCTGCGCGACCGGGCCATCCAGCTTCTTCAGCAGGCTGCTGCCCCGGCGGGTGATTCGGACGCGGACGACCCGGCGGTCTTCCTCGGCCCGTTTGCGCTCAGCCAGGCCCTTCTCCACCAGCCGATCGATCAGGCGGGTCAGGTCCGGCACGCGGGTTACCATCCGCTCGACGATCTCGGCGCAGGGCAGCGCCTCATGCCCGCGCTCGGGGTACTGGCGGACCCCGCGGAGGATCCGCAGGACGTTGTAGCTGGCCGGTGTCAAACCGTGCTGTTTGAACAGCGTCACAAAGGGCCCGGTCATCGCCGCGTGGGTCCGGGCGAGGTTGAGCCAGGCCTCCTGCTCGGGCGAATCGAAGCCGTGCTTCTTCTTGATGTCGGTTTTCAGGGCCGGCATAATCAAACGATAGGCGGCCCATTTAATTGTGTCAACAATTATTTTTTCAGACAGACTTTTCCCGACACAAATACTGGGGGGGGTCGCCGGTCAGTTCAGCAAGCGATCCTTGATCGGCTTGGCCGGGTTGCCCACACAGACCTTGCCCGGCGGCATGTCCTTGTAGACACTCGATCGAGCACCGACGACGGAGAGGGCCCCGACCGTCACCCCGGGGCCGATGAAGGCGTCCGTGCCGATCCAGCAGTCGTCGCCGATGGTGATCGGGGTGCGTTGGAGCTTGAAGGTGTGGTCGGTGTAGTCGTGGGTGCCGGCACAGAGGTGGGCGTATTGGCTGACGATCGCGCGTTTGCCGATCGAGACTCGTCCCAGACAATAGATAATTGCTGCGTCTCCGATGGATGCCCCGTCATCGATCTGAAGCATCCAGGGGATCTCGATATGTGCCGAGGGCCGGATGGCGACGTCTTTACCGATCTTGGCGCCAAAGAACCGCAGCAGAACCCGGCGGTATCGGTACCAGTTGTGGAAGCTGCAACGGAAAATCGGCTTGCCCATGAGCATCCACGCGGTCCGGGCGATCTTGCCGCGAAGCGACCACGGGCTCGACTCGGGCCGCATCTGGGGGAGATGATCGAGGTTGAGTTGTCTCATGAGTTCGGCTGCCTCGCGAGAGGTGGGCGGTGCACCCGGGGCGTGCGGGACGTGGCGGTCCTCGGTCGCGTCACGGCTTGACGACCGGGGCGCGGGGGGGCGTTCGGGTCTGGGCCGGTCGGCATGATCAAACGACTTGGCATCTTCGGGCCGAGGGAGGCGGGTGTCGGCCGACGCCTCCTCACGCTGATGCCTGAGAAGCCGGAGTTTGGTCGAGATCATGTTCTCATAGATCGACAGCAGGTTAGCGTAGGTCAGCCCGGCCCGCCCCTCGAACACCCCGCCGTTGATGAACATGATGCCCAGCCAGCGGAGTTTGGCCCGCATCGGGAGGTGGTAGACCAGTTCCTTCCACGCCCGCCAGCGCTTGACCCGCGGGGCAACAACTAGATCGCGCAACCGCCACGAGTATTCCTTACCCGAGAGTATTTGCAATGCCTCAAGCGTGGAGTAGCGGTTGTGTTTGTCAAGCCAATCGTACAGGCCCTTCGAAAAGCTGTAGTGCAGATACGGCTCATCGATGACACCGACTTCACACCCCTCCTCTTCGCGTTGGCCGTGACCGTAGTCGCAAAATCGCATGCGGAACTTATTGAAGAGCCGCATCTGGTACGTGGGGTAGCCCGCCGCGCGCTTCAGCCAGCGTTCCATAAACATGACCCTGTGCGGGATGTGGTAACCAGCCTCAGAAGGTTCCGATACCAGGGCCTGGTCGACTTGGGCGACCAGTTCCGGGGTAAACCGCTCGTCGGCATCGAGATGGAAGATCCAGTCGTGCTTGGTCTCGATGTGGTCGATCGCCCAGTTACGCTGCTTCCCAAAGCTTTCGAAAGGGTTCTGATGGACCGTAGCGCCAAGCTGATGTGCCAACTCACGGGTCGCGTCGGTCGAGCCCGAGTCAAGGACATGGACGTCATCGCACCAGGCGCAAGATGCCAGGCAGTCCGCGATGTTGTTGTCTTCGTTGAGGGTCAGGATGACCACCGAGACCCGGCATGAATCACCCGAAAGGGGCGGTACAAAAAATGGGTTGTCTGTCAGGGCGAGGGCCTGCTCCAGGCCAGTCGGCCGGTCGGCCGTATGGGGCTTGGTTGGGGTCTTCGTAGAAGTCACGTCCAGAGCCAGAAAGGAGTAGGGAAATGAGTCACTCGGGCCACTCGGCCTTCTCGGATGGTCGATTATGATACCGCCTAGAAGCCCGACGTTGGATTACGCGCTTAATTTTGGCAGGTCGTGAACTTGGAACCGGACCGACGACCGATTGCGTCGTGATCGATCAAGAGAATCGGTCGATGAAACGACACCGGCATGACTGGACAATGGGTTCACCGCTTGGCGAAACAAGACCGAAAATTCGAGCGATCCAACCCACGCACGGGTCAGAAAGCAGTATTTCTGTGCGTCTTGGCGATCGTCCTGATGGCCCCGGTTTTTGTGATGCGAGGTCCTGCCCACGGGGCGAGTGAAGCAAGTGGACGAGATTTTTCGATGCTTTATGCCGCTGCTGTCGCCTGGGCGCGGGGTGCCAACCCCTATTCGGGAACGGACTGTGCACAAATCTTAGAACAGCAAGGCGGAGATGAATTCACCCCATCAAGCAAGCCACAGGCTTTCGCGTCACTCTATCCACCCACTTTCTTCCCGCTGCTATCCCCGCTGGCCTTGCTGGATTGGCCCACGGCGAGAGTATTCTGGGCACTATTGAATACGCTAGCCACACTAAGCTGTATCCCGCTGCTTCTGCGACTGTTGGAAAGGCGCGGTTGGCTCTGTGCTTTGACCATCACCGCAACAGTGTTGGCCTGGGGACCGATCCATACCGGGATCGGCGCAGGCCAGCCCGCACCAATACTCCTTTGGCTAGTCTTGGCCGCGGTAATGTGCAAAAACGGATGGTTGTCCGGGCTCAGTCTCGCTCTGGCCATCCTGATCAAACCTCAGGTCGGCCTGCCTTTTCTTGTCCTCTATGCATGGGACCGCCGATGGTTGGCGGCCACCACCTGCCTGCTGGTCAGTTTAGGTGTGACAGCGATCTCGGTATGGCGTCTTCAAACCTTTCATCCAAGTTGGCCTGATGATCTGGCTAACAACCTCGCGGTCCTGACCGACCCCGCGGGTGGGTTGGGCAGCCCCATGCCGACCAACCCGCTCGTCTACCAACTGATGAATACCGCCCCGCTGCTGCACCGGCTGGGGGTAGTCGACCCGTGGGTCGGGCTGGTGGTCTGGGCAATCGTCATCGGTGCGGCCGGCCTGGCGCTGTATTTTTTAGCCCGGTACCCATGGCCGGACCGCAGGCTGCTCTTGCTCTCGGGGCTGGCGGCCTTGCCGCTGCTGCCGGTCTACCACCGGGTCTACGACGCGACCCTGTTACTCATCGTTGCGGCGTGGGTCTACCAGCGGCTGGCCTGGCGCAAGAGGGACCCGTGGGCCATCGGCGCTGGTCTATGCCTCTTGCCCCTGATGGTGCCTGGCCCGGCCATTCTTGCCGTACTGACCAACCGGGGCACGATCCCTGATTCGGTCACAACGAACTGGGGGTGGCAGACCCTGGTCATGCAGCAGCACTCGTGGTGCGCCCTGGCCCTCGCTTTGGTGTTGCTTGGTGCCGCCCGCGCGGGATATCGGAGCAGGCACAGCGCTGTCGAGCAGACGGGCGAGCATCACACACAATAAGCGAGCCGGCGGGCCAAGACCTCATCCCCCGGGCCGAGTGAACACGCGTAGCTCGTGCGCGTACCAGAGCATGGCCCGGTCTTCACTCCGCACAAGCTCGAGCCCTTGCTCTATGGCCCTTTGTTCAACCCACTGGATCGGGAAATAGTTGATCCACTGACGGGCCAGGGCCAGATCATGCACTCGGTTCGCGGCGGCTCTCCAGACCGGCCGACGGGCCATGTCTTTGTAGACCAAAAGCCCGCCGGGTGGGGTCTTTTGGATCAACTGATCCAGGAACGCCCGCTGATCAGCGGGGGGGACGTGGTGCATCACGTCGATCACGCTCACCAGATTGAACGGCCCCTCGGGCCAATCGTCCTGAACCGCGACATGCTCGAACACCAGGGGGAGTTGATGCGCTTGGGAAACCGCGTTGGCCAGGCTTACCGTCGAGAGGTCGCTGTCAAAGCCGACCCCATGCTCCAGCCGCCCCGCCGCGGCCAAGAGCACCAGCATCAGGCCGCCGCCGCACCCCACGTCCAGGACCCGTGAGCCGGGCGGGACCGACTCGATCAGGCCATCGAACGGGCAGATCCAGGGCCGATACCGCATCATTGCCCTCCGGAACCGCGGCGCGGATCGGTAGACATGCTTGGCCACCGCGCTGCAGTCACGATGGCTCGGGTTTTCGGGCAGTTGATGTGGCATCAGGCGTGCGTCACCGCACTATAACCCTAACCCGCTGTCCCGAAGCGATATGATCGTGAGATGCCGACCCGCACTGATCCATCGCCGACAAGACCAACCCTGATACTACTCGGCGGCGGCGGGCACGCGCGGGTGCTGCTTGACGCGTTGGCGTTGGCCGACCGCGCCGTCGGGGGTGTGCTCGATGACGACCCGGGTATCAAGACCGATGTGCCCCGGCTGGGCACGCTTGCGCAGCTGGCCGAATTCGATCCGGGCGACACCGAACTGGTCAACGCCATCGGCTCGGCCGACCTGCCACAGACAAGGCATGCTGTCTACGAACATGCCATCAAGCAGGGCTTTGGGTTTACGCAAGTCGTTCATCCCGCCGCGACGCTCGCAATATCGGCAGCGTGCGGTCAAGGCACCCAGGTCCTGGCCGGCAGCGTGATCGGGCCGGGCACGACCCTGGCGGACAACGTGCTGGTCAACACCCGTGCCGGTATCGATCACGACTGCCACATCGGCCCGCACACGCACCTGGCCCCGGGCGTCACCCTCTGTGGCGGGGTACGGGTCGGCGAGGGGTGCCACATCGGTTGCGGGGCCACGGTTATCCAGGGCGTGGCGATCGGGAATCGGGTTGTCGTGGGCGCGGGCGCCGTCGTGACGCAGGACCTGCCCGACGGATCGCGGGTCGCGGGTGTGCCCGCCGGGCCGATCGGATCATGATTGAGAGGTACCGTCTGCGTCGGGTGTCGCTCGTCAGCACACGGCTGACCTTTTCGCATCTCAAGCGGGACGCAGCGAGATCTGCAGCGTCAGGCCGTTTGGCAACCGCATCGAGCCGGTCCACGAGCCATCGCCCTGCGGCATCAGGTCAACCCACTGGTACAGTTGGCTCAGGGGCAAGTCGGCCAGGTCAGGATTATTAAACCCGGCGAGCGTGCTGACGTCGTTCAGCCGGATCGAGAGACGCTCCTCTCCAACCATCACCGGCACCGTCTCGACGCTAAGCGACAACTGCAACTGCTCGACCTTAAGATCGATCACGCCAAGATCAATCTGCCGCAGCACCGGCAGGGAGAGATCGCCCGGCTGAGCAGGCGTTGTTTGGGCCGGCGGGTCGGCCGGGTTGGCCTGGGGTGCGCGTTGCCCGGGCTGCTGTCCCAGATTCAGGCCGCCGCCCTGGTTCTGCCCACGCACGGTCAGCATCAGGCTGTAGGACCCCGCCGCCTCGGCGAGCACCTTTGCGTAGATCCCCTGCTTGATCGGCCGCCAGGCGTCCGCCACGGCGTTGGCATCCGGTGTCGCCAGCGGGAGGATCGCGTTGAGCAATTGCGTGCGATCGCCCTCGTCACCCCCGGCGTTGAGGACCAACGCCGACGCCGCCGCCGTCCGCACCGTGTTGTCCTGCACGGTCGCGGTCTGCAATAAGGCCTGCTCGTTCTGAGACGCGGCCCACTCTTGTGGGCTCGGCAACGCACCGGTCTCCTGCATGTGATCGACAAACCAGCCCGATTGCCGGCCCTGCGGGTCGCGGGCCAGGCCAAGAATCGGCGGGGACGAGCCGGTGAGCAGCCGGTACAACTCTTCAATAATCACGCCACGCTGAAGGGGCTCAGCCCGGGACAAGAGCTGGCCGTACCGCTGGGGCGAAGCGATATACTTGCGGGCCGCGCGCATCTTCACCGAGTCGGCGATATTGCGGAGCAGCAATTCATTCATGCGTTCGGACGCTCGTTGTCCGAGCTGTCCTTCGCTCTGGTTGTCGATGAAGTCGATCAGATAGACCGGCGTCTGGCCCTCGATGCTCAGCCCGCTGTCCACGATGTGGTCGAAAATGACGGCTTGGTTGTCCACGCCGTCCTGGGTCCGGCCAGTATGACCGGTAATCTCAAAGTGACGCAGCACCTGCCACGCCAACGCCCGGCGTGTCGGGTCCGACGCGGTGATCGCGACCACAATGCCGTGGTCCGCCGAGTCAAGGGGGAGCTTGCCCTTCAACGTCAGGTCCAGGGGCTCGCGCTCGGCGTCGTCGGCCGGCTCGCCGAAGACCAGCCCACGCAGGTCGGCGGTCAGCGGCTTGATCAAAGTCGAGCCCGTGTCCGCCTGCCCCAGCAGCTCCAGCGTACGGGAGACCAGCCGGTCATCGCCCGAGCGCAGCAGCTTCAGGTCCAGCCAGCCCGAGGCGGTGGTGTTACTCGGGGCGCTGCGGATGATCGACGCAATAAGCCCGTCGAGGTCCTCATCGGCTACCCCGGCAAACGCCACGTCCTTGACCAAGGCGACATCAATGCGATTAGCCTCGCCGGACCCGCCACGGTTGTTTACCGAACCGGTGCGCTCCAAAGCCCGCAGCAACTCATCGATCACCTTGCCGGCCGGCGGGCCATCGGGGTCCTGGATCGCCTGGTTGATCTGGTTGACCAAGAAGTTCGTGTTTTCCGCTTGAGCCACATCGATCGAAAACATCGCACGCAGCGACGCGAGCTGTAGCGCCTCGGCCAGGCCCTCCGGCGCCGAGCGCGCCGCCTCGGCCAGCAGCTTCGCGCTGGCGCGGGTCTGTGGACGGGTCTGCGCTAAAGAGGTCAGGATGATCTGCTGGGTTAACGCATCGTCACTCGAAAGCAGCCGACCCAGAAGGCGGTACCCCGCGTCACCCTCGAGCACCTGGCCGGCAAGGCCGGCTTCATACGCGGCCACGGCCACGGCCTGCTGCGAGAGCGGGTGGCCGTTGGCCAGGAAATTCGTCAGCACCGAGATCGCCGCGTTCGTCTCCAACCCCGGGCCATTGCCCCGCCCGCTGGTCCGGCCCTGCGCGAGCTTCTGCAGGTTCTGCGCATCCGTGCGGGTCAGCGTCCAGGGGTAAGGGTCTGGGCCCTGCAGCTCAACGCTGTCGGTCTGTGCCACCGTGAATACGGCATAGATCACCTTGGGAAGCGGTTCGGAAAAACGATCGGGCAGGTCGCCGACACGCTCACGCAGCTCGCGGTAGACACCCACCTCATCGCGGTAGCGCTGCTGCTGCTCTCGGCGACGATCGGAAAAGGCACGCGAGTCCTCACCCTGCTGACGCTCGATCCGTTCGGGGCGGGGCGGCTCTTTCTCACGCAGCGCCTGAGAATCCAGCTTGTACCCATACAGGTTCTGCTCGCCCCCGGGCTTGAGCCGGGCACCAGGGATCGATCGGTCAGCTTGCCAGACCACCATCCCGTCCGGCGTGATCTGCAACGCACGCGTCAGCCGAGGGGCAAACTCGGGTACGACATCCCCTTCAGGCTCGGCTTCGCCGTTGAGCGCATCCAGCTCCGCCTGCCGCCGCTCGGCTTCCTGCCGCTGCCGCTCGAGCTCACGCTGCTGCTGAGGATCAACCGGCTCGGCCAAAAGCAACTGCTCGATCGCGTCGAGGTCCCCCGAAGCCAGCGTCCGCAGGTCGAGCGCGGGCTGGTTTGCCCCTCGGCCCTGGCCGAAATGCCCGTCTGGTTTAGGGATGTAGTAGCCGACAAAACGCGAGCTGTGCGGGCTCACCCCCGGGCGAGACACCGAGTAGGCCGATTCCGCGGGGCTGAAGATCATCGGCAACGCCATCAACTGAGCACCGTTGCCCGATTGCAGGTCCCAGACCGCATCCTGCAGGTTGACCTGCCCCCCGCCCTGCCCCATCGCCGCGATCAGCCGTTGCAGGTCCACTTGCCCTGTCGCGGTGGGTTGCTGGGCCTGAGATGTCGTAGACAGTAGCAGGCCACCACACATCATCCATACAAACAGCCAGCGGGTCTGGACCATGATTTCACTCCCGAACAATCGCAACTGGGCCTGAGCCAGACCACAAATAGAGATCAGTGCAAGCAGAACCGGCATTCTAACGGCTGGGGATATGGTTTCGCCAGTGTTTGGTCCAGAAAAACCGTGCCGGATCAGGCTGCCACACCTAGGTGCGACTATTTTAAGTGCAAGACGCTGTTTCCTGCATTAAATTTAGGCATCCCCAGCGAGCCTTGCCCGACAATCAAAAAAAATACAGATCAACAATAATGAAATAATGTCTCTCAACTCATTGCAAAAAAGGTATTTGAAAGCAATGCGACCGCCTGCCAGTGCACTCAATACTGCTTTTCTCGGCCCTGCACTTCCATGTGGCACCGACTTTGAAGTAGGTGTGTTGTTCGCGAGTTGACAAGGCAAGTCGTTCCCGTCTTCAACTCAATTCAATTTGAAGCAGGCCACCCCCACGGCGGTCGTGGGGGCGATAGGTGGGCGTCCTGCGGGGCGCCCATCTTTATTTCTTTATAACATTCAGTTCGCTTGCTAAACGATCACTCGGGGGCCGGCCAGGGAAGGCGAGCCGGCAACACATCGGGCACGAGGCCCTGTTCAGGGACAAGGTGATCATGGATTCACGTTCAGAGAGGCCTTCAGTTCTTACATAACGTTTTCTGGAGCGGCCGGCTGGCGGGATGTCCCCGCGAGACGTTGGTCGCTATGCACACGGACCGGTCGCTGGGGTGGCGAGCCAAGCCGGTCTGTTTCAGATGCTCGCCGGATAGGAGCTATCGAATGGCAGGTACACGTTTTGGGATCGCGCGATCCCTGCTCTTGCTGCTGTTGGGGCTGACGCTTGGCGTCTCTCTCGCCCCCACGTCGGCCTGGGCTGAAGGCGAAGAAGAAACGCCGATCACCTTCGAACTCGATGACGAGCAAGCCACGGCCCTGGCCGAGGCCCTCGAAATCGAAGTCGAAGGAGAAGGCGACGCCGCGGCCGCGGCCCTGATCGCAGCGGCCAAAACGGTCGTCGCGGGGGACGACCCCGAGCTGACCCCCGACCAGGCCCTGGCGTTGGCATCTGCCCTCGAAGACGCGATGACCGAGGAGCAGGCAACCTACCTGGTCGACATCATCAACGGCGAAATCCCCTACTACGCCGCCGATGAGGTCTACTACGAAGTGGCTGAAGGCGACGAGGCCTATGTCGTCGTCCGGCAAAACCTCGACAACTTTCAGTCCAACAACCTCTGGATCATGATCGCCGGCATGCTGGTGTTTATCATGCACCTGGGCTTTGCCTGCGTCGAGTCCGGCCTGACCCGCGCCAAGAACACCGTCAACATCCTCTTCAAGAACATGATGATCGTCATGATCGGCATCGTCATGTACGGGGTCTGCGGCTGGATGATCATGTACCCCGCTGACTGGATTATTAACGGCGTGTTCTCGGTCAACGTTGGTATCGGCGGTGGCGGTGGCTACTACTTCGGCGAAGCTTCGACCGGCCCGGACTACAACACCGGATATACCGTCTGGACCGACTTCTTCTTCCAGGCCATGTTCGCCGCAACCTGCTGCACCATTGTTTCGGGCGCAGTGGCTGGTCGGATCAAGCTCCTGCCCTTCCTGCTCTTCTGCATCCCGTTTGCCGGCGTTATCTACTGCATCGTCGGCTCGTGGCACTGGGGCGGCGGCTGGCTCGCAGAGATGGGCTTTGCCGACTTCGCCGGTTCGACGCTGGTCCACGGCGTCGGCGGTGCCGGTGCCCTAGCCGGTGCACTGGTCCTGGGCCCGAGACTGGGCAAGTACGCTAAGGACGGCACCGTCCAGCCGATCCCCGGCCACTCGATGCCCCTGGCCACCATCGGCGTCTTCCTGCTGTGGTTCGGCTGGTTCGGCTTTAACGGCGGCTCCGAGTTGTCGGCCGATCCCGGCGGCGTCTCCTACGTCCTGGTCACCACCACTATGGGTGCGTGTGGCGGCGGTATCGCCGCGGCATCGATCTCGTGGATCCTCGGCGGCAAGCCCGACCTCTCCATGGGGCTCAACGGCATCCTCGCCGGCCTGGTCGGCATCACCGCCGGCCCCGACTCGCCTAGCTGGATCGAAGCGCTGGTCCTGGTCGGCGGGATCTCCGGCGTCCTGGTGTACTTCTCGGTCATCACCCTCGACAAGCTCAAGATCGACGACCCGGTCGGTGCGATCTCCGTCCACGGCGTGGTCGGCATCTACGGCACGCTCTGCTGCGGCCTGTGGGGTGTCAACGGCCTGTTCGCGGGCATGGTCTACGGTGAAGAGGCCGGCGAAACCGCTGGCGGCGCCCAACTGATCACACAGCTGATCGGTGCCGTGGCCGGCTGTGGCTTCGCCTTTGTTGCTGCACTGGGTATCTTCCTGGCACTCAAGGCCGTGATGGGTATCCGTGTCAGCGAAGCCGAGGAAACCGAGGGCCTGGACCTGGGCGAGCACGACATGTCGGCTTACCCGGACTTCCAGCAGACCTACATCAAGAGTTACCACGCCCGCGAGATCTAATCCTCGTGACCACGTGACGCTTGTCTTAACTGACGGGTAAGGCCTCGGCCGTGCCCGCCCCGAATCGGACCCGGTCTCGGGCAGTCCATGCCCCAGGCCGGGCCCCAGGGGACCAAGAGAATTGTTTTACGAAGCACTCAACAAAGGGAATCAACCCCATGCATATGATCGAAGCAGTCATCAAGCCTTCCGCGCTCGACGCGGTAAAGGCAAAGCTCTTCGAGGTCGGTGTGATCGGCTGCACCGCCATCGAAGTCAAAGGTTTCGGCCGACAGAAGGGCCACACCGAGCGCTATCGGGGTGGCCGGATGGACGTGGGCTTTGTGCCCAAGGTCCTGCTGAAGGTCGCCGTCAAGAGTGACGACGTCGAGAAGGCGGTCTCCGCCATCGCCGGCGCCGCGAACACCGGCAACGTCGGCGACGGCAAGATCTTCGTCTACGGCCTACAAAGCGTCGTCCGCGTCCGAACGGGCGAGAAGGATAACGACGCGCTTTAGCAAAGTGACCCGGGTCACCCACCCCACTTCAGCCGGGTGGGCCCCGGACAACCCCATGTCAACCATGGGGAGAAAGACGGGGGAGAAAACGGATTCTCTTAAACCTTAAGGGATCCACCACCCCAGGCCGGCCGCGGCGTCTCGTCGCGGTCGGCCGCTTTTCTTTAGTACCCGCCTGTCAAAATCGATGGGCTACTAAGCCAATCAAAAAATCCTAAGCCATTAATTGACCTTAGCCGCTCATCGGTCCAGAATAACCGCCAAGGCGTACCCGACTTCACCGCCAGCGATCGATCTACCCGGCTTGCATGAACCCGCGATGCCCAAACTCATCACCCGCCGACGCCTGGGCATCTTGGGACTCTCTTGCCTGGTCTTGCTGCTGGCCGGTGAGCTAGTCGCCCGGTTCGGAATAGGCCTGGGCGATCCGCCACTCAGTGTCGAACACCCAACCATCGAATACATGTTCGCCCCCAACCAGGACTGCAAACGCTTTGGCAACCGCGTCCATATCAATGCCTACGGCATGCGTTCTCCTGATTTCCCCAAAGAAAAATCCGACCCCGAAGAATTCCGTGTCATGGTCCTTGGCGACAGCGTGATCAACGGCGGCAGCCTGATCGATCAATCCCAACTCGCCACCACCCTGCTTCAACAAGAGCTGACACAATCCCTCAACCGCCCCGTCGTCGTCGGCAATATCTCGGCCGGCAGCTGGGGACCGGCCAACCTGCTGGCCTACGCCCAGACCTTCGGCTTCTTCGACGCCGATGTCATCCTGATCGTCGTCAGCAGCCACGACGCCCGTGACGTACCAACCTTCGAGCCGCTGAGCCCGAATAGCCATCCCACCAAGGCACCGCGAACCGCCTTAGGGGAAGGAGTGGCCCGGTACCTGCCCCGCTACCTGCCCAGTCGATCGTCCAACTCCGAAACCAATGCCAGCCCTTACACCACGCAACCGGCCGATCCGGAGTCCCTAGACGCCTTCCTCAAGCTGCTTGGATTAGCCAAGGAATCGGGTGCCCGTGTAGCCGTGATCCAACACTGGACCCGCGACGAGCTGACCGCCAACCAGCCCGAGCCGGGCCACGCCGAGTTGGCCAAGACCGCTGAAGACCTGGGCATCCCCACCTACCAGACGGCCGAGCATTTCCGCCAGGCGGACGATCCCGCAGCTCTTTACCGCGATCACATCCACCCTACGGCCATGGGCCAAACCTCCATACAACGAACACTTCATATTGCCTCTAGCGAGTAACTGCAAAACGGCGGATCTTCGGCACAAGCGGCGTAACCGAACCCGATGTCATGCCTTTCGAGCCAAGCCACAAAACCGGCAGGCAATGGCCGGTTGGTACGTGTAGCATGCTCTTGACTTCTGACCAATCCTCTGACCCTATCCGGCCCGCCCAAGCCGATCTGGAGTGCTGCTAACGTCGAACCGATGTAAGCCAATAGTTGATTCGGAGATGGAAGATGCGATTACGAACGGCCGCCTTAAGCTAAGACCGAATCTATTGACATTGCAAGCCCAGGTTCTTGGTTTGACAGACTGGATTGTCAGGACCTTAGATGAGATATCTCCAAATCGGTTGGATCTAACTTTGCGCAACAGATCGAGCAGATCACGTATGCAACCACAGATGGCCTGATACTCACATCGAATATGTAGGGCCGCATAGGGCAAGGATCAAATATTTTCAGTGTCAACCAACGAGCATGCCAATGGAACATAGAGTTTACGAAGAACGCACACTAACAAAAAAAAGAGCCATACTTGAGTCCTGCTCTTCGAGGTGCACACGTCTAATTGCAAGCCGCTGGGGCGACGTGATCCCCATGTATTGCGTCAGTGAATATCCACGCTCGGGCGGTAGCTGGCTCACCAATATGATGGCCGATTATCTGCGATGCGCCCGACCGGGCAGGTCTTTGCTGCCACTCGCTCTTCGTTCAGTCATCCACAACCACTGGGATTACCATCCGAAACTAAAGAGAACCGTTTATTTATACCGCGACGGACGGGATGTTATGACATCAATGTATTTCTACCGTATCCGTTCCATGTCACAATACAAGGGGAACTCGCGCGCCAGAAAACACATGGAGCACATACTTGGACGTGGTTTCGACCCGGACAATACTGCTATCAATCTGCCCGGATTTATGGCCTACGAATTTGAGAACCCAAAATCTGCCGGCCGACACAATTGGGCTACACATGTCCTCGCTTGGCACCAACCCAGCCGAACTGATCGGCTGCTGTACCTCTCATACGAGCAGCTGATTGAAAATACAACTCAGTCCCTGGCCAAGGCAATCGAGCACGTTTCTCCTATCGAAACAGACCCACGGCTTATTGCGCGAACAGTAGACCACTACAAGATGCAGTCGATCACTGGGCGTAAACCGGGAACGGAGAGCCGTGGTGACTTTGTCAGAAAGGGTATTGCGGGTGACTGGCAAAACCACTTCACCAAAGAAGCCGCCGAAGTTTTCAATCATTATGCCGGCGAAGCGCTTGTCAAGCTTGGTTACGAGACGGATACTAACTGGTGGATCAAGTACGCGAATCAATCGTTAGCAACGCCAAGCTAAATCTGGTGAGGAACACACAAAATACATCGGGACAAGAGCACACGCTCTTCTCAGACTTCGTTAATGCTTTGACGGGTAAGTTATCCCATATTGTGATCAACATATTAATTGGAGTAGCCACGGCACGTATATGGGGGGCTGAAGGCCGCGGGTTGATCACCATGGTCTTGATCTGGCCAACAATTATCGCCACACTTTTCGAATTAGGTTTGATGCGAGCATTGCCATTCATGGTCGGCAAGCGTCTTTTGCCGCTCGCCGATGCGGGTAAGGTCATCTGTACGCTTTGGCTCGCATCCTCATCAATGTCAGCCGGCATCACCCTATTGGCCATTACGCTGATTCTGGGGGAAGAATTAACCTGGCCCTGGCTAATCATTACCTCACTATCGGTTGGCATTCAGTTACTAGCAAACTTTACGCGAGGCTTTGCGCTAGCGATCCAACGGCCTCGATACCTAACTCGCTTCATTTTTATTAAGGGACCAATCTCTCTACTGACCATCCTCTTGTTTGGCTGGGCCATGGGCCTGACTGCACCTACACAAGCTTGGATCTACATCGCTGCTCACACGATAGGTTTCGCGGTTGCTGCTGGGTATGGATTAAGATTGATTGGACATCACTCTAAGCTAGGCTTGACTAGAAATGTCAAAGGCCTGTTTTCAATCGCCTCAAATACAATGCGCTTTGGCCTGAGTGGCTTTATCATGCATCTTAACTACCATGTTGATATGTTCCTCTTGTGTTTGCCAGTCTTCATGATTACGAAGAATGATATCGGCAATTACACGGTTGGCGTGGCCGCGGCGGGTCTGCTCTGGCAGATTCCCCGCTCACTGGGCATCCTGTTGCACAGCCGCGGCGCAGTCGCCACTAACCCGATCGCGTTCAGTCGCCAGGTTGCTTCCACAGCTCGGGGCTCTATCGTCCTGGCTCTGCCGGTGATGATTGTTTTGTTTTTTGCCGCACCTACGCTGTTCCCGCTGGTCTATGGCAAGTCATTTGGCAAAGCTGGGGCGGTCTTGCAGATCCTGTCGCCCGCGATCCTTGCATTTTTCGGGGCACGCATCTTCGAGGCAGGCTTTAACGCACTAGGCCACACCAAACCCATTAACCTCATTATGGGAGCGACAGTACTGCTCAATGTAATTCTCAACATCCTGTGGATTCCGCGCTATGGCTTGTATGGCGCTGCATACGCCAGCGCATTGACTTATCCTTTGGGGACGCTTGGCCTAGGAATCGCATTTGCCAAGATAAATATGATGACCATCCGCGAAGTCTTCATGCCGAGAGTCAGCGACCTAACCCCCGTGACTCAGCGTCTGCAAAAAGTACTCCGTTCTATAACCCGAGCGACAGACCGATAAGACGGGCGTACTAAATGCAAATCGCACACGTTATCCAATCGATAAACCCCTCGCAAGGCGGGCCAGCCGTCGTCACTCCACGGCTTGCTTCTGCGCAAGCAAAACTCGGGCACGAAGTCACGATCGTAACCAGCGATGGGCCAGAGGCAATCGCGTCATACCGCTCGGTCTTGGAAGGGATCCCCGGTATCGAACACATTCGCTTTGAATATCTTCCCGCGCCTCGCAGCCAGTTTGGCTACCCGATTCGGAAGCAGACACACTCGGCAATCCATCGAACTATATCCGGTCTCAACTTTCTACACCTGCATGGTGTATGGGATACCCTGCTTCTCTCCGTAGGTAGGCTGGCGACTAAAGAACGAATTCAATACGCACTACGGCCAGCAGGCATGCTCGATCCTTGGTCAATGGGGCAAAAAAAATGGAAGAAAAAGCTCGCGCTTGCAATGGGCCGGCGTGCCCTTATCAACCGGGCAGCATTTATTCATGTGTTGAATCGTGATGAGCACGATCTGATCGCACAAAGCCTGCATCCGCACTGCCCGATGCATGTGGTTCCAAATGGTATTTTTATTGATGAGGTTCCCGAGATCACACCCGGCTATCGCTTCCGTGCGCAGCATCGCCCTTTTCTAAACAACGACCCTTATGTCTTGTTTTTGAGCAGGCTGCACTACAAAAAGGGATTGGAACATTTGGCCCGGGCATTCGTCCATGTTGCTCAGAAACATGAGCGGTTGAAATTAGTCGTTGCTGGACCAGACGATGGCGACGAAAAGCGTTTTCGGCACCTAATCGATGATTTGGGTATCGCATCGCGGGTTTTACTAGCAGGGCCGATCTACGGCACGGCAAAATATGATGCACTCAAAGAGTCTTTGTGCTTCTGCCTTCCAAGCTACCAGGAAGGATTCAGCCTCGCAATTCTTGAAGCACTTGCCTGCGCAACACCGGTTGTGATCAGCAAGCAGTGCCACTTTCCCGAGGTTGGCCATGCTGAGGCAGGGCTCGTCGTTGACCAAGACCCCGAGGAAATCGCCAAGGCGATTCTTACTTTAGCGACGAATACGGACATGCACCATAAAATGAAGCGTTCGGGGCGTGAGCTAATCGAGCGGGATTACACTTGGCCCGAAATCGCCCAACGGACAATCCAATATTATTCAAAGTACATCCGCTGAAACCGAGTCTGCTAAAACGGTCCGATCTCATGAGCGAGCGAACTCGAATCGTACACGGCATTGGTGCCCTGGTTGCCGGAGGGGCAGAACGAGCTGCCGTGGACCTCTTAATCGGGCTAAAACAGTCTGGCCTGAACGTCGAACTGCTCACGCTACTCCCAAGGCGAGATCGAGTCGGGCAGCATTGGGCCCAACTACTGCAACAAGCGGGGATTCCCTTGCACCAAGGCCCGACTGCATGTCTTAGCTTCAGAACAATTCTGTGGCTGCGAAGCCAGCTTACCAGAGATGACCTCGCGCTTTTTCACATCCACTTGAACTACGTCGAAAGAGCCTATTGCCTCGCACGGCTCGCTCATCGCAGGCGATACGGCATTATACGCAAGCTCCACAATAGTATTGTTCCCCAGCGCGGATGGCAGAAATGGGTTTTTGATTTCTCAGATATCAGACTCTCGGTCGCCAACGGGCAATCCACGTATGAGATATTTAAAGATCGAATCAAGGGCGAGATCTGTATGATTCATAACGGGATGAACTTTCACTGGCCGAAACAAGATGCCCAAACACGCCAAGCAGCGCGCAAAAAATTGCAACTCAACGATCAAGTCAAACATGTGGTCTGCGTCGGTAGTATGACCGGACAGACGCTAGAAACGGCGCAAAAAGCGCAGGATATCCTGATAAGGGCCTGGAACCAGACGGGTCTAGGCGATCGAGGGCACCGCCTGCACCTGCTCGGTGCGGGAAACCTTCAGCCAAAACTGCAGGCGCTTGCACACTCAGAACCATCGGTGGTTTTCCATGGCGCAGTACCCCACGTGGAGTCTTGGCTTCTATCGTGTGATACCTTTGTACTGCCTTCACGATGGGAGGGCTTGCCTAACGCTGCGATCGAGGCCGTTGGAACAGGTGTTTCGTGCATCTTTAGTGACATACCACCTTGTCGAGAACTTGAGACGCCGTTTGTAAGATACTTCCCTACAGATAATCCAAGCGAATTAGCGAATATACTACAGTCAATACTTGATGCTCCGCCTGACGTGAACGATAGTGAAATTACCCGCATCAGGCGCAGGTATGGAATGGTTCGGCCGGTCAAGGCCTATCGCCAAACCTACGCCCAAGCGCTCGCCAGCATCCCAGAGACCGAGAAGGTACGAGAACAATGCAGCTCTTGATCAGCGGCGCCGAACAGGGAAACCAAGGCGCAGTCGGTGTCAAAGCGGTGCTCTGCATCGTGGATACTGAGACTGGCGAAACGCTCCACGAGACCACCTACACCCCTCCCCCCTCGATCACCCACCCCGAACAGAAGATTCAGTTCACGGGCTTTTCATGGATTGGCCCTGAACTTTTCGTCTGTACCCATAATCATATCGTGGTGTACGACCAGTGGCCGCCGGAAAGGCCCGTTCGCATTATCTCACAGCCGGGATTCAATGATCTGCACCACTGCTATCCATGGCAAGGCCACCTCGCCGTCTCAAACACCGGCCTTGAAACAGTGGACTTGATCGATGTCGAGGGCAAACTGCTCGAACGCTGGGATCTACTGCCAGATGCACCCGGCAAACGAACGATAGATCCGTCCTTAGACTACCGCATGATCCCCGACACCAAGCCGCACCTCCGACACGGCAACCACCTGTTCGAGTTTGGGGGACAGTTGTGGACCAGCCAACTGCGTACTTCCAACGCCGTCTGTGTCTCAGATTTAAGCCAAACGCTAGAGATGGGTGTCGGCATGCCCCATGATGGCGAAATTATCAACGATCACCTTGTCTTCACAACCACAAACGGACACCTGGTCCGCTTTGATCTGGCCGAGGGTAGAACTAGTCCTGCCGAGCCGTTTAATCTCACTGCCATGACCCCAGAACTAGATCAACTGGGCTGGTGCCGAGGCGTATACGGCATTCCTGATCGGCGGAACTGCTATTGGGTTGGGTTCAGCGCGTTACGACGGTCAAAATGGAAAGACTTCGGCTTCTGGATCAAACACGGCCACCATATGCCCAGGAGTCGAATAACGCGGTATGATCTTACTAGACAACAATCTGAAGTAACTTGGATGATTGGAAGCGAACTGCCAGGCCTTCAAATTTTTCAGCTTGGCGCGTGCCCATGACGCCCGACCAGTATCGAAAGCCAAGAATGCCTCTCCCATCCTTTCTTATCATCGGTGCCGCCAAATCAGGCACGACTTGGCTGCAAAAATGCCTAAACGATCATTCGCAGTTTTTTGTTCCTCAACGAGAGATTCACTTCTTCACTAGACATCGTACCAACTTTACGTCACAGGCCGAAGCAAATAAGTGGTACGAATCACTGTTTACACATGCCAAATCAGATGAGATTATCGGAGAAAACTCAAATTCGTACTTAAGCACACCAGGTACAGCCGAGCGTATTAAAGCGCTGTTGCCCAATGCGAAAATCATCGCCTTACTCAGGAACCCCGTCGATCGCGCGTATTCTGGATACTGCATGCAGTACCGCAATGGTCATGCAACCGCGAACATTAAGGCTTACCTAAACACTAACAATCCTAAGCTGCCACAAATCATTTGCAGTGGCGAATATTGCGATAAACTCCAGGAATATTACGATTACTTTGATCGTGACAAAATCCATATCATTCTATATGATGACATTCGAAAACAATCACAAATTGTATTTCGTAATACTTGCTTATTTCTTGATGTGGATGAAGAGGTGAATCATTCCAATTCACAACGTATCAATTCTAGGTCCAGACAACAATGCTCGCCTTTTGTCTTGAGACTGCTTCATCGAACAGGCCTCATTCATCCAATTCGAAATGTGACGAACAATTCCAAAGTATTCGCGAAAATTCGACAAGTATTCGATTCGCAAATACGTTATCCAGAACTACCTCTCCAACTTAGAAATGATCTTGCCGCTTACTATGAAAATGATATTTTAAAGACGGAAGCTCTTATCAATAAAGACCTCTCCGGCTGGATTCATGACAATAATACGCATCCCAATAATTTCTAACGCGTGCTAGGCGCTTGCACGGCTGCGCACTGCCCCACGATCATGGATGATGATGCCCCCGAGCAAGGAGGCTCTCGTCGACATCATCACCCGACGGCCCGACGGCCCGACCGCCCTCAACCACCGCGTCCGTGTGGAGACCCACGCCAAGGCCCGGGACCGCTGCCGATAACGTCCTAAATTATGCGCAGTTTGAAAAAGCGGTCCTCCGAGCGGATGGTGTTGTTGAGATCAATCCCATTCACTGGAGAACCACCATGGAAGATGGTAGTGTCCGTCAAGTTGCGCACTTTGGTTGAAGCGATCTTCAGGGGGTAGAAAGTTGGTTGGCCCTAAGCCCCTTGCTGCTCAATGAGAGTACGTTGTATGCTCAATTATCATCATGGTTGAACCTGTTGGCCTTCGGGCCAATGAGGGGATTCTAAAAACTGCGTAATCTGTCTCCATTGTTCAGCCGTCTGCTTCGTTGGGAGCCATGAGTAGCTGGGATTCTTGTCTAAATCTGGGTTATCCCGAAAGACCTCACCAGACTCCATATCAACGAACCACCCTTCTGTTAGTCGCAGGGGCTGTAGATGCACCGGCCCCGATGGCGAAGTGGAGTCTTTTGGCAGTCGGTTCTGGAGAACCGCCTCGATCCAAGGGAGGACCAGGTCGTTTGCGGTCCAGTTGTTCCAATCGCTATCGGTCGTCTGATCATAACCGTGCCCCATTGCTTCTGGCCAGTGCTTCTGCCCTGGTAGCCAGACCCATGCCCGGGCAGACGCGTGTTCTCTGGCGCGTACGAAGTGGGCAAAGATGTCCTCTGGTTTACCGTCTTGTGAGCCCATGAGATAGAGGGCGGGGACCTGCATCGCTGCGGGCTCTTCGACCATCAATGCGGGCGGGCTGGGGTGTGCGCGCATGGCAATGATGTAGGCGGCAACGCGCTCGGGCTTGAAGCGAACAAAATCCTGCGCCACCCGGCCCCCCATCGAATGGCCCCAGAGGATAAAAGGCGCATCCTTAAGCTCGGGGTGGCCCAGCTGCGAGGCAAACTGTTCACAGGCTTTAAGGATCGAATGGCCGTAGCCGTTGTCGCGGACGCTGCGGGCCTCGAACTTGCAATACAGCATCGGGGCCTGAATGCGCGCGGCAAGCTCTCGCCACCGATGGTCATCGAAGAACAGTCGCTTGCCCGCACCCCGCTGGTTAATCACCAGGATGCACTGGGCCCTCTCTACTTCGGCGGGCATCCAGAGCAGGTATTCAGACCCCGCAACCAAGGGCTGGTCGGTCCCTAAGACTTCTGTATAGAAAAGCTGTCCCTGCGCCGATGTTGTTGTGTGGGTCGAGCAGGCGGCAGAAGACATCAGCAGCATCAGGAGCGCGAGCAGACTGAAGCAGGCCGTAGAAAAGCCTGGGGTGACCACGGTCTGTTTGGGGGGGTTGCTCAAAACGGCTTCTTCAGCTCCAGTTTATGGAAGCAATGGGATCACCGCTCCGGTCGCCTGCCAGGCCTGTTGTTTCGCGTTGTACGCCTGGTCGTTGCCGGGCTCACCGGTGACCGCGAACAAGTTGTCGAAGGTGTTGCTGCGTCCGTCGTAGACGGTTTCTTCAATGACCGAGCTCTGGAGAAACTCGGTGTGGTTATCGTTCCACGTGACCGACCCTCCCCAGTTTCCGGGGACGCCGTTGGACCACAAGCTTTCGTGTGTCTCGGGCAGGGTGGGGGTTCCCGCCACCAGGCGGTCTGAGATCATGATCGCTTCGCCGTTGAGGGTTGACGAGCACTCGCGGAGGCGTCCGATGTCTGCGGAGATGTCGGCCGGCGGGTTCAAAGCGGAACTCATAATCTGCGGCAAGGCGTAGGAAGCCATCCTGGAGCCATTGGACAGCGCGTCGCCGTCCCAGGGCTGGATGTCGGGATTGACCTCAGAAGGGCTGATCAGGTAGTCGGCGGTGACGTAATCGGAAGCGACACAAAGGCCAAGTCGGACCTGCGTGAACGCGCCATCCGCAGGCCCGGCATTGATATAGCCGGGGATCGTCTTTCGGACATCAAGAAAATCAAAGATCGAGTCATCACGGTTTTTAGAATTGCCCTTGATCCCCGGGAAGTAACCCTTGTTGTCTGCACCCCAGGTCACAAAGGCCTGGTGGATACCACGGTTCTGGGTTGAGTTTTGAAGCTGTCGTGCGGTGCGCCTTGCCGCGCCGAGGGCGGGCAAGAGGATCGCGATCAATAGTGCAATGATCGAGATCACGACAAGTAATTCAATGAGTGTAAATCCGCGACGCATGATGAACTCCAAAATTGGATTGATGGTGGCAAGTCAGTATGTCCAGGCCATCGCTAGGCGTAAGAACCGCTCCGCGTTTCACCTCGTTCGGCGCGGGCTTTTTCTCGTTCTCTGCCAAGTTTGGCGACCACGCCGCTTCGCCTAAGCTGCTGAAGTGGGTCCGCGGGCAGGTCGTGCGACCGACGCCAGGCCTGCAACACCGGCGTGACATCGGTATCGAATGCGGTCTTGATCAAGACCTCGGCGCCGGTGATATCACCCTTGGCCTGTGCCACGGCGAGCGCTTTTCGATCGACGAGGTAGGCCTTGGCAAAAAGCTTCTGGGCTTCGCATACTGTTTGAACCATCGCCTCGAGCTTGGGCTTGAGGTTGTGGGACTGGTCGATCATGTAGTCGATCGGGGTTGAGCCGGGGGCCTTGGCTTTGTCGAACTCATACTGTGCGATCTCGTTGAAGATTCGGAACACCGCGTAGGGGTCGATGCTGCCGAGTGTGAGATCGTCGTCGGCGTACTTGCGGTCGTTGAAGTGGAAACCGCCGAGCCGGCCCTCGTTGAGCAGCAGCGCAACGATCTGCTCGATATTGCAGCCGGGCAGGTGGTGGCCGGTGTCCACCAAGACCTTGGCCTTGGGCCCGGCGTGCTGGCAGAGAAGCAACGACGCGCCCCAATCAGGAATATCGGTGTGGTAGAACGCGGGCTCAAAGGGCTTGTACTCCACCAGCAGCTTGGCCCCCTTCCAGTCACGCTCGATACGGCCGTGCATCTTGCGCAGCGCCTTTTTGAGCTCATTAAACCTTCGCCGGATATTGTCCTGTCCGGGGTAGTTGGTGCCGTCGGCCAACCACATCGCGATCGACCTGGAGCCCGCGGCCTTGCCCAGCGCGATCGAGTCATAACTGTGCTGGAGCGCGGCATGCCTCGCGGAAATGTCCGGGGAACAGAACGATCCGAGCTTGTAGACCTGGTCCTGGAAGACGTTGGGGTTGATACAGCCAAGCTTGATGCCGTGCTGCTTGGCGAGTTTGCGGGTTGTCTTGGCAGAAGCGGGATCGGAGGGGTCGTCGAAATCCCAGAGCACGTGGACCGCGACACTCGGGCAGGCACCGGTCAACTGGTTGACCAGCCCCGCGTCGTGCAGCTTGTCTTCGATGGTGCTTGCTGCCGCGGGTTGGTGGAATTTGCCGAAGCGCGTACCGGTATCCGCAAAGCCCCAAGAGGGCAGCTCGATTTTGAATCGGTCTAGCGCCTGAAACAGGCGCTCGCGGTCTTTGGACTTCATGGTCTTGCTCGGAATCGGAATCGGGGGGGTCTAGCGGATCTCGTTGGCGTCAAGGAACCGACGGTCCGTACGGCTGACCCACCGCCTAAGCGTCCGCTTTAGCCGGCGCAGCTCATCCCGGTAAGCGGGGTCGTTCGCGAGATTGTTGAACTCGTTCGGGTCCTTGAGTGTGTCATAGAGTTCATAGGTCTCGAGCCTGCCGTTTAGCGAACGGTTGTCGATCTCCGCGAGCATCCGATACGCGTCGGGGAACTCGTTGCGTCGTCGAACAATCTCGTCATAAACACGGTTGTGCCAGCCAATCTTTCGGCCATCGGGCAGTTCGAGTTCCCAGTACTTCAGGTCGGAGTTGACCGTGCGTGGCTTGGTGGTGCTGTCTCGGAAAATGAGCTTCCACCGGCCATCAAAGACGCTGCGCTCCTGCATGCCGCTGTCGGTCTGCTGGGCCTGGTGCGCGATCAGGCCGAAGACGTGTTCACGCTGCTGAGCGTCTTCTTTGCCCTGCACCAGGTCGGCCAGTGACAGGCCCGCCACATTAGGCGACGGGATTTCAATCAGATCCAAGAGCGTCGGCATCATATCGACGCCGGCAAACATGGCGTCTGTCTGGACACCCTTGGGCACACCCGGGCCGGAGAAGGCGAGCGGGACATTGAGCCCGAACTCATAGAGCGACATCTTCCCGCGGTGGTAGGCGGGGCCGTGATCGCCCATCAGGATGATGAGCGTGTTGTCGATGACGCCCTGGTCTTCAAGCGCTTGTAGCGCCGCTCCGATCCGCTGATCCGCTACTTCGCAATAGTCCAGGTACTCCGCCCAGTCCTGGCGTACCACCGGCGTATCGGGGAGAAAGGCGGGTAGCTCGACCGCGGCAGGGTCGACGCCGATCGCCTGCGAATCGCTGTTCCGGAAGGGCCGGTGCGGGGCCTGGATGTTGCACAGGAAGAAGAACGGTTTATCTGCCCGCTTCGCCGATGCGATCATCTGCCCAACGCGGTCCGTGCTTGCGACACGGAACCACTCGTCATAGGGGAACTTCTCATTGGGTGAGAGGTGAAGCTTGCCGCTGACCGCGAGGTGGTAACCGTTGTCATGCAGAATCTCGATCAAAGTCGGGAAACGGTCCGCGATGCGAATGCGGCGATAGACCCTGCTGTTTCGCTGCGCGTCGGTGAGCCTGTCGGCGGGAACGAAGAAGTTCTGCGTGTTTTCGACCAGGCCGGTGGTTGTGCCGTACTGACCGGTGAAGAGTGCCGCCTTGGAAGCAGAACAGACGGGGTAGCTGCAGTAAGCACGGGTGAAGTAGGTGCCGTTGCTTGCGATACGGTCCATGTTCGGCGTGCTTAGGCCCGGGGTTCCCAGGTAGCTCAGGTGCTGGCCCTGGTCCTCGGTGAGGATGAACAACACATTGGGCCGATCGGTGGCCTGAGCCGAAATGGTCAACAGACAAGCCAGGACGGCAAGCATTCGGACACCGCGAGTTGCCCATCCGATGGCTCGTTGGGTCAGACTTGTTTGTGTCAATCTGGAATCCATCATGCTGTCGATCATCTTTCGAAATCCCAGCGCCTGAGGACTCTGCCCTCTGGGTTGACCAGTTCAACCCAATCGATCCGGGCCTCTTTGTCTTTGGCCTGACCGGGATCGATACGCAGCTTGGTGAGCCGGCCCTGCGAAGGGACACTGATCTCGTAGGTGTGCCACTCACCGTCGTGCGTCATGTTGAACCTGGTAGATCTGCTTGCGTTGAAATGCCTTGCACCGCCGGGGTTAACCCAGAAAACCTGGCCCACGCCCTGCGTCTGGCCCCTCATACGCAGACGGACCACAAAGCCGTCGTCCACCCTCGGCACACGCTCGATGTACACCCACGGATCGTTAATCGTGCTCGTCACCACAAGGTGCCCGCCGTTGGCGCTGATGTTCGTGGTCGGGCCGGGCCGCCAGCCCTGTGCCGTGCTCGGGATACGCCGGTCCGTGTCGTCTTCGGAAGGCTCGGTATCCGGGGTGCCTTCGCCGGTGATCGGGTTGTAACTGCCGGGTACAAAGGCAGGGTTGGGCGGGGGCACGGGCGTGTTGGTATCCCGCAGGTGCTGGGCGATCATCGCGTCCAGCGTCTTGACCTTGTCCGGCATCGAATCGGCCAGGTTGTTTGTCTCGCCGATATCTTCTGCGAGGTTGTAGAGTTCGTACTTGAACGGCTCGTCACCATCGGTGTCATACACCCGGATCAGCTTGTAGTCACCCTGCCGGACCGCCGAGGCAGACATGTGCTTGGGCTTGGGGATGTAGTGCGGCATATGGAAATAGAGCGTGTCACGCTCAACCGACCCACCGGTCAGTACCGGCGCAAGGCTGATCCCATCGATCACCGTATCCGCCGGCCGAGTCATTCCAGCCATATCGAGCATGGTCGGGAATAGGTCAATGGTGGAGACGATCGTGTCCGAAACGCTCCCCGGGGTCGTCCTCCCCGGCCAGACGACGATGCCGGGCACCCGGATCCCACCCTCGTGGATATGGCCCTTGCCCATGCTCAGCGGGGCGTTGTTGGTCGGCGTGGTGCCGTTGACCTGGTCATACATGTTCCCGCCGTTGTCGGACCAGAAAATAATGATGGTGTTGTCGGCGATCCCGAGCCGATCAAGCTGATCCATCACTCGGCCGAGGTTGTCGTCGACCGTCTCGAGCATCGCGCCCATCACGGGGCAGTCCTGGACACCGCGTGGGTCGGTGATGCCGCGGTATTTTTCAATCAGCTCTTCCTTGCCCTGGAACGGGGCGTGGACGCCGTAGAACCAAAGGTTCAGGAGGAAGGGCTTTCCCTTGTTGTCTTCAATAAAGGCGAGCGCCTCGTCGGTGATCGCATCATCGATGTGGGTGCCCGCTTCGGAATCAGGGAGTGTCTCTTTATTGGTCCACGGCGCGAAGAAACCACCGGGCGGGCCGGGCACCCCACGGCCCCCGACGACAACATCGAAGCCCTGGTTCTCGGGGATATACGGCTTCTTGCCCAGGTGCCACTTGCCCATGAACGCGGTGGCGTAGCCCGCGTCTTGAAAAACATTGCCGTAGGTCAGGACATTGTTTGGCAACTCTCGCCTCGAGTCGGGGACGAGGTAGGCCTGCCACTTTGGGCCTTGGCCCCTATACAACGGGCGGTCGGCGGGCAGGGTCGGCAAGTGACCCGTGGGTGAAGTCATGCCCAGGCGGTGCGGATACTTGCCGGTCAACACACTCAGCCGCGTCGGCGAACACAGCGGGCTGGCCGAGTAAGCATTGGTAAAACGCAGCCCCATCCCCGCCAGACGATCCATATTGGGTGTCTGGTAGTACGCGCTGCCGTAGACCCCGCTGTCCATCCAGCCCTGGTCATCGGTGAGCACCATGATGATGTTGGGCTTGGTCTGAGCGAGCGTTGGCCGCGTCAGCCCAATCACTGCGATAGCGGATACAAGGATTCCAGCCAATAGGGCGGTACATCTGACGTTCATTCGAAGCGACCTCGGGTGGGGGAGCGGATGATCTTGCATGCCCATGGCGATTCATTTAGCGCTGAGTGTGGCGGTATCGTTTTGCTGGGCAAGCCGGGCGTTGGCGTGGGTTGTACCGGTCGATTCGTCGTGGAAGAGATGATCGTCCTGGTTGCTTACGCCTTTCCCATATTGGGTCTTAAAGCCTCTAGGTGTATTTGAAAACTCGACACTCCCGTCGTTGCGTTGCACGCTGCCAGACCATTGACCACTACCTGGTTTGGTCCAGATGCTGTGGAAGTCGGTCTGATTCGGGTCGGTCACGTTACCTGCTGTAAAGTTATCGCGGATCGCGCGGTCGGAGAATAGGATCGCCTGGCCGTTGACCGTCTCACGCCACTCCTGTCCGCGAGCCGAAGGTGACCAAGTCCCTGCAGTTTGATTCCAAAGCCCACCCGTGCCCGTGAATCTGAGTTCGAGCATCGCGTACGAGTAGTTGTCGTTTGATACGTTGGAAGTCCCGACAGGAATCGAGGTATCGGGCAGGCTCATCGCCGCGTCCCCGGGGCTGACCAGGTATTCGGGCGGGAAGTAGTTGAGTTCGAACAAGACCGCCGCGCGTCGGTTATGGTTGGTGCCAAAGCCAGCGGTGCGGTAGGTCGAGCCAGCGGTATTGATATGGGCGACCGTACCACCCCCCATCAGCGGCTGACCGTTGCTATCAATGCCCGGGTACCAGCCCTTGTTTTCCTGTGAGAACGAAAACATCCCCTGGTGGATACCTCGGAGTTGCGTGCTGTTCTGCATCTGCCGAGCAGACTTACGGGCCGAACTAAGGGCAGGCAACAAGATCGCGATCAGCAGCGCGATGATCGAAATGACCACAAGCAACTCGATCAACGTAAACCCGGCCTTAACTGGTTTATGCCACATCTGTATTCCTTCCTAAAAGTTGACGGAACAACCCCTGACCTGAATGGGGATGAAGCGAATCGGATTCACATAGCCAGACATCAACAACACCTCTGGCTAATAGATGAGCAGGCCATGTTTCCCGCCCAAAACTATAGCATTTTAGACTAGTCCATGATACAATCAAAACGGATAAATCCAAATTATATGTCTTATTTGCCCTTTTTGGTATAGACCAAAAAGCCTCTTTATACACCAAGCCTTACCGGAAAATCACCCCATGAGCCAGCCGCGCGGTTCAGATTTCAACATGATCACGTGGCCCTGCGCCCTTGGTGTGCACGGGCTTGCCACACTACTTGTTCTTTGCGCATGTCATGGCCGGGTGTGTGCGGGGCCTGAGCAGCGCCCAGACATCCTGCTCATCATGGCCGACGACCTCGGCTATGCCGATCTTGGGTGTTATGGCGGCGAAATCCAGACACCCCACCTCGATGGGCTCGCATCAAACGGGACCCGCTTCACCCACTTCCGAGTAGAGCCGATGTGCGTGGTCACACGCGTCGCGCTGATGGCGGGCCGGCCTTTCAATGCCGGCGGAGACCCCGGATACAAACAAACCACCCCGTTTCCTGCGCTGCTGAAAGACAGCGGCTACGACACGCACCTGGCCGGCAAGTGGCACGCCGGAAATGCCGACCCGCGTGGAGACGAGGTCTTCAATCAGTTCTATGGTTTTATGGGCGGCATGACGGACAGCTACACCGGCGGGCCGGACTGGTTCCTCAACCAAAGACGGGTCACGGCGTTCCCGGATGGCTGGTACGCGACCGACGCGATCACCGACCAAGCCATCCGCTTCATGAAGCAGAGCCACGCCCAAGGCAGGCCCACCTTCACGTTCGTCTCCTATAACGCGCCCCACCACCCCTGCCAGGCACCACGCGAAACCGTCGAGAAGTACCTGGACCTATATCAAGAAGGGTACGAAGCGATCAGGCAAAAACGTCTTGATCGCCAGCTCGAGATGGGCCTGATCGATGAAGCCTGGCCACCGGCAGCGCACGGCAGCGAAGCCCGGCAGTGGCGTGAGTTGCCGGCCGAGCGACAACGCGTCGAAGCGGGCCGCATGGCCGCTTACGCCGCAACCATCGATGAGATCGATCAGAGCGTGGGCAAGCTGCTTGCCTATCTCAAGGACGCGGGCAAAATCGAGAACACCCTGATCCTATTCATCTCAGACAACGGGGGCGACTACAACAACGGCGGGCGAAACATCGACGCCAAACAGATCCCCTGGCTTGCCGGACACAACCCAACCTCAAGCAACGCCTGGGCCTGGGTGAAGAACACGCCCTTCCGATCCTACAAGCACGCCTCGTTCGAGGGGGCCTTGGCTTCGCCGCTCATCGTCCACTGGCCAGAAGGGCTGCTGGTCGATCCGGGATCGCTGATCCATCAGCCCACCCACATCACCGACCTGTACCCCACCTTCCTCGAGCTCGCCGGCATCGAATACCCCGCAACCCACCGGGGCAAAAGACTCGCCGAGTTGTCCGGCTCGTCGCTGGTCCCACTGCTGCAGAACCTGCCGGAGATGTACCTGGAACGCGGGCAGTTCAGTTGGTTCGCCCAGTCGCGGGCGTGGACCGAGGACGGCTGGAAAGCCGTACAACTCTACGACGGCCCTTGGCAGCTCTACAACCTCACGACCGATCGCGGGGAAACCACCGACCTGGCCGGGCAGGACCCGGAGAGACTACAAGCCATGGTCAATCGTTGGCGTGCGCAGGCCGACCCGGCCGCGCTCAACGCCAAGCCCGTGCCCGGCACGCAGCTTAGGCAACGCCACTGGGGCTGGCACCGCCTGCAGATGATCTGCCGCAACCGCCTCCTGGATTTGAAGCCGAACAACAGCGACATCAGTGAAGGCACGCGGGTCCGCCTCGAACTCACCTTCAGTGAGCCGATTGATTTCTCGGATAACAACGGCAAGTCGATCCGGCTGTTCGCGGTCAGCGATGAATCCGCGCCCGTCTGGCAAGCAAGCCCCAACCAGACCCACCCCGCCCAGGGCCAGCGAAGGGTGGTCTTCGAGTCGCTGCCCGAACTTGAGCCCGACACCGCGTACTTCGTGGAGTGGGACCCGGGGTTCGCGAAAGTCGGGGGCCAACCGCTCGGGCCCTTGAACGACGGCGCATACTGGTGGCGATTCCGTACGCCAGCCGCAAAATAAACAAATAACACAGCACACCTCAGTACAAAGTGCTATGCCAAGATGGAGAATCTATAGCCGGGCGGAAGGCGCTTACCAGACCGCGGGGAAGTTACTGTTCATCTCATACGTGTGGTACTGGTTCATCTCGCGGACCGGCTTCCACCGCACCGACCCATCGATGTGCCCGACGTTCCCACCCGCAGAGCCGCTGTCCTCGGGCCGGATGCCGGCGATGGTGGGGTTGACATTGGTGTACGGGTTGGCCCCGCCGGAGCTGAGCGCCCCACGGTTCACGTGAGCGACAAACAGCCAGCCCACGCCTGACGTCCAGTTGTTGTAGTCCGTCCAGATCTCCCCGCTTCCCGTGTAGTTGTCCGACAGCGTCTCGATGGTTTCCCACTGGCCGTTGTCCGAGCCGGGGATCGGGTTGTCGCGGTTGTACAGCTCGACCTGTGGGTGGCTGCCCAGGTACTGGTAGCCGATCACCCACCCGATACGCGTGCCGCCCCCGTAGCGCACCGCATCATCTTGAAACCCCTGATCAAAGCTCGGGCAGTCGAGGATCGGACTGGTGCCGGTGTCGAACCAGCCTTCAGGGCCCCTGGTCGGGTTGTCTTCTGAGCCAGCGTTTTCCAGGATGTAGGTATGCCATTCGCTGTTGATAAACGGCGTATGCTCGATAGGGTGGATCGTGCCGTCGTACCCAAGGGCCCGGTTGTCCCGACCGCCGGCAGGCAAAATGCCATCGTTATCCAAGGCGAAGCTGTTGGTGAGCGTGGCGAGCTGCCGCAGGTTGGATGCACACTGAGCCCGCCGCGCGGACTCCCGCGCGGCCCCAAGTACCGGTAGCAGGATCGCGATGAGCAGCGCGATGATTGAGATCACGACCAGCAGTTCGATCAGCGTGAAAGCTCTGCGCATGGCGAACCCTGTTGAACGAAATGGACAGAATTGAAAGTACTGCTTTGAGTCGTTTTGTGTGAGTCAATCCCGCCGACGCCTGGCGATCAGAAGACCGCCAATGCCCAGCAACGCAAGGGAGGATGGCTCGGGAGTCGCGTTCACCGTGACATAGTCAATCTCGATGAAGTCGCCGACCGAGTCCGGACCCCCGGCCACATCGACGCGGAGACGAGCAACGCCTTCGCTATCATAAGGGTAATCGAAACCCTCACCGGGACTAAAGTCAGCGGTGACGATAAAGAAGCCATCAGTATCCGCCGCGGCAGTCAAGTTGGCGCCGGTGATATTCGTAACGTTGTTATTCGGCGGCGCGGGGCGGAAGAGCTGGATGATGGTGCCGCTAACATCGAACGAGGTCGCCACACCATTGGTTGAATCGGTCCTTCGGAAACGAACCTCGACGGTTGTTATTTGTTCGCCGGCAGGGATCGCAATGACCACATCGCCGGAATTCGCAACGCCGAACCTGGCCTGCGAATCATTGGCTGTAGGGGTGTAGTTCAGCGAATCGCCATCCGCGACAGCAACACCACCTGAGGTGACCTCCCAGCCCTCCAAATCACCGGGCGTGTTGAACTGGAAGTCGGCGATCACAGCGGCCGAAGCCGATCCGGCAGAATAAAAACCAAGGATTGCGGCAGTACAGAGTGCCTGTTGTGTTCGAGTAATCATCCCTGTCTCCAATTAAAATCAAGGTAGTTGTCGGTAACTAATTTACATCGCGCGATTCAGAGACCCGCGCGTCGACGACGAATCATCGCCAACGTACCCAGAGCCATCAGAGCGAGCGAGGAAGGCTCGGGAACATCACTGATCTGGATGAAGTCGATTTCGAATGTATTGTCTTGAGTCTCCGAGTTGGAGTTATTTGCTGCGCCACCGATCGGGTCAAAGCGAATGTTGTTGATGTTCGCACTGCCGAACGATGAAATATCCAGCGTAACCGTGAAGAAGCCGTCGCCCGAGTCAACCGCAACAAAGCCGGATGTGAAGTTGGTGGAGTTCAGTGTAATAACGATACCAACCGGGTTGAACGGGACGGTCACCGGCCCGGGGTCGCCATCGAGATCGCCCGTCTCTTTCACGCGGAACACCACCGTGTCCCAAGTGTTGCTGGTGGTAAGGCCCGCACCAGCAAGCAAGAGCTGCGGGTCGTTATTGTCTGCCGTACCATTCAAAGAATCCCCATCGGCGGTCAGACCACTGACGTTATTAAACGCGGCCCATCCTTGAGTATCACCTCCCACATCAAACTGGTAGTTGCCAATCACGGCGGCAGATGCAGAGTGGCTTACACCAGCCAGAGCAAGGGCGGCAAGCGATGCTGAAGTAAGTTTCATTTTTCCGAACATGGGGATCCTCCTTTAGGAACGATGTGTTATGGTGAAAAGCAAAGATCTAGACCATGGAGGCTCATCTACGTGAACTCATGCGGATTAGATGATTCGAGGTAAGATCAACAAAGACCAGTCTAAATATAAGGGGTAAATGCCCAATATCAAGTTCTTATCGGCGAAAAACCGCCCTTCTGCAAGTTTTTTGTGCATTATGGTCTGTACCATATGGGCGGAACTGCCCTATTTTTACCACCAAGCTCGGCCTGTCCTGCGTAAAAATTGGCCGGATGTAGAGCAACAAACCGGGCGTGTGGGCTTCAGGCAACAGTGCTGATGTGGGAAGCGGCGATTGACGCGATTAGGAAAATAAACTGCACAGTTCAGCGGTTGCTGCATCTCGCTTGCACACTTCTCGCCGGCCCAGTCGGTGCGGAAGGGGGCTCCCGCATGAGGAAGACCCGTGCCACTCGAACCGGAAGGGGATGGAGGCAGGACCGAAGGGCGAAGCCGGGCGCGGCGTGTGCCAGCCCGTGGGGCCGATACGTCTTGCAAAACAGCCGGCCAACAAAGCGACCAGGCCTCGCTTTCGCGGCAGGTGCCTGGACTAGCCGCGTGCTTGGGTCACTCCGGGAAGGTCGGCGGGGCTAAGTTCCGGGCAGACTGCTTGGCGTTGTAGTCTTGGGGGGGGTCGATCCCTGGGTCCTGGGTGTTCTGATCGCCGACCGCACTGTTGGCAAAGATGTTGTCCGGGTAGACGTTCGTGAAACCGCCGTAGGTCGTCGGCTCGACAAGCGAGCTGCCAACAAACTCGGTGTGGTTATCGTTGAACGAGACGCTGCCGGACCATTTCCCGGGCTCGCCGTCGCTGTACAGGCTCTCGTGTTCATCGGGGTTTTCGTTGTTACCCCGCAACAGCCGGTCGCTCACGATCACGGCCTGGCTGCCCAGCCCGCCCTGCCACTCGGCCATTCGGCCCTCGGTTGCGGTTGCACCCCCCGTGGTGCGGATGAGCTGGGGCAAGGCATAGGAGTGGAAGCGCGGATCGGTGGCGGTGCTGATCGCGCCGTAGCTGCCGTTGGCGTCCCACTCTTGCACCGCGGTATCGACTTCAACCGGGCTGATCGCGTACTCGGGGGTGAAAAAATCACCGGCGAGCAGGATCGCGTAGCGTGCCTGCACATAGCCGCCCGCGGTGCTGGGGCTGCCCAAGCCGGAAATCGTCGGGATCTCGCTTTCGTCGGTAAAGGCATCGGCGAAGGTGACCCCCCTGGGGTCGTCGACGCCGACATAGATCCCCTTGCGGTCCTGCGAGCTGATATACAGGCCCTGCTGGATGCCCCGGACCTGTGTGCCGCTCTGCATCTTGCGCGCGGCCAGGCGGGCGGCGCCCAGGGCGGGCAGCAGGATACCGATCAGCAGCGCGATGATCGAGATCACGACGAGTAGTTCGATGAGAGTGAACGCGTTTTGACGCAGCTTCATAGGAGTTCTCACGGCAGTAAAAAAGAAAAAACGGGGGAAAACGGCATGCCCGGAGCAAAGGGCCGTGCCGGCCTCACAGCCGACGCGGCCCAGGAGGTTTTTGGAAGGCCTGGCTAGTCACAAGCGCGGCGTCGGCGGAACAGCAGGGCCCCGCCCAGGCCCATGAGTGCGAGCGAGCCGGGCTCCGGGACCGCGGTACCGCTGATCGAGATCGACTCGATGCTGTGGACCGAGTTGGCGTTGCTGGAGTTCAAGTCGATGTAGAACGTCGCGGAATCGCCCGCCGCGATCGAGAAACCGCTGCCCGTGTTGATGCTGGCGCTTGCGACTTTGCTTCCGCCCGTGGTGTTTGAGAACCCGCCTTGAAGAGAGGCCCCGGAGGCATCCTGGACCCGGTATGCAAGGATGGCATTTGTCGTCGCCGTCGAGTAGGTGATCTCGTCAAACGTCAGGGCATCGGTGGTCGTGTTTGAGATCGTGAACGAAAAGAAAAAGCGATCGGGAATGTTGAGGACTTCCTGGCTGCCCCAAACGCTATTACCCGCGCCCGCGCCATTACGATCAATGCCGTAGGTGGTCGAGGTCGGACCAAAGGTGACAATCGTCGACCCAAGGCCACCGGCGATTGCTGTCAGGTCGCTGACCCCGACGCCGGCGACCGCGGCGGTATCGTCCGCGGTCAGGTCGCCATCAAAGTTCCAGGTTGAGGTAAACGGGGCGGCCGAGACCGTTGACACGAAGACGAGCGCCAACGCTCCTGAGGCATATTTCAGTACGGTTTGCTTAATCATTTCATTCGCTCCCAAAGAAGACAGGGTTGAGAAACGGGCCTCTCGGCCCGGACAAAGAGAAGAATCATGCACGGCGCATAACCCTTTGGCAATGGATGTGATAGAACCGCATAAACCTTTGACGCCATGTTTGAAGTCACGGTGCTTTGAAGGCTGAAGCCGCCGGGTTGGACTGGGGGCAGAGCTTTCGACGACACTCTTCAGGGAGTCGCTGTCGATAGTGAGGCCCTCGTTAACATTGATGACGACGATTCAGGTCCCGGCATCGCCTGAGGAGTTGAGCCGGTTTTCCGCTACGAATGCGGCCCGAGTAGCTCGCGTTACAGCCCTCAGAATGACCGCCAGCCAAGACGTGGGGAAAGGGTTTTGGGTGGGTTTAAAGATCCTCCTTTAGCAACAGGTTTTTCAGGGACAAAAGCTAAGGTCTATACCCGATACTCATAGCCAATAAATGATGAATGAAGAGATTGACCTGGGTTGACTCAAAAACGACAGACATACATTATGTATACAAGCAAATGTACACGATTCAACTGCCTATGAGCAAGACTAAATTATAGCAAAATCACTCATTTGCAAATTTTTTGTGCAATATGGTCTATACCAAAGTGCGGAGCCTGCGAGAAAGGGCGACAACAGCGCGTCGCCTTTACCCCCAAAAATCGCCCATGAAGACTTATCTTTCCGTCGCAGCGAACTCTGGCAAGTGTGCGGGCGTCACAAAGCGGTGTTTGCCCGGACCAAGGCGATAACCCGCACGCATCGATGAGATCAGTTCAGGAAAGTCGGTAGACTTTTCGTTGTTTCCCTGCACCACCGTCGCTACAGGGTCTGATGAGGGCAGTCGCAGCTCGGCTGAAACATTTGCCGGCAGGTCCGCTTCATAGACCAGCTTCCCCTCGTCCAGCTGCCAACGGACGGCAATCGGCCCCTGTGGGCTTTCGTATCGAAGGTCGGCAAAAGACAGGTCACCCGCCGGCTTTGGCTCCAGCAGGATCTTGCGGAAGCCGGCTAGCTCCGCGTCGGGCTTGATGCCGACGAGTTCTTCGTACAGCCACTGGGCCATCGCACCGAGGCAGAAGTGGTTGCGCGAGTTCATCGCGGGGCCTTCCTTGTCGGTGTTCCACCGCTCCCAGACCGTCGTCGAGCCCTGGTCGATCATGTAGCCGAGCGATGGGAAAGACCGCGTATTCAACACCCGGTAAGCCAACTCGTGGTAACCAAACCTCGTCAGCACGGGCAGCAGCAACGCCGTCCCCACAAAGCCCGTCGCCGGCTTGTCGCCACGCTTTTCTACCAGGGTCGCAAGGTGGTCGGCGATCGGCTGCCTAAGTGGCTGCGGGGCGAGATCAAAAGCAAGGGACAACAGCTGCGCGGTCTGCGTGTTGGGCTGGTAGTGCCCGGCGGCTTGATCGAAATACGCCCGATGGAAGGCGTCGGCCGCCAGTTGCGCCTGCTTGCGGTATCGCTCTGCCTCTTCTTCACGGCCGAGCAAGGCCGCGATGCGTGAAACGATCCGGCTGCTGTGTGCGAAGTATGCGGTGCCGCACAGCTCCGGCGGCGTCTCTTCAAGCGCGACCCAATCCCCGAAGCCGCCGATCGCGGCGAGCCCGTTGTCTGACTGCGCCTCGTACCAGCCGACCCATTTTTTCATCGGCTCAAAGAGCTTCTCAAGCAGGGCAGGGTCGTCATAGAAATGGTGGAGAACCTCGGGCAGCACCGTAATCACATCGCCCCAGATCGGCGCGGATTCATTGGCCAGAACCGGGGTAAAGGGCGCAATGTGCGTGATCCCGCCGTCAGATCGCTGGGCATCGACCAGGTCTTGGAGCCACTTGGTGTAGAAGCCGTGCAGGTTGAACATCCAGCAGGATGTTGGCGCGATCAGTTGGACATCGCCGGTCCACCCCAGTCTTTCGTCGCGTTGCGGGCAGTCGGTCGGCACGCTGTGCAGGTTGGTGCGGAGCCCCCACCGGACCAGCTGATCGATCTGGTTGAGCAGCGGATTGCTGCACGAGAAGGTGCTGGCGTGCTTGACATCGTTGTGCAGCAACTGCGAGGTGAGGGTGGTTTTGTCGGGCTCAACGCCGGCCGGTAATCCACTGAGCACGGCGTAGCGATAGCCGCGGTAGGTAAATTCCGGAGACCAATCGACGGTGCCGCCTTTTGCCACCAATGTGTCGGTCGCCGCTGCGGTACGGTAGTTCTCGAAATAGGGCTGCCCGTTATCATCCAGCACTTCACAGTGGCGGACCCGAACCGTCGTGCCCTCGGGCAGCTCTGTCCTAAGCCGGGGGCGGCCGGAATGGTTCTGACCGAAATCGTACAGGTACGCCCCGGTCGGCAGCAGCGACAGCTCAACCGCGGTGAGTTCATCGGTAACACGGATCGGCTCACCCAGGCCCGGCTCAATCAGGGGGTCAAAGCCGTCTTCCAACACGGCGACGGGCCGCCAGGGCTCTCTTGCCGCGCAATAGTCCGCAGTCTGACCGTGATAAAACGAGTCGTCTATCACTTCGCTAGGGCGCCACTGCCAGGCATCATCGCTTGAAGCCAGCGCCTGCTTCTGGCCGGAGTCGCTGTATGCGACCAGGTCCATCAATAACCGAAGCGTCTGGCTCGGCTTGGCGGCAATCCCGCGGTGCTCCCAGCCCATCCCCGAAGACCACCAGCCATTCCCGATTCGGGCCGTGACCTCGTTGTCTCCTCGCACCAGATAGCCCGTCACATCATGAGCCGCGTAGTGCAGACGGCAATCGGTGTCGGTCCACCCCGGCGCAAAGACGTCTTCGCCAACTCGCTTGCCATTGATGGACAGCTCATAGATGCCCAACGCGGTGACATAGAGCCTCGCATCGGGGCAGTCGCAGTCGAGTTGAAAGTTGCGCTTCAATTCGATCGACCGCCTCCGACCGTTATCGATCGGGCCAGCCGGGACAGGCCGATCGATGACCGAGGCATCCTGCCCATCTGATGTCCAGTGGCTGTCGCTTTGTAGAACGGTGTATCCGCCCTCGGCCTGCCAGATGCGGGCCATGCAGCTGATACCAGACGCTAGTTTCTCGGCGGGGCCGACGACTGACAACGTGTTATTACCTGCTCTGAGCTTGTCCCAGGGCAGGTTGATAAAGCCGAGCCGATCGATTGACTGAGCCTGACCTTCAGCGGCCAAGGCTTCACCATTCAAAACCACTTGGCAGGCCGGGTCGGCGGCTAACCAGCAGACGCCAACGCAGCGGGGAAAGCCCTCGTTTAAGTCGAACGTGATCGTCAGGCGCTGCAGATCGCCTGCTTGACCCGAATCAGTAGGCTTGATCCAACGCCCCATCTCCGGAAGCGGTGTGCACCGTCGATTCTCAGTCGGGCCGATCCACAAACCCGTGAAGTCTTCGCGTCGGCGGGGCCCAACTTCAATCGGCTGCATATCAGACCAATCGGAGACACGGTTCAGGGCGTCCCACACCCGCACCGACCACCAGTATCGATTTGGCGTTTCGCTGCTCAACCGCGACGGCAATACCGCATGTGTGCTGGACGTGGCGACTCGGCCCGTGTCCGAGATGAGATCAGCGTCGGTTCCGTTAGGCGTACGGCAAACGCGCACCTGATATGCCTGCTGCATCGCTTGGTCCGCGTCAGGTTTGCCCGGCTCGACACCCAAAGACCAGGACACCCGAACCGGCCCTCCACCAACCGCCAAGGGACGGTTAGTGAATCGAGCGCTCAGACCGATTGGAGATAGCTGACTACGATTGAAACCCATGAGCATATCCTAGAGATCGAGGTATCTCCAACGACAGCCCGTCGTTTCAATGCCTCCTGAATATAAAGCCCCCAACCAACGAGAAAGGGGAGAATCAATAATTGGTCTAGTCTATTACCAAAAATATAGCCAACAGAACGGTTCGAACAAGAAATATGCCCACAAAAGTTGAAAAAAGCGGGTGACAAATTATGATTGGGATAGACCTTAAAACCGTAGTTAAGCCCCGATAATACCCCATTTTTGCGCATGCAGACCACGAATACCATCGAGAAAAACAGGCCTGTCGAGAGAGCGGTGGGCAGAAAAGTCCCTAAGTATCAGACGATCCGCGACGACCTCATCGCCGCGATCCGATCGGGTCGATACGCATCCGGCGTACAGCTGCCGACCGAACGTGAGCTTGCCGCAAAATATGGCGTGCATCGCATGACGGTGCGGCAGGCCACCATGGCGCTGGTGCGATCAGGCATGGTGATTAAGCGGAGGCCACAGGGCAATTTTGTCAGCGACAATCCTTCAAAGCTAGTCGGCGAGAAGCAGGTGAACCTGGTCTGTATCGGCATGGAATCCAGCCAGGCGGAGATCTTTGTTGAGCACGGGGTCGCGGCGGCACTGAAACACGATATCCAGGCTAGGGTGCTGCGAATCTACCCCGGCAGCGAACACGTCGCCGCCGAATCTGTCAACGGGCCCGACCCGTCGGTGATCATTGGTGGGGTCAGTTCAGTACGCAGCGAGTTGGGGGTGGCGGTTCGTGATGCGAGAGATCGGGTGATCATGATCGGGTCGCGGATGGACCATGCGGGCGTCCGATCGATCGTCGGTGACGATGAATTCGGGATTCGCTTAGCGGTCGAGCACCTGCACGAATACGGTCACGAACGCATTGGCCTGATCGGCTCGGTCATCGGGGATAACCACCCCCTGATGGAATTACAGGTTCAACTCTGGCGGCAAGCGATGATCAGCCACGGCCTGCCACGCGGGACCATCCAGAAACACATCATCCGCCTCAAGCCCGCGACCGCCGGTGGGATCGCGATGGCGGCCTACGAAGCGGTGAAAGCCTACTATGCCAGGCAGCGGATTCGTGCGACGGCGCATATCGCGTTGTGCGAAGAATCCGCCATTGGTGCCGCCGCTGCGCTCAACGAGCTTGGCGTTGACGTACCACGGGAAGTCTCGCTGGTGGACTATGCGGGTACTTGCCGGGCACGGCTTTGCATCCCGCCTCTCACGGCGATTGACGTGAATGTCGATCAACACCTGGTAACCGCGATGCAGCAAGTCGAAGCGATCATGGAACAGCCCCACACACCGCCGGCGTCGGGGTACCTCACGGTCATCCCACCCGTGCTTATTGAGCGAGGCAGCACCGCCAAGCGACGCTGACCAAGGACCAAGGATAAACGTTTAAGGAGTATGCGATGGCGAATGGCATCCGCTTGATTCGATTGAAGCTTGACGCGGCACACCTGATCGCTTGCCTGCTCATTTTAAGCTGCAGCGGGATGTCCGCCAGTCCATTAAAGGCCGTAGGGGATGACCGATCCGTGACGCTGGTAATGGAAGGGCTCGCCGCTTCGCCAATCCGCGTGTTTGCCCTGCCGCCGCACCAAGACCTTGATGCGGAACAATTGCCCGTTTACGAAGGCAAGCCGGGCACGGTTCGCCTGCCCCGACAGCAGATCAACGGGGACCTGCTTTACCAGCGATTCATTGTGACGGATCGTGAACGCAATATTATTACGGGCCCGGTCTGGGTCAGTGATGTCGGTGCGCTGCCGAAGCTTCGCAACCCCATGCCTTGGCCGACTGAGATCAAAGGCGTCAGCAACCCCGAAGACTACGACGACCTTGTGGCACTCGGCGTTAAGCATGTCCACGTCAACGTGATCCTCAGAACGCTGCTGCTCCCCGACCGCGCGCCCGACCCGCCGGCCGCGTTTATCCGAGAGGTCAACGGACACACCATCCGATTGAATCCGCAGGCCATCCGGGAGTGGGACGCCAAGCTGAAGCGGATGACCGATGACGGGATCAATGTGGTCGCGGTCCTTCTGAACCGTGTTGACGAAAATGCAAGCAATGACGATCTGTTGGTGCACCCTGATACGGACATCGCCGGAGCGCCACACAAGCTCGCGGCATTCAGTCTAGACAGCGACCGTGCGGTCGCGTCATACATCGGCGCGGTGGGCTTCCTCGCCGAGCGTTACAGCAGACCCGACAAACAATTCGGCTGGATCGGTGGGTACATCGTAGGCAACGAGGTTGACTCGCATTGGGTCTGGCACAACATGGGGCCAGCCGACCTGGAGACCGTCGCCGGGCACTACATCCAAGAAGTCCGGCTTTGCTGGTTGGCGGTGCGGGAACAGGCCCGCAGCCCGCGTGTGTTTGTCTCCCTCACGCATAGCTGGGACAGGCCTAACGCGGCTGATCCGATGAAGAGCCTGTCGGGCAAGGCACTGCTCAATCGACTGACCCAACTGAGCCGGGAGCAGGGAGATTTTGGTTGGGAGGTCGCCTACCACCCTTACCCGCAGAACCTGTTTCAGCCGCGCTTCTGGGACGACCGCATGGCGATGTTCGGCTACGACTCGCCCATGATCACGTTCAAGAACATGGAACTGCTGCCCGCCTACCTCGACCGCCCTGAGATGCAATTTGAGGGCAAGCCCCGCCGCATCATCTTCTCCGAGCAAGGCCTGCACACGCCAAAAGAACCAGACGGGGAACGGATCCAGGCCGCTGCACTGGCACTGGCCCTGCACCGTACTAAGCACACCCCGGGCATCGACGCGTTCATCCTGCACCGGCATATCGACTCGCGCCACGAGGGCGGGCTCCTCCTGGGCCTGCGCCACCCCAACGACCCGGACCGCAACCAGCTCGGCGGCAAGAAACAATCCTGGGAGGTCTTCCAGCAGTTCGAGACACCGGGCTGGGAAGATAAGGCGCGTTTTGCATTAGAAGTCGCGGGGTTCGAGGGCTGGTCCGAAGCCGAGCCCAAGCCGGGCCCGTTCCCCGACGAAGCACCGGAGTGGTCGGGCATACAAAGGTATGCGCATGTGATCTTTGACCCGATCAAACAGCTCAGTGAAGCGGAGATCGAAAACGCCTTGGCCGTGCAGCGGAAGATCGTCAACCTGCCGGACGGTGGTTTTGTCGAAGCAATCATGCTGCACCCCCTGCGACCGAACAGGCCCCATGCGACCGCGTCGTACGACGTCGCGTTGCCCGATGACAGCCGGCCCGTTCTGCGCTTCAAGACCTTCCGAGAGAAAGCACAGGGCGACGGCGTCGTGTTCCTCGTCCGCGTCAACAACCAGGTCGTGTTCAGGCAAACCGTCGAGGACCGGGCGATGCTTGAACACGAAGTGGACCTGTCCCAGTATGCCGGCGAAACGATCAGGCTCACCCTTGAAGTGGATCCCCGGAACAACAACCGCCACGACACCGCCCTCTGGCTCAACCCCGCGATCACCAACGCCAACCCCTGAACCCCAATCCGTGAACCCTAGGTGGTGTCCCTCAGTCGGGCGATGGAAGGTCTCTACCCGGGGCTGGGATACCCCGCCGTTTTTCAAGTTCCGCGCGTGTGCGCTCGGCTCGTTCACGGGTGATCGGGTAGAAGAAGAACACGGCCATGGCAATCGCGAGCCCGCCGCCCTGGCACACCATCAGCATGATGAGCATGCGCTGGCTCATCTCTTTGCTCAAGCCCCCGGCCTTCTCTGCGGCTTCGGGGTCGAATCCAATCCACTGAATCAAGTACCCGCCGATCAGCACGGTGAATGCGAAAGCGATTTTGCGGGCAAAACCCTGAACCGCGCTGAACATACCCTCGCGGCGAAGCCCGGTCTGCAGTTCATCCTCGTCGCAGATATCTGCGGTCATGGAATCGACCATAAGCCAGCAGCCCTGGCCGCCGAGCGCGCCAACGAGGGTTGCCAGCAGGACGCCCGGTACCAGCGCGGTGGCGATAGACTCCCTCACACCCCAGCCCAGCAGCAGTTCCCTGCCCGCGACATTAAACACCGCACTGGGGTCGTAGAGGTACCAGATCGCTAGTGCACCGGCGAGCATCAGGCTGAGGCCGAGTAGCATGCCGTATTTCTTGCCCGTCAGCATCGATAGCCGGCTGATCAAGTACATGCTCGCATAGCTGGTCGATGCCGCGAGTACACCCGTTACCAGCCCAAGAAAACTCGCGTGATCCTTGGCCACGTCCACCGAAGCCGCGGTTTGGAAGACGTAATAGATCAGTGCGAACTGGCCCACGGTCCCCGCAGTGAAGATGCCCATAATCACGGCGATGTAAGCAATAAACAAGACGAGGAAAGGCTTGTTTGACAAGGTGCTCTTTATGGCCGACACAATACTGATCGGCGGCTGACGCTCGTACTCCTTCGGCTCGCGGGTCGCAAAAACGGGGATCAGCCCGGTCACGAGGATGACTGCTGCGACCACAATCGAAACGGCGCGGGCACCATTAATCTCGCCCTGTACCCCATCGCCAAATACCTCTTGCCGGCAGAACCAATACAGCGAGGGGAGCGACATACTCGCCGCAAGACCGAGGTACATCCGCCAAGCAATGACACGTGTGCGTTCGTCGTAGTCCGGTGTGAGTTCGAAGCCGAGCGCCGTGTACGGCACCATAAAAAAGGTATAGAACAGAAAGTACAACGAGCCGAGGATCGCGATGTACCAGAACGGTCCGTTGCTGTACCACGGGTTCTCGGCGGTCTCGAGCATCGGCGGATACCACATCAGGGGCAGCAGCACCACGCAGCCCAGCACGCCCAGGAGCATCAACGGGCGACGACGCCCCCAACGCGAACGGAAGTTATCGGAGAAGTTGCCGATCAGCGGGTCGGTGATGGCATCAAAGAGTCGGGGCACAAAGAGCGCGAGCCCGGCAATCCCCGCGGGGATATAGAACGCCGTGGTGTAGATGATCATGCCGAGCACGAAGAGCGTGTTGCCCATGAAGTTTTCGGCGATCCCACCAAAGCCCCAGCCGACCCGCCGGGAAAGGGGCACGCGGTCCGCTTCAATAGGGCGATGAATATGACGCATATAAGCTCAGACAAGCAAAGACCCGATGGCACCTGAAACCCAAAATGAAGCGATATGGCAATAAACCGGGTACAGGTCGTCACGTCAATCGATGACGAAACATGTCAGATCATAACCTCAAACAGCCTGATTTCACAGACGATCAAACGACCTATGGAGATGGAAATTTCTACAAGGTCTGTACCAAACGACAGGAACGCGTTGCCCCCTTAATACTTCGGCAAAGGCCCTCATCACCGCCTGATCCGATGTGGCGTGAGTTTGATCATGATGGGGTAGACCAAACCAGCCACTCTCACGCATGGTCAGGTGATACATGCTCGGCCGCCGATTGTTGCCGGGCAAACCATGCGTCAGCTACACACCCCAGCGTTTGATCAAGAAATTATACATATCCCACAAAAAACGAAGGCGTTCATTGCTTCATGAGCCGCCGGGTCACACCCGGCGGACAAGCGTCAGGTAGATCGTCCGCCACGTGTTACGTGGCGGCTGTCCATGACCTGAGAACGTGTACGAGAAGGTAGGGCGGGCATCTTGCCCGCCGTTCGAGCGCCGCCCGAAACAGGCCTTTTCACGACGTCGTCGTGACGGCAGGCTGGAAGCCTGCCCCACCTAAGGCACTTCTCGTATACGTTCTTAAAGACCCTCCGGAATGGAAGCGGAGCTTGCGAACAGAACGCTTGCGATGCTTGCCAATTTGCGGATCTTGTACCACGGTTGATTCTACGCCTGAACCTCCCCCGAGCACCCTCCCTGGCAGGGAGGGGGAGCCTAGGCAAGCGCGCAACAGAATGTTCGTGACGCATGCAAGTGTGATGCGAAGAGAATCGGGCAACAACCCAAAACAAACAGCCCCGCGGTGCCAAACTGCACACCGCGGGGCGAGGAGGAATCGGGAAAAAGTGCATGTCAATTTGCTGCCGTGAGCTGCTGGGCGCTTGCGGAACCGGCGAGATCGTAACGGTCCAGCTCCATGACCTTGTGCCAGGCTTTGACAAAGTCGTCCACGAACGATGCTTCCGCGTCGTCGCAGGCGTAGACCTCGGCTATCGCGCGGAGGATCGAGTTGGAGCCAAAGACCAGGTCCACGGCCGTTGCGGTCCACTTCATTGCGCCGGACGGGTTGTCGGTGCCTTCGTAGAAGTGTTCGCATTTGTCGGACTGCTCCCATTTGACCGTATCGTCTAGGAGGTTGACGAAAAAATCATTGGTGAGCGTCTCGGGCGTGTCGGTGAAGACGCCGAGGGGGGACCTGCCGGTGTTGGCGCCGAGCACGCGGAGGCCGCCGACCAGGACGGTCATCTCCGGCGCGGTCAGGTTGAGCAGGTTGGCTTTATCGACCAGCAGTTGCTCGGCCGGGCTCTTGTGGTCCGGGTGCAGGTAGTTTCGGAAGCCGTCGGCGGTGGTTTCGAGCACGGCCATGGCGTCGGCGTCGGTCATCTGCTGGGTCGCGTCGGTCCGGCCGGGGGTGAAGGGGACGTCCACGTTGTGGCCGGCTTTCTTCGCGGCTTCTTCCACCGCCGCACTGCCCGCCAGGACGACCAGGTCGGCGAAAGACACCCGCCTGCCTCCAGTCTGCTGGCCGTTGAACTGCTGCTGGATCTGTTCGAGCACGGGCAGGACTTGTGCCAATCGCTCGGGGTCGTTGGCCTTCCAGTCCTTCTGCGGGGCCAGGCGGATGCGCCCGCCGTTGGCCCCCCCGCGTTTGTCGGTGCCGCGGAAGCTGGAGGCCGCGGACCAGGCGGTGAAGACCAGGTCGCTGATCGACAAGCCAGACGCGAGGACACGGGACTTGAGCGTGGCGACATCGTCGGCATCGATCAGCTCGTGGTCCACCGTGGGCACCGGGTCCTGCCAGAGCTGAGGCTCGGGGACTTCCGGGCCCAGCAGTCGGCTGTGCGGTCCCATGTCGCGGTGGCACAGCTTGTACCAGGCCCGGGCGAAGGCGTCGGCGAGCTGGTCGGGGTTTTCGTAGAACCGGCGGGCGATCTTCTCGTAGGCCGGGTCGGCACGCAGCGCCAGGTCGGCGGTGAACATCATCGGCGCGTGCTTCTTGGCCGGGTCGTGCGCGTCGGGGACCTGCTCGGCCCCGGCCCCGCCCTTGGGTGTCCACTGGTTTGCTCCGGCGGGGCTCTTGGTCAGTTCCCACTCGTAGCCGAAGAGGTTTTCGAGATAGCCGTTGTCCCACTTGATGGGGTTGGTGGTCCAGGCACCTTCGAGGCCGGAGGTGATGGTGTTGACGCCGTGGCCGGTGCCCAGGGTGTTGGTCCAGCCCAGGCCTTGTTCCTGTAGCGCGGCGCCTTCGGGTTCTGCGCCGACAAACTGGCCCGGGTCGCCGGCACCGTGGGCCTTGCCGAAGGTGTGCCCGCCGGCGATGAGGGCGACGGTCTCTTCGTCGTTCATGGCCATGCGGCCGAAGGTCTCACGGATATCGCGGGCCGAGGCGGCGGGGTCGGGGTTGCCGTTGGGCCCTTCGGGGTTGACGTAGATCAGGCCCATCTGGACGGCGCCGAGCGGGGTTTCGAGCTGCCGATCACCGGTATAGCGTTTGTCGTCGAGCCATTCTGTTTCCGGGCCCCAGTAGACATCGTCTTCGGGCTGCCAGACGTCTTCGCGCCCGCCGGCGAAGCCGAAGGTCGGCAGGCCCATCGACTCGATGGCCACGTTCCCGGTCAGGATCATCAGGTCGGCCCAGGAGAGCTTTCGGCCGTACTTCTGCTTGATGGGCCAGAGCAGGCGTCGTGCCTTGTCGAGGTTGACGTTGTCGGGCCAGGAGTTGAGCGGGGCGAAGCGCAGGGTGCCCGAGCCCGAGCCGCCTCGGCCGTCGTGGATGCGGTAGGTCCCGGCCGAGTGCCAGGCCATGCGGATCATCAGCGGGCCGTAGTGCCCGTAGTCGGCCGGCCACCAATCCTGCGGGGTGGTCAAGACTTCTTCAATGTCTTTTTTAACCTCGGCGAGATCAAGGGTGTTGAACGCCTCGGCATAGTCGAAGCCCTCGCCCATCGGGTCGCACTCGGGCGTGTTCTTGCGCAGCACACGCAGGTTGAGTTGGTTGGGCCACCAGCGCTGGTTCGCGGTCGAGCCAACAGTGTCGGGCACGGCAGGACCTTTGGTAAGGAAGGGGCACTGGTCGGGTGATTGCATCGTGGTCTCCTGGGGCTGTCTGGCCCAACTTTGGAATGGTTCTAACATCATAGCCCGCTGATTCCATGCGTGTCGGTACGCCGGGCAAACCTGGAAAAGATGCAACAAGCCCACGGACCTGGTCCGTGGGCTTGGCATGATGCGAAGAGATTTTGGGGGCGGGTTATTCGGCAGGAGCCTCGGCTTCGTCCCCTTCTTCAGTGGGGGCTTGATCGGGTGCATCGGGCTCGGGGAGGTCGCCTTCGCCCTGTTCCAGGTCGCGCTCGATCTCTTCGATCGGTCGATCGGCGGGGAAGGCCGCGGGGTCGATGGGGTCACCGATGGAAGAGCCGATGTTGACCGCCCGGCCCTGGAGTTCAAACGTGCCCTTGTCCAGCGGCGATACCGCCCGGTAGTGCTTGGCACGGAACCAGGACTTGGGCGCGTCGATCGGGAGAAGCTCGTAGTAGAGCGAGGTCGGGTTAGTCTCGGGCATCGTTGCCAGGTCGAAATTGTCGTACGTCTCGAACTCGACGACCAGCCGATGCTCGGGAGGTACCGGGTAGGACCAGACGACCTCCTGGGAGGCCACATCCAGAACGTAGACGGTCGTCGGCTCAACGAAAGTCGAGGTGTAATCGTGGCGGTCTTGGCTATAGTTGCAGCCGGTCAGCCCGAGCAGGACAAAGCAGGTCAGGGCCAGGGTGGTGAGCGTGCGGATCATCATCGCTTCCTTCTGGGGGTCGATTTCGTGGCCCGGTGGCGTCGGCCGCCGGCCTGGGTTACCTATTGTCACATCCATCGGCCAAAGCCGCGGCCCAACAAGTGTAACCCGCATTCCCCGGAGGGGCCAAGGGGAACTGGGGGGTTTATCGGCCAGAATCCGAATAACTTCCGTTTGTAGGGGCGGATTGTTCAATTCGCCAGGACAGCTCCGGGCCGGTGCAGTCGATGTGGACGGTGAAAAAGCCGCCGCGGTGCTCCCAGAACAAAGGCCAGATCACCTTCTGATCCGTCTCGGGGATCGGCAGGCCGGCTAATGCACCGGGGTCGTGCCACTCCAGCCGGCCCTCATCGAAAATCATCGCTTCGGGCCGGACCTGCACCGACCGGGTCAGCTCGTACAGGAACATGAGCCAGTGGGTCTGGCCCTGGAAAGCGGTCTCCGAGACAATGCCGGTCAGGTGCAGGTCGGCCGGGGCGGCCTCAAGCCCCGCCTCCTCGTGGATCTCACGGACCGCACACTGCGTCGGACTCTCGCCGATCGCCTGCTCGAGCTTGCCACCGATCGGTGAATACAGGTGTTGGTTCGGCGGCTTAACCCGGTGCAGCAGCAGGACCCGGCCCTGCTCATCGAACAGGTAACACAGCACCGCGATCTTGTACGGCAGCCGTGGAGTGACAATGTCGCTGGAAGCATCAGACATGCCGATAGGTTAAGTGATTCACTCGCGCTTCACCGGACCCTAATGCCCTCAAAACGCTTGGTTTAGCCGCAAAAACTTGGTAAAATCTTTATACATTCGGCTAAGCTTGGGGATTGTTTCAGATTCAAGTCTACGACCTAGGGGTATAACCGGTGAATGTTGGGCTACGCTCTGGCTTTATGCCAGCGGACCATTCTGGGGTATCTGCGATATCAGCGGCTCCGATTGATCTGCCTCCGCAGGCTTGGTCTGCCCAGGGAGGCCGCCTGCTTAACGACCCTTTCCCGGCTCGCGATCAACTCAAGCAGGTCCCCTGCTGTGTGTCCTGCGCGATCGCCCGAGCCATGGAAATCCTCGACGCGGTCAACGGCCCGGCCGTCGAACTGTCGCCGATGTTCCACTACTACTTTGCCCGCGGAAGCAGCGGCTGGCCGTGGCTGACTTACGAACAGGGTTTCGCGGCCGCGAGCACGACCGGGATCTGTACCGAAGCCGACTTTCCCTCGGTTTACGACAGAAGCGCCTTCGGGCCTGGCCCGAAAGACCCCAACAACTTCAGCCAGATCGCTGAACGTTTCAAAATCCAGCCGTTCAATCCCACCACCGGTGAAGAAGGCTGGCTTCCTCTGACCCAGGCCAACCGCTTACAGGAATGGAAAACCACGATCGACCAATCCTTGCCTGTCCTGCTCGGGATCTATCTCTCCGAAGACTACCACCGGCTTGAAAACGATCACCCTAACCGCTTGCCCGACTCCAAACTCCCGCCTTCGGGAAGCCCACTCACTCAAGCCCGACATGCCGCGGTCGTCTCGGGCTACAACGACAACATTCAGGGTGACGGCGTGTTCTATGTCAGCGATTCACGCGGAGTGGGGTTCGGCGACCAGGGTACATGGCTGCTCCCCTACCAACTCGTCCAATCCAACCTCGTGATCGAAGCCTGGACCGTGCGCAATATCACCTACGACATGTAGGTTGGATCAATCTCTCTTCTCTCTTCAAGGAATCCATCATGAATGTGAATCAAACCGCACTGGCCTTGCTCGCACTTACGGCAATCGTATTGGCCGGCTGCGGGGTACAGCACCAAGTCCAACGCGTCAAAGAGGTGCGCCCAATGAGCCAACCCGGCGTGTACTACTCGCTCCCCGAAACGGTGGTGCGCATAGAAATCGAAGTCAAAAAAGTCACGACCGGGCCTACGGCGTTGGGGAAGCGACTCGTAGAAATCAAACCCGGACAAGCCCCGCTGCAAGACGCAAATGGCAATGACATCCCGACGATTACGGACGATGACCTGAAAAACGACGCGGGAAAACCATACATCAGCGACTTCGCTACGGTTGCTTCGATCCGATCCTACTTGGGCGGGATCCCGAGAAGCACCGAAGCAAAAGTGGCCACAGGGAATGTCTCTGCGACGCAATACCTCCAAAATGATTCGGACGCTCTTTTCCTTGTGAATTTCGGGGGATCACGATTGACCGCCCGAGATCTCGTCATCGAATTAAGCGAAGCCGGACTGATTGTGAGTGGTTCGAGCACCTTTGACAATAAGACGGTCGAGTACGCCGTGAAAACCCTTGAAGTCACGGCATCCCTTGCCGGAAAAGCGATAGGTTTGGCGGGCATTATCGACCCCGCGCTGATAGCCGTAAGCGTCGATCATGACGTTGCTCAGGTGTTAGGAATCCTTGTGCAATTAAAAGATGTGCGAAGCAAGATCACTGAACTTACCGGCACGCGAACCAGCGCAATGCCGGTCGAAACGTTTGAGAAACAACTCACTGAGCTACGTGCAATCGAACAAGGGTTGGTCGCCAACTTCAAAACCAAGAAGGTCGAGACCTGGACCGCGGTGCTCGAATTTGTGCCCGAAACGAGCGACCTCAGCGCCGCCAACACGCTTACCGTCGAATTGATGCAACTCAACAGCGCGGGCGTGCTGACCACCGGCGATACGGGGATGCCTAACCGTGTCACGCTTCGGGGCAAGATCCCCGACCAATTCAAGGACCCCAATCGCGGGGCGGCCACAACCACCATCTCCCTTGATTTGTCCGTGGTCGGATCGCTCTACACGGTTGGAAACGCGGAACCCGCCCCGGCGGCGCCCGCAATACCGGAACCAGAAGAGGTCGCGTTCAACACCAACACGGGCTTTGTCTACCGGATGCCCGTCGCGGCCGAAGTCCTCGTTTATGACCAGGCCCACAAGCCGCTGGGGTACGCGGCCATGCCGATCGCTCAGTTCGGCCCGATGGTCGCATTGCCCGCCAGGCCGGGCGGATCGACCAGCACCTATGGCCTTGCGTTTCATCCCAACGGCGGGTTGAAGAAGGCGGAGCTTTCCTCCGCGCCGCCGAACATCACCGGGGCCATCGGGTCGGTCGGCACGGCCGGCAACTCCATCCTCGACGCGATCGCCGCCCGCGAGTTGGCAGAAGCCCAGGCTGAAGACCCGATCAATCAGCTCAAACGTGAGGCGGAGGAACTCAAGCTCCGTCTGGAAATTCAACAGCTGCAAAGCCAACTGGAAGCCGCGTCGCCATCAGAATGAAAACCGGGAGGGCGGGATGCCCGGATCATAAGCAAGGGACAAGTCGAAGTCGGCTCGACGTGTCCCTATTTATTGACTCTGTATTCAAGCGGTCGCAGCAAATGCGCCGCTCATCATGCGGCGTCTTGTAAATCATCCGCCTCATCACCGCCGACGGGTTGGGGGAACTCGGGGGCGTCGGCCGGCTCGGTCCAGTCCTCACACTGGGGCAGGTCAAGCGAGGTTACGCAGGTCTTGCGGTAGCCCAGCTTGCGGATCACCTCGAGCACCTCGGTCCAAGTCGGGAATGGGCGGTTGTTCACACGCTTGTACACGTCCACGGCCTGGATGAACAGGAACTGTTCGCCGGTCATCTCGCCTTCCTCGGCGGCCTTGGCAAAGTCGGTCCGGCGTCGGCCCGGGCCACGGCGGCGCTCCAGGCCCGTCCCGGGCTGGCGGGTATCGACCACGCTCTCGCGGCGGTCCGGGCCACGGTAGACCTCGCCCTCGGCAATAGGTTCAAGTGGATCGGCCATGGCGTCGCTCCTGTCCAAGCGGTTCGGGTCAGCTAATGGCATTATCGGAAAGCGATGGGGCCGGCTTGATCGTGGAGGCCAACGAACCAGCTCATCGCTGGGGTAGATCAAGCCCGGCTCACGGAGAGATTGGTCTGCGCCGGTTGTGACGCTTAGAACGTGTACGAGAAGTGCCTTTGGTGGGGCATGCTTCCAGCCTGCCGTCACGACGACGTCGTGAAAAGACCTGTTTCGGGCGGCGCTCGAACGGCGGGCAAGATGCCCACCCCACCTTCTCGTACACGTTCTTAGAAGGGTTTAATCTTCGTCGTCGTAGACCTCGTCGTCATCGTCGTCGAAGTCTTCATCCTCGTCATCGAAGAAGTCGTCGTCTTCGTCGTCCTCATCGTCGATGTAGTCTTCGTCTTCGTCTTCGTCTTCGTCGTCATCTTCGAGGTCGTCGTCCTCGTCGTCGTAGAGATCATCTTCGTCGTCGTCTCCATCGCCTTCGCCGTAGAATACTTCCTCGTCGAAGTCTTCTTCATCCTCGATCGCGAGGAGATCGGCGACGGACTGGCCCCAGGCGGGGGCGGTCTTGCCGTGGATCGGGGCGGGCAGGCAGGCGGGCCGGAGCAGGGTGTTCATGGTCATACCCGAGTGTCGCTGGTCAGGAGATTGCGGGGTCTTGGGTTGGTCGGCCGGGGTTGTGGCGGGTAAGCTGGGCCGTCCCGCCGCCGGACTGATCGGCAGTTTGCGCTGGTGGATTGGTGTCGTCAAGCGCTCGCCGAGGACTTGAATGGACCCCGTGGCGTCTTCCCCGATATCTCAACGCGGGCCGGCCTGGAACCTGCCCGCCGCCATCGCCGGCTGGGTCCTGCCCGGGCTGGGTCACCTGCTCATCGGCGACCTGCTGCGGGGCCTGATTCTCGCCACCGCGATCACCCTGCTCTGGCTCGCCGGTCTGCTGGTCGGCGGCATCGGTGTGATCCAGGCACGCGACGCCCAGGGCGGCTTCAGGCCGTGGTTCCTCGGCCAGATGCTCATCGCGCCATCGCTCGCCATCGAGTACACCCACGACTCCTACCGCGCCCAGTACGGCGGGACCGACCCCCTGCCCAGCGACGACGGCAAGCTCCCCGCTTACACCCCCAGCTACGCCCGGCTGCACGAGATCGGGACCCTCTATACCGCGCTGGCCGGCCTGCTCAATCTGCTCGCCATCGTTGATGTCATCTACCGCCAGCCCAAGGCCGCCACCATCGACGCGACCGCTAAGCCCGATCCTCCCGAGCCTCAAGCGGGCGCGGAGGTGACGTGACCTGGTTCGATGTCTCATCTTCGATCTTCGGTGCGGCGGTTCACATGGGTGGCGTGCTATCGCACATCCCCGATCGAACATCGAACATGTTTGGCCTGCTGGCCTATCGCCCTTTCCTTGACCCCGCCCCGATCGACCGGTACTGGCTTTGGCTCTTGCCGCCGCTGATCGTCATCGTGGCGGTCGTGTACCGGGTGATTAAGACCGACGACCTTCGGCGGCTGCCCGGGAGTGCGGGCTACCTCGCGTTCCAGATCGCGCTGTTTATGATCGTCGCGTCGGTCGGACTCTACATCATCCTTCGGCTTGGGTAGGTCTCACTTTTGTCAGTGCGGCGTAGCCGCCCTTGCGCGCAACACACTACACAGGGCTTGCGGGGAAGCAGCGCCGCAACCGCGAAACCCCACTGGATCGAACTACATTAAACTAGGCCTTGTGAAGAACCTGCTGAACATCCTGGTCGAAGGACAGACGCTCGGGGCGGATCAATCGATCGAGGCTTTTGACCTCATTATGTCGGGCAAGTCCGAGCCGACACAGACCGCGGCGCTGTTGGCGATGATCCAGCTCCGAGGCCCGACGGTGGACGAACTGGCCGGGGCGGCGACGGTGATGCGCCGCAAGGCCGCGAAGGTCACCGTGCCCGACGGGCTGACCGCGATCGATACCTGTGGCACCGGCGGCGACCACGCCGGGACGTTCAATATCTCCACCGCGGCAGCAATCGTCGCCGCAGGGGCTGGGCGTGAACTGGGCGTCTGCGTGGCCAAGCACGGCAACAAGTCGGTCACCAGCAAGTCCGGCTCGTCCCAGGTGCTCGACACCCTCGGGGTCAACCTCAAGGCCGACACCGACACCCTGACCCGATGCCTCGGCGAGGCGGGCATCTGCTTCTGCTTCGCCCCGGCGCATCACCCGGCGATGAAACACGCCGGCCCGGTCCGAGCCGACCTGGGCTTCCGCACGCTGTTCAACCTGGTCGGCCCGCTGACCAACCCCGCCGGCGCTAATCGGCAGGTCATAGGCGTCTTCGACCCCAAGCTCACCGAGCCCATCGCCCAGGTGCTCAACATACTCGGCACGGTTCATGCCCTGATCGTCCACGGCCAGATCCCCGACGCCGACGGCAAACACACCGATGCACTCGACGAGTTGTCGACCTGTGGCCCGAGCAAGATCACCAAGCTGCTGGGCGGGCAGATCACCACCGCCGAGCTCGACCCCACCGACCTGGGCCTCTCCCTGGGCCACCCATCCGCCCTGCGGGTCGAAGGCCCCGAGCAGAGTGCCCGGGTGATCCGCGATGTGCTGGGCGGCAAGCTAGGCGCGGCCCGAGAAATCGTCGTGCTCAACGCGGGGGCCGCGCTGGTTGTCGCGGGGGTCGTTGAGGACCTCAACGAGGGTCTTAGCCTGGCCCTCGCCGCGCTGGACGACGGCAAGGCCAAGGCCGCCCTGGATAAACTCGTGGCCATCACCCAGGCTTCGGCCGGGTAAAGACCCCAACGCCATCGTCAGCGGGCGTGGCAAAACCGACCCGCGCTTTACGAGGTTCCCCATGCCCTACGTCGATCAAGGCGAGCCGAAACCCGCGATAACCCCGCCGGTCGTCCCACTCATCGCGATTGCGGCGGCCATGGGACTCGCCATCGTGCCCTACTGGTTCTTCTACAACAACCTGAACCTCAACCAATGGCTCGCCCCGCTGCTGGTCGGCCCGATGATCGGCGGGGCGATCTTCTTCACCAAAAAACAGCCCGTCCCGCGGTCGGGGTTGATCGTCATCATCGCCACGCTGGTCACCTGCCTGGTCGGGTATGTCCTGCGGCACGTGCTTTGGATCAAGTGGGCCGACCCTACCTTCAAGCCGAGCGTCGGCCATGCGTTCGAGTGGCTTTTCTCATTTGACCTCGTATCCATCCTGCTGATGGCGATGTCGGCTTACTTTGCCTTTGCCATCGCGACGATCCCGAAGCAGACCGCCCCGCCGGCAGAATGATCACCCTACTCCCACACGCCTGAGCCAAGAGCCCTGCCCGCCCCCCGCCACATCTCGGTCGCCCTGGAGAACGCCGGCCGCGAGGGCGCGATCGCGCTGGGCATCGACCAGCAATGGGTCGAGAAGGTCGAACTGCCCAGCAAGCGTCGGCACAACGTCGAGCTCTTGCCGACACTCGCCGACCTGTTCGCCCATCATGGCCTATCCCCGACTGACCTTGATGAGCTCTACGTCTCCCTCGGCCCCGGGTCGTTCACCGGGCTGCGTATTGCGATCGCCACCGCGAAGATACTCTCGCTGACGATCCCCGGCCTGAAGCTGGTCGGCGTACCCACGATGGACGTGCTCGCCCATCAGCATGCCGACACCACGGGCCACGTCGCGGTGTGCATGAACATCAAGCGGGGGACGATGTACACCGGTGTATTCAACGCGGGCCAAGCCGTGGTCCCGCCGGGCCTCCGCACCGTTGAAGCTCTGCTCGCCGATGCACCGCGGCCGCTGGCGATCGTCAGCGAGGTCGATACGGGGATCGCAGAGGGTGAAGGGGTCCAGGCGTTGCCGCCCGAGTCGGCCAAGCCCGACGCCGCGGCGACCTGGCTGGTCGGCCGATCCATGGCTCAGGCAGGCTGTTGCACCAAGGCGGACAACCTGATGCCGCTGTACATCCGCGAGCCCGAGGCGGTGACGCTGTGGAACGAACTGGGCCGAGACTAGATTGGCGAGCCGGGGCCTGCGGCCCCGGTCTGCACCGCGTATAAAAATTCGCCCGGTTAATGAGACCCCCTGTGATGGTCTCAGACCGGGGCCGCAGGCCCCGGCTCGCCATCTGCCTCTCCGCTATACTCTCGTCCCACGCCGACGGCCGCCGGCGAAAGGACTTGTGGCCAGCCCGCACACCGTTCGCCGAATCTGCTCGGTGAGAAACGGATCCAATACCATGGCATTGCCGCGCATCGTCATCGTCGGCCGACCCAACGTCGGCAAGTCGTCGCTCATGAACCGCCTGGCCGGGCGCAAGATATCCATCGTCGATCCGACCGCCGGCGTCACCCGTGACCGCGTCTCGACCACCATCGAGATCCCCCCGGACATGGACAAAGGCCGCAACACCGACCGCCCCTATCAAGCCCAACTGATCGACACCGGCGGCTACGGCATCGAAGACTCGATGCAGCTCACCACCGAGGTCGAACAGCAGATCGCCCACGGCCTGGCCGGGGCGGACCTGGTGCTGTTCATGGTCGATGCCCAGGCCGGTGTCACCCCGCTGGACCAAACCGTCGCACAACTGCTACGAACCACCGCCGGCGACGGCAAAAAGATCGTCCTCGTGGCCAACAAGGTCGATGCAGACAACCTCGAGCCGGTCGCCTACAACGTGATGCAGCTGGGCTTTGGCGAGCCGGTCATGATCTCGGCGACGACCAAACACAATCTCTCGGCCCTCTATCGCGCGATCCACGGGCAGATAGACTTTGAGTCATATTTGACCGAGGGTGGCAAGAACGAAGAGGACGCCGGCGTTTTGGTCGCGGTGGTCGGCAAGCGCAATGCCGGCAAGAGTACACTGGTCAACGCCCTGGCCGGGGAAGAGCGCGTCATCGTCAGCGAGAAGGAGGGGACGACGCGGGACAGCGTAGACGTCCGCCTGGAGGTTGATGGCAAGCCGTTGACCCTGATCGATACGGCCGGGGTCCGCAAAACCAAGTCGCTGCAGGACGACATCGAGTTCTACAGCCAGCACCGCTCGCTGCGGAGCGTGCGTCGCGCCGATGTGTGCCTGCTGCTGATCGACGCGGCCGTGCCCGTCAGCCAGGTGGATCACCAGTTGGTCAACGAGATCACCAAGCACCACCGCCCGACGGTCGTGGTGGTGAACAAGTGGGACCTGGCGGAGCAGGAGTACACCCACGACCAGTACGTCGCGTACCTCGATGATGCGCTCAAGGGGCTGAGCTTCGCCCCGATCGTATTTATCAGCGCGACGCAGGGCGAGGGCATGGCCGAGGCGGTCGCGATGGCCCTAAACCTCTACGAACAGTCGAGCCACCGCATGTCGACCAGCCGGCTCAACTCGGCGATCGAGCAGATCACCGCCGAGCGTGGCCCGAGCAACAAGCACGGCAAGCACGCCAAGATCTACTACGGCACGCAGACGGACGTCAACCCCCCGACCGTCGTGCTCTTCGTCAATGACACCGACCTGTTCGACCGCAACTACCAGCAGTACCTGATCAACCGCCTGCGCGACTACGTCGACTTCAGCGAGGTCCCGATCCGCCTCTGGCTCCGCGGCAAGGACAAGATGACCGCCGAAGAACGCAAATCACTCAAGCGCGAGTAGAACACCGCGAGCCGGGGCCTGTGGCCCCGGTTGGCTGCGACGCATGGGTGTGACGCAATATCGAGTGCCACAGACCGGCGGCACAGCCGCCGGCTCGCCTTGTTGGGAGTCAACCCGCCTTGTCGAGTGCTGCATAACGGACAAAGTCCGACAACCCACGGAACCCCGCTTGACGAGCCGCATGCTCAAGACGGAATTTTTCTTGAGCCGTCAGACGAATGTTGACTTGTGCAGAGCGCTTCTCAGCAGACGCGGCCTGTGGAGGAACTTCACCTTCTTCAAGTATGTAAGCAACTGCGGCGATTGTTGCCTCAAGCACCTCTGTCATACATCTCTCGGGGGTCGGGCCATCAGCCATCACAAATGGCATCTCTAAAGTTCGGCCGTAGTACTCCTCATCCTCAAAGTGGATGATGATCGTGTACTGCGCAGCAATTTTCTTGGCTTTTGCCAAAACTTTCTTATCAAAGGGCTTGGTCAATTCAGCCTTGGTCTTCCGCTTCCTCGGCTGCTTTTGAGCGGGCGATGGCTTTTTGGGCTTCGCGGGCATAGTAGGGCTTCACTTGGTTCTTGTGGACGGGGATCGACTGTAACTCTTGAATTAATCATTTCTTAAACTTGTGGTGCGATCCAGTGATTTTGGCGAGATACCAATTGGCATCTTCAAGTTGTTTTCGGACAATACGAAACGGAACGGGTGATGGCATAGCAGACTCCAAATAAGTACAGGCGCGTTACAGCGCGGTCCTTACTGCTAGGCCACTACTGGTATCGACCAGATTTCGCCTATAAAGTATATTCTCCGCTATACAAAAATCAGCCCTCCCCCGTATCCAGCACCGCCATAAAGGCCTTCTGCGGGATGTCGACCGAGGCGATCTTCTTCATCCGGGCCTTACCCGCCTTCTGTTTTTCGAGCAGCTTGCGTTTGCGGGTGACGTCGCCGCCGTAGCACTTGGCGGTGACGTTCTTGCCGACGGACTTGATCGTTTCGCGGGCGATGATCTTGCCGCCGATCGCGGCTTGCAAGGGGATCTCGAAGAGGTGGCGGTCGATCTCCTGCTTGAGTCGCTTGAGCAGGTGCCGGCCGCGGTACTCGGCCTTCTCGCGGTGGACGATGATCGACAGCGCCTCGACGGCCGCGCCGTTGACGAGGATGTCCATCTTCACCAGGTTGTCTTTGACAAAGCCGGTGACGTGGTAGTCCATCGTCCCGTAGCCGGAGGTGATGGATTTGAGCTTGTCGAAGAAGTCGTAGATGATCTCGGCCAGGGGCAGCTCGTATTCGAGGATCTGCCGGTCGTCGGCCAGGAACTTCTGGTTCTTGTAGACGCCCCGCCGCTGCTCGCACAGCTTCATGATGTCGCCGATGCTCGAGGTCGGGGTGATGATCTCCGCGGTGACGATCGGCTCGCGGATCTCCTTGACCTTGGACATGTCCGGCAGCTCGGCCGGGTTGGTGATGTGGATCGTCTCGGTCGAGCCCATCTTCCCGATGACGAGGACCTCGTAGGTCACCGTCGGCGCGGTCTGCACAAGCTGGACATCGCCCTCGCGTTCCAGGCGTTCCTGGATGATGTCCATATGCAGCATGCCCAGGAACCCGCAGCGGAAGCCACTGCCTAGGGCTTCTGAGTTGGTCGGCTCGTAGTTGAAGCTCGCGTCATTGACGTGCAGCTTGGCGATCGCCTCGCGCAGGTCGTCGAACTGTGTGTCCCCGGCCGGGTAGAAGTCGCAGAAGACCATCGGCTGGGGCTCTTGATAGCCGGGCAGCGGGGTCTCGGCGGGGTGGGCGTCCAGCGTGATCGTGTCGCCGATGTTGACATCTTCGAGCGTCTTGATCGACGCGACCATGTAGCCCACGTCCCCGGCCTCGAAGGGCTCGCCTACGGCCGACATTTGCGGGCGGAACTTGCCCAGCTCGGTGACGTGGAAGGTGCGCTTGACCCCCATCATGCGGATGCGATCGCCCTTCTTCATCGTGCCGTTGACCATCCGGAAGTAGACGATCACGCCGCGGTAGTCGTCGTACTTGGCGTCGAAGATCAGGGCCTGCAGCGGCTCGTCGATCTTGCCCTGGGGCGGGGGGAAGCGGTCGCAGATCGCATCCAGTAGTTCGTGCACGCCCTGACCGGTCTTTGCCGAGGTGAAGATGCAGTCGTTCGCGTCGAGGCCCAGCACGTCTTCGACCTGGATCGCCCGCTTCTCCGGCTCGGCGCTGGGCAGGTCGATCTTGTTCACCACCGGGATCAGTTCGAGGTCGGCATCAACTGCTTTGTAAAGGTTGGCGACGGTTTGCGCCTCCACACCCTGGGTCGCATCGACCACGAGGATCGCGCCCTCGCACGCGGCCAGAGCCCGGGAGACCTCGTAGTGGAAGTCCACGTGCCCGGGCGTGTCGATGAAGTTGAGCTCGTAGGTCTCGCCCTGGTAGACGTGTTCGACGGACACGGCCGAGGACTTGATCGTGATCCCCCGCTCGCGTTCGAGGTCCATCGAGTCCAGGGCCTGGTCTTTTTTGGTGCGCTCGTCCATCGCCCCGGTGCCCATGAGCATACGGTCGGCAAGGGTGGACTTGCCGTGGTCGATGTGGGCGATGATGCAGAAGTTACGGATGTTCATGGTCGGCCCCCGGATAGGGCGTGGAGTAGGGTTAGTCCTGCATTTTAGCAGCGCAGAGCGGGCGGTGGGGCTTGACAGGCTCAGCTCTGATTGACCAATCCGTTTCAAAAGCGATGAACCCATAGGCCGGCATGATGACTGAACCGACAGCCATGATCCCCCAAACCCCACGAACCCGGCGGCAGAAAGCCTATGTCCTTGGCCGGCAGCTCGTCTGCCCGGTCTGCGGCGGCGACTCGTTCAAGGCGAAGCGTTACCGCGCAGCGGGGACGTTCTTGCAGACGCATGACCTGGAAGGCTTTGCTCAGGAAGGGGTCATGGTCGTTTGTGTCCAATGTACGCATATCCTGCATTTCAAGGACCCCAAGGCGGTGACGATGCGGGCGTAATAGTCTGACCCGCAATGCTCACGCTCGATCTTGTCCGTCGTTGTTGTAGGCCTCGATCTCGAAGGCGTTGTCACGGTACGGGTCGCGCCCCTTGGCCCATGCGATTACGCCGACCAGGACATAGCCGGGCAGGAACAGCGGGCCCCAACGCTCGTACTGTCGGACGTGGACGCGTTCGTGTTTGCGGGTGATCTCGTGCGCGGCCTGGCTGCGGGCGAGCACGCAGTGGCCCAGGGTCAACGCCATCGCCCCGCCGGGTACAAAGGGCGCGTGTTCGAGCAGCCGGGCAACCCGGCCGCCGTAGACCTCGACGACGCCGGTGTGGATTTGCCAGCCCCCACCGGTGGCCTTGGCCAGCACGCCGAAGCCCAGGCCCAGCAGCGTGTTCGGCCCGGCCCAGGTGTAGAGTAGCAGCGTGCGTACCCGGTTGAGCATCGGATCACCATACCCGAGCCAATCCCATGCGACTAACGCAGGTACTGCGCCAGCTTGGCCAACTCGATCTCGCTCTGCTGACCAGCGGCAAGGTCCTTGACGCTCGCCATGCCCTGCCCGATCCCATCGTCGAGGATCACCGCGAATCGGGCCCGGCAGGCCTCGGCATCTTTCATAAGCTTCGCCATCTTCCGGGTCGTCTTGTAGCTCATCCGCGTGTGCAGGCCGCTTCGCCGCAGGTCGGCGACGACGCCCGGGAGACGTGCCGAAGCGCGGTCGGTCATGGCCAAGACGAAGGCGTCGGGCCTTGGCGCAACCTCCTTGGGGATCAGCCCCTCGTCTTCCAGGAGGTTGGTCAGCACGACGTCGCCCATGCCAAAGCCGACGGCCGGGGTCGGCGGTCCGCCGAAGATTTCGATGAGTTTGTCGTACCGCCCGCCTCCCCCGAGTGCGCGTTCTTTGCCGGTGGTGACGTGCAGCTCGAAGACCGTGCCGGTGTAGTACGCCAGGCCGCGGACGATGCCCAGGTCGTAGACGCACCAGTCGGCCAGGCCGAAATCGACGAGCATCTGATCAATCGCCACCAGGTCGTCCAACGCTGTATCGATCCCGGCCACCTCACGGAGCACATCGACCTGCCCGATGGCAAAGGTCCGGCCGCATAAAGCATCGAAGCGAGCAGCCTCGTCCTGGCCCAGACCCAGCGCAAGCGCCTTGACGCCGAAGACTTCGTCGGGCATCTTGGATTTCGCGTCCAAGAGGGTGTAGGCCTCTTGCATCTTGTCTTCAGCGACACCCAGCGCCAGTAATACCTGCCGGACCACCTCGCGGTGGCTGAGCCTAACCTGCACCAATTCCGGGCCGACGCCCAGTTCGATCAGCAGGTCCACCGCGACAGCGATGACCTCGGCGTCGGCGATTGGGCCGGCCATGCCGAGCATATCGATGTTCCACTGGTCGAACTCGCGGAGCCGACCACGCTGAGGTTTCTCAGCGCGGCAGAGGTTGGGCGTACAGAACCACTTGATCGGGCTGGGCAGCGCGTTGGCCTTGGCCGCGGCCATGCGCGCTAGCGTCGGCGTGAACTCAGGCCGGATCGCCAACTCGCGGTCGCCTCGGTCGGTGAAGTGGAACAGCTCGCTGACAATCCCCTCGCCGGACTTGACACGGTAGAGGTCGAGGCTTTCGAAGATCGGCCCGTCGATCTCTTCGAAGCCGTGGCGGACCGACACGCGCCGCCAGGCGTCGTGCAGGAACCGGCGCAGGGCCTGCTGGTCGGGGTAGAAATCGCGGGTGCCTTTGGGCGGCTGGATCTTCATGCCGGACATGCTAACCGGGTTCACGCCGGGGTCGTGACTGGGCCCGGGTTCGTGGGAGGATTTGGGGCTTGACCGTCGGGCCTGGGGCCAAGCATCTATGATGCTCGTTCATGGGCCAAGCATTGCTGCAGTACCTGAGGGGGTTTGATCCGACAGCCCAGCCGCCCTCGATCCGCCGGGCCTATCGCCGGGAACTGGTGGCGGCGTGCAGCTTCCCGGTGCCTCTGGCGATGATCGAGGGGGCGGTGGTGAGCGTGATCGCGGCGTTGCTTTTCGAAGCCCGGCCGATCGAACTGGCGACGATCCTGGCGGCGCCGATGTTCGCCAACCTCACCAGCGGGTTCTGGGCCAGGCTCTCGCGCGGCCGGCGCAAGGCGCCGATGCTGGCGTTGATCCAGTGCGGGGTGCTGGCGACGCTGGGGGGCATCGCGCTGTTGCCGACGGGCCGGGACGGCGCGTTGTGGCTGGTGGGGCTGGTGGTGTTGGCGCGGTGTCTAGTCGCCGGGTCGCTGACCGTGCAGACCACGATCTGGCGGGCCAACTACCCCCGCGCGATGCGCTCGCGGGTGACCGGCCGGCTGATGCTGATCAACACCGTCGTCTTCGCTACTGCGCCGGTCCTTGCGGCGGTCTGGCTCGACCGTTTTCTGCCGTCGGCGCCCTGGCTGTTTCGGGGGGTATATGTCGGCGCGGCGCTCGTCGGCATCATCGCGGTGGCTAGCATCGCCGGCCTGCGCGTGAGGCGGGAGCGGTCGCTGATCAAGGGCGAGATCACCGGCTACGAACCGGGCACGACGACTGGCATATCAACTCCCGAGGAACTGTCGGTCACGGCATCCACGACCGATCACGACGGCTCGATGCTCGCGATCCTCCGGCGGGACAGGCTATTTCGCAACTACATGGTCGCCCAGTTCCTGGCCGGCCTGGCCAACATGGCAGGGAACACCGCGATGATCGTCTTCATCGTCGGGTTGATCGAGACGCTCCCGGAAGACGGTTGGGTTGGCCCCTACTTCGTCGGCATCCTGCTCACCAGCGCGGTGGTGCAGGCGCTCGTGGCGCTGAGTATCCCGTTCTGGGCCAGCTACTTGGACAAGGTCCATGTGGCGCGGTTCCGGACCCGCCACGGCCTGCTCTGGATCGCGACTCAGTCGGCGCAGTTCATCCTCGCGATCCTGACCCTCCCGACGACCGCCCTGCTCGCCCTGGCGCTGATCCCCCGGATGATGCAGGGCCTGGTTTTTGGCGGGGGCAAGCTCGCCTGGCAGCTGGGCCACCACGACTTTGCCGGCCGCAACCATGCCGCTAGCTACATGGGCGTGCACCAGACGCTGACGGGGGTACGCGGCCTGGTCGCGCCCTACCTCGGCGTGCTGCTTTTTACCGGCTGGGACCGTGCAGACTGGGGCGGGCTGACGTTGCCGGGCTTTAACGGGATCGGGCCATGGTGTTTCGCGATCACCACGGCGCTGGCGGTTCTGGCGTGGCTGGGTTTTGTGAGGCTGGCGCGCGAGATCGACGCCCGGGGCGGGCCGAGCGTTGAGGATTGATCTCCGGCTTGATGCGAGGCTTTACTCGGAAGCTGGGGGCGGGGGGATCAGCAACTGCTGAGCGATCAGCTCAAAGGGCGGGGCCTGGAGCACCGGCTGCCAGCGCTGGCCGACCTGGGTCAGCTTCTCCCACGAGTTAAGACGGATCAGGTCCTTGACCTCGGCAAAGCCCTCGGGAAGTTCGACCCCCTGCTCGCGGGCACCGATCGCGGCCAGGGCCTGGTGGCTGGTGTCCATCATCGCCTTGTGGCCCGCCTGATTCTCCGGCAGCACAACCCCCCGATTCATCTGACGGGTCGTCAGCATGAAGTAGCGGAACGACGCAGACATCAGCGCCTGCTGATCACGCTTCTCGACCCGGCGCTCGCGGATGAACTTGTTGGTGAGCTGACGCAACGCTTCCTGCTCGGCGCGGTACGACATCTGTGGCTGCTGGGCGTGCTTCGTCACGCGGTTGTTAAGCTGATCCAGCAGCTCACGCTGGGCTTCGGGGACCGACAGGGCGATCAGGATCTCGAACGAAGATTGGACCACCGCCACGACCGGGTCGGTTTCGATCAATTCCTTGACCCGTTGGATGATCTTCTGCTGCTCGTCGTTGGGCAGTCGGCTTCGGCCCTGCTCATCGACCATCCTTAGCACGCGGTCGCGGTAGGCCTTGGCCCCCCAATACTGCACCGCGGCGTTGGAATCGGACAGGCCCTGGTCGATCAGTTCCTGAGCCAAGTCGGTGGTCAGCCGCGTGGTGATGATCATGGCGTTGATGCGGACCAGCTCGTCTTCTGCGCCCATGGCCTGGCTCATGTGCTTGCCGATCTGGTTCGAGAACGCCTCCTTGAACTCGGGCGTCGCGGCGGGTGAGTTGAACTCACGCAGGATGATCGTCCGCGCGGTGGAGATATCGGCCGGGTTGCCGGCGACCAGGCCTTCCATCAGCGGGTCGACAAACTCGGCAAGGCTGGCCCGTTGTTCTTCGGTCAGTTCGCCGGTGGCGGCCTTGATATCCTGGGGCAGGATCTGGCCGAACGTCGGGGCGCCGGTAAGGGTCAGGGACAAGGTTAAGGCAGCGAGCCACGTCAATGATCGGGCACTGTTCATCGTCAATACTCCAGGAATCCTGCTTGGTCTTCTAACGCTATCAGTGGGCCGGGGTGGTGTCAATGGTTACGCAGATCGGGCCTTGCCGCGGCATCGCCCGGGCACGATCCGTTATGATCGCCCGCCCCACCGACCGTTCGCCCCGCCGGAGCCCAACCGATGTACCGAAAGATCAAGCCCGCCCCCGTCACGAGCAAGCCGACCGACGCCCTCGTCCTGCTGATGCCGGCGAAGGCCGAACCTACCGCGGCGGTCCCTGATCCCTTGGCCCTGGCATCCCTGCTGGGGCAGGCGGACGTGACGCTGTCCCCCGGGCAGACGCGGACGCTCTACCACACCGGACGATCCAGGCCGGGGCGGACACTTGTGGTCGGGCTCGGTGAAGCCGAGAAGGTTACCGCCGACACGATCCGCCGCGCCGCAGCAGGGGCGCTGCGGGAGCTGTTCACCGCGAAGCTCACCTCTGCGTCTTTCATGGTCGAGGGGCTGGGCGAGTCGATGGCTGGCGCACAATTGGGCCGGGCCATCGGCGACGGCCTGGCGCTGGCGAACTTCGGTTTCGACAGCTACCACGGCAAGTCCAAACGCCCCACCAAGCCGGACAAGCCGATCAACCTCACCGTCGAGTTGCCGGCCGACCAGCGCGCTGGGTTCAAGCAGGCGCTGAAGATCGGCGAGGGCGTCACCACCGCCCGTACGCTCTCGGCCACGCCGCCGAACATCGCCAACCCCCTTTACATCGCCCGGTACTGCAAGGCCCTGGCGAAGAAGACCGGGCTCAAGTGCACCGTCATCGATGCCCGCAAGGCCAAGGAACTGAAGATGGGCGGGCTGCTGGCGGTCGGCGCGGCCGGCTCGACCCCGCCCTGCATGGTGGTCCTCGAGTGGTCGCCGGGCTCGGCAAAAACCAAGCCCAAACCCCTGCTGCTCGTGGGCAAGGGCGTCACCTTCGATACCGGCGGGTACTCGCTCAAGGGCGACGGCGGCAAGGGGATGAAGTACGACAAGTGCGGCGCGATGAACGTCATCGGGGCCATGCACGCCATCGCCAACCTCAAGCTCAAGCAGCGCGTCGTCGGAATCGTCGGCCTGGCCGAGAACATGATCGATCGAGAGGCCTACCGTGTCGACGACATCCTCACGTTCTGCAACGGCGTGACCTGCGAGGTCACCAACACCGACGCGGAGGGCCGGCTGGTCTTAGCTGATTGCCTGGCCTACGGCACGAAGACGTATAAGCCCGCAGCCGTGATCGACTTCGCCACCCTGACCGGCGGGGTCGTGGTTGCGCTGGGTAAAAAGATCGCCGGGGTTTGGTCGACCAGCGACGAGCTACTTGGCAAGGTCAAGGACGCGGGCCAGACCGTCGGCGAGCCGGTCTGGCAACTCCCGCTCAACGACGACTACCGCAAGATGATGCAGGCCAAGCACGCCGACCTGCACAACTCCGCCCCCGTCCGCGAGGCCCACGCCACCCAGGGCGCCGCGTTCCTCAGCTACTTCGTCGGGCAGGACGCGCCCAAACAGATCCCCACCACCCCCTGGGTCCACATCGACATCGCCGGCACCTCCAACACCGATGGCGACGTGCTGATGGAAAAAGGCCCGACCGGTTTTGGTGTACGGCTGGCGACCGAGCTGGCCTCAACACTCTAAGCCCAAGCAATCGAACCGAGACGAGCCGACGGCCAGTCATCAAGTCGTGGTATTCGAACTCAACCATAACAACCTCCCGGCATCCCACCATGCCCAAGGCCATCATCTTCGACTTCGACGGGGTCATCGTCGATTCCGAGCCGCTGCACTACCAGGCGTTTGTCATGGTCGGCAGGTCGTTTGGCTATTCGTTTACTTACGAGCAGTACATGGCTCAGTACATCGGGTTCGATGACCGCGACGCGTTCCGATACATGCTCGGCCAGGCGATCGAGGCCGGGCACGCCCCGGAGATCGGCGACCAGGAGGCGTACCTGCTGGAACTGATCGAGAAGAAGCGGGTGGCGTTCGAGGCGATCGCCGCGATGGGCACCGCCGCGATCCCCGGGGCCGTTGAGCTGATCGACCAGGCCTCGGCAGTAAACCTTCCGATCGCGATCGCCAGCGGCGCGACCCAGGCCGATATCGATCAGATGCTAAGGCTGCTAAAACGCCGAGACCGCTTTGAGATCATCGTCGCGGCCGACGACGTAGCAGCATCCAAGCCCGACCCGACGACCTACGCGCTGGCCGCGGCAAGGATCTCGACACGCTACCCAGGCTTGGGCCTGGCCCCCGCCGACATGCTCGCGATCGAAGACACCTCCGCGGGCCTGGCCTCGGCGCAGGGCGCCGGGCTGAGGACACTCGGGTTAACGACAACCGGGCCTAAAGAACTGGTCCTGTCTGCCGAGCGCGTGATCGAAGATCTTGACGGCGTGACGCTTGAGGACCTGAACCAGTGGTATGGCTAGAGCAATTGGCTTCGTTTCGGGCCGTGTCTTGGCTCCCCCTAATACGCATCCCAAAAAACTCATCGCTCGTCAGGCCTTGGACAGCCGCCACTTAACACGTGGCGGACGAGCTACCTGACGCTTGTCCGCCGGGTGTGACCCGGCGGCTCATGAAGCAATGAACGCCTTGGGTTTTTGTGGGATACGTCTCACTCCCTCCCAGGGAGGAGACTGGGGAGTGTCGAGGCATCGCATGAACCGCAGTACACGATCAGCCCATCGCGATGCACCGCAAGCGTTTCGTCCGCAAGCTTCACTTCGATTCCGGACACCCGCCCCTCCACCCAAGCTCTACCTAAGAACGTGTACGAGAAGGTGGGGCGGGCATCTTGCCCGCCGTTCGAGCGCCGCTCGAAGCAGGCCTTTTCACGACGTCGTCGTGACGGAAGGCTGGAAGCCTACCCCACCTAAGGCACTTCTCGTACACGTTCTAAAAGGCAGGGGGGAGCAAGGCCGCAATGGCCATGATTGACGCCTGGCACTCTAACGCGGCCCGCCGCGCGGCAGCGCCCCGCGCAAGATCAGGGGCCGGCGATGGAGGCCGGTGCGTCGGGGGTTTTCCCGGTAATCGCCTCATCGACCTTGCGCAGCAGATCAACGTAGTCCATCTGCGCTTTCTGCATCCCGGTGAGCAGCGGGTTAGTGACGACGGCGGTCTCCAGCGACTCGAGCTTGCGCTTCTCCTCGACCTCGATGGGCTGGCCCTGCCGCGCCTTTTGCTCCAGCGACTGGGCGTAGCGGTTCAGGTCGGTCATGGCCCGCTGGGCGTTCAGGTCGTTTTGCAGACCGGCGACCGCCTGCTCCAGACGCTTGGCCGTGTCGTGTTCGGCGATCAGCTCGCCCAGCTTGGTCGCCTGGTCCAAAATTTCGCTCGTGCTTGACATCCTCGGCCTCTCGGTCGGTTGTGTGTGAAGGTTCGTTCTCCGGTAGCATACGGGGGATCGTGCCAGGTGGTGATCGCACCCGCTTCGACGCGGTGACAGGTAGACGTGCAGTTGTCTCGATCTTCGATCCTTCCTCCCGATCCTCTTCATGCCCGACCGTTTCGCCCGACGCATCCTGGACCACATCGCAGACCGGCGCTACCAGCCGCGAACACTGCATCGACTCGCGGACGATCTGAGCGTGCCCGGGGAGCAGCGCGAGGCCTTTGAACAGGCCGTCCGCGCCCTGCTCGACTCGGGCGAGCTGGTCCGGGGCAACGCGGACACGATCGGGCTGCCGCCGGTCGGCGAGGAGATGATCGGCAAGTTCCGCTCACACCACCGCGGCTTCGGGTTTGTCATGCCCGACAACGCCACCGAGCACGGCGACCTGTTCATCCCGCCGGGCAAGTCCGGCGAGGCGATGGACGGCGACCGGGTCCGCGCCAAGGTCGTCCACGAGCGCGGCCGGTCCAGACGCGGCCAGTCGCCCTATACCGGGCGGGTCGTCGAGGTGCTCCAGCGCGCCGATCGGCAGTTCGTCGGCGTGCTCAAGCAGCGGGGCAGCCAGTATCTGGTGGAGGTCGACGGGCGGGCCATCGCCGAGCCCATCCTCATCCGTGACGCGACCTCGACCAACGCCCGGGCCGGCGACAAGGTCGTGGTCGATATCCTCGAGTACCCCGACGCGGACCGCAACGAGATCGCCGAGGGCGTCATCGTCGAGGTGCTCGGCGAGGCGGGGATCCCCGACGTCGAGACCCGCTCGGTGATGCGGGCCCACGGCCTGGCCGAGAAGTTCGACAAGAAGGTCATGGACGAGGCCCGCGCCGCCTCCCGCAAGATGGAAGGGACCGACGAGCGCGTCCCCGACGACCGGGAAGACCAGCGTGATGTTTTCATCTGTACGATCGACCCGCCAGACGCCAAGGACTACGACGACGCGATCAGCATCACCCATCACGAGCCGCCGCTCGACGACGGGGCGGCATGGGAGCTGGGGGTTCACATCGCCGATGTGGCGCACTTCGTGGAGCCCGACGGCCCGCTGGACCAGCAAGCCTACAACCGCGGCAACTCGACCTACCTGCCGCGCAAGGTGATCCCGATGCTGCCGGAGGTTTTGTCCAATGGCGTGTGCTCACTTCAAGCAGAGGTCGACCGTTTCGCCAAGTCGGTGTTTATCCGATACGACGCCAGCGGCAAGGTACTCAGCCAGCGGTTTTCCAAGACGGTGATCCGCTCGGCCAAACGGCTGACCTACCTCGAGGCCCAGGCCCTGATCGAGGACGACATCCGCGAGGCCCGCAAGCACACCAAGGGCGAGGCAAAGTACCCACGTGAGCTGATCAAGACCCTCAAGCTCATGGACGAACTGGCCAAGACCATCCGGCAACGCAGGCTCAGCGACGGGATGATCACGCTCGGCCTGCCCGAGGTCGAGCTGGTCTACAGCGACTCCGGACACGTCATCGACGCCGAGCCCGAGGACGACGCCTTTACCCACACGTTGATCGAGATGTTCATGGTCGAGGCCAACGAGGCCGCGGCCCGGGTCTTCCACGCGCTGGACATCCCGATGGTCCGCCGGGTCCACCCCGACCCCGACGCGCACGGGCTCAAGGACCTGCGGACCTTCGCCCGGGTTGCCGGGTACAACATCCCTGCCCACCCGTCGCGGCAGGAGCTGCAGTGGCTCCTGGAGAAGGTGCGCGACACCCCGGCCCAGCACGCGGTACACATGGCCGTGCTCAAGACCCTCAGCAAGGCCGAGTACGCCCCGGTGCCGATCGGCCACTTCGCCCTGGCCAGCGAGCACTACACCCACTTCACCTCGCCCATTCGAAGGTACCCGGACTTTGTCGTCCACCGCGCGCTCAACGCCCTGATCGAAGCGACCGGCGGCAACACCCTGATCCGTTATGCCGGCGGACCCAAGCGCCCCAAGTGGCTGACCAAAGCGCTGCGTAAGAAGCTGGCCCAGGACCCGCGCGTGCCAGACGAAGAAGCCCTGACCCAGATCGGCCGGCACTGCTCGGACACCGAGCGTAACAGCGAGTCGGCCGAGCGCGACCTGCGCAAGTACCTCGTGCTGCAGCTGCTCGAATCAAAACTCGGCGAGGACTTCCCCGCGACGGTCACCGGCGTGGCGGGCCAGGGCGCCTTCCTTCAGATCGACCACTACCTGGTCGATGGCTTCGTGAAGCTGCCGGACCTGCCCGGCGATAAGGCCGACCGCTGGCAGCTCAACCCCAACACCGGGGCGCTGGTCGCCCAGCGCTCGGGCCGAACCATCGCGATCGGCGACCGCTTCACCATCCGCATCGCGAAAGTCGACCTGGCGTCGCGCCAGATGGAGCTGGTCGTGCTCGACGACCGCAAGCCCCGCCGCGGCCGAGGCGGCAAGGGGGACCCGGCAAGCGAATCGGGCAAGGAAAAGTTCACCCGCAAGAAGAAACGCCGCAGCAGCCCCGAGGCCCAGCACCTGGTCGAGCCCCGTGACCGCAGCAACAAGGTCAGCCGACGCAAGAGTTCGTCCGCGAAGAAGAAGCAGTCGCGTCGGCGCAAGCGTCGATGAGCTTTCGGTTGGTTTGGTACCAGACGCTGAACGGCTTATCATCCAAACCATGAACTACCCCCAGTACTACAACTACGGCACGCCCGCGCCACCGCCACAGAAGTCGGGCGGCAAGGGCTGGCTGGTGGTGCTGCTGATCTTCGGCGGCCTGTTCGGGCTCGGCTGTCTTTGCTGTGGCGGCGGAGGGGTTTGGATGTATTTTGCTGCACAGCCGCCTAAGGATGTTGTGGTCGATTTGACAACGCCGGATGCGTGCCGGGTGGGTGATACCATTGTGCTGCTGATTGAAGTGGATAATACCTCGCCAAAATCCCGGGAGATCTCGTCGATTACTTTAGATAGCGGGTTTACCGACGGCTTCACGCTTACTGGAAGCGACCCGCCTCAGGTTTCGACGACAGACATGTTTGGATTCAAGGTCATCGAGTACCTCCACTCAATCGGCCCCCATTCAACCGAGGTCATCGAAGTGAGCTTCGAAGCGACGACTGCTGGCTCATGGTCCGGGACGGTTGACGTCACGATCGATGGAAAAATGACGCCGATCAACGGAACGATCCGGACGAAGGTTGAGCCGTAGCAGAGCTTGTTCCCATTCATGCATACATAACGCTTAAGCCCACGACGTCACGCCGTGGGCTTCGAGCATTTTTCGGTGGGTTGTTTTTCAGTACACGATCGCGACCGCGTCCTCGACCGCTTCGACGACCTGGCGGACGTGGAACGGTTTCTTGAGGTAGCCGTCAAAGCCGTTGTGCAGCAGGTGCTGGGCCTGGCCGTCGGTCAGCTTGCCGGACATCGCCAGGACCTTGGTCAGCTGCAGGTCGCTGTTGGAGCGGACGAGCTTGAGCACGTCTTCGCCCTTGACATCGGACAGGTGCATATCCAGGAGCATGACGTGGGGGCGGAACTTCTCGCACTCGACGCCGGCGGCGAAGCCGGAGTGGGCGACCTGGACCTCGTACCCGGCCTGCTCGGCCAGGACCTTCCTGAGCACATCGACGATCTCGGTCTCGCCATCAACAATCAGCACGCGAGTCTTACCCGACTGCAGCCCGTCGAGCGGGATGTTGTGCTGCTTCATGAAGCGGATGAGGTTGGCCATGGGGATCCGCCGGTCCTTGGAGCCGGGGATGCGGTAGCCCTTGAGCTGGCCGGAGTCGAACCACTTGCTCACGGTGCGGGGGGCGACGTTGCAGATCTTCGCGACTTCGCCGGTCGTCAGGATGTCTTTCTGTCTTGCCATGGATGCCTCTTCTCCAGGTCGGCCCGGATGGACCAGAGCCAAAGTCCTCCACCGGCGGAGCACCCGCCCACGCCCGGCTAAAGCATGCATCGGTCAACGCCAAAGCGTGATTAACCGGCACAACGCGAATTTGCGTCGTTCCTGTTACAGGACCCCCACCCCGCGGCAAGGTACGCAGCGGCGCAGATGTGAGACAGAGACCTATCCCCTATCGTCCCCCAACCCCCTACGCCACCCCCACCCGGATCGACCCGCGTTATCGGGACCGCCTAGCCCGCCGACTCCGTCAAGCAACACCGTGAGATCAAACTCGGTTATCACACCGCCCAGCCAACACGCCACTTATACGTATCCCACAAAAAACGAAGGCGTTCATGACTTCATGAGCCGCCGGGTAACACCCGGCGGACAAGCGTCAGGCAGCTCGTCCGCCACGTGTTACGTGGCGGCTTCCCAAGACCTGACGAGCGTATGAATTTTGGGATGCGTATTACCCCAGCCGAATCATCAGCACAATGAACTGGACCAGTGTCAGCGCGATGCACCCGCCGACACTGCCGATCAGTAAAAACATATCCCGGTCGGTCCCCGTGGCCACGCGGATGCGGTAGAACCAAAACACCACCGCGGCGAGCCAGGTCAGGCCCAGGCCGGCGAGTTGGAGGTAGGCGATGGGGTCGAGGTCGGGCATGGTTTATAGCGATTCGAGGGGGGCGTTGGTGGTGTGCACGACACCGCGAGCCATAAAGACCATATCGCGTGATCGCCCGGTGATTTCTTCAACCATGTTGTGGCCTTCGAGGATGCGCAGGTACTTCATTGCTGTCTGGTGTTTTACGCCGAAGTCCGCTGCGATCAAGTTCGCCCGGGTCGCGGGTCGTTCGAAGAGCTGATCGACCAGTTGGTGGATGGTCGAGGTCACTCCGGCGTCATGCAGAGCCCGATGGTACTGGTCTCTTAGCTCTGTGAGTTTAATGGCACGGGTGATCGCATCGTTGGACTGAGCGATAATGCCGCGCAGAAAAAACACGATCCAATCATTCCAGGCGCCCTGCGTGCTCACTTCCAACAGCAGGCCGTAGTAAGTCTGTCGGTGTTTCTCAAAGTACGCACTGAGATAGAGCAAGGGCTGGGTAAGAACCTGTTCTTTGCAGAGCATAAAGACGATCAGCAGCCTGCCGATCCTGCCGTTGCCGTCTTCAAACGGGTGGATCGCCTCGATCTGATAATGAACCATCGCCAACCGGATGAGGATTGGCAGCGCGGTTGGCTGATTGAGAAAGCGTTCAAGCTCATCAAACGCCTCTTTCATTTGAGGGACCGGCGGCGGGACATAGGTCGCGCCCTCAATGCCCATGCCTTCAGGGCCGATCCAGACCTGGTTACTCCGAAACCTCCCAGGCCCCCGGTGCTGCCCCCTTCCCGAGGCGAGCAGGCGCGCATGAATCTCGCGGATCAACCGCCCGCTCAGCGGCAAGCGATCAAGGCAGGCCAGCCCGTGGTCCATCGCTTTGATGTAGTTGTCCACTTCGTCTGCATCACCGGTCTTCGACCCATCAGGATCGATCTCGAATAACACCGCGTCTTCGTATTCCGACCGCGTCCCCTCGATCTTGCTGGACAGCACCGCCTCACGCCTGGCATAGGGCCGGATCAGCAGGTGGGGGTTGGGAATGACCTGCCCCAAGCCCGACAACCGGCCGACCGCCATATCCGCCTGCGACAGGAGCAGGGTCGTTTCACGGTCCGGCTCCCAGCCCGGCGGAAGCGGTGGCGGCACATACGCACACCCTCCATCCCCCAGCGGGACCGTGTTTTCCAACGTAAGTTGAGAAAAATCAGAATTTTGCATCTGTGTTACAGCGATAACATAAGGGTGAATCTATGTAACGAAAATAGAAAATAATAATATAACGATGGGGTTGTGTAAATCAATCGATACACAGACACGCTAGGTATTGATGCATCAAAAATGAGTCACAGGGAGAAGATGATGTGAGCCAGGTCAGCCCAGGCCGGCGAGTTGGAGGTAGGCGATGGGGTCGAGGTCGGGCATGAGATATCATATGCAGCCACGACGGCGAATCACGGCCGATCCCGGGACGTATGCAATAAACAACGCAGTACTTTGCATAAGCCTTGCGCTATGCAAAGAAGCTATTACAAATGCTGGTTGACATCGCGGGCCCTGATTTGGCGGAGGCATTGCAGTTGTCGGGTGCGGACCGTGGTGCCGCACTCGGGGCAGGAGGCCGAATGGGTGCCGAACAGGTCATAGCCGCACGCCGTGCAGGCTCTGGGGTTGAGCCTTGCCCGTGCATCTTGAGGCAGTCGGATCAGCATCCACACGCCCAACCCTTTACCGATCAAGACCCCGGCCACGCACGCCCCAGTGAGCACGTACTGAGCCGCTGGATTCAAATAGAAACCGGGCAGACCAAGTGACACGACCATGGGCACCAGCACCATGAGGCAGGCGAGGGTTCCGCCAATAAACCCGGAGAGGAAGAGGATCAAGATGCCGAGAACCGGTTTCTTCATCGCCTCACCCTACGCCCCAACGCCCAGGTCCTTGACTTTTTTGTTCAGCGTATTGCGGTTGATGCCCAGGAAGTCGGCGGCGCGGAGCTTGACCCCGCCGCAGTAGTTCAGCGCCTCGCCGATGAGTCGACGCTCGACCTCGCCGACCACCATCTCGTAGACCTGCCCGTCGTAGACCTGCAGCTGCTTGACCGCATGTTCCGCCAGCTTGCTGCACAAGGCCTCGATCGACTCGTCGGTCGTATCGCCCCGCGTCTGCTCGGCAAACAGCCGGACCTGCAGCGGCAGCAGGTCCAGCGTCAGCTGGTCGCTGGTCGAGAGCACCACCGCCCGCTCGATCGCGTTCTCTAGCTCCCGCACGTTGCCCGGCCAAGGGTACCTCAGCAGCACGTTCATCACGTCCCGGCTGATCTTGTTCACGCTCCGCGCGTTCTCCTGGTTGTACCGCTGCAGGAAGTGGTCGATCAGGAGCGGGATATCCTCCCGGCGAGACCGCATCGGGGGCAGGTGGACCTGTACCACATTGAGCCGGTAGTACAGGTCCTCTCGGAACGTGCCGGCCCGGACCTCTTCCTGCAGGTCCAGGTTGGTCGCGGCGATGACCCGGCAGTCCACCTTCAGTGTGTGATGATCACCCACGCGCTCAAACTCGCGCTCCTGCAACACGCGCAGCAGCTTGACCTGCAGCTGCATATCCAGCGTGCCGACCTCGTCGAGGAAGATCGTCCCGCCATCGGCCGCCTCGAAGCGTCCAACCTTGTCGCGCAGCGCGCCGGTGAACGCCCCCTTCATATGCCCAAACAGCTCGGACTCGAGCAGCTGCGGCGAAAGCGCCCCGCAGTTCACCCGGATCAACGGCTTGTCCTTGCGGGGCGAGTTGTAGTGGATCGCCTTGGCGATCAGTTCCTTGCCGCAGCCGGTCTCGCCTAGGATCAGGCAGGTGGCACGGGAGGAGGCGACCTGGGCGATGGTGCCGAGCACCTCGAGCATGACCGGGCTGGACCCGATGATATTGTCGAACCGATAGCGGGAACGCAGGTCGTCAGTCAGGGCCTGCTTCTCTTCCAACCACTGGTCTCGCTCCAGGCGGATCTGCTGGTGGATCCGGATGGTCTGGGCGATGAGGCCGGCGAAGATTTTGAGCAGCCGAGCGTCCGCCTGGAGCGCCTCTTCATCGGTGTAGGGCTTGAGCGCGCCGATGGTCCCGACGACCTGCGAGCCGTCGAAGACCGGGAGGCAGAGGTAGCTGTGCGGGGTCCCAGCGGCCGGGTCGGTGTTGGCCGTCCTGGTCTTGTTGAGAAAATCCTTGTGCTTGGCAACGTCGGGGATCACGGCCGGTTGGCCGGTCTCCCGGACCCGGCCGGAGACGCCTTCTCCCACGGCGTATCGCCCGCGCTGCTGCTCTTCGGGTGACAGACCGACCGACGCCACGATGCGCAGCTGCTCGGTAGCCGGGTCGACCAGGGTGAGCGCCGCTCTTTCAATCGATAGCTCGTGCCCAAGCAGCGACATCGCCCGCTGAAACACTTCACTCAACTCGAGCGCACCGCCAAGAATCTGGCTGATCTGCTCGACAATGTTTAATTCTTGTTCAAGCCTGTCCAAGGTATGCCTATTATCGCGCCAATATCTTTCGGGGCAAGTCTGATTCTAAGCAATCGCCCGCGCGCGCACAAAAATCGCCCCGTTGTTCGTAAAATTTCAGGTGTGTTTAGAAATTTTTGAACTCTGTCATTACTGGACTTATGTGACATCCCGGGGTGGCTTGGGGCGGATCGATGCGCACGGGTGGTGCGATCGGGGTCAAGGGTGAGGGCCGAGCAAGCAGCCCGTTGCCTGATTCTTCTGACCCCGGATTGAGATGCACCGCAAACCAACACCCCCATCGCAGCGGGCCTCACACCCTTCCCGACCGCCGATCGACGCCTTGATCGCCGAGCACCACGCGTTGGTCCGGCCCATGCTCGCGCGGCTGTGGGACTACTACCGCAACCCCGCGATCACGGCCTCAGCGATCCGCGATCCCTCGGCCGATGGCACCGCCGCAGAAACGCTCGCCCAGGCCCGCGGGCTGCCCGAGCGTCTGCGCCCGATGCCCGGCCGCAAGCGCGAGGTGGTGATCGAGAACGACATCGGCTGGCGAATCCACACCCTGGTGGACTTCATGTTCGGCAAGCCACCGAGGATCCAGTCCCTGGCGGACGACCCCGAACAAGCCCGGGCGATCGGGCAACTGCTTAACGCGGTCATCGAGGCAAACGGTGGCATCGGATTGCTCCAGGACCTCGCGCTGCTTGGTGCGGTATACGGCCACGCCGACCTGTTGCTGCGGATGCGTGGCGGGGGGCCGTACAACCTCGCCGACCCCGCCGCCGTGGCCGACCGATTCCTGATCGATGTGATCGACGCTGTACGGGGTGTGCCGCTTCTCTCCATTGAAGATACCCGAGAGCTCACCGGCTACATCGTTGATGTCCCGCGCCTAGGCCGGCCCACGGCCAAGACCGGTCCTATTGTTCGGCTCCGCAACCGGGTCTTTAGAAACGATGCGGCAGCTTCGGCGCAAACGACCTATCACAGCCAGGTCTGGACCGCGGCCGAGCAGCTTGACTATGTCGCGGACAAGCCCACCTCGCCGCGCCGGCTGGTCGGGCGTCGCCCCAACCGCCTCGGGCGGGTGCCGGTCGTGCATATCCAGAACCTGCCCCAGCCGCTTGCCTACAGCGGGCTGAGCGAGGTCGAGCCATTGATCCCGCTGCAGGACGAGCTGAACACCCGCCTCTCCGACCGGGCCAACCGCGTGACGATGCAGGCCTTCAAGATGTACCTGGGTCGGGGCATCGAGCAGTTCACCGAGCGGTCTATCGGCCCGGGGCAGATGTGGCACAGCGACAACCCCGACGCCTCCATCCAGGAGTTTGGCGGCGATGCGAATGCCCCTAGTGAGCAACGCCACATCGACGAGGTCCGCGACGCGCTGGACAAGACCTCCGGCGTCTCGCCCGTCGCGGCGGGGGTAATCCGCGGCAAGGTCGGCAACCTCACCAGCCAGAACGCGGTCCGGCTGGTGCTGATGGGGCTGCTCGCCCGCACCGAGCGGAAGCGCGTGACCTACGGCAATGGGCTGAAGCAGCTCTGCGAGCTCATCCTCCACGCCGCGGATGTTCACGGCATCCTGCCCAACGCCCCGGAGGACCGCCGGGTCCGGATCAACTGGCCCGACCCGGTGCCCGAGAACCAGGCCGAGCAACTGGCACTTGCCCAGCAGAAGCTAGACCTGGGCGTGCCGCGGGCGACCGTGCTCGCAGAGATCGGCTACGACGAGTGCGCCGAGACCTGACCCGCCACGACAGATCATTGCCCCGTCTTATTGAAGCCCCCACGGGATCAATTGGGCACGATGAAAACCACCGCTGATCGACTTGCCAACGCCTGATGCTACGCGGTCAGCGCCTGACTTACGCAAGAACACCCCAAGAGAGACACGATGACGACCGAACCGACTCACGAAGATACCCATGACCCCGACGAGCGGGTTACGGCGTTGCAACGCGAACTCACGCAGCTGCGCGAGCAGTACGACCAGTCTCAGCAGACGATCAGCGCGCTCGAGCGTCGCCAGCGGATCGATGCCCTGCTGACCCAGGCGGACACGATTGATCTGGATACAGCCCGCCTGCTGACCGAGATCGCCGTAGGGGAGATGGAAGAACCCGACCTCACCTCGGCGGTGGGCGAGCTGCGCCGCAGCAAGCCGTACCTGTTTCACCTGAAGTCCGAGCACCCGGGCCTGGGGGCACATGCCCCGCGTCAGCCCGAGGAGTCCGGAGATGTCGCGGGCATGGCCGGCCAGCAGGCCCAGCAGTCGGGCGATCGGCGTGACCTGCTGCGGTACCTCCGCCTTCGGCGGGAAGGGTAGCACCGCTGGACCAGACGCTTCGCGTGGTTTGCATGATCAGCATCGACGTGAACTCATCTCGTCTTTAAACCTCAACTCCTTCTGCATAAACCCAAACTCCTAACCCCAAGGACCCCACCATGCCTTTTACCGGAAAAGCCACCTACTCCGCCGGCTCCACGCTCCCCGAACTGGCCGAGGACGTCGGCGATATCGTCGGCATCGTCAGCCCCTACGAGACCCCACTGCTCGACCACCTCGGCGACCCTCAACGCGCCGCCACCTCGACCGTCCACCAGTGGCTCGAAGATACGCTGCTACCCAATACCGACCGCATCAACGACGATGACCTAGACGGCTTTAATGACGAAATCTTTGAGGTTACCAACGGCTCACGCTTCCGTATTGGCGATCAGGTCCAGGCCTCGGGCTCCAGCGAAGTACTCTTTGTCACCGGCATCTCGGGCAACGAACTGACGGTTGTGCGGGGCTATGGCAACACGACGGCCGAAGAGTTGGTAGACGACCAGACGCTGCATATCCTGGGCAACGCCGCCCTGGAAGGCGATGATGCGCCGTCGCCGCGCTTTACCTCCCGCGTACGCCAGAGCAACTACACCCAGATCTTCACCGCAACGGTCGAGGTCTCCGGCAGCCAGCTTGCCGCCAAGCAGGCCGCGATCGCCGACGAGTTGGACTACCAAAAGCAGGAACGCCTGCGCGAACTGCTGCGTGACCTGGAGAACTGCGTGATCAACGGCACCAGCCCGGCCAGCACCCCCGAGGGATCAGCCAGTACTCGACGGACGATGCGCGGCATTGTCCCGAGCATCCAGACCACCATCGACGATGCGGGCGGGGTCGCGCTGACCGAAGACCGGCTCAACTCGGTGATGCGGGGGATCTGGGAGCAGTCATCCGGCGGGGTAGACACGATCGTCGTCGGCGGGCTGCAGAAACGCGCGATCAACCAGTTCATCGCCTCGAGCCGGGGCTACGACGCCCGCAACACCCGCTACCGCGACATGGTCAGCGTGTACGAGAGCGACTTCGGTGTCTGCCGGGTCGTGCTGAGCCGGTGGGTGCCGCGCGACGCGGTGCTGCTGATCGACAGCTCACGGATCGATGTCCTGCCCCTGAGCGCCCGGAGCTTCCACTACAAGCCCCTGGCGACCACCGGCGACCGGACGACCGGGCAGGTGATCGGCGAGTACACCGTCGAGATGCTCAACGAAAACGCCCACGGCCTGATCCGCAACCTCTCGGTGGCCTAAGCCGACCCAACGCTTGATTCTCCTTTCCTCCGCGCTCCCGGCTGTACGAGAGTTCAGCCGGGGGTTTAGGGGCCGGCTCACTCGCTCCGACTACAAGCGACATGGCATCGACCCTCGACCCTTTACTGAATTGAACCCATGAACTTCTCTACCGATCGCGATCTCCTGGTTTACGAGCCGACGCTCTTTAACGACGTGCCGTTTGCGGCGCAGCAGCGTATTGAGGTCTACGACGCCGACGTCGTCGGTGCGACGGTTCAGTCGGTGCTGGCCGACTTCGAGCAGGCCCAGGTCGAGACGGGCCATGTTGTGCTGATCAACCGCCGGCCCCACGAGGTGCTGCAGCGGGTGGACGACATGACGCTGACCGTGTCGCTGCTGCGGGACCGGACGACCGACGCCGCGATCCCCAGCGGTGATGGTCAGGCCCTGCCCCTGGTCATGCGGACCTTTGCGCCCCAGGCGGCGGTGGTGAGGCAGTCGCTGCTGCACATGCTCGGGATCGATGAAGACCTGCCCGGCTCGCTGACGGCGGACGCGGTGACCTCGCCGGCGACGATGGCGCGGCTTGAATCACTCGGCACGCTCGAGCGTGTCTATTCCTCCGCCGCCGCACTCACCGGCAACAACGAGATGCTGCTCTACAAGGCCGACCACTACCGCCGCCGACTACTCACCGCCGCGTCCCGGCTGCCCGTGCCCATCGATACCAACGGCGACGGCCTGCCGGACGAGAAGCGGTATCTCGGGCTGTCACGCCTAGTGCGTGCTTAGGGCGTTGCCTCCAGAACCAGACATGATCCAATTCAATAACCAAAACCTGTTCAACTCCGGCCCGGCGACCACCGAGCCCGGCCCGATCCAGGCCCGCCAGCACGTCGGGGAGACGCCTGGCTCGATCGGCGGCCCGCTCATCCACCAGGGCCTCGCGCACCGCGAGATCCACCAGCAAGGCCAGCTGATCGCCGATACCCCGGGCCAGCTCCACACGTTGACCCAGGCGATCTCGGCCTACCTCGACGGCCGCGAAGCCACGCTCACCGACGAGCACGGCCGGGACTGGCCGAGTTGTGTCCTGCATCGCTTCGAGCCAGGCGAGGTCACCCGCCTGGGCCCCCGCTACACGATCGACTACCGCCTGACCTACTTCCAGCTTCGACCATGACCCCACCGCTTAGCGACAACCCGCCGACCCGCGTCCTCGCCCGACCCGTTGTGGAGACGCCACAAACGGGCTTGGTCCGGCTGAGCTGGTCGCAGCCCGGCACCTTCACCGGGCGGGTACAGGTTTACGTCGATGCCGAGCTGTACAACGTGACCACGGCACCCGCCGACCGGGCACTGTGGCTGGTCCTGGACCCGACGACGCCGCACCGGATCGATCTGCTAGCTGTGGATGACGCCGCTGAGGCATGGACGGATCACTCAGGTGCGTTGCGTGTCTTGTCGGGTCAGGTCAGGCCCGTGGTAACGGGCGATTTGAGAATACCGATCGGCTCGGCGCTTGTGGCAAAGCGAGAAGACGGCACCACCGTCTCGCGGCCGATGTATCGGGCGGGAGACGATCGGCCGGGGTTCGGTGCTCGGTTTGGCGAGGGTGGGTTCGGCTACGACCTTTCGATCGGCCCGGGGCTGGGGCGCGGGGCTTTAGGGTTTGGCCCGCTTGGTGCGGGTGGCGAGCCGATTAATCTGCGGCCACAGCGACTGGGCCCGGGCAGCCATACCCTTGAATTGAGCCTGATTGGCCCAGACGGTGTCATGGCTGAAGTGGGCACGCTGACCGCCCAATCTCCCGAGCTTCCTGCCGCACCGACGGCGATCACGTTCAGCCCCGACGGCAAACTTAGTTGGGCCTGAGCGCCTATCGAACTTCCTACATCTTCCCGCGAAGAGGTACCGATGCCCGAGACTTACCCCGCTGATCACGACCTGCTCGCCCTGGCCGAGGACCCGGCCACGGCGGTCCCGTACATCCCCACGGGCCTGTCGCCTTATCACCTGAGCTTTCGGCGGATGCTGCACCGGCTCCTCCGTGTCGCCGAGCGGGGCAACGACCTGCGGGTCTACCCGCTCGGCGGCCGGCTGGTCGGGGTTTATGGCGGGCGGTGTTTCGTGGGCGATCAGGCCCGAGAGGTCGCTCCGGTAACATCGCTAGAACTCACCTCGGATGCAACGACGCACTTGTACCTGGATATAAACGGCGACATCGCTGCATCGACTGCCGGCCTGCCGGCCGATCGCGCGACGTTTATCCCGCTTGCTGAGGTGACCACCGACGCGGAGGCGGTCACCCAGCTCACCGACCTACGGGGTGAGGCGCTGCTCCAGGCCCAGACGGCCGCCCTGGCCGGCATCACCGCCTCGGCTGAATCGATCAACCTCGCCCTTGACGGAGCGGCCGCATCGGTGAGCGCGTCTAACCTCACCGCGCTGACCGCCGGGGCACAGTCCTCCGCCGATTCATTACACCGCCATGTCAATACCACCCAGACCGTCGCCGGCCAAGCAACCGTCGGTTTTTCTAATCTCTCCAGTGATCCTGCGGCGCAGGTCGCCCTCGCGCTTGACCTGCCCAACCTGCTGCCCGACGCCGTCCGCCTCCGCATCGACCCGACGACCGGTACCTTCCAACAGAATCACCAGGGTGTGACCTACGGCCTGCTCGGTGTGGCCGACCTGGGCTATCGGCATCACGGTGACCTGACCGCGTCGTTGACCGACCAGCTCATCGGGGCCGTACCGGTCGCCGGTCAGGTGACCGACATCGTCTTGTCCTGCGGGCTTAACATCACATCCAGCGACCCAACCGACGGCCTGACCGCAACGGCAAAGGTCAACGGCAACGTGCTGACAACAACCGCATCGGCCCTGAGTTCGGCCGACGGGGTCGGCATGGTTAGCACGGCCCAGGGCGACGGCATGCCCGCCACGCTCAAGACCGATACCACGCCCGATGTGGTCCGCGGCGATGTCCTGACCCTCGACCTCGACCTGACAACCAGCGGGACGGTCTCCCAGTGGCCCCGGCATGTCGCGGTGCTCGTGATCGTGAGGGCGACGAGCGCGGAGTAAAGGGTTATGACCCCGCTGATTCGGGTGCCGCCGTAGCTGAATCGCTAATCCCCATACCTGGTTGACCTATGCCCGCAAAAGACTTGACCCCTGAACAGATCGTGGCACTGACCGATACCGCCGACCCGACGACCGGCGTGACGTACCCGGCCGCGGGGACCCAGCCCTGGTACGAGTGGCTGATCCGTACGGTGCATCGGCTGGCCCAATCCTCGGCCGGCGATCTGGCCGTCTATGCCGACGAAGACGCCGCATCGAGTATCTATGTTGCCCCGGGCCGGTGCTCGATCGATGGTGTGGCCCTAACCTACGCGGGCGGCGCGCTCGATCTGTCGCTGTTTAACAACGCGACCGCCTTGGTGTACGTGGAAGATGCCGGCGGCTCTCCGAGCGTCGGCGCGGCGACGACCCTCGATGGCTGGCCGGCGGGCAGCCACCTCAAGCTCGCCGAGGTCACCCTCGCCGGCGGGCAGGTTGCGACCCTCCTGGACCGCCGGTTTGAAACCATCCTCCGTGCCTGACGCTGCGTGCCATGACCACCCTCTACCGACATATCGATTTCTCCATCGCGGGCTTCGCCGAGTTGGCCGAGCCACCCGTATTCTTGCCCGACACCCAGACCACGCCCTTTACACTCGAGCAGTCCACCGACGCGGTGTTCGTGGATGGCACGAGCCCGATGGGCCTGCGGCTAACCTGCACACCCGGCCCGGGTGGGGCTTACCTGCGCGAGCCAATGCCCCTTGCAGGCAGCGGGCCGACGGTCCATAGCCGGTGTCTGTTGGCCCCTAGCGGACTATCCGGGGGGCGGTTGCAGGTCATGGGGTTGTGGTCCGCGGCCGAGGCGCCGCTGGTCTGGGTGACGCTGGACAGCGATACAAACCGGCTGGCCCTCGAAACGTCAACGGCTCAGTCGGCGTGGAGCGACCTGCCGACCGCGATCGCCTGGCACACCGTTGAACTCGGACACAACCCCACCGCGGCCGGCGGACCCGAGGCGACGCTTTGGATCAATGGCACCTTGCGTGCCCAAGTCTCACTGATGAGCGCTGACATAGCCGCATCAGCGTGGCTAGGCGGGCTCGAACCCGAAGGTGCTTTGACCGGCACGCTCGACCTCGCGCACTGGACAATCGCCAACGGTGAGATCGGGGTGCACCACCGAGAACCCGTTTCGCCCCATGCCGATGACCCGGCCCGGTGGCTGGTGGTGTACAACCGGGCGGTCGACGACGCCGACACATGGGCAGAGCACTACCGCGCCGCCCGCGGCGTGCCCTACGCCAACCTCTGCGGCCTGGACCTGCCCACGGCCGAGGCCCTCGATCAGGCCGAGTACGACAACATGCATGCCCAGGTCATCGACTATCTCGCCCGCAACGCGCTGTCGGGCCAGGTCGTTGGCCTTCTGCTGGGCTACGGTGTGCCCGGCTACCTCGACGGCCCGGGGGGGACAACGCGCTGGCCTATCACCGCCTTGCTTCACCACGACAGCGCCGCAACCCTCAATCCCGCCCCGATCTTTAACCCGCACTACCGTGACCTGATCGCAGATCGGCCCGCGGCCGACGCGATGCTTGGCTTCCGCTACACCGGCCGGATCGACGGGCCGGACCTTGCCGCCGCCACCGATTTGATCGACCGGGCAACGACGGTCGGGGCTTCGCAACTGAGCGCGACAGACAACCGGGTCTGGATCGACCCCTACCCCGGCGAGCCGTCGGTCAATCCGATCTTCAGCGAGCCGGTCGCCGCCTGGGCCGGCTCACTCAAACCCGATCGGCTGCGTCTGCCGGTTGAGCGTGCAAGCGAACCGGTCGGCCATGATGCTGTATCGTCGGCCGCTGTCGTCTGGGGCTGGCGGCACGCCGCGCCGCCGGCCGGGTTCTTTAAGTCGGGGCCGGGCCAAGCGGCGGTGTGCTTCCAACTCCGCCAGGCCGACCCCGCCGCGCTCAGCGCCCGGGACGCATCGGCCGGCGACTGGATGAGCCGGGCGGTGGCCGCGGGCTATGCCGCCGCGGCCGCGAGCGCTGCGCCCTTTTCGCTCTCGACGCTGCCGCTGCCCACGCCGATGTTTGATGCGCTACGGGCGGGCTGGACCCTCGCCGAGGCCTGGCTGGTGGCCCAGCCGTTTGTGCGCGGCGGGCTGCAACTGCTGGGCGACCCCTTGATGACGTTGCCCTTCCCCAAAGCCGGCTACGACGTACTTGGCCCCGAGGCGCGGCTGGATCAGATCGACCCCGAAGCGCCCCTGGCCGTCCTGCCGCAGCCCCAAACCGATCTTGCCCTCGATATCGAGCTGTGGCAGCCGGGCGAGACCAGGCAGCTCTGGGTGCGGAGTATTGGCAGCACAGGCATGTCGGATGCGGCAACGTCGTCGATCGAGCGCCAACGCGTCGGCGATGCGCTGCTCCCGCCCCCGCCATCACCGGCCTGGCCTGACAGCGCAGGCTGGCAAGTGACTCGGCGAGCCGGGCGATTGATCGCCACCCTGCTTTGGCCAGCCGCGATCGCGCCCGGCGAGGTAGATCGGGTCGAGCTACAGGCCGTTAGCGGAGAGGACGAGCCGATCATGATCGCGAATCGGACCGGCGCGGAGCTTCTCCACCGCCGGGTGCTGGAGCTGGAGATCAAACCATCCGACGCGCCGACCCGCTACCGCCTGGTGCTCTGGCGGGGCGAGGCCTACCGCGAGCTGCCCTGGTCGGCGATGGTATCGCCCGGCGAGCCGCTTGCCACGATGTCAACCGTCCTGGAGCTTGCCTGATGACCACCACGACCCTGCCCACGCCGCCGTCCGCCGCGACCCCGGCGCTGGATCCGGACGCAAGCAGCCCCAGCACGCTGCCCGTGGTGCTGGTCGATAGCCGACCCGAGCCCGGCCTGGCGGTAACCCAGTGGCAGGCCGAGTCACCGTTGGATCGGCGCGCGGCACTGGTACAGGGAACAAGGCCGGCCGGCGACCCACAGATCACCCTCGCCATCCCCCACCGGCTCAACGACGGGCAAGTGCACTGGCAGGCCCTGCTGTCCGGCCGGCTGCAGGATCAGACCACCGAACGATCGGTCGGCGAAGAGCGCACCGCGATCCTGCTCAACGACGCGTGGGCACAACAGGTGGATCGCGCGTTAACGCCCGGGCAGCGCAACCGGATGACCGACGTGCAGACGATGCGCGAACTGCTTGAGGTGCTAAACAGAACGCTGCCGGATTTCGAAAGCTGCGGGATCAGCTCGGCCGTCTTGGATCAACGCATCGACCTGGGTCTTAGCGATACGCTCAGCCCAGCCCGCGTGCTGGAACGGGTCTGTTCGCGTTTCGACCTCCGCTGCCGGACCGATATCACACGCACACACTCCGGAGAACGCCGCGTCACAAGGCTGCTGCCTGCCGATCGAGGCCGCCCGATCACGCTGCCCTGGGCCCGCGGCGGTGTCGGGCGGGTCGCATTGGTGCGCGGCGAGACCGCCCCGACCCGCGCCCTTCGGTGTATCGCCCTGGGCAGTCCGCCTAGGCTCGAAGATACCTACACCCTCACACCCGCCTGGGACCCGGCCCTCCAGTCGCAGCCCGACTTGCAGTACGACCCGCAAACCAGCACCGACTTTAGCCGGTACGCCCGGGTCTTCCGGGGGTGGGTGCTCAATGAGGATGGGGCGTTTAGCGGGCCAATGTATGACGCCAATGCAGCATTTTATTTGCCAACGGGAAACCCGACCCCGCCGCTTCGCCTGACCGATTGCCTGACCACCGACGCGACCGGCCAGCGGCTCGAGCCGGTCGTGGAATACAGCGTTAACACGGGCGTAGACTGGCAGCCATTGTCCGGGGATTTCGACCTGATGGACGACCGCGCCGGTGTCCTGGTGACCGAGCCGACCCTGGCGGCGGGCTGGGTCACGGCGGGCAAGACCGGGGACCTCCTGCTGCGCGTCACCGCCACGCTCGTTGGCGATTCGCCGATCCAAGCAGAGCGGCTCATCGGCAACCCCTTCCTGGGCGAGCCGACAACGCAGGCCTCAGACTTCGGCGATGCCTATCGCTACGACCGTGTCGCGGCGGGCAGCCTGCACGACACGGCGATCCAAGCTGGCGACCTGTTCGCCAACCAGCGCGACGATCGCGCAGCGCTCGGCGATACGGTGCTCGATGAGCCAAGCCCAATCGGGGTCCGCGCCGACCTACGGGTCGAGTTGATCGGAGCCTGGCCCGCGCTGCAACCCGGCGATCGTGTGCTGGATCCGGTCGCGCAAGGCATCGGGCTGGACGAGACACCCGTATTGCTGGGCGGTCAGCCCGGACGGGTGCAACGGATCGAGACCCGTTTTGCCGCGTCCGGGCAGCCACCACGGACGCTGCTCTGGCTTGCCTGATTTGCGTCACACCTTGGATACGGTTCGCAACCCCGGAACGAGGACAACCCATGCCGCTTGAATCGCTTGAATCGCTGACGCAGTTCGGGGTCGCCGGGCTCATGGGGGTGCTGTGGACCTGGGAGCGCTGGTTCAGCCGGCGGCGGGAGCGGGAACTGACCGAAGCCCACCGCCGGCTGATCGAACAGCACGAGTCGATCACGATGCTGGTGGACCTGGTCGGCCGAAACACCCGCGCGATCGAACGCTTCGAGCGGACCCAGGCCCGCCTGGTCGAGCTACTGGACCGGCTTGATCGCGATCCGGACCGCAAGGCGGCGTAACGCTTGTCTGCCTCGGCACGAGCGTCTATGCTCGCGGGATGATCCGTCTTGATCGGTTGTGTCTGTCGGGTGCGTTGCTGTTGCTCGCCGCCGGGCTTGCTGGCTGCGAGCCAAAGGGGACACAGGTCAACCCGGTCAACCGCAACCCCGACCCGCCCGCGTCGGTGGATGCGGCGCATCTACCGGCGTTCTTCCCGCACGCGGTCGATCTGCGTGTCCACCCCGCGACGCGCTATGTCCAGGAGGCCGGCGAACTTCGGCTCGAAGCGCGGATCGAGTTGCTGGACCAGTTCAACGAGCCGATCAAAGATGTGGGCGTGTTCGCGATCGAGCTGAAGACCCTGAACGAAGAAGGCCTGCTGGTGGTCGGAGAGGGTGACCGTCGAGACTACCAATGGAACTTCGAGATCTCGACCCGCCAGGCCCAGGCAGACTACTGGGACCCGATCGCGCGGAGCTACATCCTCCCGCTGCAGCTGGACGAGCGTGACACGGACCTGCCCGGCCGACGAACGGTGCTGCTGGTGACCTTCCAGCCGGCCTGGCCCGGGTCGGACGTGGTCCCTCGGAACGAGGCGCGGCGGCGGCCGGTGGAGATCCGACGAAGGTGGTAACGCCTACGTCAATCAGTGAAACCAAATCTCCGAAAATCGATATATTTTCGGAAGTATGTACTTGAGTAAACCTATTTGATTGTCAAAGTAACAGGAAATCTGCGACCGATAACCCTATCATCCGGATGCGCGGATGATATACTGATATATAAGACGATCTGGTACTTATGTCACAGCTCAAGCAAATCAAAGAAGAAGACCTCAGCGAGTTGGAGCGGGCGCTGCCGAATCTCGCTGAGGCCTTTGCGGGTGAGTTGCCCCGCCCTTTGCGGGTACAACTTCGCCACTGCCAAACGATCCTATCGAACGTTCGCTGGAACTATGGCCCTCACACTGATGTGGAGATCATCCCCAGCGACGACCAGGGCTAGGATTCGTAGACAGTGGCGTTACTGCTCGCCTTCATCAAGTTGATGGAGTGCAAGCAGTCGGACTTGTTGTGATACGCCTCACTAGAGACGCCGATGATACGGCCATTGGAGGCAACGTAGCGCCACCGCCACTGGTATTGAGAGTCTTTGTACATAACATATTTCATGGTTGTGTCCTTTCATGACACTTGGAGTTGAAATTAGGATGCGGGCGACCGGATTCGAACCGGCACGGCATTCAAGCCAGCGAGCCCCAAGCTCGCCGCGTATTCCAGATTCCGCCACGCCCACATCAAGCCGTTGGCGGTGAAACAATTTCGAAAAGATGGCCCCCCGGCATGCGTGTACCTAAACGATAGCCGGGGGGCCTGTTTTTTACCCTCGCACACCGGTGGTGGCCTAGCTCTTTGCATTCCTAAAAACATGATTAACTCCATTGTTGGTTTTGGGTATAAATGAACAGCGGCACAATTAAGTGCCGCTGTTCATTACTGATCGGATTGGATTCAGTGGGCAAAGAGAGGCGCAGCCTCTAAGTCGCCTGCAATTTCACTCTTAGCCTGGACCATATTGCATAGGTAATCGATCCAACGGCTAGGGTCGGCGCGAATCTCGTCAAATAGTCTACGCGCCATTTTGGGGGGAGTTCTCGTATCGTTTTCCCACTTTCTTACGGTAGAAACAGAAACACATAGCAGTTCAGCAAATACAGCTTGGCTTACGTGAAGGGTTTCTCGAAGGTGCCGGATTTCTTCACCGGTATAACCCTCGGGTTCGAGTTTCAAATCTATAGTCCTGATCGTGAACTGTTTGTTCAACGGTCTTTGATCCTCAAGTGCCCCCTTGAGTTCTGCCAACCCCGCAAGGGCACGCTCCGCTACCGTGGGTAGCGAGGGTGTTTCTATTGCATTTTGGTTAGCCATAATTAATCTCCGATGCGTAATCGTTCATAAATAAAATCAATGGTTTCTTTCATTTGGGTCTTCATCTTTGGCGTCAGTCCGATCGGTTCATTCAGATCGGCGGCGACGAGCAGTGTGGCAACAGACGATTCAGGGAAGTACGCGTAACCCACGTTAATTCCATTTGCGCGGTCCTTTCGAGAGAGGGGAGAGACAAACCGACAGAGCCGAAAACCTCCGGTTCCGTCTACGGGTTGAATTTCATCTGGCCCAGCCATAATCATCACTTCGAGTGCCATCAGGTCATCTTCGGTCATTCCCAGACGCTCCCAGTCATCCTGGAAAGTTCCAAGCTGAATGAAGCGAAGAAAATCTCGGGGTTTGAGTTGATGCTCGGGGTAGCGAAGCCTTGCCTCAACTCTTGTGTGCCCACCCTGGCCCATATCATCGAAGTCCATTGCGATATTCCTAGGTTCCGTAGCGTGCTGCGCCACGGACAGAGTACCACACTTTTCGGCATAATTGTAGGACAGAGTGGTACTTTTTCTTGATTTCTTTTATTTACTCAAGTATAATGATCTCATGAACACTAAAGGTAGCAAAACCAAGGTCGGGCAAGATAAGAGCGAAATCGTCGAGTCGATCCCAATGGCCTGCGCTGACGAGCAATCCGCCGTCGAGTTCCTAGAGAAGCAGCGCTGGGGCGACAAGCCCACATGCCCCTGCTGTGGCTCACGCGACGTCTACCAAATGAAAGACAGCAAGACCGGCGAGCGGCAGAAGAACAACCGTTGGCGCTGCCGTGGCTGTAAGAAGCAGTACACCGTCCGCACCGGCACGGTGATGGAAGACAGCCGTATTCCCCTGCGTCACTGGTGCTACGCCTTCTGGCGTGCCGCTACTTCTAAGAAGGGCGTTAGCGCGTTGGAGATCAAGCGACACACCGGCCTGTCCTACAAGTCGGCCTTGTTCCTGATGCACCGTATCCGCTTTGCGATGGCACCAACGGACCAAGGGCCCAAGCTGTCTGGCACGGTCGAAGCCGATGAAACCTACGTCGGCGGCAAGCCCCGATACAACTATGCCCGTCTTCCAAAGAAGTTCGGCAAGAACGCTCCCAGCAACTACAAGACCCGGAAGCAGCGGCATACGCCCGTCTTCGGCGTCGTCTCGCGCGAAACCGGCGAGGTCCGCGCCCGCGTCATGCCAGACGTTACCGCTGTGAATCTCAAGGCCGCATGCAATGAGCTAGTAGACAAGTCGGCCCACCTCATCACCGACGAACACCGCGGCTACATCGGCGTCGGCAAAGAGTATGCGAGCCACGAAGCGGTCAAGCACAGCATGGGCCAGTACGTTCGGCCCGGTGGGATCACGACGAACACGATTGAATCGTTCTGGTCACTTCTCAAGCGTGGCGTCTACGGCACGTTCCACAACGTCAGCCGAAAGCACCTGCAACGATACGTCGATGAGTTCGAGTTCCGCTACAACCACCGTAGCCTTGAAGACGGCGAGTGTGTTGTGGCGATGATCGCCGGGGCGCAGGGTAAGCGACTGATGTACCGCGATCCAGTCGTATAATGCAGTCATGAATGAAGACGACCCCAAACGAAAACCCGGCCCCGAAGAAGATCGCCTCAAGATCGATGGCGATTGGGAAGACGCCATGAAGAAGGCCATGGACAAGCCACGGCCCGAGGGTGGTTGGCCGGACGAAAACGACAGCACCAAAGACGACGAAACCCCGACCGAGTAGGTCGGGGTTTTTTGTTATCTATCTAAGGTGGGCACAAAGGTTTTAGCGTCGTGAGGGTCGTTTACTCAAGTACATACTTCCGTATATTTTAGTAAAATGTTAGGATTCTTTATTGAATCCTGATCATTTTTTGAATACGATGCCGATGAGAGACAAGTCTTGCGAGCAATGCACACGGAAGAGGTCCTCATGGCAACTGTGCTAGATGTTGCAGACTACATTCTTAAGAACTCTGGGTCCATGACTGCAATGAAGTTGCAAAAGCTTTGCTATTACTCGCAAGCTTGGCATCTTGTTTGGGAGGAACACCCACTCTTTCGGGGAAAGATTCAAGCGTGGGCAAATGGTCCGGTTTCTCCAGCTTTGTACCGTGAACATCGCGGGCAATTCCGCCTCAAGAGAGGAGATATCAATGGAGATTGGCGAAAACTAAGCGATTCAGAGCGAGAGTCGATTGATGCGGTTCTGAAGTTCTATGGGGGAAGAACTGCTCAGTGGTTAAGTGAATTGACACACAAAGAGCGTCCATGGCTTGAGGCGCGTGAAGGTCTTGGACCAGGAGAAAGGGGCGAGGTTGAAATTAAACATGCAGCGATGGCGGAGTACTACGAATCCCTTTGATGATCCATGAGCCGAAATCGCAAGCAGCCCAAAAAAAGTTCAGGGATCAAAGTCAGTAAAAAACCCCGCTGCGCCACGCATTTCCCTGAAGAACCTCCAACGGATGGAGAAATTCTCTTCCGCTTTAGGTATTTCGATGATCGTTTCCAACCTGCGGAACGAACTGGGCATGATTGCTTTTACGACATCAGTGGATTATTAAAAAGCCTTGCGATATCGGGTTGGAACAGCGTTATCCAAAACAGAACACATCACCATGAAATATCGTTGGACCGACTTAGTAGAGAGGCATGCAAGCGATTAGAGCAACTGGCTTTTGACGATTTGGATAGCTTGTTTAGAGCGGCTGGCGCTTTTTATGGCAGTGTGTCATCATGTGGTTTTCCCCTCCGGAGGCCACGGATGGCAATCGAAGTACAGACACGCATGAAGATCCTCAAGGCCCTCGAACGCGGTGAATCGGCGGGTAGCATCGCTAC
>JBCDHS010000002.1:0-174235 GCA_038749735.1 Planctomycetota bacterium
CACCGCCTGGCACGCTTCCATGGCATCCCCAAACACACCTTCTACCTGCACCTGAAGGAGACCGAGTTCCGCTTCAACCACCGACGTGATAACCTCTATCAAGCGGTGCTCAAACTACTCCGTGAGAACCCGATTTAGACCCGTTGGCTTCCTAAGACCCAAATTTTTAGTCAAGGCAATCGGCAAGAAAAAGTTCGAACCGTGTCCTGAGCTCTCCGCACCTGAGGCAATACAGAATCGGCTCTACCTCAACCGGCCCAGCCCGCGCACTTCACGTGACTGGTTCACTGTCTCCAAGGCTATCGGCTCGTGCCGGAGCAGCTTGATTAGCTGGGATGTATTGAGCCCGAGCGCCCTCGCCGCGCCCGCAATGTCGTAGCCATACACCCGGATGCGGTCGAGCGCCTCGGCCAGCAGCGCCGGGAAATCGTTGTGCCCGGGGTTGATCGCCAGCCGACCCGCCTTGACGCGCCCTTGCCAGCACGCGCTTGCCGGGGCACCCGGGTCGACCGGCTCGCGCACGCCAATGGCCAGCTTCACCCGCAGGCGGAATACCGCCGCCGCGCGGTTCTCGCCCTGGGTCCGCCGCTCGCTCGCCCACACCTCCAGCCCCGTCGGCCGGTCCACGAGGCGGATCGCCGTTTCGACCTTGTTGCGGTTCTGCCCGCCGGGGCCCGAGCCGCGCGTGCGCTGCACCTCGCAGCGGGCCAGCAGTTCCTCTTCCGATAACCAGGCGGGGTGGGGCATGGGGACATGGTACGCGTCGCGGCAGCGATTCAACACGATCAAGTACCATGCCCGCCTTACACCATCACCCCGATTCAGCCGATCCAATCCCTACGCCGTGAACACGATACCGGACAGCCCGACCGACCCGGCCCCGCCCGCGACCGCGCTGGCCCGGCTGGATGCGTGGATGGCGTCCAGCCCCTGGCACCCGCGCATCGTCCCGTTCTTCGCCTATATCTTCGGGCTGTTCATCGCGTCCTTCCTCACCGAGCCGCTGCCGGTCACGATCCCGTTCATCTACACCGCGCAGGTCGCCCTGGTCGTCTTCCTGCTGGTGCGCTACCGCAAGCTGATGCCGGAGATGACGCTGCGCTTCCACTGGCTCGCGGTGCCCACGGGCGTCGGGCTGCTGTTCGCCTGGGTCTACCTGGGCTACGCGACCAACTGGCTCTCCGCCCAGGCCCAGGGCACGCCCGTCCTCGGCCCGGCGATGGACCACCTCGTCCCGACCAACCCCACCGGCAGTGGCAAAGAGGGAGCGGCACCCCACCCGATCCTCGCCGGGAAGGAGCAGTTCGGGGCCGCCTGGTTCTGGGCCACCATGACCACCCGCCTGCTGGGGATGTCGATCGTCGTGCCGCTGTTCGAAGAGCTGTTCATCCGTTCGGCCGTGATCCGCGCCACCCGCAGCAGCAGACGCACCAAGAACGCCCTGCTCCAGCTCGCCAGCGACCTGCCGATCATCGGCGACACCGTTGCCAACTCCAAGGCCGGCAAGCAGGCCAACGCCCTCGAACCCCAGTTCACCCAGCAACTCGTCACCACGCCCGTCGGCTTCATCACCGCCTTCAGCGTCTTCGCCTCGACCCTCATCTTCATGCTCAGCCACCAGCGGCGCGACTACCTCGGCTGCATCGCCTGCGGCATCGTCTGGTCCTGGCTGGTCTGGTACGTCAACAAACCCAAACCGGCCCAGACCTGGGACGATCAGCCCGACGGCGGCCGGACCGGCCTGGGCCCGGTCAGCTGGTCCCACGGCATCACCAACGCCCTGCTCTGGGGCTGGACCCTGCGGACCGGCGACTGGCAGTTTCTGTAATAAAACGAAGCGTATTAGAAGGCGTAGAGGCTTAGTAGAACGAGCCCCAGATCAAGTCACCTTCCATCGTTGTCCAATGCTTGGAATTAATCGCTTGACCCGGCCCGGAATAGATCACATTCGCGTTCTCGCCGTCTTCAGTCTCAACGTGAGAGTCGATATAGAGAACATTCACCTTGCTTTCGAAATGGCGATCTCGGTCAATGGTATTAATCGAGACGAACTCGACACGACTGGATGGCTCAGTCATCACCATGGTCTTGCTCGTTTCGGTGATTAGGTCACTTTTAATTTGCCTTTGGCCTGATGGCGGGTTCGGGCCGTAGCTGTTGCTCCCATCAAGTATTGTGTTAAATGCATAGTCAAAGGCATTGCCTGATCCGGTAAATCCACCGACCCCAAACTCATCGCGTGCTTGAGGACACCACCAGATATTTGCGTTGGAATATTCTCTGGTAGAACTACCATCATAGATATCAGTGTACTTGCCCGCGTCGATCAACTCGGGCAAAGCGTTGTACCACATCAGCGGGCTAGAATCGTCTTTTGCGCTCCCGCCCACTTCGTGCTGAGCTTTTGGCAGCAAGCCGTCATTCTCGCCCTTAAAAACCTCTAGGGCCACCCCCCACTGCTTAAGATTGCTCAAGCATTGCGCGTTTCGACCTGACTCGCGTGCTGACCCAAGTACCGGCAGCAGGATCGCGATCAGCAACGCAATAATGCTGATCACGACCAGCAACTCGATCAGGGTGAAGGCTCGGGCTTTTCGGTTCATCGGGCGCTCGCTTATGTAGGATAGACGCTTGGGGTGATGAGATTAGTGGATCAATCGGCAGTCGGTCTTCTGACCCGCACCGGTTGGTGCCGCGGCACCGTTGACCGTCCCGTCGGTCTCGAAGAGCGAGTCTTCTTCGACCGTGTTACCCCCGTACTGGGTTGTGTAGCCCTCGTCGGACTGTTCGTACCCGGTCGAATTGTCGTTTCGCGTGATCGTGCCCTCCCACCGGCCCTCGCCCTCTTGGGTCCACAGGCTCGAACGCGTCGTGCCCGAACCGATTCGTCGGTCGCCGATCACGATCGCCTGGGTGTTATACGACTCTTTCCACTCCGCGACCCGTGGCCCTTCCTGCGGCCCCGTACCGCTCTCCTGCCAGAACAAATTGGCGTAGGAGAAGTTGATCGGGTCACCAGCGGGGTTGTCGTCAAAGTCCAGGTCGGTGTCGGTCCCCCCAACCGCTTGGCCGTTGATCTCGACCGGGTTGAGCAGGTAGTCGGGGGTGAACGAGTCGGTGTTCAGGGCGATCGCAAAGACGCCGGAGGAGTTCCGCCCGTTCGAGCCGGCGTTGTAGCCGGTGTAGGTCCCGGTCGCGTTGACCTCCGCGACCGTCATGGTGGTCCCGTCGCTGTCCAAGCCGGGGTAGAAGTTCTTGTTGGACTGGGCGAAGATGACCAGCGCCTGGTGGATGCCTCGGAGCTGGGTCGAGTTCTGCATCTTCCGCGCGGTCGTGCGGGCCGCGCCCAGCGCTGGCAGCAGGATCCCGATCAGCAGCGCGATGATGCTGATTACCACGAGCAGTTCGATGAGGGTAAAGCCCCGGACGGGAGTTTGGTGGTGGCTTCGGTTCATCATGCTTGTCCAACTCTGATGTAGTTTAATGCTCGATGTTTTCGAGCGGTAGGGGTTGCCCTTGAAAAAGGGTAGGCCGTTTTCACGGCCCACCCTTGATGTTTATTCAAAGCAACGTTTGGCGTTGCTAAGGTTGGCTGATCGCTTAGCCACGGCGGCGGCGGGCAACCAGCAGGCCACCCAGGCCGAGCAGCGCCAACGAGCCGGGCTCGGGGACGACGTAGGTGCCGAAAGGCACGGTCGTCCCCGCGTCACCATTGACCCCACCAGAACCTTGGGCATCAAGCGCATCAGTGCCGGCAAAGAACCAGTTATCTGCGACAAAGGTGGTGCCATCCGGTCCGGTGCCATCGACGCGGTAGGCGTAGCTGTCCAGGTAGTTCCAGACGACGGGCGGATCACCATCGACATCGACTTCGCCATAGATGTCGATCACCGAGCCACTCATGAACAACTCAATCGCATCGTCACCGTTAATGCTGACCGCCGCACCCGCAACAAAAGTCGGGGCGCTGCCGAAATACGCCGCCCAGCCAGTGCCTTCGGTTGCAATCGTGATGTAATCGCCCGCAGAGGCTGAGCCCGACAACGTAAACTCTTCGCCGTCGCTGCCACCGCCGTTATTCGCCGAGCCGACGCCATAGATCGAAAGATCAGCGATATCGGCCGTGGCATAGAGTTCAACACCTTTCGGCAGGCCACCCGTGCGGGGGCCATCAATCACACCCGAGATGATCAGGCTGCCCGAGGCGGTGGTAGCAAGGCCACAGGTCGCGGCACAAAGTACGGCGGTCTTAAACAAAGTATTCATCAGTCAATTCTCCAAAAATGGGGAGGGGGGTAAGGTTCCGTTCACAACTCAACACAGCACCATCGTGCTGCAACGTTTCTGCTAAAGACTAGACGCTGTAGATCAGACCCCCGCGAGGGTTTGGTTAGATCCACATGAAATAGGCGTCGCGTCAGAGCGAGCCCGGATTCAACCATCCTAGCAGTCAATCAAGGCGTGCCTAGGACAATCCATCGAATTTTCATCGAATATTCACATTCATTCAGCGGCACCCTGAGGGCCTGCTGAATCATTGGGCGGATTCGATTCAAGATGGGAGAGATGCATAAAAAATAGACAGTTTTGTTGCGCTGTCTTGATGCATGGCCGTGGTCATCTTCGCCGCCGCGCGAGGAGGGCCGAGCCGATCGCGAGCAGGGCCAACGAGCCGGGCTCGGGCACGCGGGTCCAGCCGAAGGCCCCGGCGAGGAGGTCGGCCTGCTGGTCTTCGGTCAGGGTGTCGAGGGCATCTTCGTTAATGGAATAGTTGTCGCCGCCATCGGCGAAGGTGGGGTCGGCCCCGCCGGCGATGCGGGCGGCGTAGCCGTCGGTGTATTCCCAGAACTGGCCGGTGCCGTTGACGGTGGGTTGGCCGTAGGTGTCGATGACGGTTTCACTGCCGCCGAAGCCCGAGCCGGGGTCGAAGAACAGCTCGATGGCGTCGTTGCCGTTGATATTGGCGGCGACGTTGTCGATCAGGAAGATGAAGCTGTCGGTGAAGTTGTTGGCGAAGAAGTTTTGGCTGTCGGCGTTGAACACGACAAGGATAAAGTCGCCGGCGTTGGCCGAGCCGGTGAGCTGTGCCTCGGGCCCGTCGGTGCCGCCGCCGTTGGTCGCCGAGCCGACGGCGAACTGGGACAGGTCACCCTCGGGTGAATTGGCGCGGAGCACGATGGCCTTGGGCAGCCCGCCGGGCAGGTCGCCGTCGATCACGCCTTGGATGAGTAGGTCGGCATCGGCCGAACCCAGCGCGAGGAGTGAAACGGTCGTGGGCAGGGCGGTGAACCAGAACGAGCGGTGGGTCATGTCTCTTCTCCGGGCCGCGTTGGGCCGTATTTGTTGAGGGTGTCTCCGTACACGCTGGACAGACTTTATCACATCTTAAGGGCAGAGCGCGCCGGGCCGAAGGCATCAAGCTTATTTTCAGGCCTTTGGCATGCCGATGCGCTCGATCAAGAGCTGGGCCAGGGCCTGCTCGCCTTGCTTGAAGCGGATCGATAACTGGGGCCTGACGACGGCCATGGCCTGGCTAGAGGCGTGTACCCATGGTCGGTCCTCCAGCATGGGCTGCCACTTGACCCAGTCCTTCTGTGTGGTGACGATCGCCGATGCGCCCGCGGTGGCGGCCAGTGCGGCGAGGTGGTGCAGTTCGCCGGGCGTGTAGCCGTGGTGGTCGGGCCGGGCCTCGCAGTGGACGACGGCTTTTGCATGTTGGCCCAGGGTGTCCGCAAAGGCGCCGGGGTTGCCGATCGCGGCGATTCCCATCACGGTCTGGTCCGCCAGCCATTGAACCGGCAGGTGCTGATCGTTCTGATCCAGCAGGCCGGTCCAGGCGTGGGTGGCATGTGCGATCGGGGGACGGCCGGCGATCCGCTCGACCTCTTGGCGTAACGGCTCGATCGTATCGGGCTCTACTTGGTCGACGCGCGTGAGGATGATGCCGTCCGCGCGCCGCAGGGCCGACCTGGGCTCGCGCAGCAGGCCCCGGGGCAGCAGCCGGCCAAAGCCCCAGGGGTTGGTCGCGTCGAGCAGCACAAGGTCCAGGTCGCGTGCCGCCCGGCGGTGCTGGAACCCGTCGTCAAGGACAAAGCAGCTCACCTCGGGGTGCTCGGTCAGGACGGAGGCGGCCTCGGCCACGCGGTCGGGGTTGGGCCGGACCACCGCGAGGTCGCCCAGCACTTGCTTGTGCTCCTTAGCCTCATCGCCCCCGCGGTAGCCGCGCAGCAGGACGCAGGGGCGGTGGCCCTGTTCGGCCAGTTGGCGGGCCAGGCATTGAACCATCGGCGTCTTGCCGGTGCCGCCCGTGGTCAGGTTGCCGACCGAGACGGCGGGGCGACCCAGGGGGAGTTGTCTCTTGAGACCGAGGGAGAACGCGCACGCCCGTGCCGTTGTCGCAAACCCGTAGGCCGGGCTCAGCACCGAAAGCCCGGCCCGCGCGACCGAGCCGAGCGCGGAGGTGTCGCGGCCGGAGATGATGTCTAATGCGCGTTGGCGGGTGGCCATATCGAAGAGTTTAGTGAACGGGTGGGGGGCTGAGCTTGGCAAACACTTCGGTGATGATGGGCAGCAACCGCTGCATCGGCAGCCCGACGACCGTCGTCGGGTCACCGGCCACACGGATCGGCCAGCCCGCGGCTTGGCGGTCGAAAAGGTTGTAGCCCCCGGCCTTGCCCCGCCATTGGTCCAGATCGAGGTACGCTTCGATCGTCTGGGCCGAGACCTCGCCGAAACTCACCACGGCCCGGTCGGTAAAGGCACGCGTCTCGCCCGCTCGGAACTGCCCCGGGCCTGCCACTTGGATCGCGACGCCGGTGACCACGGCGTGATCGCGGTTCGCAAAGCCTCTGAGCATCGCGCGGGCGTGATCGCGGTCCCGGGGCTTGCCGACCAGCCGGTTGTGGTGGTCCACGCAGAGGGTGTCGGCGGCAAGGATCAGGGCGGGGCTTGAGAGGGTCCGAGCCAGGGACGCCGCCTTGGCACGGGCGAGTTCCATCGCGTGCTGTTCGGCGTTGAGCGACCGGTCTTCGGGCTGATCGGGGTCGGCAAACGGGGGGCTGACCTGCTCGAAAACCAGGCCCGCATCACGCAAGAGCTGCGCTCGCCGGGGCGACTGGCTGGCCAGGATGAGGCGGGGTTGGGTCGGTCTTGCGTCGGTCATCGGGCGTGGGATCGGGGTTGATCGAGGCCCTTCCGGGCGGGGGTTTAGGCTGAACGGCGGTTCAGTTTGACGGCGATTTCCTCAAGCCTTCGCGCGCTCAGCCCCGATAATAAGACTAAGCGCAGTTCTGATGTGCAAACCGGTGGTCTGATCGCCCTGGGATTTGGGCCGGCCACCGGACAGCGGACCGCATGTTTCGGGGAGATTGCGTAGGCCACCGGCGGAGCCGGGGCATGACCACGGGTGGAACCCGGCTCGGCGATAGTCGGGCGACACTGGCGTGTGGCCGGTTCACGGACGAAAGGGCACCCGACGTGCGAACCATCGCGATCCTCAATCAGAAGGGCGGCTGCGGCAAGACCACCGTCTCGATCAACCTCGCCGCCACCTTCGCCGCCAAGGGCCAGAAAACCCTGCTGGTCGACATGGACCCGCAGGGCCACTGCGCCCTGGGCCTGGCCGTGCCCGACGGGCAGATCGATCACTCCGTCACCGACCTGCTCCGGCACGGGATGAATGGGCAACTCGGCATCAGCGAGATCACCTGGCAGATCTCCCGCAACCTCGACCTCGCGCCCTCAAGCGTCTCGCTGGCCGGGATCGAACAGCTCTTGGCCAACGCGTCGGACCGTGACCGCCGGCTGGCCCAGGTCCTCGCCCCCGTCGCCGACCGCTACGACCTGTGCATCATCGACTGCCCGCCTTCCATCGGCCTGCTCACCTTCAATGCGCTGCGGGCCAGCGACGAGGTCCTGGTCCCCGTGGAGACCGGCTACTTCGCGATGCAGGGCAGCTTCCGCCAGGAACAGACCATCGAGATGCTCACCCAGAAGGTCGGCCACGCCTGCCGCTTCCGCGTCCTGCCCACGCTCTACGATGTGCGGACCAAGCTGGCCCGCGAGATCCTCAGCGAACTGAAAAAGCACTTCGGGGACAAGCTGCTGCCCCTGGTCATCAACTTCAACGCCAAGCTCAAAGAGGCGGCCAGCTTCGGCCAGCCCATCACCGAGTACGACGCCGGCTCGCGCGGGATGCAGGACTTCGACGAGTTGGCCGCCTGGCTCATGGCCAACCCGCCGATGGGCGCGGCCACCCCCGCCGTCAACGAACAAGCCCCAGGAGCCTCGGCCCCGCACGAGCATCATGCGGCCGAGCGCAACGGCCTTTCGTCACAGGCCGAGGCAGCCCCGGCAGCGCCGACCAACCCGGCGCTTTCCCGGGCCGCAGAACTGGTCGAACGCGCAAGAGAACTGTCCACCCGAACCGCCAATCTTTCACAGCGCCTGACCCGTGGGATGAACGCGGCCGGCATCGACCCGGCCCCACGCCCGGCGTCTTCCGAATCGGGACCCGCCCCGGCCCAGGCGGCGCCGACAGTGCCAAAGGCCCAAGACGATACAACGACGATCCAGCCGGCTGCGTCGGCCGTCGAACCCGCGCCTCAAAGGCCCGGGCTCAAGGAAAAGCTCGACAAAATCTACGGTGTCCGACCGACCAACTCGGGCATCCTCTTCGTCCAGCCGACCAGCGGATCGGCACGCATCGGGGTCGCCGGCGACTTCAACAACTGGAACCCCTCCGCCACGCCGCTTACCCGCAACGAAGAGCTGGATGTCTGGCAAGCCTGCATCCGCATCCCCCCCGGGCGGTATCGATACCGCCTGGTCGTGGATGGTCAGTGGGTCCAGGACCCGTACAACCAGGAAACCGAAACCAACCCCTTTGGCGAGCTCAACAACATCCTCGAGGTCGCCTGATCGATCCGGGCGGACCGCCGGTCCCCCAAGCCAACCCTCATCACCCAAGACCCGCGCACGGCCGCGCGAGGCCAAAGAGTCCGGTGAGTTTTCATGGACGACACCCGCACCCGACAGAAGCTCGATGACCTGGCCGACCTGTTCCTGACCGGGATGGTCGATGATCTGGAGGCGATGCCAAAGCCGGAAAGCCAATCCCCCCCGGTATCCGCACCCACATCGGACCTGCTCCAGGGCCCAGCCCCGATCCGCCTGGCCCCCAAGCTCGCCGGCCAAGCCCCCGCGACCCCGCCGGACGTCGTACCCGACCCCAGCCAGCCGATCCAGGGCCCCGCCCAGACCAGCAACCCGCCGGACGACGACGACAGCCACCCGATGCTTCGGCTCACCTCCGAGGACGGCGCAGATCTCGCAACCGCCGAGGCCGCGGTCGCTGAGTTTGTGCAAGCCCCCACCCAGGCCGAGGCGCCGGCGTCTTCGACTGAAACGCCAAAAGAGCAAAAGCCCCCCGCGCCCGCGACGCCCGCCAAGGCGGTGGTGGAGGCCGTGGTGATGGGCAACCTGCCCGGGCTCGCCGGTCCCTGGCTGACCCAGTACGCCCAGCTCATCGCACAAAACGACGGGCCGGTCGCGATCCTTCACGTGGGCGACGACACGATTGACCTGGAACTGGTCGAGCCGCGCGACGAGGCGCTGCCCGCACCACGCAGACCCACGGCGACACTCCGCGTCCCCCCGATGCGCGACGAGCCGTCGGGCCTGATCGGATTGCTCGAAGCGCTGGTGCGCGCCCAAACCGGGCCGGCGCAGACCGTCCTCGTCCGCCTCGCACCGACCACCGACCCGCGCGACCTGTCTCGGCTCGCCGCGATCGACGACTGGACCCTGCTCTGCGGCAGCGACGGCGGATCGATGGCCGGGGGCCGGCAAATGATCCAGCAGCTCACCCAGGCCGACCCCCGGCTGTCGGGCAAGCACGTCGGCGTCATGGTCATGGGCAGCGACGAAGAGGCCGCATCAAATGCAGCAAAGCAGCTCGCCCAGACCACCGGCGACATGCTCGTCGAACCGGTCAGCTACATCGGACACCTCCAACGCATGCAGCCGGTGCAAGCACGTGAGCTCGGCAGCTTCCCCGACCCGGTCTCGCTCTGGCCCCGGCTGGTGGCCTGGTTGGATGGGCTCGAGCTGCCCGAGCCAAGCCCAACCACCACCGCCCCCCCCACGCCCGGGCCAGAGGCCTCGACCCGGCGGGACCAGGCACCTGCTCGGCCGACAGAGGCTCCGCCCCCCCCGACCACCACGACGACGCGCCAACCGGCGAGCGCCGACCCGCTTCGCTCGACGCCGGCAGGTCGGCCCGGGCAGTTCCACGTCCCAAAGCCGCCTCCCCCGGCCGCGGTCACACGCCGTCAAAGCAGCACCCAACCCCCACCCGGTACCCCTCGCGCCAGCCAACCGGCAGCAACGCGACCGCCACGAACATCGCCACCCGCCCAGCCCAGAGCACAGGCACCACAGCCTACATCCCCGCAGCGCCCTCATGCCGCGCCCACGCCAAGGCCCGCCGCCTCGGCCGAGCCGACTGCGACACCCCGCAACCTCCGACCACTGCCGCGTATCGATTTCGCCGCACTGCTCGCCGATACCCCCGCAGCCATCCAGGGCGCCACCCCGCTCGAAGCGCGGATCCCCCACCAGCGGTCGGCCCAACTCGTCGTCGATGGCCAAGGTGTGATCCATATCCTCACCCGCCATGTCTCGCAGTCCGACGACCCCGAGGACGGCGACCCCCGCCGCGCCATCCTCGACCTCATCGATGCCCGTCGCTGGGTCAGCGAGCACCTCGAACTGCTCGCCCTGACCCAGCGCGACCACGACTTCACCACCGCCGAGCCGACCCTGCATCTGCTGACCGACCGGGCCGACCTCGCCACCGGGCTGGTCACTCGGCTAGGCCAGTCGCTCAGGCTGCACCTGCTCCAGCAGGTCACCCTCGGCCCAGAGACCGGCTGGTTCTGCACGCCGTTGAACTGATCAAGCCGCCTCGTCCACCGCTCCTCTGCTCGGTGATTGGGTTTGCCCGTCATTTTGTGGGCACACCCTGCCCTCAATTATCACACTGCCAATTTGGCGGGTCCGGGCCGTGCAAACCCCCTCTAAATCGCAAAAAACGGCGCTATACCAGTCTCCGCCGTGGCAAGGTGTTTGTTGTACTAACTGGTGGGTAAGTCTATGTCGCTGAAGTTTGAAGACTACTACCGGGTGTTGGGGGTCGAGCGTTCCGCCTCGGCCGACGCGATCAAGCGCGCCTACCGTAAGCTCGCGAGCAAGTACCACCCGGACAAAAACAAAGACGACCCCGAGGCCGCGAGCAAGTTCAGCAAGGCCAACGAGGCCTACGAAGTTCTCTCGGACCCGGAAAAGCGCAAGAAGTACGATCAGCTCGGCGAGAACTGGAAACAGGGCCAGAGCTTTGATCCCCCGCCGGGCTTTGGCAGCCACTACAACCCGGGCCGGGGCGGCTTCAGCTTCAACACGTCCGACGCCGGCGGCTTTTCCGACTTCTTCGAGATGCTCTTCGGCCAGGCCGGGGGCGGGGGGGGACAGCGCGGCGGCCCGGGCCCAAACCTCGAAGACCTGTTCGGCGCCCGCATGGGGGGCCCGGGTGGTGGGTCGGGTCCACCCGCCCAACATGCGACACCGGCGGAGCATGAACTGGTCATCTCGCTGACCGAGGCGTACCACGGCGGGTCACGGCAGGTCCACGTGCAGGGGCCCGAAGGTCAGAAAACGCTCGAGGTCAAGATCCCGGCCGGGGCGATGACCGGGAACCGGCTGGCCCTGAAGCGTGAGGGGCTGGTGCTGAAGATCAAGGTCGCCCCCGACCCGCGCTTTGAATTGGATCAGCGGGGCAACCTGACCACGACCCTCCGGATCGCGCCCTGGCTCGCGGTACTTGGGGGCAACGCGGACGTGCCGACGATGGCCGGCGCGGTCAGCATGACCATCCCGCCCGGCACCGGGAGTGGCGCGAAGCTCCGCCTGAAAGGTCAGGGCATGCCCCGGCGCAAAGACACACCCGCCGACCTCTTGGTCCGCGTGATGGTCGAGGTGCCTCAAGACCTGAGTGATGAGCAGCAGGCTTTATACGAACAACTACGCGACCTGGACGGCTAGCCGTCGAGACGCGGTAACTGGGGACTTGCGATGGACTTCCAAAAACTGACCCAGGCCAACCAGACCGCCCTGCACAGCGCGCAGTCGGGCGCGGTCCTCCGGGGGCACCAGGCGGTCGATACCGAGCACCTCCTGCTGGCGCTCGCGCAGCAGTCCGACGGCCTGCTGCCCCGCCTGCTGGAGACACTCGAGCGACCGGCCGAGGTCGTCGCGACCGAGCTGAACCGCGAGCTCCAGAAGCGCCCCAGCATTAGCGGCAGTGGCGCGAGCGGGATGCAGCCGGGGCAGATTCAATTGACCCACGCGCTGACCAAGGTCTATGCCGGCGCTGAGGCGCTGGCCCAGACCATGGGTGATGCCTATATCTCGGTCGAGCACGTGGTGCTGGCGGTCCTGCAAGCCCCCGAAGAGACCGAAGCCGGTCGCATCTTGTCGGGCCTGGGCGTTACGGCCGACGCCTTCCGCAGCGCGATGCAACAGGTGCGCGGCAACCAGCGCGTTGTCTCGGACAACCCCGAGGCTTCCTACGAGGCGCTGAGCAAGTACGGGGTCGACCTGGTCGAGCTGGCCCGGACGGGGAAGATGGACCCGATCATCGGCCGGGACGCGGAGGTCCGCCGGGCCATCCGTATCCTGTCGCGTAAGACCAAGAACAACCCCGTGCTCATCGGCGAGCCGGGCGTGGGCAAGACCGCGATCGTGGAGGGGCTGGCCCAGCGGATCGTGCGCGGCGACGTGCCCGAGGGCTTGAAGGATAAGACGGTCTTCGCCCTGGATATGGCCTCGCTGGTCGCGGGTGCGAAATTCCGCGGCGAGTTTGAAGAACGGCTCAAGGCCGTACTCGCCGAGGTCAAGCAGGCCGAGGGCCGGATCATCCTCTTCATCGACGAGCTGCACACGATCGTCGGGGCCGGGAAGACCGAGGGCGCGATGGACGCGGGCAACATGCTCAAGCCGATGCTCGCTCGGGGCGAGCTCTACTGCATCGGCGCGACGACCCTCGATGAGTACCGACAGCACATCGAGAAGGACCCGGCACTTGAGCGCCGGTTCCAGACCGTGCTGGTTGATCAGCCGACGGTCGAAGACACGGTCTCGATCCTGCGCGGCTTGAAGGAGCGGTTCGAGGTGTTCCACGGCGTGACCATCCAGGACAACGCGCTGGTCAGCGCCGCAACGCTGAGCCATCGGTATATCTCCGACCGGTTCCTGCCGGACAAGGCGATCGACCTGGTGGACGAGGCTTGTGCGATGATCCGGACGGAGATGGACTCGATGCCCGCGGAGCTTGATGCGGTGACCCGCCGGGTGATGCAGTTGGAGATCGAGGAGGCGGCGTTGAAGAAGGAGACTGACGAGCAGAGCCGAGCACGGCTTAGCGCCCTGCAGAAGGAGCTAGCCGATGTAAAGGAGCAGGCCAGCACGCTCCGCGCACAATGGGAGAATGAGAAGGGTTCGGTGGACGAGGTCCGCGCGCTGCGCGAGGAGGTCGAGCGGGTGCGTCAACAGATCGAGCTCGCCAAGAGCCCGGGGGGCTACGACCTGAACAAGGCGGCGGAGCTGGAGTATGGCAGGCTGCCGGAGCTGGAGAAGAGGCTGGCCGAGCTAGAAGACTCGGCAGCCCCGCTAAAGCGAGGCTGCCAAACGTCAGGTGATACATCGACTACTGCGCCCCTCTTGCGCGAAGCGGTCACCGACGAGGAGATCAGCGAGATCGTTGCCCGCTGGACGGGGATCCCGGTGACCCGCCTGGTGGAGGGCGAGCGGGAGAAGCTGCTCAAGCTCGACCAGGTTTTGCACGAGCGGGTCATCGGGCAAGACCAGGCGGTGCAGCTTGTCGCCGACGCGGTGATCCGTGCGCGGTCGGGGATCAAGGACCCCAAGCGGCCGACCGGTTCGTTCATCTTCCTGGGCCCGACGGGCGTGGGTAAGACCGAGCTTGCCCGCGCTCTGGCCGAGGCACTATTCGACAGCGAAGACAACATCGTCCGCATCGACATGTCCGAGTACATGGAGAAGCACGCGGTCTCCCGGCTCATCGGTGCCCCGCCCGGGTACATCGGCTACGAAGAGGGCGGCCAGCTCACCGAGGCGGTGCGGCGCAAGCCGTACAGCGTCGTGCTGTTCGATGAGATCGAAAAAGCACACCCCGATGTGTTTAACGTCTTGCTGCAGGTGCTGGACGACGGGCACGTCACCGACAGCCGGGGCAGGCGCGTGGACTTTAAGAACACCGTCATCATCATGACCAGCAACCTCGGCTCGCAGTACCTCCTGGAAGAGGCGGTCACCAGCGGGGTGGGCCCGGCCGGGGGGGTATCGGACCAAGCCAAGAACCAGGTTTTAGCGGCACTGCGCAGCCACTTTCGACCCGAGTTTCTCAACCGCGTCGATGACATCGTGCTGTTCAAGCCGCTGACCCAGGAACAGATCACGCGGATCGTGGACCTGCTGGCAGAAGAGGTGCGTCGCCGATTGAGCGGCCGGCGGATCGACCTGGTATTGACCGGAGAGGCAAAGCGTCATATTGCCGAGCAGGGGTACGACCCGGTCTATGGCGCTCGGCCGCTGAAGCGATTCCTGCAGCGCGAGGTCGAGACGCGGGTGGGCCGGCTGATCATCGCCGGGGACGCGTCGGAGGGCAGCACCATCACGGTCGATGCCGGTGATGGCGAGCTGTACCTCAAGGTGACGCGCACGGAGTCGGCCACGGCCTCACCCGACTGACGGGTCGGGGCTTGCCGCCGCGTTGGTTTGCCCGCACCGCGCAGTCGCTACAGGCCGCACGAGGGGCATGATTTCACAGGACAACGGCTCGCATGTCGGCGTGACCAATCGGATGCTTGATGCAAACCGACCTAACCCGCGGCAGGCCGATCCGGGCGTGTGCGGGAGGCGGTTGAGGCACGCCTGTACCAAGAGGGGGCACCATGAGTCAGTTGCAATCGCCCAACCCGACCCGGGATGTACCCGCCCACGCCAGCGAGGGCGACTACCGCCCGCGCACCCACCTGCTGGACGACGCTCCGCTTCGGAGCAAGGTCGCGTTGATGGTGGTGACGGGGGTGATGGTCGGGATCGGGGTGGACCTGCTCTCGCAGCGGCTGGACGGGGCCGTTGTCTTCGGCCGTGAACTGCCGGGCACGGTCATCGCGCTGGTCACCTTCCTGGTTGCTTCGTCGGCCCTGATCCTGGTCGGCCAGTGGTGGATCGCGGCCCCTTTCGACCGGCTGGTGCGACAGATCGACCGTGTGGCGGAGCGACGCAGCTCCGATGACCTGAGCGCCCTGCCCCTGACGCGCCGGGACGAGCCGGGCCGGATCGCCCGGGCCATGCACCGGGTCACGTCGATCGCCATCCGGCATAACTACGAGGCCCGCCAACTCCGCCGGACCCTCGACGACCGGGTGCGGCAGGCAACCGAGCGGGCGACCGTACAGCTGCGCCGCATGGCCCTGCGCGACCCGCTCACCGACCTGGGCAACCGCCGCTTCCTTGACCTGCAACTGGAGAAAGTCATCCACGCCGCGCGCGAAAGCCAGACCGATGTCGCCGTGCTCGCCATCGACATGGATGGGTTCAAGCAGGTCAACGATGCGCTGGGCCACGACTGCGGCGACGAGCTGCTCGTGCTGCTCGCCGGGCTGCTCAAGGCCTGTACCCGTCACGACGACCTGGCCGTGCGTCTGGGCGGCGATGAGTTTGTCGTGATCATGCCCGGCTGCGACCACGAGCGGGCCGCCCACCTGGCCGACTCCCTCCGAAACATGTTCCAGCAGCAGACCCGCGCGGCCCACGACGATGGCCCGGTGGTCGGGCTCTCGGCCGGGGTCGCGTCCATCGAAAAGGACCAGCAAGACACCGGCCGGGCGCTCCTCAAGCTTGCCGATCAAAGGCTCTACGAAGCTAAACGCCGGGGTAAGGCCCAGACGTGTTCGAGTTGAACGATTCGGGGGCGATCGTCATCTCGATCTTGCTACGACAGAAATAAACAAGCCCCTCATCCTTGAGGGGCTTATTCAACCAAGTAAATACTGTCGGGATCCCTGGACGCGTCCACGATTAGTCGTCTGAGCAACCCTCTTCGCAGACGCTTGAGCTGGCCGTCGGGACCGCCGCTTCTACCTCAGCGTCCTCGGCCGGGGCCGGTTTCTGGGATTGTGGGCGGTGGTCAGCACCTGCTCACACATGCCGCAGCCGTCCGCCGCACCGGCTTGGGCCATATGGTGGGTTGCGGCTGTCGCCACCATCACCGGGCAGCCCACCTTCTCGCCGTTCACGTAGCCGTAGCCCGCTTCCTTGACCCACACGGGCTTGCCGGCCAGGCCCATCGCTTGAACCGCTTGGCCGTGCGCGGTCAGCTCAACCGCGGGCTCGGCCGCATCCTTGTCGCAGGTTTCGCAGGTATCACAATCTTCTTTCTCTTCAGCCGTCACCCCCTCGGTGCCCACCAGCAGTGCCGCCCGGCTGGGCGTGGTGTCGCAAGAGCCACACTCGGGCTTCTCAGCAACCACGGCCTCGGTATCACCGGCCTCGGGCTGGGTGCCTTCGCTGTCGCAGGCCTTGCCTTGGGCATCACAGGTCTCGCCATCTTGGACTTGGGACACGGCCTGATCGGACGCTGTCGATGTCGGGACAACCCCGCGCGAAGACGAAGTCGCGTCGTCGCTGCCGCAGCCGTAACAACTAAACCCGCCCATCCCGGTCGACACAAACGCCGCCGAGCCCAGGCCCGCCATGAGGAACAAAGCCAACAAAACCTTCATCGAATAACTCCATGGAGTAAAGAGGGACGGTTGCCGTCGATATCAGCAAACACCGGGCATACTAGGCGCGGCAATCGACGGGGCAAACCCCACCACAATCGATCAACCTGCGGTAGGGCAAAATATTCCCGCCCAATGACGAAATTTTCGTGCGCAGCGTTACGGCACAAGCCCGCGACCTGAACAAGCCCCGGCCATGCCCTACAATCGGGCGTTCCAAAACCCTGCAACCCCTTCCAGGAGCGGCACATGGCCCCCGGCAATAAAGACACCTCCTTCGACCTCATCGTGATCGGCGGCGGCCCCGCGGGCTACGTGGGAGCGATCCGTGCCGCCCAACTCGGCATGAAGGTCGCCTGCATCGAGCGCGACCGACTGGGCGGGGTCTGCCTGAACTGGGGCTGCATCCCGACCAAGGCCCTGCTCGCCGGGGCCGAGTTCTACAGCAAGCTCAAGCACGATGCCGCGGACTGGGGCATCGAAGCCGCCGAGGTCAAGCACAACTGGGAGAAGGTCATCGCCCGTAGCCGCGGCGTCGCCGGGAACCTGAACAAGGGCGTCGGCTTCCTGTTCAAGAAGAACAAGATCACCCACTTCGAGGGCCACGCCTACATCCCCAGCCCCGGGAAGGTGAGCGTCTATGCCCCAGACGACACCACCCGCGCGGGCAAGCCCACCGCCGAGCTGGCCGCCAAGCACATCCTGATCGCAACGGGCGCCGTCCCCCGGGAACTTCCCGGCACGCCCTTCGACGGGGACAAGGTCATCGCCGCCAAACAGGCCATGACCCTCGCCGAACAGCCCAAGAAACTGCTCATCGTCGGCAGCGGGGCGATCGGCATGGAGTTCGCCTACTTCTACAACGCCTTCGGCACCGAGTGCACCGTCGTCGAGATGGTCGACCGCGTCATGCCCATCGAAGACCCCGAGGTCTCCGGCGTCGTCGAAAAAGCCTTCAAGAAACAAGGCATCAACATCCTCATCGGCCACGTGACCAAGTCGATCGAGGTCGGTAAGAAGGGGGTCAAGGCCACGGTCGCCAAGGTCGATGACGACAAGAGCACGCAGACGATCGAGGCGGACAAGGTCCTGGTCGCCATCGGTGTCAAGGGCCGCTACGACGGGCTGTTCGACGACAAGCTCGGCATCGAACTGTTCAAGGACCACATCAAAGTCGACTACCAAAAAGAGGGCGCGACCTACGCCACCAGCGTCCCGGGCATCTACGCCGTCGGCGATGTCATCGGCCCGCCCTGGCTGGCGCACGTCGCCTCCGAAGAAGCCGTCACTTGTGTCGAACGCCTCGCCGGCCACCACGCCCCCGACATCGACTACGACTCGGTGCCCGGCTGCACTTACTGCCACCCCCAGGTCGCCTCCATCGGCTTGACCGAGCAGGCCTGCAAAGACCGCGGCATCGAATACAACACCGGCAAGTTCCCCTTCCAGGCCTCGGGCAAGGCCCAGGCCCTCGGCGAGACCGACGGCTTTGTCAAAATGATCACCGGCAAAAAACACGGCGAGGTCCTGGGCTGCCACATGGTCGGCGAGAACGTCACCGAACTCATCGCCGAAATGGGCCTGGCCCGCCGCCTCGAAGCCACCGGCGAAGAGATCATCGCCACCATGCACGCCCACCCCACCCTCAGCGAAGCGGTCCACGAAGCCACCCTCGCCACCGAGGGGCGGACACTGAATTTCTGAAGCGTTTGGCGAATCTCACGCAAAGGCGCGAAGGCGCAAAGCCAAGGCAGTTTGAACCACGGATTCACACGGATCAACACGGATCAACACGGATATTAGGCATTGCCTGACTTAATCCCTGTCCATCTTTGTATCCGTGGTTCCGTTGGCTGTTCTTGCCTTTGCGCCTTCGCGCCTTTGCGTGAGATTCGCCGCGCCCTATCAACGCATCACCGTACAATCTGCGCCTATGCCCCTGCCCAACCCCATCACCTCGCGCATCCGCAATACCAAGCGGCTGGCGACGGTGATCACCGTGCTGGCCCGGCACGGGTTTTCTGAGGTCGTGGACCAGATCGGTGTCCTGCCGCTGATCGACAAGGGGCTCGAGCTCATCGGCCGGGGCAGCGGGGAGGAGCACAAGCGGCTGCCACAGGAGGTCCGGCTGCGGAAGGTACTCGAAGCGCTTGGGCCGACCTACATCAAGTTTGGGCAGATCCTCGCGACCCGGCCGGACCTGATCCCGCCGGAGCTGGCGCGCGAGTTTGCCAAGCTGCAGAGCGATGCGCCCAAGGTGGCGTTTGAGGGTATTGACAAGCGGCTGGTGGATGAGTTTGGCCGGGACAAGCTGGACGAGCTTTTTGAGTCGATCGACCCCGAGCCGTTGGCCGCGGCGTCGATGGCCCAGACGCACAAGGCCCGGCTCAAGGGCGGGCGACAGGTCGTGCTCAAGATCCTGCGCCCGGGCATCCACGACACCGTCGAGGCGGACATGGAGGTGCTGGGCGAGCTGGCACGCTTCGCTGAAGAATACTTCGCCGACTTCGGCTACAGCCCGCGGGCGGTGGTCCGCGAGTTTGCCGAGGAGATCGCCAAGGAGCTGGACCTGCTGCACGAGGCCAAGTCCACCCGCCGGCTCGAGCGGTTCTTTAGGCAGGATGACAACATCTGCTTCCCGCAGGTCTACCCCGAGGCGAGCACCCGCAGCGTGCTGTGCCTGGCGTTCATCGACGGGCTGCTCTTGGCCAAGGCGGACCCGGACAAAATGCCGGCCGAGCAGCGTCGCGCGATCGTCGAGCACGGGACGGACGCGGTGTTCCGGATGTGTCTGCAGCTTGGGTTTTTCCACGCCGACCCGCACCCGGGCAACATCTTTGTGCTCGACCACGGGCGGGTGTGCTTTATCGACTGCGGGATGACCGGGCATATCGAGTCGCGGACCGCCGAGCAGCTGGCCGACCTGATCCAGGCGGTGATCGCCGGGGACGTGGAGAAGACGATCCGCAGCGTCGTCCGGCTGGCCAACGCCGACCCGTACCTCGAGGCGGACCGAGCCTTTCGCCGTGACGTGTGGGAGTTCATCAGCCGGTTCCAGGTCGAGCACATGAGCGAGCTGGACCTGGGGCAGATGCTCGGCGACTTCTTCGTGCTGCTGCGCAAGTGGAAGGTGCGCTGCCCGGCGGACCTGGTGTTTTTGATCAAGGCGATCACGACGATCCAGGGCGTGGGCCAGGCGATCGACCCGACCTTCGACCTGGTCGGCCACGTCCGCCCGCACCTGGAGAAGCTGGTCAAGCGCAAGTACTCGCCCAAGGCGGCCAGGCGTCGGCTGATGATGTCGATGCGGGGCTACGTGGACCTGGTCGAGGACTTCCCCGAGGAGCTGCGGTCGATCGTCGCCCACCTCAAGCGGCGGGACTTCACGATCTCGCTGGAGCACAAGGGCCTGGAGCGGCTGACCAACACCGTCGAGCACGCCAGCCGGAACCTGAGCATGGCCTTGATCCTCGCGTCGCTGCTGCTAAGCAGCGCGATCTTCTTTGCCGCCGACAACAAGCAGTCGAGCTTTGGCTACCTGTCGGTGATCGGGATCCTGACCCTGCTGATCGCGCTGGGTTTCGGGCTGATCATGCTCTACGCGGTGTTCCGCGGGCGGAAGTGAGGGGCCTGGGTAACTCGAGCCGGAGCAAGGGACTTCGCATAAGATTTTCGGACTGATGATTGTTCGATGGATAAGCCCTAGCTAAGGATTCCCCCGATGACCCAGCCGACCCGTCGCCAGTTTATTGCCGCTTCTGCCGCCACCGCCGCCGTCGCCGGGGCCGTGATGCCCGGCCAGGCCCTTGCTGATGAAAACGAAATCGCCACCGGCGCGCTGCCCGAGCCGGCCGAGGATGCCAGGTTCGCCGCGCCCTACGGCCAACCGCTCTACAAGATCAGCGTCGCCCAATGGTCGCTCAACAAGCTGTTCTGGGACGGGCACATCGATAACCTGGACTTCGGCCCGTTCGTCCGTGAGACGTTCGACCTCGACGGCGTCGAGTGGGTTAACCAGTTCTTTAAGGACAAGGCGACCGACTTCGGCTACCTCCGCGAGATGAAGCAGCGCTGCGACGACGCGGGCGTGCGGACCCTGCTGATCATGGTTGATGGCGAGGGCCGGCTCGGCGACCCAGACGAGGCGAAGCGCAAGCAGGCTGTCGAGAACCACTACCGCTGGGTCGTCGCCAGCAAGCTGCTGGGCGGGCACAGCATCCGTGTTAACGCCGGGAGCGGCGGGACCTGGGAAGAGCAACGCGACCGCGCCGCGGACGGGCTTCATCGGCTCACCGAGTTTGCCCGTGGCTTTGGCATCAACGTCATCGTCGAGAACCACGGCGGGCTCTCGTCCAACGGCAAGTGGCTGGCCGAGGTTATGGACACGGTTGGTCTGCCCGAGTGCGGGACCCTGCCCGACTTCGGTAACTTCCGTATCGGCCGGGGCGAGGTGTACGACAAGTTCCTCGGCGTCAACGAGCTGATGCCCTACGCCAAGGCGGTGTCCGCCAAGTGCTACAACTTCAATGAAGACGGCAGCCACAAGGACTTCGACTTCAGCCGGATGATGCGGATCGTCCTGGCCCACGGCTACCGGGGGTATGTCGGCATCGAGTTCGAGGGCGGCGGCGACAAGGTGGTCAACGTCGCCAAGTGCCGGGACCTGCTCGCCAAGATCCGTGATGAGGTCTCGGCGTAAGGCGACAGGCGAGCCGGGACCTGCGGTCCCGGTCGGTTCAAGATCTTGGAATGTATTGGATCGGTTGTGGCAGACCGGGGCCACAGGCCCCGGCTCGCTCTGTGTGTGTATGCATGACCGCCGTGGGGTCAGTCAGCGTGCTTGACTTTGGAAGGCTTGTCCACCTCGTCTTCGATCTGCGACTCGCTCACGCCGTGGGTCGCTTCGATGTAGTCGCTCAGTCGGCGGCCGACCTGACGCTCTTCGTCAACGACGATGTCGGCCCCGGCCCCCTCGAGCAGGTTGAAGTAGCGGTGGTAGCGGGCGCGGACGATGATGCTTGTGTCCTCGCTGATCGCCTTGGACTCGACGATGATGGCCGTGGTCAGCCGGTGGTCGGGCAGGGTGATGACCATCGCGCTGGCGTCCTTGAACCTTGCGAGCTTGAGGATCTCCGGCTGGCTGGCGTCGCCGACGTACGCCTCGAACCCAAGCCTGCGGGCCTCGATGACCGAGACGGGGTTGAGGTCCAGGACGACGACGGGCAGGCCGCGGTCTTGGGCGGCGTGGGCGACCTCCCGACCCGCCGGGCCGTAGCCCACGACCAGGATGTGCCCGCTGGCCAGCTTCGCCGCCGCCGGCTCCTGGCCGATGCGGGCCCTTGCCCAGCCACGCTTGCGCATGAAGCCATCGACCCGCTTGCCCAGCGGGATGCCCGCCGCGACCGAGTAGGGCGTGAGGAACAGCGTCAGGATCGTCGCGGAGACGATCAGTTTCACGTGGTCGTCGCCGATGATCCCGCCCTGCTGGGCGATCGTCGCCAGGACAAATGAGAACAGCCCCACCTGCGCCATCGAGCAGCCCGCCGCCGTCGCGCTCCGCGGGGTCAGCTTCATGATCAGCCCCACGATGAACACGACCGTCGGCTTGATCAACACGATCAGCCCCGTCAGCAGCAGTACCCCCCCGATGTTCGCGAAGAACCAATCCAGCGCGAGGTACATGCCGATCGAAGAGAAGAACAGGGTCACAAACACCGTCTTGAGGGGGGTCACGTCGCTGCGGAGCTGGGGCGCAAGGATCGACTCGCCCAGGAAGATCGCCGCGAGCAGCGCACCCAGCGCCGGGGAGATCCCCACCTCGTTGGCCAGCCAGGCCGAGCCCATCGCCATGAGGAAGCCAAACAGCGTGAGCACCTCGCGGTTGCGGGCGGGCACCGCGACCTTCACCAGGACGGGCAGTATGTACTTGCTGAACAGGAAAAAACCCAGCACGAACAGCCCGACCACGCCGAAGCCCTTGAGCGTGCCCAGCACGATAGCCATGGGCCCCTTCGGCTCGGCGCCCTCGGCTACCCCCAAGGCCCCGACGATCAACACCAACGGCACCACCGCCAGGTCCTGGACCAGCAGCACCCCCAACGCAAACCGCCCGTGCACCGTGTCCGCCTCGGCCCGCTTCTGCAGCACCGGCAACACCACGGCCGTGGACGACAGCGCCAACGCCGCGCCGATCGCGAACGCCGCCTTGAGCTTCTGATCCACATCCAGCAGCAGCATCCCCAGCCCGATCGCCACGGCGATGCTCAGCCCGATCTGCATCGACCCCGAGGCCAGCGCCGTCAAGCCCAGCCGCTTGAGCCGGGACCAGTTGAACTCCAGCCCGATGGTGAACATCAGCAGGATCACCCCGAACTGCGCCAGCGTCTCGACACTGGCCGAGTCGTCCAACGGCTCGCCGACGTTCGCCACCAGCACCCCCGCGAGCATGTACCCGACCACCGCCGACTGCTTGAGCCGCTGCGCAATCACCCCGAGCAGCATCGCCAGCGAAAGCAGCACAATCAGATCGAGGATAATGGACCAGAGGGCGGGCATGGGCGGCCGAGCGGAGGATACACCTATCTTACCGGGCGTTTGAAAGCGGGTGACGGGCGACGCGCAGCGCCCCGTATTTTGTTCACTTGATCGATCTCAAGCGGGACGCTGCGCGTTGCCCGATACCCGGGTGAATTCGGGCGCGTACCATGCAACCACTTATTGACTACAACACACGGAGAACCCCATGGCCTTAACCCCTTCAACCATGCTCGCGCTTGGGACCCAGGCACCCGACTTCACGCTGCCCGATACCCAGAACAACACCGTGTCCAGAATAGACTACGCCGACCGGCCGCTGCTGGTGATGTTTATCTGTAACCACTGCCCGTATGTCATCCACGTTGCACCGGAACTGGCCCGGCTGGGCGAGGACTACGGCGACCGCGTGGGCATCGTCGCGATCCAGTCCAACGATATCGAGAACTACCCCGCCGACTCGCCGGAGAAGATGCAAGAAGAAAAGGCCAATCGGGGCTACACGTTCCCGTACGTGTACGACGCGGACCAGTCGGTCGCCAAGTCGTACACCGCGGCGTGCACGCCGGACTTCTTCTTGTTTGATGCAGACCACAAACTGGTCTACCGGGGCCAGCTCGACGACACCCGGCCGCACCGGATCAGCAGCGGCAACTACGACGACCGCGACGGGCAGGCCAACGGCGCAGACCTCCGCGCGGCGCTTGACGCCTTGTTGGCTGGGCAAGGACCGGTCGAGCGGCAGCTTCCGTCGATGGGCTGCAATATTAAGTGGAAGTAATGGGGTTTTGATGTTCAGCGCGGCCGGTCGTGTCCCGCTACCATCGCCCGCATGGACGCGGTGCTGATCCTGCTCATCCTGTTGATTATGTCCTTCGCCGGGATGGTGCAGGCGGCGGTAGGGTTTGGCGCGGGGATGATCGCGATCCCGCTGTTGATCTGGGCGGGACTGGACCTGCCGGCCGCGATCGGGCTGATGGCTGCGGGCACGTTCGGGCAGCTCACGGTCAAGGTCGTGCGGTACCGGAAGCAGATCGACTGGAAGCTGGTGCTCTGGCCGATGATGGCCGGGCGGATCCTGGGCTACGTGCCGGGGTTCATCGCGCTGTGGTGGCTGGCGGGGTCGACGACAATGGTGGTGAAGCAGGTCGTCGGCGGGGTGGTGTTGCTGGCGCTGTTCCTGCAGGTCGGCCTGCGGGTCAAGCCGAGGGAGAGGCTGCATGAGGCGTGGGCCTGGGTGGCGGGTTTCTTTAGCGGGCTGAGTGGCGCGGCGGTGGGTATGGGCGGGCCGCCGACGGTGCTGTGGGTGCTCGCGCACGACTGGCCGGGTCACCAGGCGAGGCAGTACCTCTGGGCGAGTTTCTGGGTCCTGATGCCGGTGTATCTGGCGACGCTGCTGGTGATGTTCGGGCTTGACGAGCTGAAGTACATGGGCCTGGGGGTAGCGACGCTGCCGGTGGTGATGCTGGGCATGGCGGCGGGGTTGTGGATCGGGCACCGGATCCCCAAGCGTCAGCTACGCTGGGCGATGATCGGGCTGCTCATCGTGCTGGGGGTGGTCTCGATCGTCGGGCCGATGGTAGGGGGCGGCTAGCCGATGCGGGGGCCCGCGCTCCGGCCGTCTGGCTCGGGTGGTCACCACGCGTTGCTACGTGGTTGGATGCATGACAGCCGGCGTGGGTTGGAGGTCATCTCCCTGCCGGGCTGGGGTGGGCTGCTGGGCTAAAGAAGCTTTAGGTAGCCTTCCAGCCCGGCGGCCTCGGCCAGGTCTCTCGCCGTCTTGCCATGCCGAGGGTCAGCGGCTTGGACATCTGCCCCACGTTCGAGCAACAACCGCGCGACACCGATCATGTCTTGACCCACTGATACACAACGGTGCAGGGGCGTGTAGCCGGTTGGCTCTTTCAAGCACAAGTGATTGACATCCGCCCCGGCACGGACAAGCTGTTCTGCTGCACCGGTGTGTGCACCGCGGATCGCGTGGTGGAGCGGGGTCCGCTGCTGGTCGTCGATCGGGTCGGTCATCGCCCCCCGACCCAGCAGCATCTCGATGATCGGTTCGCTGCCGATCGCTGCGGCGTGGCTCAGCGCGCTGACGTGGTTCGCGTCGCGTACCTCAAACTGCCCGTTCCGGTCCAGGAGGAGGCGGACCAGGTCCACACGGCCGTGCTTGACCGCGATCAGCACCGCCGACTCGCGGGCGTGCATCGGCGTGCGGAATCGGGTCCGGCTGTCGGGCGACGCCCCCGCGTCCAATAGCAGCCGGGCGACTTGCACCTCACCGACCACCGCCGCGTGGTGCAAAGCCAGCCAATACTCCTCGCCCCAGTCGCAAAGCTCCAAGACATAGACATTCGCCAGCCCCGGCCGCCGTAACAGCATCTCGCCGACCGCTGCGGCGTCCGCCTCACGCACCGAGTCACAGAGGGCCCGGGCCTGTTGTTCTCGCTCATCTTTCATCGCCCGGGACTATAGCCCCACAGTCGTGGCATGAAGCCCAGCGATTCACAACGAAGCGGTCACGCCAGCCGGTACAATCCCAGACGATGGCCAAGAAACCCGACCGCTCGTCCAAGCCCACCCCACGCCGACGCACCCGGCCGCGTCGCAGCCCCGGTTCTACGCCCAAGCCCGCCGATACGACACCGGACGATCTGGCCCAATCCAGCGCACAACCCCTAGCGATTAATCCCGGCTCCGAACCAGGTGAGCGGAACCCCGCCCCCGAACCCGAGCCAACCGAGCCCGGCACCCCGCCCCCGCCCAAGCGTGCCGACCCGATGCTGCTGGAGATCGGCTGGGAGGTGTGCAACAAGATGGGGGGGATCTATACCGTCCTGCGGACCAAGGTGCCGTCGATGATGGCCCGCTGGGGCCAGCGGTACTGCCTGGTCGGGCCCTACAACCACGACAGCGCTCAGGTCGAGTTCGAGCCCGCCTCCCCCGAGCAGATGGACTCGCCCATCGGCCAGGCCGTGCGCCAGATGCGCGAGATGGGCTTCGGCGCCGAGTACGGCCACTGGCTGGTCACGGGCAGGCCCCAGGCGGTGCTGCTGCACGTCCACGACGTCAAACGCTACCTGCACGACATCAAGTACCGCCTCTGGGCCGACCACCACATCCCCACGCCCGACGGCGACGGGCTGATCGACGACGTGGTCGCCTTCGGCGAGGCGGTGCGCCTCTTGCTGTCCAACCTCGCCCAGCGCGAGTCGGGCCGGCGCGACCTGGTCGCACACTTCCACGAGTGGATGGCCGGCGTCGCCATCCCCATGCTTCGCAAGGAAAACTGGCCCGGGTCGATGGTCTTCACCACCCATGCGACCATCCTGGGCCGATACCTCGCGATGCACAACCCGGTGTTCTACGACCACCTCGCGTTCTTCGATTCGAACAAGGAAGCCGAGCACTTCAATATCGCCTGCCAGCACGGCATCGAGCGGTCCGCCGCCCACGGCAGCCACGTGTTCACCACCGTCTCCGACGTCACCGCCATGGAGTGCAAGCACCTGCTGGGCCGGGACCCGGACGTGCTGCTGCCCAATGGGCTCAACACCCAGCGCTTCAGCGCGATGCACGAGTTCCAGAACCTGCACCAGCAGTCCAAGCATCGGATCCACGAGTTCACGATGTCCCACTTCTTCCCCTCCTACACCTTCGACCTCGATAAGACGCTCTACTTCTTCACCTCCGGCCGATACGAGTTCCGAAACAAGGGCATGGACCTGTCTATCGAGGCGCTGGCCCGGCTTAACCACCGGCTGAAGGTCGCCGAGGTCCCGGTCAACGTCGTGTTCTTCATCATCACCCGCGCGCCGTACAAGTCGATGAACGTCGGTGAGCTGGAATCGGTGGCGATGCTCGAAGAGTTCCGCAACATCGCCGATCACATGAAGTCACAGATCGCCGACCGGATCGTCGAGCAGGCCGCGTTGGGGCGGGTCCCCGACCTCAACGCGCTGGTGGACGAGTACTGGCGTCTGCGGATGCGGCGGTCGATCCACGCCTGGAAGCGCGACGGGCTGCCCAGCATCGTGACCCACGACCTGGTCGACGACCAGGGCGACGCCACGCTCAACGAGATCCGCCGCTGCAACCTGCTCAACCACCCCGACGACAAGGTCAAGATCGTCTTCCACCCCGAGTTCATCAACCCGGTCAACCCGTTGTGGGGTATGGAGTACGAAGACTTTGTCCGCGGCACGCACCTGGGCGTCTTCCCCAGCTACTACGAGCCCTGGGGCTATACCCCGCTCGAGTCGATCGCCCTGGGCGTCCCGGCCGTGACCAGCGACCTCTCGGGCTTCGGCAGCTACCTCGCCCATCTCATGCCCGACCACGCGGAGAAAGGCCTGTTCTGCATCAACCGCCGAACCCAGGGCTATCACCAGGCCGCCGACCAGCTCTGTGAGGTCATGTTCCGATACTGCCAGCTCTCCCGCCGCGAGCGTATCAGCCTGCGCAACACCGTCGAAGGCTACAGCGAACACTTCGACTGGCACAACCTCGGCCGACGGTACAACGACGCCCACGGCCTGGCCCTGGACCGGGTGAGGTGAGAAGGGGGTGGCATCCGTCTAAATAAATGATCTGTGGTTGAGATCTCATGATGAATGAAAGAGATAAGCACTCATAAACTGGCTAGAATCATGTCAAGAGACGTGATCATGGCAAAACAACTCTTCGTGGCCATTCTGATACTCGCCCTGCAGCCGCTGTTGTTGGCCTGGGATATCACGTCACCGACCTCGACCATGGGCGGTGTGGTCTCAGCTGAGAGGTCTTGCTGCCCGCCTGAAGCCTGCCACTGTGCGAGCGATTGCTGTTGCGATGACAGCCGACCAACACCCATGCCGGCTACGCCCGGCCCGGAACGGGTCCGTGTCACCGATTTGTTTACCCCGCACCATCCATCGCCGGCTGTCATATCAACCGACGCCGATGATCCCCAGGGACGACACCCCGGCTCATATCGAGCAACAACGCCCCAGACCGTTAACCAGCGGCTGTCTCTTCTTTGTCAGTGGTTGACCTAGCGGAATACCCAAAGGATCGGTGCGCGCGTTGCACACCGATTTTTGAACCATCCGCTAAATCATTGACCCCAAACAAGGAAGATAGACATGAAGCTTCAGTACCTATTCACCCTGCTGTTTGCTGCGCTCACACTTGGCGTTGCAGGCTGTGCCACCACCACAAATGAGAACGGCAACATCGCCGGATCCTACCTGGTCGTGACCCCCGAATCGGCCGACGCGATCGTCCAGGTCGCGGGCATGAGCTGCCCGCAATGTTCCCACAACATCAGCCTAATCATGGACCGCGTGGATGAGATCGAGGCATCACAGATCGATCTCGGAGACGGCCGGGTCCTGATCGCGTTCACGCCAGGCCAGTCCCTGACCGCCGACCAGATCACCGCGATCATCGATGACGCGGGCTTTACCCCCGGCGAGGTCACCTTCAATGAAAAGGCAGGTGGCTGATGAAAACCACGTACATGCGAATTGTTCCAATGGCGCTCTTGATCGTTTGCCTTATGGGGCCGCACGCCTTGCATGCGCAGGAGGTCTTGTATACCCCATCGGCGACCTCCCCAGGCAAAGGCATCACCTCGATCCGGACGGTAGCCGCCTATGAGTCCTACGACGGGCAACGCGCCGATGGCCCATTCAAACTCGATCAATACACCGTCGAGACGATCTTGGCGCACGGCATCACCGCGGACCTGACGCTCATGATGCACCTCCCGGTTACGTACCGCGATTTTTCGGAGCCCGCGACCAGCAACAGCGAATCCTTCGGGCTTGAAGACATCCGGACCATGTTCAAGTACCGGTTCTACCAGGATGACATAGGCAACATCGACACCGTCCGGATGTCGGCCATGGTCGGCATCGAACTGCCCAGCTACTGGGACGGGTTCTCCAGCGACTCGTTCGATCCGTTCGCCGGCGTCGCGCTGACCGCGATCCAGGGGCGCCACGGCGTCGGCGCCCACGCGATGTACCAATGGAACACCGGCGACGACCCGACCGGCATCGAGTTTTCCGACAGTGAAGCCGACGCCGTCCGTCTCGACGGCTCGTACCTGTACCGCATCGACCCGGATGAGTACACCATCGACACGACCAAGTCGACCTACCTCACGCTCGAGTTCAACAACCGCTACGAAACCAACGGTGACTTCGAAGCGCTGATCGGCCCGGGCATCCTGATCGAAGCAACGAACTGGGCCGCCGAGATGGCGGTCCGCTTCCCGATCGCCCAGGAGATCGATAACCGCGCCGAGTTGAACTGGTCACTCACGTTCGGCTTGCGGTTTACTTTTTGATTAGCTCGCCTTTGGACTGACGACGGGCAGAACACCTGGCCGACCAAAAGTACTCTTACATTGAAGGTTTACGCCTGAACTTCATGGAAGAAGACGGGGCGTCCGTTTCAATGAAACGGTGATGGTCGTGGTGTGATGGTTTACCAGTGCGGCGGCCTCTCGTCGCCGGGGTCGGGCTGTTCGTTGAGGTGGTCCTCGAGCATCTTGCGGACCGCGTCGACGCCCTCGCCTTGCTTGCGGAGCCGACCGGCGAGGTCGCGGATGACCTCGTCCAGGTCGCCGATGTGTTTCTCAAGATAGGCGACCTTTTCTTCCAGGTAGATGATGCGGGGTTCGTCGCTCATGCCCGGGAGTGTAACGCGGTGGGGCGGTTGTGGGCTACGATACGCCCCGATGCCCGGCGAGGTCTGCAAGATGAAGGCAACGCTCGACGCGCTGTTCTGCGGCGCGGCGCTGGTCGACGCGCGGGGGCTCATCGCCCATGCGAATCCCCGGCTCGAAACGATGCTTGGGTACCCGTCCGGCGGGCTGAACGGAACCGAGCTGGCCACGCTCTGCGCGATCGAGCACGACCGTGCCCAGCTTGGTTCGGTGCTGCAGCGATTTCACGAGCCGGCCGAGTCGGAGCTGAACCTACAACGGAAGGGGGGCGGGGTGGTCCCCGTGATCGCTTCGGGCAACGCCGTGTCGGCGACCGTGACCGGCGACAGGCCGGGGCTCCGCGTGATGACGCTCATCGATGTGTCGTCCCAGCGTGAGTTGGTCCGGCAAACTGCGGAGTTGACGAAGACGGTGAGCGAGCAGGCGCATCAGATCCGCGAGCAGAACAACGAGCTGGAGCAGCGCGTCGTGCAGAGGACCCAGCAGCTTCGGCGGGCGAACCTGGACGCGGTGCTGATGCTGGCGGTCGCGAGCGAGGCCCGGGACGACGACACGGGCGAGCACGTCCGCCGGATCGAGCACCTGGCCCGCCGGCTCGCGCTGGCCACCGGCATGCCCGACCCCGACGCCGAGCACCTGGGCCTGTCCGCCATCCTCCACGACATCGGCAAGATCCACATCCCCGACCGTGTGCTCAAAAAGCCCGGCCCGCTGACCGACGACGAACGCGACCTGATCCAGACCCACCCCCTGGCCGGCGAAGCGATCCTGGGCAACAACCCCTTCTTCGCGCTGGCCCGAACCATCGCCCGCCACCACCACGAGGACTGGAACGGACGGGGCTACCCCGACGGGCTGGCGGGCACCGACATCCCCCTGGCCGCGCGGATCGTGCGTCTGGTCGATGTCTATGACGCGCTGCGCAGCCCCCGGATCTACAAACCAAGCTGGTCTGCCGAACAGGCCTTGGCCGAGATTACCCAGAAAGCAGGGGAGCTCTTCGACCCGCACCTGGTCCACCTGTTCTGCAAGATACATGACGAAGCTGATACCGAGCAGGGCGTCCTGGCTTACAGGATTTGAGGTGACGGGTAAGCGGGGTTAGAGGCCTGCTTTTGGTCTCAGAGCGCGAAGACTTCTTCGGACTTCTTGAAGGTCTTAAACTCCAGGGCGTTGCCACTGGGGTCTCGAAGGAAACAGGAGCGTTGCTCTCCGGGTTCGCCGGGAAAGCGGAGCTTGACGGGGACCAGCAAGCTGACGCCATGCGTATCGAGCCGGTCGAGCACCGTGTCGAAAGTGTCCCCTTCAAGTACGGCCCCGAAGTGAGGAATCGGTACGGCGCTGCCGGCAACACGTGAATTGGTCTCTCGGTCGGTCACCGCCTCACCGACATGCAGCGAGAGCTGGTGGCCAAAGAAATCGAAATCGGCCCAGGTGTCGGTCGATCGACCCGGCTTGCACCCAAGCACATCGCCATAGAACCAGACCGCTTGGTCCAGGTCTCGCACGGTCATGGCCAGATGAAACACGGACATCAGAAACCTCGTGATCAACGTGGCTCGGCCACGTTCTTTTTATCAATGGTACGCGGGCCGCTGTAGGACAAGGATATCAACTTGACGTGAGGCATTCAGTATCGATCTCGCCTGATCTCACGACGGGGTGAACCGGAGATGTCATGTGACTGCACACGTGATGGTCTGATCGATTGGTTCGGAAGTAGAAAAACGCTTGTTCGGATCACTGTTGTGGATGAACAAGGCATGATTCATCATGCCCGGTCTTGTTGCCGCGCGGCTTAGATCAGTTTGATCAGCCGGCGGATGATCCATTCAGCGGTGAGCAGCAGCAAGATGACGACCAGGGCGACGAGCGTGTTGGTCAATGGTTTGCGGGTCTCGGTGCTGATCTCGCGGGAGAGGTCTTCGATCTTGCCGTTGAGCAGGGCCAGGTTATCGAGGGGGATGACTTCGCCGCCGCTTGATGCGGCCAGGAGTTGGAGGCGGGTGTGGTCGGTGGCGGCGCGGGCGAGTTCCTGGGCCGGGTCGCGGATTTCCGCGGGGGCCGAGAGGTCGAGGAACTCGAACAGGGGCTCGCTGACCTTGAGGGTATAGAGCCCGGGGCGGTCCGAGCGCCAGGTGGTGGAGTAGGTGGCGCGTGGGGCGGTGCCGGCCTCACCGGATGACCCGGTGGGGCGGAGCTCGAGTTCGCCGACGGGCTCGCCGGTGTCTTCTTCGCCCTGGCGATAGACGGCGACCCGGACCTTGGGCGGCGCGGTCCCGACCAGGGCCGGGTCGTCGATCACCAGCTCGGCAAGCTGGGTGGCGCCCAGGTCGACGACCGGCGGGCTGACGGTAAAGGTCGCGCGGTCATCCGCAGACTGGATACGTTGTCGCCCGAGCTTGCGGATGAGCTGGATCCAGAACTGCTCGAAGTAGACCTCGCCGCCGGCCTTGCGCCAGCGCCAGGTCTCGTCCGTCCCAACGTAGATCACCTCGCCCGCTCCATAGCGGTACAGGGCGACTAGGGGCGCGGCCAGCCCGGTTTCGCCATCGACCATGCCCGGGGCAACCGCGAGGGTCTTGGCCCCCGGCTGGAGCGGGCCCAGGTCCTGGGCCCAGTACAGCGGCGGCAGGTCCTCTGGCCAGTCCGGCTCATCGGGGTTCTCCACATCGCCGCGGTTCAGCGACAACTGCATCAGGTTGAGCAGGGTGGCGGCGTCGGTCGGCTCGACATCGAAGGTCCGGCCCTGGCTGGGCACCAGCCGGCCCACCGACCCGGGGCTGGTCATCGGCAGCAGCAGGGCCAGGTCGGTGTCGGTGTAGAACGAGGGGGTGTACCTCGGCCCGCCGATCCACAATAGACCCGCACCGCGCGAGGAGATGTGGTCGCGGATGAGGGTGAACTGGCGGTCGGAGAAGAAGCGGGGGTGGACATCGCCGATGATGATCACGTCGTACTGGCGGATCTCCTCGGCGGTCTGGGGGAAGCGCGTGATCCGCGTGTTGCCCTCCTGGACAAAGTCGGGGCTGGCCTCGACCAAGAGCATGGACGAGTCGATCGACTGCTCGCGGAGGAGCATGGAGACGAGGTAGCGGTACTGCCAGCGCGGCGCACCATCGACGTAGAGCACCCGCATCGGTCGGCTGATTAGTTCGACGCTCGCTTGCCGGCGGTTGTTGCTGACGGCGAGCTCGGTGTAGCCCTCGCCCAGCGCGTCGCTGCCGACTGTTGATGCCCCGCCTTCGCCCGGCTCGTAGGCCACCTCGACGGAAAGGTCCAGGTCGCCGGCCTTGTCGCTGCGGACCTGCAGGCGGACGGGGCTGCCAAACCCGTCCTGTTCGAGGGTCTGGGTGTCGAAGACCTCACCGGTCTCGGGGTGCACCAGCCGGATAACCACGTCCGCCGGGTCGATGGCCAGCCCGTCCACGACACCGGGGGGGATGTCCTGCCGGCGGACCGTCACGGCGACGGGGACCAGGTCGCCCGCAAACGCCGAGGCGGGCAGGTCGACCCGCTCGATGGCGAGGTCCAGTCGCTGCGCGGCCGAGCCGAGCTGCACGGAAAACACCGGCACCTGCAGCCCGTTGACCATGAGTTGCCGGGCAAAATCTTCGTCGGTGGGCTGGGGGGACTGGCCGTCACCAAAGAGCACGATGCCGGAGACGGCCCGGCCGGCGGCGGCTTGTAGCGCCTGGTCCAACGCGGAACGCAGGTTAGTGGCCTGCACCTCGGGTTCAGCCAGATTGTTGATCCTCGGCGAGGGTTCCCCATCGACCCCATCACCGACCGTGGGCGCATCGATCGGGTATGCCTCGCGGTCGTAGCCAAACCAGAGCACCCGCCGGCCCTTTCCCAGACCCGATTCACCAAAAACCGCCATCTGCTCGGCCAGGGCCGCGCGTAGCGAGGCCTCCCGGCTGATCACTTGGGGGGTCTGCAAGCCATCGATGCCGACCTCCACATCCTCGAAGTTCATCGAGGCGCTGCGGTCGACCATAACCAGCAGCCAGTCCGGCTCCTCGGTAACATCGGTCCGCACGATCATCGGCCCGACCAACAGCACCGCGATCACCAGCAGGGTCAGCGCACGCAGCGAGGCGAGCAGGACCCGCATCCAACGCGCCCCTTCGAGGCGGGTGTAGCTCATCAGCGCGATGATGACTGCGGCGAGGATCACCATCACCCAGCCCCAGGCCGGCAAGGGGTATTCCCAGCCCAGCGCGGTGTTGTCCTGGCCCAGCGACATCGAGTCGTCCAGCCCGAAGACACGGTCGAGCAGGCTGGCCAGGGCGAGTTGGGTGGTCTGGATCATGCCCCACCCCCCGTCGATGCCGAGCCGGCGGCGGGCTTGACGGCGGTGGCTTCGCCGTGCAGCGCACCGAGGACCCGGCCGACGACCGTAGGCTTGCTGGTATCCGTCGCGTGACTAAAGCGTCGGGCGAGCAGCGTCTCTAACAAGAGCAAGCCAAGGACAACCCAGAGCAACACCCAGGTCAGGTCCTCGCGCGTCTTTCCACGATCCAGGACGCCGCCTTCCTGCTCTCGCTGGGACCAGAAAGACCAAGTACCGAGCTGATCGAGGAACTGCTCGAGCTGGGGCTGGGCGGTGAAGGTATCGCCCGCGCTGGCATCGGGGTTGACCGCAAGCAGTCTTGGCGCGCCACCCGCCCGGCCGGTGAAGACGCCCGGCTGCTGGGCCGGGTCACGAAGCATGATCGAAGAGCCATCGGACTCGACCATTAATGGTTCAGCGGTTGCATCACTTGTACGGTCGATCGATGTTAACTCACCTGCGCCGCGCCACGAGTTGTCCAGGGCAGGCCGATCACCCGCGGTCACCGGCACCAGCCCGCCGTTCGCGCCGAGGACACCCCGCAAGGTGTCGCGCATGAGCGGGACAAAGAGCGCCCGGGCCGGCAGGTTGGTAAAGCGCGTGTCGAGCGCGGTGGCGGTAAACACCAGGCCGCCTCGCCCGATCTGGCGCGACGCCATGACCGCCTGCCGATCGGTGTCGTCGACCTGCTCCTGCAGCATGGCGATCCAGCGGTCCTCGGCCGGCACCGAAAGCGGCACCCGGATGGCAACATCAATCCACCCCAGCTTCTCCCGCCAGTCCGCGGCGAGGTACTGGAGCAGCGGCGGCGGCGGGGTGGTCTGGTCGACACCGGGCAGGTCCGAGACTTGGGCATCGTCGTCCGGCTCAAAAACCGAGAGCTGCTCATCCACCTGCCACGGCAGATCAAACGCGGACACCATCTTCGTCGCCCAGGCCGCCTCGGTCAGCACGGCCGGGGAGAAAACCCACACCAGGCCGCCGTCCCGGGCAAAGCCCGCGAGCGCGTCCCAGCCGCGCGTGGTCATCTCATCGGGCCGAAGCACCACCACGGCATCGATCGCTTCGAGCGTGCTGCCGTTGATCGCGGTCGGCAACAGCGCGGTGAGCTCGAACGGCCCGCCGGCCCCCGGACCAAACGGCGTGAGCGCGGCCGGGACCCACTGCCACGGCTGCAGCGCCCCGGGCTGCTCGTTGACCCTCTGCTCGCTGTCGACCATGGCCACCTGCAGTTGACGGCGCAACCGAACGACGGCCCGGCCCTCATCATCCGCGGGCAACCCATCGACCCCCGCTTCTTCGTTCTCCGCCAACAACCTAGCCTCAACAATCAACTCGCGGCCGCCAGCCAACAAGTCATTGTTCAGCGGCGCGGGCATGTCCAGACTCACCTTTGCCTCCGGGTCACCACCGCCCCAGCGCGCCTTGCGGGTTGCTTCCGAAAGCACCGCGCCCGCTGAGTCCAGCAGCCTGACCTGGAGCGGCAGGGTCATCGGCTGCTGCTGGCCACCAAAACGACGAAGCTGGACCTCGACCCCGATCGCGCCGGCGCCGCCCTGATCCGCAACGATCATACGCCGGTCCGGGGTGACCGAAACCACCTGCACGTTGTCCGTGCTCTGCGCCGGCAGGGCCGTGACGATCTTCGCCCGCTCGCTCAGCGTCTCCAGCTCCGGCGGGACCGCCGCTTCGAGGTACTCGGCCGAGCGCGGGAAATCGCTGAGCAGCACCACCACCGCGTCGCCGTCCCTCACCCCCACAGTGTTCATCGAGCCTTGGACCAGCATCAACCCATCGATCAGTTCGCCCCGGCTGAACCGCGGCTCAATCTCCTGGATCGCATCGGTCAATGCGGCCTTGTCGTCGGTCGGCTGTTCCACTACGAATTGAGCCGGCCGCCCCATGCGGACGATGGCCGCCTTGTCCCCCGGCTCGAGCTGATCCACCACCGCGAGCGCCTGCTTCTTCAAGCCGTCAAGCCGGGTCTGGTCGCCGCCCACCGTCGTCTGGGTTGATAAAGCGTCATCGATGACGATGTACACCACCCGGCCGCGCGGCCCGAAGCTCAACGACCCGTCGCTGCACCCGGTCAGCAGCGGGCCGGACAACGCCAGACCCGCGAACAGTACCAGCAGGCATCGGGTCAACAGCAACAGCCACTGCTCGAGTTGCAGCTTCTTTTTCTGCTTGCGGTAGGCCTCAAGCAGGAAGCGCATCGCGCCCCATGGCTCGGGCCGGCGGCGGATCCGGCTCATCAGGTGGATGATGATCGGGATCGTCACCGCCGCCGCGCCGACCCCCGCAAGAACGGGGGCGGTGAAGAGGCCGGCCTGTGCAATCAACAACGCCATCGCTTTGGTTTAGCTCCCCCGTCCGATCATCGCCGCGCGCTTGGCCAAAAAGTGGCTCAGCGGCGGGCCGAGGTTCTCGCTCGTGTTCAGCAGCAGGTGATCAAGTTGAAACTTCTGACAGGCGCGCTCGACCTTGCGGTTGTGCTCCTCGACCACTTCAAGGTAGGCCTTGCGGATCGCCTGGGGGTCCACGGGCAGCCGGCCCTCGCCCTCCATCCCGTTGAACTCGCTTGCGCCGCGGAAGGGGAAGCTCAACTCGGCGGTGTCCATGATCTGGAGCACCATGGCGTCGTGCCCACGGTAGCGCAGCCGGGCCAGCCCTTTCTCCAACCCCTCGATCTCGTCGAACAGGTCGCTGATCAGGATGATCAAGGTCTTGCGGTTGAGCTGGGCCAGCATCTTATCGAACATCGCCGCCAGGTTCGTGCGCCCGCGCACCGTGTCGGCCGTCGCCTTCTGCGTGCTCGGCTCGCCGACGATCTCCGAATCGACCAGCGCCTGGGTGATATCCCGCCAGTGCCCCGAGCTGTTGCTTAGCCGGGTCGAACGCTTCACATCGTCGGCAAAGATACCCAGCCCAACGCGGTCGGCCTGGGTCAGCGCGAGCTGGGCAAACGCAACCGCCAACGCGCAGGCGTGGTCCATCTTCCGCCAGCCCTTGGGCGGCTTGCCCTTGAAGTCGCGCCCCTGCCCCGTCGGCGGCTCGCCCTTATTCATCAGGTCGGCGGTCGGCGTGCCCCCGGTAAACCGCTTGGCCGAGGTGTACTCCATCGACGCTGAGACATCGACCAAGATCATCATGTCCAGGTTCGTCTCGCGGACGTACTGCTTGAGGTACAGCTTGTCCGTCTTGGCCATCACCTTCCAGTCGAGGAACCGGGTGTCATCGCCGGGCACGTACTGGCGGTGCTGGGCGAACTCGACACTGAACCCCTGCATGGGCGAGCGGTGCATCCCGGTCATCAGGCCTTCAACGATCATCCGCGCCCGCATCTCCAACGACCCGACACGCGCGAGCGTCTCGGGGTCGAGGTAGCTGGTAAATGAGGCTGTTGATGAAGGCATTGTTTTGGCCACGGATGAACACGGATAAACACAGATATAACACAGGATTTATCCGTGTAAATCCGTGTGCATACATGGTTTTAAAGCCTAACGCAGCACCGCTTCGGCCTGCTTATCACTGCTCGCATCGACCTTGATCGAATCGAGCAGCTGCGTGATCAGGTCGTCGCTGCTCACGCCGTCGGCCTCGGCGGCAAAGTTGGTCAGGATGCGGTGTCGGAGCACGGGTAGGGAGACGGACTGGATGTCCTCGGGCTCGACGTGGGTCCGGCCGTGCAAAATCGCGTGGGCCTTGCCCGCGAGGATCAGGTTCTGGCTCGCCCGAGGGCCGGCACCCCAGCGCAGGTAGTTGGCCAGGAAGTCCGGCCTTGGGTCGGGCTGGCCTCGGTCGGGGAAACGTGTCGCGCGGACCAGCCGCAGGGCGTACTGCACCACGTGGTCGGCCACCGGAACGTCCCGCACCAGCTCTTGCACCTGCATCACGCGCTCGGCCGTGAGCACCGACTCGACCGTCACCTTCTGCCGGCTGGTCGTCCGCTTGACGATCTCCATCTCCTCGGCCTCGGTCGGGTAGCCGACCTTGATATTGAACATAAACCGGTCCAACTGGGCTTCGGGCAGGGGGTAGGTGCCCTCCTGCTCGATCGGGTTCTGCGTCGCTAGGACAAAGAACGGCAGCGGCAGGGCGTGACGCATCCCCCCGGCGGTGACGTGACGCTCCTGCATCGCTTCGAGCAGCGCCGCCTGGGTCTTGGGCGGGGTCCGGTTGATCTCGTCCGCGAGGATCACGTTGGCGAACACCGGGCCCTTGACAAAACGCATCTCGCGGTGGCCGGTCGTCTTGTTTTCTTCGATCACCTCGGTACCGGTGATGTCCGAGGGCATCAGGTCGGGGGTGAACTGGATGCGGTTGAAGGCCAGCGAGAGGGTCTGTGCGACGGTCGAGACGAGCAGGGTCTTGGCCAGGCCCGGCACACCGACCAGCAGCCCGTGGCCACGGGTGAAGAGGCAGATGAACAGCTGCTCGATCACCTCGTCCTGGCCTACGACGATCTTGCCGACCTCGTTCTTAAGCTGCTGGGCGGCCTGGTTGACATCCTGGATCAGTGAGGCGTCGGCGTCATTGTCGGTCATCGGACAAACCTTTCGGGGTCACGGTCGTGGCTGGCGAAGAGAACGGGCGAGTATAGCGGTGTCGGGTTGGCGGCGGCAGGATATGACTGAGCCGGGCCAACGCCTACAATCCATCCATGCCCGAACTGCCGGAAGTCGAGTGCGTACGCCGGGGCCTGGCCAAGCAGTTGATCGGCAGACGGATCGAGGCGGTGAAGGTTCGACGGGCCGACGTTGTGAGAGGAATCCGTGATAGGTCGGCCCTGCTCGGGGAACATACGATCGAACGCATCGACCGCCACGGAAAACAACTCGCCCTCGTCGCGGAGCGTGCTCACCATGGCGGGCCCCGACCTTGCGTTGTGATTCACTTGGGGATGTCCGGCCAACTCCGCCTCTCATCTACGAACCGCAGGCTCCCCACCACGCCAATCAGACGCCCGATCCCTGAAACAAGTTCGCCCGATCCCAAAATCAGCCCGGCCCCGGCCCACTGCCATGTCATCTGGCAATTCGCCGGCAACACCGAGCTGCGATTCATCGACCCACGCCGCTTTGGCGGGGTATGGACCTTCACCGACACACGAGAGCGGGACCAGCAGCGATGGTCCGCCCTGGGTCCTGATGGATTGAGCGTAACCCCGGGTCAGCTGCGGCGGGCGCTGCTTGCTACACGGCGACCGATCAAAGCCGCGCTGCTGGACCAGCAGGTGGTTGCCGGCCTAGGCAACATCTACGTTGATGAGCTGCTTTTCCGGTGTGGCCTGCACCCGCTCACCCCGGCCAACCAGATTGGGCCTGATCAATCGGCCCGTCTGTGCCGAGCGATGCGGACACTGCTGACCCGCGCGATCGAGCAAGGCGGGTCAACCCTGCGTGATTACGTCGATGCTTCTGGTCAGAGTGGGGGATATCAAGACAAACACCAGGTCTATGGACGGTCCGGCCAGCGTTGTGCACGACGCCCCTGCCGGGCGATGCTCAAGACAGGGCGGGTCGCTGGGCGCACAACGGTTTGGTGTCCCCGTTGTCAGCCCAGAGAGGAGTTTCCCACATCCCGAGAATGAGAAATGTTAGGGCGGATACAGATGCGGTATGAGATTTGAGAAGTGATGTAAGACTTCTAGTAGAGAAATGTAGTTTTAAATTCTTCTTCTTCTATCGTGCCCTGTCAGAATGGGGATATCGACTAATTAAGACCACAAGTTTTTGTTTTTAAATGTCTTATAGCGATATTTTTAGAATAACAATCTGTCTGTTCGGACGTGGTATCACCCGCAGTCATGACCGTATGGTCCGGGTACCAGGTTAATACCCGATTGACCAGAAGGTTTGTTGTTATCAAGGCAGGATTCAAAGGGGTGGAAGACGATCCGGGATGCGCGCTTTTGCAGGTTTTATCCACATCCCAGAAGACAGCGAAGAAGGGGCCTTGTCTGTCAAATGAATATAACCCAACCCAATTGGCATGAGTGGGATCATTTCCGGATTGAACGGTTGGGTTTAGGCCGGCGCGTGATTCGCCTGGATCTGATCGTTGAGCTGGCGGACCTGCGCGGCAAATCGGGGGTTTTCTTCGCTGCGTTGATCGACGATCTTGATCGAATGCATCACGGTGGTGTGGTCCCGCCCGCCGAAGTAGCCCCCGATCTCTTCCAGTGAGAAGCGGGTGTTTTTGCGGGCCAGCCACATACAGACCTGCCTTGGCTCGGTGACGGACTTGTGCCGCCGCCGGGATTGGAGGTCCTGGAGCTTGACGCTGTAGAAGCCGGTGACCGCGTCGATGATGTTCTGCAGCGTGACCTGGCTGGTCTTGGACTGGGGCTCTTCACCAAAGACCTGGTGTGCCAGTGCAAGGTTGATGGGGTGTTTTTCGATCTTGGCCCGGCCTTGGAGGTTGGTGATGGCGCCTTCCAATTCCCGGGCGTTTGTCTCGATCCGTTTGGCGATCAGATCAATAACTTCCGGGGGTACCATGACACCACGCAGCTGGGCCTTGGCCTTGAGGATCGCGATCCGGGTCTCGAAGCTGGGCCGAGTCACCGGCGCGACCAGGCCCCAGTTGAACCGGCTTACCAGGCGTTCTTCGAGCTGGGGGATCTCGTTGGGCGGCGCGTCCGAGCTGAGCACGATCTGCTTATTGTTCTGATAGAGCTCGTTGAAGGTGTGGAAGAATTCTTCCTGGCTGCGGTCTTTGTTGGCCAGGAAATGGATGTCGTCGATCACCAGCATGTCCACGTGGCGGTAACGGTGTCGGAACTCACTCATCTTGCCGGCCCGGACACACTCGATGAACTGATTCATAAATGCATCGCACGACACGTAGAGGATCTGATAGTCGGGGTGCTGGTTGAGGATCTTCTGGCAGATCGCCTGGAGCAGGTGGGTCTTACCCAGCCCGACGCCGCCGTGGATAAACAGCGGGTTGTAGGCCGTGCCCGGCTGGTCGGCGACGGCGACCGACGCGGCGCAGGCCAAGCGGTTATTGGGCCCACTGATGAAGTTGTCGAACGAATAGTCGGGCGAGAGGACCATCTGGTCCGCATCAAACTCGCTGAGCAGGTGCTCGGGCGTCGGGCTGGGGACGCTGACGGGCTTGGAGGCGGGGGCCTTGCCGTTCGACGAGGCCTGGCTGTTCTTCTTTGCGGACTGCTGGCTCTCGCTGATGAACTGGACGCTGACCAGCCGGTTGAGCGCGTGCTGGGCCGACTCGATAAATGGGTCAAGACATCTGCGCTGCAGATAGTTTTGCTGCACGCTGGTCGAGGTCTGGATCTCCAGCACGCCGCCGTCCAGGCTCAGCGGTTCGAGCTCTTCGAACCATTGCCGGCAGATGGTGCCGTGCTGCTCGCGGAGGTATCCCATCATGTCGCGCCACTGCGCAGCATCGATGCGGGTCATCGTCATGCCGTTCCCTGGTCGGTAGCCATGTATTTACCTCGGCCGCTTCTGACCGACCCGCGCTCCTCTCGAGGTCACATTCCTTGGGGTCGGTCGGCCAAGGGCAAGAAATCAAACGCGAAGAACAAACTTATCCACCAGCATGGGGTCGTGTCAATGCTCCGTTGGCCCCATGCACGACTTGACAAAGCCTCAACCGCCCTTGACACCCAAACAAGCCAAACACCCCGGTGTTTACCTGACTGCGTTTGGCCAACCATTGACATTTTGTCAACAAATCATACACAGCAATCACCCGTGTACCGGTTCGGTCGGCTTGATCTCGTGATCCGTGCAGGCATAACGGATTTTTGCAGCAGTATTACCCTTAATACGGGTACAATGGGTTTATGAACCGGGTTTATCAACACGCCATGCTCGTCCTGTGCCTGCTCTTTATCAGCACTGCGGTTGCACAGCCTGGCCATACCGAAATCGATCTGACCCGCGACGCGGGCTGGGTCACCGGCCAGTGCCTTGAATACCGCGAAAAATCCCGCTTGATCGAGGATAGGCTGGAACAAGCGATCCGCGTGCCCAGCGAGAGGCTCAAGGCGGTTGCCGCGGCACTACGCGTCGTGGCAAATCCAAGGCCCCCCCAAGTTCAGCGTGTTGAGGCCCAGTTGGTCGACACCCAAACCGCTGTCTATCGAGAACGCATTGTGCGCCTGCGTCGGTTATTGCGAGGTGAACTGCGACCCGAAGACGAGGTCATGTCCCGGAGCGAGGTGCTCTCTATGATCGATCACCTGCATCAGGAAGTTGCAAGGTTTACCCTGCTAGCCAAGGCCTATCACGCCGAAGACCCGTGGGACCGCCAACGGCTTCAGGGCTTGTTGGCGCTCGAAAAGATCGAGCTCGAGGAGCTGATTCAGCAGCGCCGAGAGCCCTACCGGGTGATGCAGGATCAATTGAAAAATCAGGCCCAGGGGTTGTCGGACAACTTAGACCGGGTGATGCATCCGTACGGCCGGCAAGCACGTGTGGGCGAGGTCGAGACCGAGGCCGTCCGCGTATCCAGCCGGTATGAGCACGGCTTGATCCAATTCCGTTGGCTGGACCGGCGTGGCCAGTTGGTTGCTTCCGCCCACCTGAACCTGCGTTCCCGGCCGGACACGGACCGCACCCCGCCGTTGCTGAATGATCGCTACCCGGTCGTGGAACAGAATCAACAGGAAGTCACACTCGGTGTGGGGTACTTCGAGGTCCGTTTCCGTGCAGATGACCAAAACCTTGCGGGCGATCGGCGGGTACTCGATGCGGTCCAGAAGTTGTTGGACCTTGAAGGCCTAAGCCGACTCGTACCCCGCGTCGGTGGCGAAAGCACCAACTGAGTTGTGAACCTGCGACTAAGCAGCCCGCCTTGGTTAAGCTACGTTAAGCGGCCGCGTTGTCTTCGAGTTCTCCGATGTCGATCCGAAACAAATTGCTGTCGGTGTTGCTGCTCGCGGCGATCTTGCCGATCCTGGCGATCCGCACGGTGCAGTACTTTTCGATGTCCAATCTCCGTGAGCGGTTGGATACGCAGATGCGCGAAGACCTGACGGGGCAGGCTGAGCTCGAGCTCGAGCGTGTGGCCGAGAGTTATGCCGGCTCGCTGGAGCGTGACAGCAAGCTGATCTTTGCGTTACTTCAGATCCAGGCTTCGGAAGCCGAGCGTCGGCTACAAGACGAGGTGCCTGACAAGCCGGGGCGGGTGATTTCGCCCGATACCTTTGGGGTTTTTTATCGTGATGAGCCCTCGCAGTTGCCGGAATTGGTGGTCAGCGAGCTGCATGGCCAGGTCCGCGCCGACCGTCGTTTTACCGCCGAGCCGGTCAGCTATGCCCAGCCGGTAACGCTGCTGGTGGATCACGGTCGGCCCGAAGACGACGCCTTGCGTCAGGCCGATGCGCTTCGGCTAAGTACCATGCCCGAAGTCTTCCGCCAGGTCCACGACCAGGCGGACGATCTGATCCTCTGGCAATACATCGCGTTGGACATCGGGGTGCACGTGTCTTACCCCGGCAAGGCGGCTTTCGCCTCGGACTATGCCCCGCACCTTCGGCCGTGGTTTGTCCAGACGATGCAGGCCGATCAACCAATCATTGTGCCGCCGCAGGTTGATCAGTCGACCCGACAGATCGTGGCGACCTTCGCTCAGCCGATCCGAGATGCTCAGGGCCGAGCCATCGGCGTCGCCGCGATCGATATCCCGTACAGCAAGGTGTTGGACAACACGAAGGTCCACACCGATTGGAGCGAGCAGGCGGGCCTGATGTTCCTCACCCCTTTCCGCCCGGTGACAAACGCTGCAGACCGGCTCGACCCTACGGCGCAACTTCCGGCAATGGACGACGTCTACATCGCGGCGAACCTGGATGCACAGTTCCAGGTGATGGACCCCGGCGGTCCGATGCCGGCGGGGAGCAACGCCGCCACCATCCGGTTCGACGACCCGGACGACCGCCGGGCCGTGCTCGACGACCTGGTCAATCGCCGTGTGGGTGTCCGGCGGGCGACGATCGGCGGGCGCGACACGATGATCGCCTACGGCCCGGTGTCCCCCCCGGGTGAACCGCCTGCCTTTGCCGCGATCCTCGCTCCGACCGCCGCGATCACCGCCCCGGCCGAGCAGGTCATCGCGCAGGTCAACGAGCAGATCCAGTCGTCGCTGATCAACACCGGTGTGTTGATCAGCGCCACTTTGATCATCGTGCTGCTGCTGGTTTGGCGGCAGGCCAAGCGGATGAGCCGGCCGATCATCGAGGTCGCCGAGGTCGCCAACCGTGTCGCGGCCGGCGACCTGGACGCCAAGGTGACGGATCTCAATGCGGCTCATGAGATCCGCGAAGTCGGCCGCGCCTTTAACGAAATGGTCCCGAAGCTGCGCGACCAGATCGAGGTGCGTGAGGCCTTAGCGGTGGCGATGCAGGTCCAGCAGGCACTGCTGCCCGACGCGGCGCCGAGTGTCCCCGGGCTCGACATCGCCGGGCACAGCGAGTATTGCGACGAGACCGGCGGCGACTACTACGACTTCATCCAGGTCGATCGGCTTGCGCCCAACACCATCGCGGTTGCCGTCGGTGATGTCACCGGGCACGGGATCGCGGCGGCATTACTCATGGCCACCGGCCGGGCACTGATCCGCAGCCGCGCCGCCCTGATCGGTTCGCTCGAAGAAGTGTTCACCGGCGTGAACCAGAGCCTCTGCGAGTCCCGCTTCTCCGGACGCTTCATGACGCTGTTCTACATGCTCATCACCGTCAATGACGACGACGCCCGGCCCGACCTGCCGCCGATCTCGGTCCGCTACCTCTCGGCCGGTCACGACCCGACATTCGTCTACCGGCCCGCCGAAGACCGTTTCCTCGAACTGGAAGGACAGGATGTCCCGTTGGGCATCGCCGCCGACTGGTCGTTTCATGAATTGGCCTCCGACGACTTTAAGCCCGGCGACGTGCTGGTCGTGGGGACCGACGGCATCTGGGAGTGCTTCAATCCCCAGGGCGATCAATTCGGCAAGGACCGGCTGAAACAAGCCATCCGCCGCAGCGCATCAGGCTCGGCCCAGGACATCATCCAGGCGGTCAGCCAGGACGTCCATCACTGGCGCGGTGAAGCAGACCAGGCCGACGACATCACGCTGGTGGTGGTGAAGGTTGAATAGACAAAGACGAGATCAGATGGCTGGTTTAGAACGTCTCGTCCCCGGCTACTTCGGCCCCCTGCGGCAGGATCACGATCATGCGCGATTCGGCACCCGGGGGCAGGGTGTCCATCAGTTCGTCCGCCTGCCGATCGGTCAGTTCCGGCCGATGCTGGCGGAGGATGGAGGCAATCAGCGGGGCGGGGACGCTGCCCTTGGGATTAAAAGGCATCACCTCGATAATCGAGGCGTCCGTCTGCGGGGCGATCGGCGCTTCTGTCGGCATCGATGGTTGCTCGGCCAGGACGAGCGGGTTTTTCTGGGCGGGGTGGACGGTCACGGTGTCTTCTTCGGGGGCGGGGACCGCCGAGAACACGACCCGCACAACAAGGGCCAGTGCGATGACGGCCAACAATAACTGCTTAAAGGTGTATCCCCGGAACGAAGTGCTGTGCCCGATCATGCCCTGCCCTTTCTTTTGAGCCCGTGCCCGGGCCGCGACCTGCATCAACCCCGAAATACCACCCGTCTTGATGAGCGGATTAGGCAGCAGGCCCATATAAGTTAGCGATTGCTGCCGGGGTCTCGCAAGCATTTTTCTGGTTATTAAGTGTGGTATTCCTAAAGTGTATTTCGAAATAACAACTATTCGGGATGCACCCGCGTGTTAGAAGATCACGCAGCGACCGGGGCTGTTACGCGCTGTTTCGAATAAGTGGGTCTACGATTTGGCAAGTTGTTCCACGATCTTTGGTCGGGCGCGGAATATGATGACATTGCAACAAGTTCAATGGGCAGGCCAGCGCCTGGTGCCTCCCCATCACCGCTTGCATCCGAGAAGTGATCCATGATCGCCCCCCTTGCCCCTGAGACTGAGACCGAGCGCCTGGCTGATCTGTACGCGCTCAAGCTGCTGGACACGCCAAGCGAAGAGCGGTTTGACCGGATCGTCAACCTGAGCAAGAAGGTCTTCAATGTCCCCATCGCCTACATCGCGCTGATCGACAGCGATCGGCAGTGGTTCAAGGCTAAAACCGGGATGTGCGACATTCTCACCGAGACACCGCGGTCTACATCGTTCTGTGGCCATACGATCCTGCAGGAACAGCCCTTGATCATTGAAGATGCACTCAAGGACGAGCGATTCCACGACAACCCGATGGTCACCGGCGAGCCTTACGTGCGCTTCTACGCGGGCCACCCTTTGCGGGGCGAGCAGGGGCACAACATCGCCACATTGTGCCTGGTCGATACCCGCCCCAGGCCTTTAAGCGAGCCGGAGCTGGAGGTGTTTCACAGCCTTGCCGCCTTGGCCGAGCACGAACTGAACATGTTTGGCCTGATCGAAGCCCAGCGTGAGCTGTTGGACACCAAGAACGCGCTGGTCGCTTCGCAGCAGCGGCTGGCGGGGGAGTTGGCCGAGGCCGCCGAGTATGTCCGCTCGTTCCTGCCCCAGCGTGAAGCGGGCCTGAACGACCACGTCCGCTTCGACTATCAGTTCATCGAATCGTCCCAGCTCGGTGGGGACCTGCTGGGCTACCACCAACTCGACGACGACCAGATGGCCTTCTGGCTGCTGGATGTGACCGGCCACGGGGTCGGCGCGTCGCTGCTGTCTGCCTCGGTTGGCAACGCCATCCGCTCAGGCGTGCTGACCACCGAAATGGATAACCCCGCCAAGGTGCTGGACCGCTTGAACCTGGCCTTTCCCATGGCCCAGCACGACAACCGCTTCTTCACCATCTGGTACGGGGTCTACCACCAGCCCACCCGCAGCCTCCGCTTCTCCGCCGGTGGGCACCACCCGGCCCTGCTCGTCGGCCCGGACGGCCAGGCCCGCCGCCTGGGCTCACCCGGCCTGATGATCGGCGCGGTCGATGACGCCCGCTACGACAACGACCAGACCGCCCTCGAGCCCGGCAGCCGGCTGTACCTCTACTCCGACGGCTTGTTCGAGGTCCGCGGCGGCAACGAGAACAAGCTTCTCGGGCTCAACGGTATCAACGATATCCTCACCCAGGCCCAGCCGGGCCAGACCACCCGCGTCCAGCAGGTCCTCCAAGCCGTGCGCAGCTACACCGGCCAGACCCAAGGGTTTGTGGACGATGTCTCCTTGCTTGAGGTCGAGATCGCGGGCTAGCCGGCCACGCCCCTTTGGCCGGGTCAAGTGGTGCGGTGCGGCTGGCAAGCCTCGGCACCGGATTTGCAGCTATAACTCCTATGGGGATCTCTGGAACCCGGCCGCCCCCGCAGACGTCATAATGCTGCCGGCTCCTGCTGATTCGCCGATAGCGCTACCTGCGTTGATCCCCCGCGGTCTGCGTAATTCCCCGCGTTCACCCCCTGACGCTTCTTCTCATGCTGCAAGTCGCCCAACAACTCGCCCGCGTCCGCGCCACCGGCCGTTTCCTGCTCATCCTCCGTCGGCTTGCCCAATGTTTAGCCATCCTCCTGCCGGTGATGGTCATCCTCGGGCTGATCGATTACCTGCTCCGCCTGCCCTGGCAACTCCGGCTGGGTATCGGGGTGATCCTGCTCGGGCTCGCGCTGTATTGGCTGGCGACCCGTCTGTACCGGGCCGTCCGCTTCTCACCGACCATCCCCGAGTTGGCGTTGCGGGCCGAGCGGGTCTACCCCCAGTTGGCCGGGTCGTTCGCCTCGGCGGTCGAGTTCTCGCTGGCTTCAGACGAGTACGCCAGCCCGGCGACGACCGCGGGGATGGCCCAGTCGGCGATTGCCGAGATGCAGTCCAAGCTGGGCCAGGTCAATTTGAATCGGCTGCTCCGCTTCTCGCCGACGGTGTGGTCGGTGTTGCTGGCCCTGCTGTCGGTGATGCTGTTGGGTGCCGTGGTCGCGGCCGCGCCGACCGCCTCGGCCACCGCCGCGAGCCGTTGGCTCAACCCGCTGGGCGGCGCGGAGTGGCCTAAGCGCAACCATGTCGAGCTTGGCCAGCCCCAGCCGGTCTATGCCGTGGGCGCCCCGATCCAGCTTAGCGCCACGGTGACCCAGGGCCCCAGCGACGACCTGCCGATGACCATCCGCTACCGCATCGCAGACGCCGAGGGCGAAGCCGGCCAGTGGCAGACCGTGCTGGGCAAACCATCGGCCAACGACGCGGCCACGAACCCCGGCTTCTACAAGGCCCAAATTGATATCCCCGCACAGGTCGCGCGCTCGCTCATGGCCGGCCGTCGCGACAGCGCCGTGCTCGAGGTGACCTATACCGCCGGCGATTTCACGACCGAGATCCAGGAACTGGTCATCGCCGCCCGGCCCGAAGTGGCCGGCGTGACCGCATCCATCACCCCGCCCCGGTACGCTCAGGGCCTGGTCAGCGGCCAGACCATCGCGCTGCACGAACAGGCGGACCGAATGGCTTCTTGTTCAGCCTACCTCGGCTCGACCGTGAACCTCCGCGTCGAGCTCAACAAGCCACTGCCCGAAACCGCCGTGCAAGACGTCGCCGAGAAATCGGGACTGCCCCAAGACGCGGAGATCAAACTAACCAACGAGAACGGGCTGATCACCGGCTTTAGCGCAAAATGGACCCTGACCCAGGACGTGGTCTGCGCCTTTGTCCTCACCGACAGCTTCGGCCTCTCGTCCACCGACTCGGACCGGATGTACCGCGTCCAGGCCCGGGAAGACGAGCCGCCGAGGGTGGTCTTGCTCGGCCCGGCGATCGATGAGTCCGTCCTGCCCACCGCCCTGGTCAACCTCAGCGCGACCTCCGAAGACGACATCGCCATGCAGTCACTCCGGCTCGATGTCCAGGTCCCCGATCGAGACAACACCCCCGAAGACGCCGAGCAGGTCGCAACCCGGCTGCTCAAGGACCCGGCGCTGCTGACCACCAACCTGACCGAGTCGATCAGCCTGGACCACACGATCCAGCTCAATGGGCTGGGCCTGATCCCCGGTGACGAGGTTCTCATCACCGCGATCGGCAAGGATGTTTACGCCGGCGAGGATCTAGCGCTGCACGAGGTCAGCAGCGAGACCCGCCGCCTGCGCGTGATCACCGAGCAGGAGCTGGCCGACCAGGTCCGCCGCGTGCTCAGCGGGATCCGGAATACGGCCCAGACCCTGGAGCGCAACCAGCGCCTGGTCGCCGAGCGCACCGAGCGGGGCGATCCGAGCGAGGCCGCCGGGCAGCAGGGCGACCTGACCCGCCGGATCGCCGCCCAGTCTGATCAGCTCGATGCGGTGCGTGAACGGCTTAGCCGCAACGCCCCGGAGAACCTCGAAGGGCTCGAGCGTCTGCTGGATCGGGCCGAGGGCCTGCTCGACAATGCACGGCAAGCCAGCGAACAGGCCGAGCAGGACCTCCAGGATTCGGCGGCTCAATCGGATCAGGCCGAGGCTGCTTCTCAGGCCGCGTCGAACGCCCGGGAGCAGGCCGAAGCTGCCGAGGCCCAGGGCGACCCGGCCCAGGCTCAGGACCAACAGCAGCAGGCCGAGCAATCCCAGCAAGAGGCCGCCGAAGCGGCTGCTGAGGCGCAGCAGTCTCGCGAAGAGGCCGGCGAGAACCAGGAGCGCACCCAGCGTCAGTTGGGTGAGCTGGTCGCCGCGTTGGACATGGGCGAGTCGGTCGGTGAGGTCGAGTCCGAGCTGAGCTCGATCCTCGACGAGGCCGAGCGTTTGGCCCAGGACACCCGGGAGCTGCTTCCCCGGACCGTCGGGCGGGAGCGTGAAGATCTGCCCGAGGAGGTTCGCGGGCAGTTGGATGAGGCGGCCGAGCGTCAGCAGGAGCTGGCCGAACGAGCCGAGGCCCTGGTGGACAAGATGCGTCAGACCGCGGCCGAGGTCGGCGAGCAGGGCCAGACCCCCGAACAGCGGGCCACCGCCAAGACGCTGGAAGAGGCCGCCGCCGTTGCCGAGCGCCAGGGTCTTGAAGAGAACACCGAAGAGGCGGCCGAAAACCTGGAAGAGAACCAGGTGGCCGACGCGGCGACGCAGCAGCAGCAATCGATCTCGACTTTGCAGCAGATGATGGCCGAGCTGGGCAAGCAGCAGGACCGCCGGCAGGAAGAGCTGCAACGTTTGCTGACGGAGCTGGCCGAGAAGATCCAGAAGCTGGTCACCGACCAGGAGGCCGAACTCGCGCGAGCGGAGCAGGCGCAAGCCGACGCCCTGGCGGCGCTGGAGCAGCCGTTGTTTGAGCTGCGTCGCCGGGTGATGCTGGTTGAGGCGGAGGCGAACGAGTCGACGGACACCGTGGCGGTCGTTGAGCCATTGGGCTGGGCGGTACGGCGTCAGGCCGAAGCGATTAAGGCGATCCGGGCCCAGGATAAACAAGCAACCGTCGCCGCCGAGACCGAGGCGCTGGCCCAACTACGACGTGCGCTCGAACAGATAAACGAGCAGCAGCAAGACATGGCGGACGAGCAGCAGCGACAGGAGCGTTTGCAGCTTCGCCAGGCCTACTACGACCTAGCCGAGAAGCAGGAACAGCTCACCGCGATTGTCGGCCAGCACCTGTCCGACGAATCGTACAGCCGCCGCGACTGGCGACAGATCAATGGGTTGCACGAAGAGGCACTGGAAGAAGCCGAGTTCGATGAGGTCCAAGAGGCGATCCGCGCCAAGGCCAAGGAGCTGAGCGAGCAGATCGGCGAGGCGATGGTGTACCAATCGACTCACCGCCGGATCGACCAGTCCGCGGCCCGGGCGGAGAACCGCCTATCGACCCGGACGATCGATGAGCTGGTGATCTCAGACCAGGTGGCCACGGCCCAGCTGCTGCGGACCATGGGCGACGCGATGGACGACGCGGCGCTCGAAGAAAAGTTTGAGCAACGCAGTGAGCAGCAGGACGACTCGGAAGGCGGCAGCGGAGAATCGGGTAGCAACAGCGAAGACCCCCCGCTCGTGCCGGACCTGGCCGAGATCAAGCTGCTGCGTGAGCTGATGATCAGCGTCAAGGACCAGACGGCCGAGTTGGACGGCCTGGCCGAAGAAAAGGGAACCGAGGCTTACCAACAGCGTCTGGCAGAGCTGGCCCAGACCCAGCAGGAGCTGGGCGATCTGGGTCAGTACCTGCTGGACAAGCTGCGCGAGCAGATGCAGCCGCCGGTGGAAGAGGAACGCAACTGAGCTTACGGGTTGTTTGATTCAGAACTCTCACGCAAAGGCGCCAAGCCGCTGAGGGTTTAGGTTAAATAAGTTTGAATGCCTTGGCTTGCTTCGCGCTTTTGCGTGAGGCAAAAAGACACAAGCCCAGGCCGACCGATACGATTGAACAGGTACTTCCATGAAAATCTCGATCACCACCTTGTCCCTTCTCGCCGCTCTGGCCCTGCCGATCTGGGCACAGGACGCCCCCGCAGATGATGCCCCCGGCGAGCCCTCGATTGACGACCTGCTTGAGATCGACGGCCCGGACGACGACCCCGAGCCGGGCGGCGGGGCGAACGAGCAGCCCGAGGTGCCGGAGCTGAACCGCGAACTGGAGCGTCGGCTGAACAACCAGGAAGCGGCCGAGCAGTTCGCCCAGGCCGTTCAGGACATGGAGGAGGTGGCGCTTCGGCTCAAGGACGACCGTGACCCGGGCATCGACACGCAGCGCAAGCAGGAAGAGATCATCCTCAAGCTCGAGCAGATCATCGCGTCCGCCGAGCCGAGCCAGCAGCAGCAATCCTCCAGCAGCAGCTCGCAGCAGCAACAGCAGGCGCGGCAGGCCGACCGCGGCGGCCAACAACAGCAGGGCCAGCAGCCTGGCCAAGAACCCGGCCAGCCGCAAGGTCAACAGCCTGGCCAGCAACCGGGTGAGGGCCAGCAGCCCGGCGAAGGCGAACAGCCCGGCCAGGGTGAACAGCCGGGTCAGCAAGGCCAGCAGCCCGGTGGGCAGAACCCCAGCGGTGGTGAGTCGTCGCGCGGGTCGGTGCGTAATGCCGAGCAATCGATGGAAGAGCTCCGCGATGGGGAGTGGGGCAACCTGCCGCCGCGTCTGCGCGACGAGCTGGCCGAGTCTTTGAATGAAGAGTTCAACCCGGTCTACCGCTCGGCGACCGAGGCCTTCTACCGCCGCATCGCTGAGCTGAGCCAGCAAGAATCGGAGGAGTAAGGATGCAGGGGCTTCGATTTTTTACGCCAAGTCGCCAAGTCGCCAAGACGCCAAGTCAAGGCCAGCCTTTGTATTCGTTCTTGTCTTTGACAAAGCGTTGTGGAGCAATGCTGAATGCTTGGGTGTTGTGCCTTTTTGCCCTGCCCGCTTTTTCGCAAGATGCCGAGCCCGCGGGTGAGGGCGCGGCACCCGCGGCGCAGGACGTTTCGTTTGTTGAAGTCACCCCCGAGTTGGAAGAGGCGATCGAGAAGGGCCTGGCCTTCCTTGCTGAGCAGCAGAACGCGGACGGCTCGTTTACCGCCGACCGTTACGGCGGGGCCCACGTCGGGGTGACCGCGATCTGCGGGCTGGCCTTCCTGGCCCACGGCGAGCTGCCGGGCCGGGGCGAGTACGGCCACGTGGTCGAAAAGTGCCTCGAGTACATCCTCGCCAACGCCCAGGAGTCGGGCCTGCTCGCCTCCGAGCACGTCTCGCACGGCCCGATGTACGGCCACGGCTTTGCCACCCTCTTCCTCGGCGAGCTCTACGGCGCGACCCAGGACGACGACCTCCGCGACGCGCTGGTCAAGGCCATCCGCCTCATCGTCAAGAGCCAGAACCCCGAGGGTGGCTGGCGTTACCAGCCCCTGCCCTTCGAGGCCGACATCTCCGTGACCATCTGCCAGGTCAAGGCGCTGCGCTCAGCCCGTCAGGCGGGGATCGACGTGCCCAAAGAGACGATCGACAACGCGATCGCCTACGTCAAGCGGTGCCAGAACCCCAACGACGGCGGATTTCGCTACATGGCCGGGGGGGGCAGCTCGGCCTTCCCCCGCAGTGCCGCAGGGGTTGCTGCACTTTACTACGCAGGGGTTTACGAAGGCGACGCGATCAAGGACGGGATCGACTACCTCGAACGCCAGATCGCTTCGAATAACGACCGAGGCGGGCACGAGTTCTACGGCCACTACTACTGCTCCCAAGCCATGTTTATCGCCGGCGGCGAGCACTGGGCCCGCTACTTCCCCTACATCCGCGAGCGCATGCTGCGCGAGCAGAACAACAACGGCGGCTGGGATTCGCCCCACGGTTCGAGCTACGCCTCGGGCATGACCCTGATCAACCTGCAGATGCCCTACCGGTTGCTGCCGATCTTCCAGCGGTGAGCAACGGCGAAGGGTTGGCGATGGAGAGTTGGACGATGAGGCATCAGGCTTGCCTTGAACAGTCAAGCGACCCGAACCGCCGGTCCGCCATGGCTCTGACCCCTTCCCGGGCAGGACGGGGCCGCCGAGCCAGGGTCGTACTGACGGCGCGTTGCGGCCAATTGCTGCTGCTTGTTCAAGCTCTCTTGCTGATCGCTCAGCCCGCCCACCCTCAGGCCGCTCGTCTGACCTCAACCGATCTGGTGGGCCAGCGTGTGACCCTGCTGGCCATCGACAATGAGACCGTCCGCTACATCAATACCAACGGGGCGGAGCGAAGCATCGCCGTAGGCGAGGTGCTGCGGGTGGAGATGTTGGGCCCGGCTGGGCCGGTGCAAGACGAGCCCAGTGAAGCGGGCATGGCCTGGCTGGTGGATGGTCAGGCCTTGGCCGGGGCTTGGGGCGGGGTCGTCGACGAAGAGACGATCCGCTGGGTGATGACCGGGGGCACCGTCGTTGAGCTCACGCTCGATGACGTGTTGGCGGTGTCGATCAAGGGCCGAGACCGGCCCGGCGTCCGGCCCGAGGACGATGATGTGCTGGGCCTGGTCAGCGGCGAGCAGTTGGTCGGCTACGTCGAACAACTCGGCCCCGCAACCGTCTCGTTTGTCATCGGCGATGCGGATGATCCCGTCCCGCTCCCGCTGGACCGGGTGACCTGGATGGCGATTGCCAACGAACCGGTATCGCTCGATAACGCGGAGCCGGGCTCGGCCTGGGTCACGCTGCGCGACGGCAGCCGGCTGATGGTCGCGGGGATGGCGGTCGGCACCGAAGCCTCGGACGGGCGCAGTGTTTTGACGGGTTCGCTGCAAGTCGCGGGCGCCCAGCCGCGGATCGAGTTCCCCCTGCCCCGGGTCGCGTCGATCCAGCCGGCGGGCGGCCCGCTGGCTTTGGTTCGACTTGCCGATCTGGACTATGAAGTGCTCGGCGGGGGCGAGGTCTTTGGCCTGCCGGTGCCGCCCGACTTGGATGACCGGGGGCGCCTCAAGCTGCACGCGCCCCTGACCCTCGGGTTCGACCTGCCCGACGGGGCACAACGCCTCACGCTTCGGGCTACGCTGGACCTGGGCCCCGAGATCGCCAGCGACCGGGCCCGGCTGGCCGGCATGGTGTTGATCATCCGCCAGGGCGAGCAGGAGGTGGCGCGGCAGGCGATCGATACCGAACTGCCCCGGGTCGAGCTGAACCTGCCGGTTGCGGCCGGCCCGCTCCAGATCGAGCTGGACCCCGGGGTCAATGGCCCGGTGCTGGATCGCCTTCGGATCGATCTGGCCGAGGTGCTGGTCGGGCAAGAGTGAGCATTTTGCGAGCACGCGCGGGCCGACGGGCACACCTGGTTTAGACTGTGTAGCAACCACCTAGGTGCGTGGTCGTGACGCTGCTCTTCAGGACGTCACGCCGTTGCCTGCGACAACCCTTGCGCTGATCGATCATGACCCAGACCGAACCGACCCCCGGTGCCCCGACCCCGATGCACGGCGACCTGCCGGACAATGATTCGTCTTGGCGGATGCCCGTGCCCGACAACGAGGCCTTCCTGAACCGTGAGGTCACCTGGTTGGAATTCAATCGCCGCGTGCTGTACGAGGCGCTGGATGACCGCACGCCGCTGCTCGAGCGCGTCGCGTTCCTGGCCATCTTCTCGAGCAACCTGGATGAGTACTACCAGAAGCGGGTCGGCTACCTCAAACGACAGATCGACGCGAAGGACGCCAACCGCGGGCCAGACATGCTCTCGCCCGGCGAGCAGCTCAAGGTGATCCGCGACATGGTCCTGCCCATGATCGAGGACCAGGCCAGCGCTTACGCCAACGACATCGTGCCCCGGTTGGCCGAACACGGCATCCACCTCTTGGACTGGGACGACCTGTCCGATGCCGAGCGGCAGGAGGCCGAGGACCACTTCCACAACAACCTGTTCCCCGTCCTGACCCCGCTGGCGGTCGATCCCGGCCACCCCTTCCCCTTTATCAGCAACCTCTCGACTTCGCTGGGCGTGATGCTCAAGACGCCGCCGGGCGACCCACTCGCGGCGCAGAGCGACCCGTCGGGCGCGTTTGGTCTGCAGTTCGCCCGGGTCAAGGTCCCCGAGGTGCTGCCCGGCTGGGTGCGGCTGCGTTCTAGCGAAGGCGAGGCAAACGGGGCGTACCGATTCATCTCGCTCCAAAGCCTGATCCATCACAACCTGCACCACCTGTTCGAGGGGATGCAGATCCAGGAGATCGAGCCGTTCCGCGTGACCCGCAACGCCGCGGTGGGTAGCAGCGACGAAGACGCCGAGGACCTGCTCGAAGTGGTCAACGAAGAGCTGAGGCAGCGGCGTTTTGCCCGGATCGTTCGGCTCGAAGTCGACGATACGCCGTTCCGCCCGCTCAACCAGTTCCTCATCCACGAGATGGGCCTGCATGAGGAAGACGTTTACGAGATGCCGGCCGAGCTGGGCTACACCGACCTCTGGGTCGTGCACGGCGGCTGCGACAAGCCGGAGCTGAAGTACGAGCCCTGGAAGCCGCTGGTCCCCCCGCGTCTGGCCGACGCCGATGCCAGTATCTTCAGCGTGATCCGCGGCGGCGACGTGATGGTCCACCACCCGTACGAGTCGTTCTCTGCCTCGGTCGAGCGGTTCATCAGCGAGGCCTGCGCCGACCCCGACGTGATCGCCATCAAGCTCACGCTGTACCGCACGGCCAAGGACTCGCCATTCATCCCCGACCTGATCCGCGCCGCCGAGGAAGGCAAGCAGGTCGTCGTGCTGGTTGAGCTCAAGGCCCGCTTCGACGAAGAACGCAACGTCCGCCTCGCCCGCCGGCTGGAAAAGGCGGGTATCCACGTTGTCTACGGCGTGGTCGGGCTCAAGACCCACACCAAGACCTCGCTCGTGGTCCGACAGGAGGCCGACGGCCTACGCACCTACGCCCACATCGGCACGGGCAACTACAACTTCAAGACCGCCAACCTCTACACCGACCTGGGCCTACTGACCTGCGACCCGCGGATCACCGGCGACCTGGTCCAGATGTTCCACTTCCTCACCGGCCGATCGATCCAACGTGACTTCAAGCACCTGCTGATCGCGCCGACCAACATGCGCCGCCGGTTCATTGAGCTGATCGACCGGGAGATCGACCACTGCGCCGCATGGCATGAACGTGGGGCCGACCCCGATGACCCCAACCGCCCGTCGATCAACGCGAAGATGAACTCGCTCGAAGACCAGCACATCTGCCGGAAGCTCTATGAGGCCAGCGCCGCCGGCGTCCGGGTCCAGCTCACCGTCCGGGGGTTCTGCTGCCTCCGCCCCGGTGTCCCCGGGCTCAGCGACAACATCTCGGTCATCAGCGTCATCGGACGCTTCCTCGAACACTCGCGCATCTACAGCTTCCACAACAACGGCCAGCCCGAATACTACATCGGCAGCGCCGACTGGATGTACCGCAACCTCAACAACCGCGTCGAGTGTATTACCCCGATCTACGAGCCGTCCCATCAGAAGCGGCTGCAGGAGATCCTCGACATCTCCCTGGCCGACCAGCGGCAGGCCTGGGACATGCAGCCCGACGGCACGTACATCCAGCGCAAGCCCACCGACCCCAAGAGCGCCCAGGCCCTGGGCACCCACCGCACCCTGATGGACGCGACCCGCCTCGAACAGATCAACGCGGGAGGGTGAGAACGCTTGCGAGCAGTCCGAATCAGCGGCACCATAAGAAGAGCGGCGCCTGTCTTCCCTCTCAATTAAATCGCACTAAAATGCGCCTAAAAGTCAAATATTGACAAAATATTGTCTATATTTGACAATATATGCATGATCCGAGCGATTGAAATCAAGAACTTCTTCTCTTTCCGTGACGCCACCCGATTTGACTTTACAGTCAACGCCAAGGCAGGTGATCGAGACGTTTTTGCCGCGGACCCCGCCGACGGTCCAGATAGCCCTGTCCAGGTCAACAAGGTCATGGCCATCTTCGGAGCCAACGCCTCTGGCAAGACGCAGTTCCTCAAGGCGGTCGCCTTCTTGCGGTGGTTTGTGCTGCACTCCGCTCAAGCCAAGCCAGACAGCAAGGTGCTGCCGATGGCGTTCTTGTTTGACCCCGAATGCGAAAACCAGCCTACTGATCTTGCGATGGAGTTTTCTGTCGGCGAGAAGCTTTACCGTTACGAGCTTCAAATTCATCAAGGCGTCGTGCATCGCGAGGTCCTAAAGGTGAAGAAGACGCGATGGAGCACGGTTTTTGATCGCGAGTTAGAAGACGATCGCTACCGTTTCACTCCCAGCACGCCTGCTTACTGGAAAGACCAGCCGGATCGCAAGAACGCATCCATCCTGTCTTGGGCTTATTTAGCAGACGAAGATGAAACCGCCCAGGCAGTCGGCCGGTGGTTTAGTCGTATTCAAACCAATGTGAACCATCACGGTCGCACACGTCAGCATGATCCCGCGATCGACCGGCTATTAGAAGCCGCCGAATTCTTTGACAACAATCCCGATCAACTTGAATGGGTGAATGAGCGTCTTTGCCGCTTTGACCTTGGTCTTGGTGGCGTGGTGATTAACAGAGTTCAGGCCGTCGTTGAAAGTGAAGATAAACAGGAAATCCCCTGGCCTGAAGGTATTCATTCCGTTTCTGGAAGTGCCAATCGATCGATCCCCTTGATCAACGAATCACTCGGAACCCAATCCCTCTTCATCCTCCTACGTTATCTCCTGCCCGTGCTTGAATCAGGAGGCGTTGCCGTGCTGGATGAGTTTGAGCATGGCCTGCACCCGCACATGCTGCCGGTGCTGGTGGAGCTTTTCCTTGGACGGCATAACGCCAAGAATGCACAACTCATCTTTAACTGTCACAGCGACTATCTCATCCGTGAGCTAGAGAAGTATCAGATGGCTCTGGTCGCCAAAGATGACCAGGGCGTCTCGGATATTTGGAGGGCCGATGAAACCGGCGTCCGCAATCAAGACAATCTGTATGCCAAGTACCACGCGGGCAAACTCGGGGGTGTCCCTGCGTTCTAATGCCCAAGCGGTGTTCTCGAGTCGCGGCAAAGTCCACCCTCATCGTCGTCGAAGGCGAGGGGGAGGAAGCTTTGTGCCTGCATCTCAAAGCATGCATACCGCGTGAGGCCCATCTTCGTGTCGTCGTAAAGAACGCCCACGGCGGCAGTCCCAACAAACAGGTCGATAAATTAAAGCAACTCAGTAATCAGATTGATTACGACCAGCTTGTGCTCGTGGTTGACCATGACCTGCCCATGACAAAAACCCGGCAGGCTTGGCTCAAGAAGAATACGGTCAAGGTCATTTGCTCAGACCCCTGCCTGGAAGGGGAGTGGTTGAGGCTACACGGTGAGCAACCCGATGCCGAATCCAAAAAGTGTCAACAACAAGCGGCACGATACGCCAAGCTCGACGGAGTGAAGGCCATGAAGTCGATGCTTGCCGACCGCAAACACTGGGGCACGAAGTTTCCAATCCAAACCCTTCGCTCACAATGCGATGAGCATCCCTGGCTAAAAACGCTCTTGTCGGTCTTTGAACCGTAACGCCATGCCCCCTTTGTCCGGGGCTTAACAAGACCGGCAGGCGTTCTCTTTTATCATCGTATAACGATATGCTGGTACCAATCCCCATACAGATGAGCCCGACCGCCTTGATGGTCAGTCTTTGGACCTGCTGGGCTAACGCCTTGCCGCGATCAAAACGCTATTGCCCGAGGCCTTCGACCTGTGCCGGCCCCCTGCAAACGAGTCCAAGATTTATGACAGGGGGCTGGAAAGGTATTCGTAACCGTTGTGGCCGCACGCTGATGGACGCGACCCGCCTCGAACAGATCAACGCGGGGGGGTGATTGGTTTGCCGGCTATTAGCGATACAATAGGCGTATGAAGTCGGCCGCAGACAAGATGACAGTTGAACAGTTTGCCCAATACGCGGCGACACACGGCAGCTGCGAGCTGATGCACGGGGAGATACGGCAATTGACACCCTCTGGTTTTGAACACGGCGACATTACGGGTCGCTTGCACTTCTATCTTGCCCAACACATCATCCCAAACCGCCTGGGCAAGATCACCGTCGCAGAAACCGGCTTTCGTTTTGACGAAGAACAAGGCCCGGTCGTGCGCGCCCCCGATATCGCGTTTGTTTCGGCTGAGCGCGTGCCCGAAATATTACCGCAGTCCTTTGCAACTTTCGCCCCCGACCTGATCGTCGAGACACTTTCACCGACCGATGCCGTCAGCGCGGTCTCCGAGAAGATCATGTGGTGGATGCGCCACGGCGTGAAAGAAGCCTGGGTCGCTGATCCCGCCAACCAAACGCCGACGCTGCACTGGCCCGACGGACTCTCGCGGCGGTACGGCATCAACCAGCCCGTAGATGGGTCAAAAGTTCTGTCGGGGCTGACCATTGATCTTCAGCAGGTCTTTTCGAGTTGAAGGCCGGGCTGGTATCCCTACCACGCGACGAGATCGAACCGTGAAACGAACCACCGTATTTTTCTTTCTGCTGGCCGCGCTCAGCCTTTACGTGCCCGCCCACGCCGGGCCCGCCTTCGGCCAGGGCATCATGGTCGGTGAGGTCACCGACACCACCGCCGTGGTCCAGGTCCGCGTGACCGAGGGTAGCGAGCTAATCGATGGAGAGACTTATGACGACGGCGATGCGCTGCGAGACGGGGATCAAATCGGGGTGATAGCCCGGGTGAAGTTTTCATACAGGCCGTTTGATTCGGTGCAGATCATCTGGACGGATTGGACCACGACTGAACCGGGCGATGATTTTATAGCAAGGGCGGTCCTGACAGGCCTTAAGCCAGGGACCCGTTATTACTGCATGGCCGTGATCGAGCCGATCGACGACAAGCTTCCCCGGCACCGGGTCGTTGAGGCGCCTACTGCTGTTTTCAGGACCTTGAGCGGAGCTTCGATCACCGCGCCTACCCGTTTCCACGTCGTCACCGGCATGAACTACGACAAGTTCTACGGCAACGAAAACCCCAACCAAGCCTACCGCGGTGAGGACCGCGCCCTGGGCTACCCCGCGCTGCAATCCATGCTCGACCTCAATCCTGATTTTGTGGTCTACACCGGCGACGACGTGTATTACGACAAGCCACCCCGGGTCAAGACCCTGGAAGACATGCGGGCCAAGTGGCACCGGCAGTTCGCCCAGCCGCGCTTTATCGCGCTCAATGCCCAAGTCCCCGGCTACTGGATGAAGGACGACCACGACCACCGCACCAACGACTCGGACGCGACCGGCGACTACTTCCCTTCGCACGAGCTTGGCATTGACGTCTTCCGCGAGCAGCTGCCGATCTTCGCCCAGGACGACGATGAATCGCCGACCTACCGCACGCACCGGGTGAGCAAAGACCTGCAGATCTGGTTACTGGAGGGCCGGGACTACCGCAGCCCGAACCGGATGGAGGACGGCCCGGAGAAGACGATCTGGGGGCCCGAGCAGCTGGCCTGGCTGAAAGAAACCCTGCTCGCTTCGGACGCGACCTACCGGCTGATCATTAGCCCGACGCCGATGGTCGGGCCGGACGACGGGTACAAGCGTGACAACCACACCAACCCGCGTGGGTTCAAGCACGAGGGCGATGCGTTCAAGGCCTGGGCCGCCGAGCAGGGGCTGTGGGAGAGCGGCGCATACTTCGTCTGCGGCGACCGCCACTGGCAATACCACTCGATCGACCCGAGCGGCGCCCAGGAGTTTTCCAGCGGCGCGATATGTGATGCCAACAGCCGGCTGGGCCGAAAGCCCGGCGACGAGCGCTCCACCGACCCCCAGGCCACGATCACTCAGCCCTACTACCAAAGCCCCGCCTCCGGCGGTTTCCTGTCGGTCGTCTGCGAGCCGGGCGCAGGCGACAGCCCCGCGACGCTGCGGTTTGAGTTCTACGACGAGCTTGGCGAAGCGTTGTACACCTACGACGCCACGAAGCGACCCGCCGAGTGATAGCGTGGGTGATTGGTTTTCATCGTTTGACCGATACAATAAATGGATGTCTACGGTTGGCAACAAGATGACCGCCGAGGAATTCGCCGCATACGCGGCGAAGCACGGCCGGTGCGAATTGATTCACGGGGAGGTGCGCGCGTTGACACCCGCAAGTTATGGACACGGTCTGGTCACATCCCGGCTCAATACGCTGATCGGACACTGGGTGATGAATCAGCGTATTGGCGAGGTTTTTGCGGCAGAGACCGGGTTTCGCTTGGACGATGAGCGGGGACCCGTCGTCCGCGCGCCTGATATCGCGTTTATCGCTCAAGAGCGTTTGCCCGGCGTTAAGCCAGAATCATTCGCAACATCCCCCCCCGATCTGATTGTTGAAACCCTATCGCCGGGGGATACGTCCAGCGAAGTTTCCGAAAAAATCATGTGGTGGCTAAGTCAGGGCGTCAAAGAGGCGTGGGTCGCCGACCCGGGAAACAAGACGGTCACCCTACATTGGCCCGACAGTACGTCTCGCCGCTTCGCGGTCGGTCAATCTCTCGACGCATCGCGTGCCCTGCCCGGGCTGGTGATCGACTTGGCGATGGTCTTTGATTAACGATCGGGCAACAGTAGAGCCATGGGCTTCGTTTCTGGCCCTGCTTTGGCTCCCCCTCCCTCCCAGGGATCGGCTGGGAGGAGGGTCGAGGCATGGGATTTACCGCGGTACACGATCAGTAATCGGCAAGTATCGCAAGCCTTCTGTTCGCAAGCTTCTCTTCGATCCCGGGCACCCGACCCTCCCCCTAGCCCCCTCCCTGAGAGGGAGGGGGAGCAAGGCGGCAACTGCCATGAATAACGCACGCCGCTCTAACGCCGTAGACCGGGCAGGTCTTGTTTGATTGAGAGATCGCACACGGCCCATCACTCCGTCGGCTGAGTCATACTGGTGTCCAGCATGGTGATGATCTGCTCCTGGAGCGACTTCATGTCGCTGTTGTCGAGCTGGTTGGCGTCGCCGGTGCCAAAGCCGTTGCAGAGGATCGAGAAGGCGAGGGTTTTGCCGCCATCGCCGCGGTCGGGGTAGACGAGGTAGCCCGACAGCGCGGAGACGGTATTGATGTAGCCGGACTTGGCGTACAGCTCGCCGGCCAGGTCTTGGTCTTCAAAGCGGCTGCGCAGGCTCCCGGTCTCACCGGGCCTGGCCAGCGAGACCCGGAAAGCCTGGGCCGCGGCGTGATGGTGCATCTCGGTCAGCAGCGTGGCCACCGCGCGGGCGGTGACACGGTTGTTGCGCGACAGGCCCGAGCCGTCAGCGATCCGGATCGTGGAGACCAGCGTCGGGTTGTCCAGGACCCGTGTCAGCGACCGCCTCACGGCCGAGGCGCCGTTCTCGAAGGTCCCGGGCGTCCCGGTGATCGCGTAGCCGGTGCGCTTGAGCAGCGCCTCGGCGTAGAGGTTCATCGAGTCGCGGTTGGTGCGTACGAGCACGGCCTGCAGCGTCGTGTTGATCTGGTGCAGCGTGGTGACCTCGGGCATCTGCTTGTTGCCTTCGGGCCGAGTGACCTGATCGACGGTGACCCCGCGCTTGGACAGCTCGTGCTTGAGCATCTGCCCGAACACCATCGCCGGGTCGTGCATGGTGACCAACTGGCGTTGTCGGTTTCGGACCTGGCCGCGGAAGCCGATGCGGTTGTCATCGGGGCGGGTGATGATGTCCCACTGGTCGACCCGGCCGGTGACCACGCCCAGCTCGGTGCGGACGAACGGGCCGTAGGGGTAGATGCCCAGCTCGACGTCCTGTCCGATCTTGGTGGGCGAGGCGGTGACCTGGAAGACGTTGTTAAAGAAGTTGATCCCCATGACCTGGGCGCAGTAGTGTTTGTGCAGCTGGTTGCGGGGCCAGGTCGGGTGGATGCGCTGTTGCGGGCCGTGCTCGAAGACGCGGTCGTCGACAATGATCTGGCCGAACTTGGTGATGCCGGTCTCGACGACGGTATCGACCCACCAGCGGACGATCTGGTCGGGGTCGTAGCCCGCGGCATCGAGGGTGACCGGGTCGCCGAACGCGGGGTCGCCGTCGCCGATGATGATCAGCGCGGGTTTTTCCGAGCCGTCGGCCGTGTCCGCGGCATCGATCATCCCCAGCCGGGTCTTGAAGAGGAAGTCCGCCCCGAGGGTATCGAGCGCCGCGGCGGTGGTCAGCAGCTTCATGTTTGAAGCGGGGATCATCGCGCGGTCGCCCTCGATATCTACGAGCATGCGGCCGCTGTCGACCTCGGTCACGTAGACGCTGACCTGCGTGCCCCGGAGGTCCGCGGTGCCCAGCAGGTGCTGGAGCTGCGACTCGATCGAGCCCAGGGCCGGGGCGGCCAACGCCACTAGGTAGAGCAGGGCGGTCCGTGTCAGTCGTCGGGGGTCGAGCCATCCATGCATCGCTATTGCGTCCTTTCGTTGTCCCCGCAACCGATGTTCACTATATCGGCCCGGCTACCCCGAGCGGGCCAGCAACGATTCGTACTGTGCCGTATAGCCCGCGTGCATCTGGTCCTGGGTGAATCGCTTGAGCAGACGCCGCCGGCCCGCCTGGCCGTACTCCTCGGCGGTGGTCGGGTCCCGCAGCAGGGTCAGCAGGCAACGCCCCAACGCCGCGTGATCCCCGCGCGGGGCCAGCAGCCCGGTCCGTTCCTGCTCGACCACTTCGCTATTGCCGCCGACCTGTGTCGCGACGATCGGCAGGCCCGCGTCCATCGCCTCGAGCAGGGTGACGGAGATGCCTTCGCTCAGCGACGAGAGCAGGAACACATCCGCGGCCGGGAGCAGGTCGCGCACATCCGCGCGGACCCCGGTGAAGACGACGGCATCCGATAGCCCCAAGGCCCGGGTCTGCTGCTCGATTGTTTCGCGCTCCGGGCCGTCGCCGATCAGCACCAGCCGGGCCGAGGGCAGTTCGGCGTGCACTGCCGCGAAGGCGCGCACGGCCGTGGCGTGGTCTTTGACCGGGTGCAGCCGGGCGACCTGCATCACCACCGGGGCGTCCGGCTCCAGGTGTAGCGCCTGCCGAGCATCTCGACGCGTCGGTCTTTGCCCGGTCGAGGAGGGCTCGATCCCGTTGTAGATCACCTCGCCCCGCATGCCCTCGTTGACCACCAGCGCCGCCATCACGAACCCACCGACCGCGGTCACCCGGTCTCGCCGGGCCAGCAACAGCTTGTTGGCCAGCACCCGCTTGGCGGAGAATACGTCTGGGTAGTGCCGGCCGTGCTCGGTCAAGAGGATGGGCAGCCGACGCCGTTTGATCGGCGAAAAACCCCGCGCGAGCGAGCTGTAGAAAAATGGCGTGTACTGATGGGCGTGGACCAACGACACCCCCCGGCCATCGATGAAGCCCCGCAGCCGACGTGCTACGGCCCGGTCGATCCCGGGTTCACGACCAAGCGACGCGACGACAAAGCCTTCCTCAATCAATTCCTCCGCCAACGGCCCCAACCCATCGAGGCAGTAGAAATGGAAGTCGTACCGATCCCGCAGCGACCGAGCCAGCCCGGCGGCGAGCACCTCGGCCCCGGCGCGGTCCAGGCGGTGCAGGACGTGGGCGATCACCGGGCGGGGCGTGGGCATGCGACCACTCTACGATTTCGTGGGTCGCCCTGTTTGGTCTAGGGGCGGATGGCGGTTATGCTCGTGTGGCCTGCACCACAACCTACCGGGAGTCTTGCGATGTTTCATTTTAGTCAGCGACGGCGTGCCACCGGCTTTACCGTGACCGAACTGCTGGTCGTGATCGTGATGCTGGCCGTGGTGCTGGCGATCCAGATCCCCACCGACGCCGCGTCCCGCCGCACCGCCCGGCGGATGCAGAACTCGACCCAGTTGCGCGGCATCCACCAAGCCCTGGTGATCTTCGGTCAGTCCAACAAGTTCTTCTACGCCGGGGTGGATAGCCGGGGCAACATCCTCGCCAACGCCGACAACACCACCGGCGACTCCGGCGACGGCGACACCGTCCAAGCACGGTACTGGATCCTGCTGCGTGGCGACTTCTTTACCCCCGAGTACGCCATCAGCCCCAGCGAGACCAGCAACCTCACCGAATACGACCCCGGATTCGCCGTCGTGCCGGATGAAGTGTTTTGGGATCAGGATGTCAAAAACTACTCCTACGCCATGCTCGGGATCAACGGCCTGCCGGGCCAGGCCCCCGAGTCGGCCGGCCGCGGTGGGGAGTGGAAAGAGACGGCCAATACCCAGGCCACCGTCCTCACCGACCGCAACACCGGGCACAACGCGACCAACCGTGTACAGTCGATCCATACCAGCGATGAAGGTGATTGGAAGGGCTCGTTGGTTTGGAACGACAACCACTCGGGCTTCGAGCAGAGCCACATCCACGATACCAAGTACGGCAACGGTGCGCTCAACGTGGACGACTTTGGTAGCCCGGCCGACAACCTGTTTGCCCAGGACACCGTCGGCGAGAACCAAGCGGGGATGGACGCCTTGATGATCATCTCCGGCGACACGACGGTGCAGATTGGGGAGTGGTGACCTTCGGCGAGCCGGGACCTGCGGTCCCGGTCTGCACCGATCTAGATTTGCCTAACACACTTGAACCAAGCCCTGATCGGACTCTCCGCGCTTGGAGCTGACCGGGACCACAGGTCCCGGCTCGCTATATTTGCATCATTGTGGTCGCAGCAAGCCGACGCCTTGCTCATCGACTTGTTTCTTGACGACCTGATTGGTCTTGCCGAAGTAGAAGTCGCCGAAGTAGCCGGTGACGGCGGCGCCGCTGGCCTGGTGGACCTGGGTCAGCAGCCGGGTGCCTTCGTTGCCCAGGGCGGCGGAGCACTGACGCAGCTCGATCACCGCGTCGTCGGCCAGGTAGGGGCGCAGGCGCGCGAGCTGGTCGCGTTGGTAGGCGGAGAGTCGGCCGCGGAAGACGCAGTCGTCCAGGGTTGAGCCGAACGCGGCGGTCCCGCCGATCCCGCTGTGGCCGGTGATGATCAGCATGCTCAGGGGTCGGCCGGCCTCGCGGCATCGGCGGATCGCGGTGTCGATCAGGTCCTGCATCGACGCCATCCGACGGGGCATCCCTTCCCAGACCCAGTCGGAGCGGGCGACCCGGTCGATCCCCTCGACGTAGACGTGCAGCGTCAGTGGGTGACGCGGGTCCTGGCGCAGGATGACCAGGCCCAAGGCCCGGGCGATGCGGGCCAGGTCCCGGCTGGCCCGCTTTGCCTCGACCGGCTCGTCGTGGTGGCGCTGTGCGTGCCTGATCAGTCGATCGTGCCGCAACACCCACTGCTCGCCAGGGCTGGGCTGGGCGGTAGGGATGTGAAAAGGGACCCGGGGCCGACGCTCATCGTTCGTTTGCCCCTCAGCAACGCCAAGGCAAAGGGCGAATAAGGCCAAAATCTGCCCAAGGGTCCTGCGGAACAAACGGAATCTTGCTTTAACACGACTCACGGCACCACATTACCCTGATGGACCGATTCTTCCAAGACGCGAAAACAAAGCTGGTCAGCCGATCGGTCGTCGAGTAAAATGGGTTGGCTGATTCTAGAAGTCCCCCGCGCGATAGGATTAGACGAACTGATTGACAAATAGATAATATTAGAATTTTTAATTCTGACATTTGACTTGAGAGGACATTTGCCTTGGTGGGGCCGATGCAGACAATCCGGCTATTTGTTGAGGTCGCCCGTTGCCGCAGCTTTTCCAATGCTGCCAAGCAGTTCGGGATCAGTCAATCCGCCGCGAGCCAGCGGATCGGCCAGCTCGAAGGGCGTCTGGGGGTGAAGCTGATCGACCGCTCGGTTAGGCCGTTTGAGCTGACCCAGGCGGGCGAGCTGTACCTGGTCGGCGCGGTCGATACGCTGAACCGATTTGATCAGATGGAGCGGGAGGTGAGTTCCTTAGGAGCTGGCGCCGGGGCGGGCCTGTCGGGTGGGGGTGCGATCCGTGTCGTGGCGATCTATTCTGCCGGGATTGATCTGCTCAATGACCTTTGTGAACGGTTCGAGCGGGCCCGACCTGGCGTGCTGGTAGAAATCGATTACCACAAGCCCGAGGCGATCTATGAGCAGGTCGCGGGCCAGCAAGCGGACCTGGGGATTGTTTCGTACCCGGAAGAGGGCCGGCGTCTGGTTGTCCATCCGCTTCGGGACGAGGTGATGGTGGTGGCCTGTCGGTCGAACCACGCGCTTGCGGGCCGGCGAGCGCTGGCTGCCGAGGAACTGACCGGCCGAGAGATGGTGGGTTTTGATCTGGGGTTGCCGGTTGGCAAGCGGGTTCAACGGTATCTGAAAGAGCAAGGTGCCGAACCTCTCGTGGGCCATCGCTTTGACAACCTGGACACGCTCAAGAATGCGGTGACGCTGACGGATTGCCTGGCGATCGTCCCGCAGCGCTGTGTTCAGCGTGAACTTGAGGCCGGGGCACTCTGTGCGATCCGGCTGACGCCGCGTTTGGTCCGGCCGGTCGGGGTGGTGACTCGGCGGGGACGCGACGCGCTGACGCCTGCCGCACGCATGTTTATGGACCACCTGGTCGAGGCGGCGGGGGCTGAAAACGTCCCGGCTCATCCGCCGCCGGCCTCACCCCGATCGGGGAAAGCGGCCAGCCAGGGATAAATCGCCCACGCCGGGCATTCACGGGCAGTGGTTATTGATCGAGCCGGCCTACTTTGAGAGTCCGGCTCGACATGGGCACCGCCCCCGAGCCGAGCCAGGCATTCAACCGCACCGTATTTGGAACCAAGATTGGCCCCGATCAACCAACCCATCCCGACACGTCAAAACGGTCTGCCGGCAGCGACCGGCCTGTACGACCCGGACTACGAGCACGACAACTGTGGCGTCGGGTTTATCGCCCACATCAAGGGCAAGCGGTCCCACGCGATCGTGGATGACGCGCTCACCATGCTTGGCCGGATGGACCACCGCGGGGCCTGCGGCTGCGAGGTCAACACCGGCGACGGGGCGGGGATCCTCACGGCCCTGCCTCACAAGCTCTTGCGGAAGGTCGCCAAGCAGGACCTGGGCATCGACTTGCCCGAGCCGGGCCAGTACGCCGCGGGCAATATCTTCTTGCCAACGGAAGATTTGCCACGCTCGATCTGCAAGGGCACTTACGAGCAAGAGCTGGGCCGGCTTGGCCTGCAGGTCCTGGGCTGGCGTGAGCTCCCCGCCGACGCGGACGCGGCGGACGTCGGCCCGACCGCGCGGTCCACCATGCCCAAGATCGAGCAGCTCTTTGTCGCCGCCGCACCGGGTATGGACGAGGACAGCTTCGAGCGGGACCTCTACCTGGCCCGTAACCGGGTGATCAACCAGATGCTCGCCGACGAGCGGATCGCCACCGGCGCGTTCTACATCTGTTCGCTCTCGGCCAAGACCATCATCTACAAAGGCCAGCTCACCAGCGGGCAGGTGCCCAGGTTCTACGCCGACCTGCGCGACCCCGACTACTCCTCGCACCTGGCGATGGTCCACTCGCGCTTCAGCACCAATACATTCCCGAGCTGGGACCGCGCCCAGCCCTGCCGGATGATGAGCCACAACGGCGAGATCAACACCGTCAAGGGCAACCGCAACTGGATCGCCGCGCGGCAGGGCCTGCTCGCCTCCGAACGCTTCGGTGAAGACCTCGAGGACCTCTGCCCAATTGTTAACCGCGAGGCGTCGGACTCCGGGGCCTTCGACAACGTCCTGGAGATGCTGTACATGTCCGGCCGGTCCCTGCCCGAGGTCATCATGATGATGATCCCCGAGGCCTGGGAGAACCACGAGTCGATGTCGATCGCCAAGCGGCGGTTCTACCAGTACCACGCCAACCTGATGGAGCCCTGGGACGGCCCGGCGAGCGTGTCGTTCACCGACGGCACAGTGATCGGCGCGTGCCTGGACCGCAACGGTCTCCGCCCGTCGCGGTACTACGTGACCCACGACGACCGGGTGATCATGGCCAGCGAGGTCGGTGTGGTGGACGTTGAGCCGGCGAACGTCAAGAGCAAGGGCCGGCTTGAACCGGGCAAGATGTTCCTGGTCGATTTCGAAGAGGGCCGAATCATCCCCGACGACGAGGTGAAGGGCAGGATCATGTCCGCGCGGCCCTACGGCGATTGGCTTGCCGATCGGCAGATGAAGATCGACGACCTGCCGATCTCGCGCAGCGGGACCGACCGGCGCGAGACACGCGAGACCGCAAGGTCTGGCGAAGAGGTCTCCGAAGCTCTCGACCCCGTGCTGCTACGTCGGCTGCAGACCTTCGGGTACACGGTCGAGCACCTGCACATGCTCCTGCTGCCGATGGTCAAGAACGGCAAGGAGGCGCTCGGCTCGATGGGCAACGACGCCGCCCTGGCCGTGCTGTCCGACAAGCCCCGGCTGCTCTACGACTACTTCAAGCAGCTCTTCGCCCAGGTCACCAACCCGCCGATCGACCCGATCCGCGAGGAATGTGTCATGGCCCTGGACACCTACCTCGGCCCCGAGGGCAACCTGCTGGACACCACCCCCGAGCAGTGCCACCGCCTTCACCTGCGCAGCCCGCTGCTGACCGACCCGCAACTCGCGGCGATCAAGGAGCTGGGCAACACCCCGCACCGGGGCTGGAAGAGCAAGGTCATCGACATCACCTACGACCGCGTCGAGGACGGCGGGGCGACTGCGCTGAACCGCGCGCTGGACCGTATCTGCGCCGAAGCGAGCCGGGCCATCGAAGAGGGCTACCCGCTGGTCGTGCTCAGCGACCGCGCGGCCGACGAGTTCCGCGTGCCGTTGTCGTCGCTGCTGGCCGTGGGTGCGGTCCACCACCACCTGGTCCGTGAGCAGTCGCGCACCCGTATCGGCATCGTGCTGGAGACCGGCGAGGCCCGCGAGGTCCACCACTTCTGCCTGCTGCTGGGCTACGGCGTCGACGCGATCAACCCGTACCTGGCCATCGAGGCGCTTTACGCCATGCGCGACCAGGGCATCATCGACCGCAACCATCACCTGTCCAACGACCAGCTGGTGGGCAACTACCTCAAGGCCGCCAACTTCGGTATCCGCAAGGTCATGTCCAAGATGGGCATCTCCACGGTCGCTTCCTACCGCGGGGCGCAGATCTTCGAGTGCCTGGGCCTGGATCGCGACGTGATCGATCGCTGTTTTGTGGGCACTAGTTCTCGGCTGCGTGGGGCGGGGATGGATGTCTTGGCCGAGGAATCGCGCCGGCGTCACGAGCTGGCCTACCCCCGGCGGGCCACGGGCGAGACGGGCCAGGACGCGCCGATGCTACCCAACCCCGGCGAGTACCACTGGCGGCCCGAGGGCGAGAGCCACGCCTACAGCCCCCCGGCGATCGCCAACCTCCAGCTCGCCGCCCGCACCAACTCGCGCGGTGCCTACGATCAGTTCGCCCGTATGGCCAACGACGAGGCGAACAACCGCGCCACGATCCGCGGCCTGATCCGGCTCAAGACCTTGTGCAAGCGTGAAGAGCTCCCGGCTATGGCAACCACCAAGCCAAGCCATGGAGATGGCTACCGGCATCCCATCCCTCTCGAACAGGTCGAGCCGGTCAAAGAGATTGTCAAGCGTTTCCGCACCGGGGCCATGTCCTTGGGTGCGTTGTCGCAGGAAGCCCACGAAACCCTCGCCCTAGCGATGAACCGGATCGGCGGGTTTTCCAACTCCGGCGAGGGCGGCGAAGACGCCAGTCGTTTTGCGCTTGAGCAATACGACGATGGCACCCCCAAGTCCCGCCGCAGCGCGATCAAGCAGATCGCCTCGGGACGCTTCGGCGTGACCAGCTACTACCTGGCCAACGCCGACATGCTCCAGATCAAGATCGCCCAGGGCGCCAAGCCCGGCGAGGGCGGTCAGCTGCCCGGCTTCAAGGTCAACGACTACATCGCCAAGCTCCGCTACTCCACGCCCGGCGTCGGCCTGATCTCCCCGCCGCCGCACCACGACATCTACTCGATCGAAGACCTCAGCCAGCTGATCTTCGACCTCAAGAACGCCAATCCCTCGGCCCGGGTGAGCGTCAAGCTCGTCGCCGAGGTCGGCGTGGGCACGATCGCCGCCGGCGTCTCCAAGGCCAAGGCCGACCACATCCTGATCTCCGGGCACGACGGCGGCACCGGGGCATCACCCCTGACCTCGATCAAGCACGCCGGCCTGCCCTGGGAACTGGGCATCGCCGAGACGCACCAGACGCTGGTGATGAACGACCTGCGGTCGCGCGTCCGCCTCGAAGCCGACGGCGGGATGAAGACCGGCAAGGACGTCGTTGTCGCCGCCTGCCTGGGCGCGGAAGAGTACGGCTTCTCGACCGCGCCGCTGATCGCGACCGGCTGCATCATGATGCGCAAGTGCCACCTCAACACCTGCCCCGTCGGCGTCTGCACCCAGGACCCGGTGCTCCGCAAGAAGTTCACCGGCCAGCCCGAGCACGTCATCAACTACCTCTTCCTCGTCGCCGAGGAAGCACGCCAGTACATGGCCCGCATGGGTGTCCGCACCATGGACGAGATGATCGGCCGGGTCGACCTGCTCGAATCCCACGACGCGATCAAGCACTGGAAGTCCGACGGCTTGGACCTGACCCCCGTCCTCCAGCCCGCCAACCCGCCCAGCCACCGCGAGAACGTCGGCGTCCGCAAGCTCATGGAGCAGGACCACGGCATCGAGGACCAGCTCGATGTCCAGCTCATCCAGCACTGCCAGCCCGCCCTCCTCGACGGCCAGCGCGTCGAGTACGCCGGCCCGATCACCAACCTCGACCGCGCCGTCGCCACCATGCTCTCCCACGAGGTCAGCAAGCAGTGGGGCGACGACGGCCTCCCCGAAGACACCATCTCGCTCAACCTCCGGGGCAGCGCCGGCCAGTCCGTTGGCGCGTGGATGGCCCCGGGCATCACCCTCACCATCACCGGCGACGCCAACGACTACGTCGGCAAGGGGCTCTCCGGCGGCAAGCTCATCATCCGGCCACCCGCCGAGTCGACCTTCGCCGCCGAGCAGCAGATCGCCCTGGGCAATGTCGCCCTCTACGGCGCCACCAAGGGCGAGGCCTACTTCCGCGGCATGGCCGCCGAACGCTTCGGCGTCCGCAACTCCGGCGCCCGCGCGGTCGTCGAGGGCCTGGGCGACCATGGTTGTGAGTACATGACCGGCGGGCGCGTCGTCGTGCTCGGCCCGACCGGCCGAAACTTCGCCGCCGGGATGTCCGGCGGGATCGCCTACGTCTGGGACCGCGACGGCGAGTTCCTCCAGAACTGCAACCTCGAGCTGGTCGAACTGGAAAAACTCGAGAACGGCGAGGACGTGATGGAGTGCCTCAACATGATCCAGCGCCACGCCCAGTACACCGACTCGTCGGTCGCCCAGCGTGTCCTCGAGAACTGGGCCCGCGTGCAGGATCAGTTCGTCAAGGTCATGCCGATCGACTACCGCCGTGTCTTACAACAGCGCAAGAAGACCACCGCCCCCGCCCCCGAGGTGGGCCACGCGTAATGATGCTCCGCAGCGTGCCTTGGCCCCCTCTCCCTTTGAGGGAGAGGGCCGGGGTGAGGGTCGTCGCTAAAACCGACAGTAACTGTTCAACGATGCAAAGAAGCAAACACCATCGCGTACCCACCGAGGCAACCGAGCTTGCCCGGGCATTGCGCGCGGAATGTTCTACGCCGGAGCGGGTGCTTTGGAGCATGCTCCGAAATCGTCGACTGGGTGGGCTCAAGTTTCGTCGACAGGTTTCGTTCGGACCGTTTGTAGTCGATTTTTATTGTCCTGCAGAGAAATTGGTTGTGGAGCTGGATGGCGAAAGTCACAACGACAGGCAAGCAGAAGATAAAGCTCGCACTGAATTTTTGAACGAACGAGGCCTGCAGGTGGTCAGAGTGACAAACCATGAACTAGGTACCAATTTAGAAGGTGTCTGGTCGTTCCTCTTATCGCAGACCTCGGTTTCTTTTAACGACGACCCTCACCCCAACCCTCTCCCTCGGAGGGAGAGGGAGCCGAACCCGCCGCTTACGCAGAGCAATACGACCGCCAGGAGCAACTCCCTTGGGTAAGCCAACCGGTTTCCTCGAATTCGAACGCAACCCGATGCCCGCGCGCAACCCGGCGGTCCGGATCAACGATTTCTTTGAGATCTACGAGCGGGCCGACAACCGCCAGCTGCGCGAGCAGGGGGCGCGGTGCATGGACTGTGGCGTGGCGTTCTGCCACTCGGACACCGGTTGCCCGATCGACAACCTGATCCCTGAGTGGAACGATCTGGTCTACCACAACCGCTGGAAAGACGCCTACCACCGCCTGGCCAAGACCAACAACTTCCCCGAGTTCACCGGGCGGATCTGCCCGGCCCCGTGTGAGTCGGCCTGCGTGCTGGGGATCAACGAGCCGGCGGTGACCATCAAGTCCATCGAGTGCGCCATCATCGACAAGGCCTTCGAGGAGGGCTGGGTCGTGCCCAACCCGCCCAAGCAGCGCACGGGCAAGACCGTCGCCATCATCGGCTCGGGCCCGGCCGGTCTGGCGGCGGCGGACCAGCTCAACAAGGCCGGCCACAACGTCACCGTCTTCGAACGCGACGACCGTGTCGGCGGGCTGCTGATGTACGGCGTGCCGAATATGAAGCTGGACAAGAAACTGGTCCAGCGACGCATCGACCTGCTCGAAGCCGAGGGCGTTGGGTTCCGCACGAACTGCAACGTCGGCGACCCCAACAGCGAGCACAGCCACGTGTCCAACCAGGGCATGGCCGGCGACGCGGAGATCATCGACGCCGACCAGCTGAAGAACGACTTCGACGCCGTGCTGCTCGCCTGCGGGGCACTCGCGGGGCGCGACCTCGACTCCCTGCCCGGGCGCGAGCTCGACGGCGTGCATATGGCGATGACCTACCTGCACAAGGCGACCAAGTCGTACCTCGACTCCGAGTTCAAAGACGGCGACTTCCTCGACGCCAAGGACAAAGACGTCATCGTCATCGGCGGGGGCGACACCGGCACCGACTGCATTGGCACCGCGATCCGACAGGGCTGCAGGTCGATCACCAACATCACCCGCCGCGAGCGCGAGCCCGACGAGCGCGACGCCGAGCACCCCTGGCCCGGGCCGACCGGCACGTTCTACATCGACTACGGCCACGCCGAGGGCATCGCCAAGTTCGACCGCGACCCCCGCGAGTACCAGGTCATGCCCAAGGCCTTCATCGGCGACGAAGCCGGCAAGCTCACCCACATGCGCGTCAGCCGGCTTGAATGGACCACCGACCCCGAGACCGGCCGAAAGGTCAGCAAGGAGATCGAGGGCAGCGAAGAGGACATGCCCGCCGACTACGTCTTCCTCTCCATCGGCTTCACCGGCCACGACACGCCAGCCGTGTTCGATCGCCTGGGCGTCGATACGATGCGCGGCGTGGTCCGGGCCGACTACGGCCACTTTGCCACCAACGTCGATGGCGTCTTCGCCGCCGGCGATGTCCGCCGCGGCGCCAGCCTTATCGTCTGGGCCATCGCCGAGGGGCGTGGCGCCGCGCGGGCGATCGACGAGTACCTGATGGGCGAGTCGACCCTGCCCGCCCCGGACATGAAGACGCAGTTGGCGTCGTCGGCGGGGTGATTAAAAGAAAATCGCATGGACGACAACGACGCTTAGCATCACTGCGCTTTCGACGAGTAGCACGATGATTGCGGCAAGCAGTACGATCCAGAACAGCGGGTTGGCAACGGTGCTGAAGAGCATTGCACCGTGGAAGAGGTTTTGGCCTTGGCCGCGGGTAACGCGGAGTTTCCAGAGCAGTTTGGCAACAAGGATATACGACTTCCATCGCAGCAGGCCACGAAGCGATTTATCTTCGAGTTGATATAGCTCGTGCAGGTGATCGCGGGCAACGTTTGCGATCGAGCTACCAAGATCGCCTATGTTTTCCGGGAGTGAAGCGACCGCGTTAAGCATCTTGATACCGATGAAGAGCACGGTGCTCGGGATAAGGACCGCGGCCGTAGGCAGTAAGGCCCAAGCGATGTGCCAACCCGATAATTGGGTGAAGTAATAGGTGGTGAACGCGCCCGTGACTACGCCGATACCCAGTACGATGAATAGGTGGGGGAGCGTCGATTTTGCGCTAGCTGCAACGCGTTCGATCAATGAGATAACGAGTTGTGTGATCTGTTGAATCGACTCCGCAGCTCCCGCGTTGTCCGTACTGTCGATTTGCTCCTCAAGTTGATCGATGATCTCATCGGTGTTCTGCAATTCAGCTTCGGTAGGCTTGATCGACATCTTGCGGCTCCGGAAAAGACTTGGCAGGGTGACTATACAAAGACTTTGTCGGGCTGTAGCCAGGCCTACGGGTGGTGTTATCCCAAACACCCTTCGCCGCGCGGTGCACCGTTGCGTGTCGCCAGGCGAGGCGGGTATGGTCTTGGTCGTAGCCACCGCCGATGACGCAGGCGGTGGGGATGTGGTGTGATCGACACTGTTCGATGACGTAGTGGTCGCGGTCGTACAGGCCCTGATCGGTGAGGTTGAGGTGGCCGAGGCGGTCATCGCGGTGGACGTCGACGCCGGCGTCGTAGATCACCAGGTCCGGCTCAACTTCTTCGAGTAAGCGCGGCAGGTGCTGCGCAAGGGTGTCGAGGTATTCGCTGTCACTAACGCCTTTCGCCAATGGCACATCCAGATCGCTCGGCGGCTTGCGGCTCGGGAAGTTCTTTTCGCAGTGCATCGAGAAGGTGAACACGCGCGGGTCGTTGTGGAAGATGGTCGCGGTGCCGTCGCCGTGGTGGACGTCGAGGTCGATGATGAGGACGTGGTCGACTTGACCGCGGTCGATCAGGGTTTGGGCACTGATGGCGATGTCGTTGAAGATGCAGAAGCCCGAGCCGAAGCCGCGGTGGGCGTGGTGCGTGCCGCCGGCGGTGTTGCAGGCCAGGCCGTGCTCGAGCGCGAGTTCGCAGGTCAGCAGCGTCCCGGCGACGGCGGTGCGGGTCCGGGTGACCAGGCCCTTTGACCAGGGCAGCCCGATCTTTCGGACCGCGTCGGGCGCGATCGAGCCGTCAAAGAAAGACCTGACATAGGCCGGGTCGTGCACTGCGGCGATGAGTTCGAACGCCCCGATCGGCGGGGCATGAAACTGCTGGGCTGTCGCAATCCCCCGCTCGATGAGCAGGTCCCGCAGGATGCCGAACTTGGGCATCGGGAAGCGGTGGCCTTCGGGAAGGGGGGTCACGTAGTTGGGGTGGTACACCAGCGGGAGCATGGGGGATCACGATCGTGCGTCGGAACAAGGGCGCAACCCATTTCAGGTTGCCGGGGTGATTGTAGGCCCGTTGGTGGAGCGACTAAGAAAACCGCCGATCGAGTGATGGTTTAATGCATCGGTCTCTGTTCCCTTCAAGGAGGTCAAGCCCATGTGGACCCGGTCTGGCCTGTTTTCATGTGTCGCTGTGTTGTTCGCCCCGCTGTGCGGCTTCGCTTCTGCCCCAGCGGTCGCTCAGCCGGCCCAGTCGCCGCCGAACCTGATCATTATCCTGACCGACGACCAGGGCTACGCGGACGTGGGGTTTAACGGCTGCCGCGATATCCCCACGCCCAACATCGATCGGATCGCGAAGGAGGGGGTCCGCTGCACCGAGGGCTACGTGACGTATTCGGTCTGCGGGCCCAGCCGGGCCGGGCTGATGACCGGGCGTTACCAGGACCGCTTCGGCTTTACGACCAACCCGACGATCGACCCGTCCAACCCCGACGCGGGCATCCCGCTGAGCGAGAAGAATATTGCTGAGCTGCTCGACCCGGCCGGGTACACGAGCATGGCCGTGGGCAAGTGGCACCTGGGCACGCACCCCCGGCTGCGCCCGCTGAGCCGGGGGTTTGACGAATTTTTTGGCTTCCTCTCCGGCGGACACAACTACTTCCCCGAGCAGTACGACCTCAACGATCTCTCGGACGTGAAACGGCAGTGGGATTGGTACCGCACCCGGCTGCTGCGGGACAACGAGCGGGTCGATATCGACGGGTATCTGACCGATGAGCTCAGCGACGCGGCCGTGGATTTTGTGAAACGGCGTCACCGCGACGGGCCTTTCTTCCTGTACCTGGCCTACAACGCGCCGCACACACCGATGCAGGCGACGCAGAAGTATCTGGATCGCTTCCCGGATATCCCTAACGAGCGTCGCCGAACCTATGCCGCGATGGTCAGCGCGGTGGACGACGGCGTGGGCCGGCTGCTGGACACGCTCGACGAGTTGGCCCTGGCCGAGAACACGATCGTGTTCTTCCTGTCGGACAACGGCGGGGCGAGCAACAACGCCTCACGCAACGCGCCGCTGCGTGGCAACAAGTCCACGATGTTTGAGGGCGGGCTCCGCGTACCCTTTGCCGTGCGTTGGACCGGCACGCTCCCAGCCGGGGCGGACTACCACAAGCCGGTCAGCTCGCTGGACATCGCCGCGACGATCGTCACCCACGCCGGGGTCGACATCAACCCGGACAAGCCGCTGGACGGGGTGGACCTCGTGCCCTTCCTCACCGGCCAGAACCGCGCCCGCCCGCACCCGGTGATGTACTGGCGGATGGTCCCACGCGACGGGCTGGCCATCCGCCGGGGCGACGAGAAGCTGATCCTTTGCGAGAAGGATGGCGGGCGGATGCTGTTCAACATTGCCGAGGATCAGCGTGAACGGAACAACCTGGTCAACGCCCGCGGTGCGGTTGCGGCCGAGCTGGAGGCGATGATCCAGGGATGGACCGCGGACTTCCCCGGGCCGGCCTTCCCGCCGTTGGGTTCCTGGCCTTGAGGTCGACCCGGCCTAGGTCTGCCCGTCCCAGGGCCCTTGAGACCTTGATTCCGCCTTGTTGAAAGCCTCTTTGATCTTCAGCACCACCTGCTCGCGCAGCGGGTTCTTCTTCACCGCGTCGAGGTTGGCGTGGGCGTTGACCGTGCTGGTTGTACCAACGATTGCGGCGTGGACGCCCTCGATGGCGAGGGTAAACTTCAACGCGATCTCCGGCCACTCGACCTCGGGGTGGCCGGAGTAGCCCAGCTCGTCCGGCTTGACCTTCATCTGCTTGAGCCGGTCGTGGTAGACCCGGGCGTACTCCTGGTACATCCCGCGCTGCTTGTTCAACGGGTTCCAGGCCGCGTTGGCGATCGGGCGTTTGGCGATCACACCCTTGTCGTTCTGGATGCAGTGGGGCAGGACCGAGCGGATGTTCGCCTGGTCGCAGATATTGATCGACAGCTCCAGCACCTCGACCTCGTCCATCTGCGCGGCGGCGGCGGCGGCGGCGTTGTCGCCGGAGTAGCCGACGTGTCTAGCCTTGCCCTGTTTGACCGCGTCGAGCAGGGCACCAATCGCTTCGCCCTGCTCCAGCACTTCCAAAGGGCAGGAGTGCAGCAGGATCACGTCGAGGTGATCGGTGCCTAAACGCTTGAGCGAGCGGTCGATCGAGGCGTGGATTAGATCGGCCGACCACGCCTGGCCGGGCAGGCCGTCGTCCTTGGTGCCGCACTTGCTGACCAACACGAGGTCGTCGCGGTGGCCGGCGAAGGTGTTCTTGAGCGCTTGGCCGAGCAGGGCCTCGGCGTCGCGGTACATCGCGGCGGTGTCGATGAGGTTGACCCCCTCGTCCAGCAGCATGCCGATGAGCTTGTCGACCTGCTGCTGCGGGGTCTCGAGGAAGCCGATCGGCGCGGCCCCGAAGCCGAGCCGGCCGACATTGAGTTCGGTTTTCCCTAGAAGCGTCTTGGCCATAGACCGGCATTGTAGCCCGGATGATGTTTCTGTCTTGGCCTGACCCCGGCAGATAGCGCGCTTACTAAAAAGCAATAACCGCACTTGACCCCGCGAGCCGGGGCCTGTGGCCCCGGTCTCTGCCGCCACGCAAAATCGGCATCACTCAGGTCAACCACCCCCGCCCCAAGCCCCGCAGACCGACCTACCGCCCGAACCGCCTCGTGATCAGCCCCTTGACGAATCGACCAACCAGCCTCTTCTTGCTGGTCGGGGCGTGCATTTCACGTGACCACTTGTTCGCCTTGACCACCTGCCCGCCGTACCAGACGACCGAGGTACCCAGCAGCACGGCCGCGATCAGCCGCTGCAGGTTCCCCTGCTCTTCGACAAAGCCGACGAAATAGTCCCACCCCGCGTGCAGGGCCATCACACAGCCCATCGACTGCATCAGCGACAGCCGCCAGGGCCGCTTCATCACAATCAGCCCCAGCGCAAATCCCCCGCTGCCGCCCCAGATCGTGTGCATCAGAAACCGCACCGCGTTGGTCCCCGCGGTCTGCGCGAGCGGCGCGGCCGCGGTCTGGTAGTCATGGACCTGGTACCACACCGCTTCGAACAGGGCCGCGCCCAGCCCGGCCATGCTGCCGTAGATCAGCCCGTCCATCGGGTCGTTGAAGTGCCGACGCACCAAGACCAGCGCCGCCACCACGACCAGCAGCTTGGCCGACTCCTCGATGGTCCCCGCCAGCAGGGCGTGCAGCAGCAGGTAGTCCCGGCCCGGGTCGTGGTTGTACGCCGCGATCAGCAGCGACTCTTCCACGAAAAACGCCCCGGCCATCAACAACGCCCCCCCGGCCACCGCCAGCAGCAGCATCCACCACGGCTCACGCTCGTGCATGTCGTAGCGGTAGACCATCGCCCCGAAGAGAAGGCCGCCGAGGGTCAGCAAGAGATACTGCGACATACCACAAGTGTAGCGGGAGATGCGAACCGTCCCGCGGCGCGTGTCTGTCATCGTCCGCGCCCGCAGGGACGCTTCGCACCACCCGCGACTCGCTTCTGCCCGGCTTAGAACGTGTACGAGAAGTGCCTTAGGTGGGGTAGGCTTCCAGCCTGCCGTCACGACGACGTCGTGAAAAGGCCTGTTTCGAGCGGCGCTCAAACGGCGGGCAAGATGCCCGCCCCACCTTCTCGTACACGGCCTTAAACACCCGCGATCGCTTCATCATCGAAACCGATTTCGATCTCGTCGTCGTCGCCTTCGCCGAGGTAGTTGTGGACAATCTCCTCGCCCGGCTCGATATCACGCAGGGCCATGACCGAAAGGTCGTCGTAATACGCTGCATTGGGCTTACTGCTGTGGTTGATATACCGCAGATCACATGTCACGCGCACCGGTTTGTTGCGATCAACCCAGAGCACATAGGGTCCGTCCAGTTTTTTCTTCTTGGCCTTCTTGGTCTTCAGCCAGCCAATCACCGTGTCTCCTGGGATGAACTGCGTCGCAAACAAACCGCGCCCGTGCAGGGGGCTTTCTCTGACTTCAAACATGTGCTGGGATTCCCGTGTCGCCTTTGCTAAATCTCGGCAGGCCAGCCGCTCAACACCAAGTAAAGAGTTCGGAGCGATGCTGATTGATACATGATAGTTTCGATCGCGTAGGTGTAAACCCTCGAATCGACAATGCTTGTTCGGCGTGTACGACGATCCACCATGCCTTGCCCGCCAAAGCCTGGATCAGAAATTTTTTGAGGGTTGGTTGAAATAATTTGGACCACCTATGACATTCCTATGGGTGGATGTATCGGGATGAATTCAAAGACACCGTCCGATGCCGATGACTCGCCAAAGCCGGCGGTGCTCGGCGCGAAGCGCCTAACCTTAGAGATGTTTGGTGATTTGGCGATCGAGTGCTACCCCGCGCTTTGGACCCTGGCTCGCAGCGCCGTGCGGAGCGCGGAAGACGCCGAGGATGTCGTTCAGGAAGCGATGTTAATCGGCCTGAACAAGCGAGATGGCTTTGAGCTTGGCACGAGTTTCCTGGCGTGGATGGGCACTATCGTTCGGCTGACCGCGAAGAATTATGGGCGGTATCAATCGCGGCGTACCCACGCGGCGCTCGACCCGGCGATGCAGGACCCCGCCGTCAGGCCCGCCCCGCCGGCGGAGGTGGAGCCGACTACGGGGCGTGTCAACGAATCACAGGGCGCGTTTGACGACGACGTATCGCGGGCTTTGGCGCGGCTTACGCCCGTTGCGCGGGGCTGCCTGATGCTGCGGACACAGCACGAAATGGACTACGAGACGATCGGCCAGATCATGGGCGTGCCCAAGAACACCGCGATGAGCCACGTGCACCGTTCCCGGCAGGCGCTGCGTAATCACCTGAGCCAGCACCTTGAGCGGGTCACCACAGGGCGGAGGGCGGGGACATGACCAACCCACAACACCAAAGGCTTGACGATGCGACCCAGGCGGAACTTGAGGATTACATGGATGGCCGAATGACCGCGGAAGATCGAGAGGCTTTCGAGTGCCGCATGCAGGATGAACCAGCATTAGCCGCGGAGTACCGGTTGCAGCAGCGTGTCGATGACTCGATAGGCAGGCTGCTGGCCGCCGACATGGGGCGTGTCGCCTCGCCGCCAAGCCAGATTCGGGACCGGCTCAGGCGGGTTTCTGTCGAAACCCCCACGCCGCGCACGTTGCTGCACTCGACGGTATTCCGCTTGGCCGCGCTGGGTGGCGTGGCCGCGGCGATCGCCCTTGCCGCGGTGCTGTTGCTGACGAATGCGGGTCCTAGTGACGGCTACGATGAGTTGCAGTTTGTCGAAGTCGGCACGGTCTACCAAAACGAAGTCGAAGCCGGCTTTAAACCCGACTGGGTCTGTGATAATGCCCAGTTTACTCAGACGATTCAGGAAACACTGGGCCGGAAAGTTGCCCTTAACCCGATGCCCAACGATCGGCGCATGCTCGGGCTTTCATACGTGCCACGCGCCCGCTTCGACTCGGTCGTCATGCTCGGCAGATACAACGGTCAGGACGTGCTTGTGTTCTTCGACCTCGCCACTCTTGCGGATGATTTTTACTCCCTCGAAGTCAACGACGGCCTATACGTGCACCAGCGCGATCTCGGCGACCTCCGCATGATCGAGGTCTCGCCACAGGACATGTCCGTGTTCCTCGACTACGTCTCACGCCCGGATCTTTCGCCCGAATCCGATTAAAAACAACGCGTTTTTGCATTTTGCTGCAAGAGACTCCGTGTGCCAGCACATTGACACTTGAAGAGATTAGGCTCTAAGGCCCGCATGTTGTGGGCCGGGCTCATTTTTTGCAAGGAACTTAGAAAGGAAAAACACGATGACAAGTATCCTACGCCCGCGGCCAGCGACGCGGGCCGGAACCGTCATGCTTATCGGCTTGCTCGCCGGTCTGGCAGACCAGGCCCAGGCGGTGACCTTCAGCACGAACTTCTCGGGCGGCACGCCCGGCAGCCAGCCCAGTGATGCTTCGCTCAACGGCCTGGAAGACTTCACCCAGTTCGGCGGGCCGAACAGCGCCTCCGAGCTCTTTGCCAGTACGCCCAACCTTGGCGAGGTCCTCTTCGTTCAGAACGGCGCCTACTATGTTGGCGGCAACCGAGCCTACGGCTTCGCCGGGGAGGGGCGCTCCGACATCACCTTCACCCCCGGCGTGGTGCGTGAGGTCGATCTCCAGGTCCGCGGCTCGTCCAGCGACGATACGACCGGCCCCAACAGCTTCACCCTCCCCGGCAGCACCCCGTTCGGAGACGCCGACGTCACCGTTCTGATCTGGTCTGAACTGGGACTAGAGCTCACCGTCGAGAACGTCTCCAACGACCAGTACCAGACCATCGCGCTGGATATCACCAACCCCGCTTTCGATGGTGACTCGATCACACGCATCTCGCTGATCAACGAGGGTCCAGACGACTCGATCGTCGATCTCGGCCTGCTCACCGTCACCGCGGTACCCGAGCCCGGCTCCTTAGCGCTCCTCGGAGTTGGTGCGGTAGCAATGCTTCGACGGCGTCGCTAGGCTTTGTTTCTAGTGAGGTGGCTCAAGAAAACAAATCGACCAGGGCCCTCGCAATAAGCGCGGCCCCTGTCTTTTATGCCATCGGTGGGCCCATCGGGCCTAGCCCTTGCGTGTCGCGTTCACGCAGGATGTTTTCAATGAAGTCTTCCAGGCCGACCGCGCCCAGGTCGCCCTGGTCGCAGTGGCGCACGCTGACGGTGCCGGCCTCCGCGTCCTTGCCGCCCACGACGAGCATGTAGGGCAGCTTATCTTCTTCCGCCGACTTGATCTTTCCGCCCAACCGGTCGTTGCCCCGGTCGACGCTGACGCGGAAACGCTCCTGTTTGAGCCGAGCCTCGACTTGCTCGGCATAGCCAAGGAACTTCTCACTCACCGGCAGGATGCGGCACTGCTCGGGGCTGAGCCAGAGCGGGAACGCGCCGTTGAAGTGCTCGATCAGCAGGCCGACGAACCGTTCGAGCGAGCCGAACGGGGCGCGGTGGATCATGATCGGCTGGTGCGTCTTGTTGTCCGCGCCGACGTACTCGAGGTTGAAGCGCTGGGGAAGCTGGTAGTCGATCTGCACGGTGCCCAGCTGCCACTCCCGGCCGATGACGTCTTTGACCACGAAGTCGATCTTCGGGCCGTAGAACGCGGCTTCGCCCGCCTCTTCAACGAAGGGCACACCGAGTGCTTTCGCCGCGGCGCGGCAGGCGTCTTCCGCCGCGTCCCAGTCCTTCTCATCGCCGACAAACTTCGACGAGTCGGGGTCACGCAGGCCAACCCGGACGCGGAAGTCTTCCATGCCCAGCGTGCTGAAGATGATCTTGACCAGCTCGATGCAGCCCATGACTTCGTCGGCCAGTTGGTCGGGGGTGACGAACAGGTGCGCATCGTCCTGGGTGAAGCCTCGGACGCGGGTCATGCCGCCCAGTTCGCCGGACTGTTCCCATCTGTAGACCGTGCCGAACTCGAAGATGCGGATCGGCAGGTCGCGGTAGCTGTGTTTGTCCGAAGCATAGATGCGGACGTGGTGCGGGCAGTTCATGGGCTTGAGCATGTAGCCATCGATGTCGCCCTCCTTCATCTTGCCGGACAGGTCGGCGACCGAGCTGCCGTCCTCGACCAGCGACTTCATCATGTCGTTGTCGACCAGCGGCGGGAACTGCGAGTCCTGGTAGTAGGGGAAGTGCCCGGACGTGCGGTACAGGTCCAGCTTGCCGATGTGCGGGGTGAAGACCTGCGAATAGCCCTGGCGCTCGAGGTGTTTGATGATGAACTTAGTCAACTCATCGCGGATGACCGCGCCCTTGGGTTTCCACAGGACCAGGCCCTGGCCGGCCTCGTTGTCGATGGTGTACAGCCCAAGCTTCTGCCCGACGACACGGTGGTCGCGTCGCTTTGCTTCTTCGAGGTTATTGAGGTGCTGGTCGAGTTCTTCTTGGCTGAAGAACGCGGTGCCATAGACGCGCTGGAAGCGATCGGAGTTGACATCGCCGTGCCAGTTGGAAGACGCGACGGACATGACTTTGAAGGCGGCGATACTGCCGGTACGCGGGACGTGCGGGCCCTGGCAGAGGTCTTCCCACTGCTTCCAGTCTCGTTCGATGCCATCAGGATCGCGCCAAGAGACTTCGCCTTTCAGTTGATAATCTTTTGGCTCGCCAGTTACATACCAACTTAGTGATGTCGCTTTGTTTTGAACGGCGCGATTTGCGTTGTCAAGTTTGTACTTGTTTTCCTCTTCTTCAAGTTTTTTGAAACCGGTTTTGATATCAAGCTCGTACCGCGTAAACGGCCGATCTTCCTCCACGATCTTGCGCATCTCCGCCTCGATCTTCTCGAAGTCGTCCGAGCTGATGGGGTTGTCGAGTTTCATGTCGTAGTAGAAGCCGTTGTCCAGGGGTGGGCCGTAGGCGAGCTGCGTGTCGGGGTACAGCCGTTCGATGGCCTCGGCCATGACGTGGGCGGCGGAGTGTCGCAGCAGGTAGAGTGCGTCCGCCTTGGACTGCTCGTCGCGGTAGTTGGGGATGCCTTTTTTGTTGAGGCGCGGCGCGGTGACGATGGCGAGGCTGCAGTCGCCCGGCAATGGGCGGTGCAGGTCGTAGAGCTCGCCGTCGACTTTCGCGCCGATGGCGGCTTTGGCCAGGCCTTCGCCGATGGAGGCGGCGACGTCGTAGGCGGACGAGCCTTCGGGCAGTTCTTTGATCGAGCCGTCGGGGAGTTGGATTTGCATGGTGCTTTGCGGTGCGCTCGTGGCGTTGACAATTTCCGGGAGGTATTGTCGGCGAAATGGGCGGGGTTGTCACCGGCGGGGGGCGTAATGCGTAGATGATTGAGGTTGTCGGGGCGAGCCGGGGCCTGCGGACCCGGTCTGCTTCAATGGTGATGGACACTGTTTTAGCAGACCGGGTCCGCAGGCCCCGGCTCGCTGGGCGGGTCGTATCGGACCTTGTCGGTGGTTTACACCTTCGCGTCCGATTGGATTACAATCCTCGACCCGCTTTCGCGATTGCGGGCGGAGAACTACCGATTCTAACAAGACCGGCCGGTGCCTCACGAAGCAGGAAAACCCGGCTTTCGACCCATCTTGCGAGACCGCCGCCATGCTTGAAGTCCTCCAGGTGCTGACCCCGATCGCGGGTATTGCTGGCCTGATCGCCGCCGGGCTGATCTTTATGAACATCCTCAAGTCCTCCGGGGGCGAGGGCCGGGTCGCGCACATCGCGGACACGATCCACCGCGGGGCGATGACGTTTATGAAGCGCGAGTTTGTCGTGCTCGGGTTGTTTGCGCTGGGGGTGGGTGGGCTTTTGATCCTCAAGGACCCGGCCGAGGCGGTAGCGTTCTTTACCGGGGCCTTGTGTTCGTCGGTCGCCGGGTTCATCGGCATGTACTGTGCGACCAAGGCCAACGTCCGCACGGCCGTGGCCGCCAACGAGACCGGCTCGGCCAAGGCGCTGTCGATCGCGTTCTTCGGCGGCAGCGTGATGGGCCTGACCGTCGCCTCGATGGGCCTGCTGGGGATCGGCGGTCTGTTCCTCGTGTTTGTCGCCGGGGCGGACGACCCGGGCAAGGGCGCCCACGTCATCCACGGCTTCGCGATGGGCGGCTCGCTGGTCGCGCTGTTCTACCGGGTGGGCGGGGGCATCTTTACCAAGGCGGCGGACGTCGGCGCGGACCTGGTCGGCAAGGTCGAGGCGGGCATCCCCGAAGACGACCCGCGCAACCCCGGCGTGATCGCGGACAACGTGGGCGACAACGTGGGCGACGTCGCGGGCATGGGCAGCGATATCTTCGAGAGCTACTGCGGCTCACAGATCGCTACGATCGCGATCGCCGCCACGCTGACCGCCCCGGCGGCGCTGATGGCTGACGGCGCGATGGCGGCGGACTCGGCCAAGGCGCTGCTGATGTACCTGCCGGTGGGGATGACGACCGTCGGCCTGCTCTGCTCGCTGGTCGGCATCTTCCTGGTCAAGGCGGTGTCGAAGATGGAGCCGAGCATGGCCCTGCGCGTCGGCACGTTCAGCGCGGCGTTGCTGTTCATCGCCGCGGCCTTCGGGCTGATCTTCGCCTTCGGCGTGGCGCCGAAGGTTGGGTTGTGTGTCGCGTGCGGCGCGATCGGCGGGATCATCATCGGGCTGATTACCGAGTACTACACCGGCGGCAAACCCGTCCGGGATATCGCGCACTCGTCGGAGACCGGCGTCGCGACGGTGATGATCAACGGGCTGGCGGTCGGGCTCGAGTCCGTGGCGGTCCCGCTCATCACGATCGCGGGGATCGTGCTGGTCTCCCACGCGGTGGCGGGGCTGTACGGCGTGGGGATCGCGGCGGTGGGGATGCTGGCGACGGTGGGGATCACGATGGCGATCGACGCCTACGGCCCGGTCGCGGACAACGCCGGGGGCATCGCCGAGATGGCCGGGATGGGCCCGGAGACCCGCAAGATCACCGACGGGTTGGACGCGGTGGGCAACACGACGGCGGCGATCGGCAAGGGCTTTGCCATCGGTGCCGCGGGCCTGGCGGCGCTGACCATGATCGCCGCGTTTGTCGAGGTCGCCAACGCCCACTTCGCCGAGCTGGGGCAGGGCCAGATGAACCTCTCGCTCAACCACGCGCCGGTGCTGGTGGGCATCTTCCTCGGCGGGATGTGCCCGTTCCTCTCCGGGGCGATCACGATGAAGGCGGTCGGCTCGGCGGCGAACGAGATGATCACCGAGATCCGCCGGCAGTTTAAGGAGATCCCCGGCCTGCTCGAGGGCAAGGCCGAGCCGGACGCCAAACGCTGCGTTGATATCGCGACCAAGGCGGCGCTGAAGAAGATGATCCTGCCCGCGGCGCTGGCGGTCGGCGTGCCGGTGGTCGTTGGTTTTGTGCTGGGGGCCGAGACGCTCGGCGGGCTGCTGATCGGCACGCTGATCGGCTGCGTCGTGCTGGCGCTGATGATGTCTAACGCCGGCGGCGCCTGGGACAACGCCAAGAAGTACGTCGAGGAGGGCAACTGCGGCGGAAAAGGAAGCGAGGGCCACGCCGCGACCGTCGTCGGCGACACCGTCGGCGACCCGCTCAAGGACACCTCCGGCCCGTCGATGAACATCTTCATCAACGTCATGGCCATCGTCGCCTTGGTCATCGCCCCGCTGGTCCCGCTGGGGCCTTTATGGAACCCGGAGAAAACCAGTGAGTTGAAAACGACCGCCGAGCAACCCCACCCTGTCGTTGGGCAGGGCGAACTGGCCGAGTGATGGGTTGAGCTTTTAGGGTTTCAGGCCGGGGGCTTGCCAACACGACCGATATAATGGGGTAACTATCGAAAGGTATCTCATGATCAAAACCCTCACCAAGCACGGTGATCAACTCGCATTGGTTATCGAAAAGCCGATCCTCGATCTGCTAGGGATCGATGCGGATACCCCGCTGACGATCCGGTCTAACGGGCGTGGGTTCTATATTGCGCCCGCGAATGATCCTGCCGCATTGGAAGAACTCGATCAGATTATGCAGCAGATCGAAGATCGCTACGAGAATGTTTTTCAAAAGCTGGCGGAGTGATTCAGGTGGAGGCAATCCGCTTTGTTGAAGTGGAAGAGGCGCTGCGTATTCACGCCCGGCAGATCAAACGGTTCGGGGGCGACCCGGGTGTTCGGGACTTGGGCCTGCTTGAATCAGCGCTGGCGATGCCACGCGCTTCGTTTGGCGGCGCGTATGTACACCACGATGTTGTTGCGATGGCGGGTGCTTATCTGTTTCATTTAGCAAAGAACCACGCTTTCGTTGATGGTAACAAGCGGGTGGCGTTGGCCGTGGCGCTGTTTTTCCTGGCCCGCAACGGTCGGCCACTCGACGCGGAAGATGCCTCGCTTCACAATCACGTACTTGCTGTAGCGTCGGGCAGTATGGGCAAAGAGCGGGTGACGGCCTATCTCCGCGAGCAACTTGGCGTGGAGTAAACAATCCCGTTACGATCCTATTGTCTTTTCCACGACGCAAACCGTGATGCCATGCCAAGTCACCCTGTATCCACAACCCCGAATCTTGCGAAGCCTCCCGAGCTGCTGAGCACCCTGCCCCTGGGCCTGTCGCGTGCGGCGCGGCACGCCGCCGACCAGCCGATCTCTGGCCTGATCAAGCTCGCGCTCGAGGACCCGGGGATCATCTCGCTCGCGGCCGGGCTGGTCGACTATGACACCCTGCCGGGCGATGAGGTTGCGCCGCTGCTGCAGAGCCTGCTCGAAGACGACTCGGCCGCGCGGGCCGCGCTGCAGTACGGCACGACCGAGGGCTACGCCGGCTTCCGAGAAGCCCTCTACCGGCACCTGGCCGGGCTTGAGGGTTGTACGGCCGAGCAGATGCCCGGGTCGGCCGAGGATGTCGTCGTCACCACCGGCAGCCAGCAGCTGTTGCATACCCTCGCCGACGTGCTGCTGGATGAGGGGGACATCGTGATCAGCGGTTGGCCGAGCTACTTTGTCTACACCTCGGCGTTGACGCAGTTCGGCGCAACGATCCGCGCGATCGACCTGGACCAAGACGGGATGGTCCCGGACAAGCTCGAGCGACTGCTCAAGGGGCTGCACGCCGCCGGGCAGCTCACGCGCGTCAAGATGCTCTACCTGGTCAGCTACCACCAGAACCCCACCGGCATCACCCTCAGCCCCGAGCGTCGGCCGCAGATCCTGGATCTTGTCCGTCGCTATAGCGAGCTCGCCGGCCAACGGATCGTGCTGGTCGAAGACGCCGCCTACCGTGAACTGACGTATGAGGGTGAGCCGCCCCCCTCGATCAAGAGCTACGACACGTCCAACCAGTTCGTCGCGCTCTGCCAGACGTTCAGCAAGCCCTACGCCCCGGGCCTGAAGACCGGCTACGGGTTGCTCCCCACCGACCTGGTCGAGCCGGTCAAGCTGAGCAAGGGCGGGCGGGACTTCGGCTCATCGAATTTCTGCCACCACCTGCTGCACCGTGCCCTCGAAACCGGCGTGTACGACCGGCACGTTGAACTACTCAAGCAGGCTTACGCCGTGAAGCTTCATGCGACATTGGAGGCCTTGGAAGAGCATTTCGGCGGCATGGAGGGGGCCACCTGGACGAAAGCCAACGGTGGGATGTATGTGTGGCTGACCTTACCAGAGATCGACACAACGCGCGAGGGGCCGTTATTTACCCACGCCATCGAGCAGGGGATGCTTTTTGTGCCCGGCAAGTTCTGCTACCCGACCGACCCGACCCGGACCCCGCCGACGGATACGATCCGCCTGGCTGTGGGCGTGCCAACCGTCGATCAGATCCGCGAGGGGATTGCTCGGCTGGCCAGGGCGGTGGAGGCGGTGGAGGCACGGGACCATTGATACGCTTTGATCAAGGGCCTGGTCATTAGATCCGACAGATATCTCCGACGTAGTGCACCTGCACGGTGTTGGTCGTGCCGGGCGTTCCCATGGGGAAGCCGCGGGCGAGGATGATCGGGTCGCCGGGCTTGGCCCAGCCCCGCTCCAGGAGCACTTTGTCGCAGACGTCCAGGATCAGGCGCGAGTCTTCGGGCGGTTCGTGCTGGACCGGGCGGACGCCGAACATCAGCGCGAGTTGACGCAGCACCCGGATGTCGGGGGACAGGGCGACGATGGGCACGGCCAATCTGTTCTGGCTCATGTAGCGGACCCCGCCGCCGCGCGCGGTCCACATCACCACACAACGTGCCCTGAGGTCCTGGACCATCACCGAGACGCCGTGGGCCAGGGCCGCGGGCCGTTGGCGGTCGGCCCGGGCGAGCTTGGGCGGCTTGGTATCCCGCATCAGGTCGTCGGCGATAAAGCGCTCGGCCCGCTCGGCGGTGCGCGCCATGTGCTCAACCGTCAGCACCGGGAATTGGCCGACCGCGGTCTCGCCCGACAGCATCGTCGCGTCGGCACCGTCGAGGATCGCGTTGGCCACATCGCTGATCTCTGCCCGGGTCGGGGTCGCCTTGTCGATCATCGACTCGAGCATCTGCGTCGCAACAATCACCGGCTTGCCGTGGTCGTGGGCCTTATCGATGATCTGCTTCTGGAGGATCGGCACCTCTGCCAGTTCCATCTCCACCCCAAGGTCCCCCCGCGCGACCATCACTCCGTCGGCCGCCCGGATGATCCCGCTCAGCTCGCGGATCGCCTGGGGCATCTCGATCTTGGCGATGATCGGCAGGCGCGGGCGGGCCCTGCCGGCCTTGGTCTTGCCGACGGTCTTGTAGATCAGCTTGTCCAGTTCATCAACGTCCTCACGCTTGCGCACAAAGCTCAACGCGAGGAAATCAAAGTCGTGTTCCACGGCGAACGCGGCACACGTCTTGTCCCACTCGGTCAGTGATGGTGCGGTGAGGTCGGAGTCGGGCAGGTTGATGCCTTTCTTCGGGCTCAGCGTGCCGCCGGCGGTAACGCGACAGATCAGTCGTGGGTCGCTGGGGTTTCGGCCGTCGGTGTCCGGGTCGGTGGGCTTGACCTTGTCGGTGATGAGGGTACGGATATTCCCGTCGTTGATCAGCAGGCGGTGCCCGGGCTCGGCGTCTTCGACCATCTGGGGGTAGGTGGTACCGACCGAGACGACGCCGGTGTCGGGGTCGCGGCGGGCATCGATCTCGCGTTGGGTCACTTCGAGGTGGTCACCGGGTTGCAGTTCGAGTTTGCCGCCTTGGACCCCGAGCACGCGGATCTTGGGCCCGCAGAGGTCGCCGAGGGCGGCGATGGGTTCGCCCGTGCGCTGCTGTACCTCGCGGACCACGCCGAGCATGCGCTTGAAGTCGTCGAGCTTGCCGTGGGAGAAGTTGATGCGTACGACGCGGACGCCGGCCTCGACCATGCGGGTCAGGGTTTCTGGGTCGGCTGAGGCGGGGCCGAGCGTCGCGAGGATCTTGGTCAGGATGGGTTGGGCCTGGTTTTTCATGTTGGCTTACACGGTCGTTTGCACGTTATAGGTCGGCGTGCCGATTGGGTTGCGGGGGATGTCCGCTTTAAGGATGAGGTCGAGCAGCGGCGAGAGCCTCGCGGGCCAGTCGTAGTGTGTCTCGACTTGCTGCCGTGCGGCATCGCCGAGCCTGGCCCGTTGTTCGGGGTTGTGTAGGAGCGAGACGACCTGTCGTGCGGTTGCCGCATCGTCGTCGGCGACGAGCAGGTGTGTCCCCGGTGTCGCGTCGATCCCCGCCGCGGCCTCGGGGCTGCAAACCACGGGTCGGCCGCAGGCCATCGCTTCGAGCACCTTGTTCTGCAACCCCGGCGCGATCCGCAGCGGCGCAACCGCCAGCGCCGCCCCCCGCAGGTGGTCGGCCGTGCTCGTGACCGGGCCCACGACCCGCACGCCCGGCAGCTCGCCCAGGGCGAGCACCTCCGCGGTTGGTGACTTGCCGATGATGTCGAAACGCGCGCGGGGGGCCGCGGCGAGTACGCGCGGCATCACCCGCCGCGCGAACCAGGCGGCCGCGTCGATGTTCGGCCGATACGACAGCACACCCGTGAAGACCACGACCGGCTCGCGGTCAGCCTCGGCAAGCGCAACCTCCGGCACGAAGTGCGTCAGGTCTACGCCATTGCCGGCGACAACCGGCTCAATACCCGAGGTCACACGCTGCCGGTAGGCCTCGCGCTCCTGCTCACTGATGAGCGTCACCGCATCGAAGTGAACCAGCTCGCCCGCCTCGGCCCGGCGCAGGCGGCGCGCCTCCGCAGCGTAGACCAGGCCCATCGGCCCACGCGCGCGCTCGGCATATTGTGACCACTTCACGCTATCGACATCGACCAGGTCCAGGATATGGCGGGGCCGATTCGCCCCACCATAACCCAGCAGCCCTCTGGTGTATGCGAGCATGCCGCTGCAGTACGTGACGACCGTGTCGAAGGGTTGGCGGCGGTGTTGCTTGGCCAGCGCCCGTGCCAGCCCGGGGTGGAAATGTGCGCCCGGGGTGATGGCCCGGCCGGTGAGCAGTGCCATGCCCGCCCTTCGCCGCATCGCCCAGCGATCCGTCGGCAAGACCAGCGCCACCTCAACCAGCGACCCCAGCAGATCACGCTGAACCCGGCTTAGCGGTTCGTCGCTGATCGCCCCCAGCGTCACGTTTGCCCGCCGCGACAGCGCGCGGAGCAGGTGGTACGAACGGATCCGGTCCCCGCGGTCTGGCGGGCAGGGCACGCGATGAGTCAGCAGCAGGACACGCGGCAGCGGGCAGGTGTCTTCGTCCTGTCGGGCCTGTCCGTTGATGACCTCGATCCGTCCCACGGTCTATGGATCGACCAACCCGCGGCCGGGCCACGAAAGACAAACGGCCCGCCCCTGGTTTGGGCGGGCCGTCCGATTGATCTTGAACAAAGTTCGCAGCTTATACGCATCCCCCAAAATTCATACGCTCGTCAGGTCTCGGAAAGCCGCCACGTCACACGTGGCGGACGAGTTACAGGACGCTTGTCCGCCGGGTGTGACCCGGCGGCTCATGGAGCAATGAACGCCTTGGTTTTTTGTGTGATACGTATTAGTCGAGGTCAGGGCTCTGGCCGGTCACGCTCGTGACATCGGCGATGGCGAGTTTGGCGCCGGTCTTCTCAACCAGCACCGCCTGGTAGGGGAACTCCATCATCTGCGTGACCTCGTCGTCCGGGCCGGGCTTATTGGCGACACCCGCGACGTACAGGTCGTCGCCGACCTGAGAGATCGACTTGATGCGGACCCAGTAGCCGCCGGTCGGGACCTCACCCGCGGCCATCACCACCATGTCATACTTTTTGAAGTCGATCTCGCCGGGGAAGATCGACGATGCGCCCATCGCGTCGAGGTCCTTCTGGCTGGTAAACAGCATCGCCCCGGGCTGGTCCAGGATGCCGCTGGTCCCGGTGACGCTTTCAACAATGGGCACCGGCTGGGCGAGCCCCGAGCCACCGCCCGAGCCACCACCGTTCTTACAGGCGGCCAGGCCCAGCGGCGCGACCAGAACCGCGACCATCAGCATCTTCATCAACAGGCTGCGCATTGCTGTATCTCCACGATCAGGAAGGTATCGATCAACCCGGGAGGCGACCGATCCGCCAGCGGGGCAAACAATCATAACCAAACCCCCGTATCTCGCCCGAATGCGCGGCAGAATAACCCTATTCTCACGATTGCCCGTTACCCCTTCTTGACCAGCACCATGCCGTTAAAGGTCCGGCCCTCACGGCGATACTTGCGCTCAAAATTCGTGCCGACCAGCTCACCCTCGCCCGCCGAGGCCGGCCGCTCGAATGGCTCGATCTCGTAAAGGTCCGCCACCCTAGCCGCGTGTTCCTGCATCCATTGCCAGTAGTCCAGGTGGTCTGTCGCCACCCGGATCCGCCCGGCTTTCTCGTCTGTCGCCGGGGTCAGCACGCGGTGCAGCTCGCGCAGGAAGGGCTCTTGAAAGGTCCGGCGCTTGTGGTGCCGGGCTTTGGGCCAGGGGTCGGGGAAGTACCAGTGCAACTGGCTGACCGATCGGTCGGGCACGAAGTTGCGGATAAACACCGTGCCGTCGGCGTGGAGCATCCGGACGTTGGCCAGGTTCAGCCGACGCATCCGGTCCGCGGCGTAGCGGTAGAACTGGCTGGCCCACTCGATGCCCAGGTAAAGCGTATCGGGACACAGCGGCGCCTCCTGCGCGAGGAACGTGCCCTTGCCCGAGCCAAGCTCGATCTCCAATGGTCGGGGGTCGTTACGCTCACCCGTCCACGGCTCAAAACCGAACCAGGCGCGCACGTCCAGCGGCCCACTGCCGATCTCCGGCAGCTCGTCCTGGTCTCGGCCAAACCCGGTAGGGTCCAGGTGCTTCTTGCGTGTCAGGCCCTTGCCCATGATGCCCGCCGATCACTTCTCGTACTGGATCAGCACCAGGATGTCCGAGGGGGCAAAGCGTCGGCCCAACGCGCCAGCGCCACCGATGTTCGACGGGCCCGAGTCCTTGCCGGGCAGCACCGATTGCGAGGCGATGTTGCCGGTGATCGATAGCACCTCGACGCCCGACTCGCTGATCCAGGTGTTGACGTCCGACTCGAGCTCGGCGGTGTGGTCCTCGCGGCCGACGAAGATCTTGATCTGGGGCATGGGGTTCCTCTGGTAGATACCAATTCGCCTGGTGTTTGGTTTGTCTTGCCCCCTCTCCCTCCCAGGGAGAGGGCGGGGGTGAGGGTCGGGCTTTACGACCCGCAATGAAGCTCACGACAAGCACGCTTGGGCTGATCGCTTCCGGGTAATCGCCGGCGGTGGTCGGTCCCTCGGCCAACCCTCACCCCGATCCTATCCCCGGCAGGGAGAGGGAGCTAAGGTTAGGTCGTGCCCGACCCCGATCGGTGCGCCCAGTATCGATCAAAGCGCAGGCGATGAGAACATACGCCAGATAAGACAAAAAAGCGAGCCGCCTGGTGGTGGGTTCAGGCGGCCCGCGTGGGGTGGGGGTCGGTTTTAGCGATGAGCTTGTAGCCGTCCGCTTTTCGCTCAAGGTGTTTTCAGGCTATTGGCTAACCGCTCATAGCGATCAAGCTACTCCAGCCGCAGCACCGAGAGCACCTGCGCCTTGTCGCCCGCGCCGCGGACGTTGGTGCGGGTAAAGATCGCGATCAGCTTGGCCGACTCGACCGGGCCGGAGGTGAAGTCCGCGGCCGGGTAGCCCTGCACGATGATGTACGCGGCGAAGACGTCGCTGCGCACCGAGGCGAATTCGCTGAGCCACTTACTGATCATGATCTCCTCTTCGCGGTCGTCGGCGATGCCGTCGCCGGCGTAGAGCTGGCCATCGACGGTGTAGTCCTGGCTGCCGGCGGTTGTCGGGGCGACGGTGTAGGCGTGGTCGTTCCAGTCGATGTGGCCGGCCGGGATGATCGCCCGGTTGTTAGCCGAATCAGTGGCCGGGCTGCTTGCGATCAGCTCGTCGAGGACCGACCCGGTGTACTTGATCCCCGGCGTACCATCGACGCCGAAGCCGTGGGTGCTGAACTCGGTCAGGCTGTTGCGGCGGTTGATGAGCAGGTTCGCGTAGGTGGTGCGGAAACCCGCATCCGGGTAAGGCAGCACCCGGCGCAGCAGCTCGCGCGACGCGGTGTTGAGGTTGATCCGGCCGGGGATGACGAACTCGCCCTCGTCGTCGGCCGTGCCGTCGCCGTTGTTGTCTTCGCCGTCCTCGTACGGGCTGTCCACGGTCAGCCGGTCCATCAGCACGACGCTGTGTGGGTAGGCCAGCACCGGGTTGGTCGAGTCGATTGGGCTATAGCCCGGGTCGCGCGAGGCGTTCTTATACGGCAGCATGAGCTGCTCGAGCACGCGCGTGCCCGTAGCGATGGCGGTGGATTGCTCGAGCTGCTCGGCTATGGTCAGCGCGACCGCGCCGCCCTCGAAGCCGAACACCGGAACCTGCAGGATGTCGCCAACGTACTTCATCGGCCGGTCCTGGTGGACGATCTGCTGGTCGTTGATGTTGGGCTTGCCGGCGACGGCTCCGGGTTTACCCGGCGAGCCAGGTATGCCGAACTGTGAGCCGACCAGCGCGGCGCTCGATGGCTGCTTGATATTCACCTGGCTGGAGGTGAGGTACTCGGCCGGGGTGTAGTGCAGGGCGTTGAGCCCGTCGGCGCTGCCCTGGGCGCTGGACTGGAGCACGCCGACTCCGCCGGCGGGGTCAGCCAGGGCGCCGTTCTCGAGGTACGTGGCGGGCAGGGCGATGACATCGACCCGCTGGTAGGGGGTGGCCGCGAGGTAGCCCCCGCCGGTGGCGGTGGTGTTGAAGCTGTCATCCGTGGTATCCACCCGGCAAAGCAGCTTGACTTCACTATTCCCGCTGGCCGCGGTAGCACCCCAGGCGGTGGTCACCGCGAAGCTGTTGCCTGCGGCCGAGAGCCGGGACCCGGTCCATGGCGCATCGGCCGGCGGCACGGTGGCGTCTTCGCGGTAGATCACGAACGATTCACCGGCCGGGAGCATCCCGTCGGTGTAGGTCGCGTTGGTGATGCTGGCCAGGTCACCGCCGCCGATATCGGCGGAATCGCCGATCCGCAGGACCACGTCGGTCAGCTTAATCGGCCGGTGGTACGGGTTGGTGATCTCGATCGCGTAGCTCACCCCGCTATTGGCCGCGGCGTTCCAGGTGATGTTGAACGGCCCGGTCCCGGCGCCGCTGGTGTCCACGGCGCTCGTGTAGGTATATGGCCGCTCGACGTAGACCTCGCTGACCATCGGCAGGGCTTCAAAGCCGTAGTAGGTCTGACCGCCAGCGCTGACCGCGCTAACCCAGTTGTCTTGGTCCGAGTAGTCCTTGAGATTCACGGAAAGCTGGGCGGCGTAGGCCGTTGCGCTGGCCAGATGCGCGGGCAGGGCGAAGTTCGGGGCGCCGACGATATCGAGGATTGCCAGGGAGAGGCCGAGGAGGTTGGACTTGTTGATATCGACCTGCCGGCCGAGGGTGGCGAAGTCCGAGCTGTTGGCGACGGCCGGCCTTGCGTAGATGCCCCCGCCGGTGAACGGGCTGAGGGCCAGGCGGATGTTGCGGGCAAAATAGTTCTGCTCGGTCGCCTGGAAGTCGGTGAAGGTTGTCTCGTTCGCCCCGTCGCGGGTGAGCAGGGGCATGTGCTGTTCGAGCAGCGTGGTGGCCGGGGTATCCAGCCCGCCTTTCTGAAGCATCTCGAAGGCGTCGGCGCTGCCGTAGGCGTTGGTGTAGTCGAAGACCGGGCTGCCGTCCTCGCCGTTGCGGTTGAAGGTCGAGGAGATGCGTGACGCGCCGCGGAACCAGTAGTGCTGGCGGGTCAGCGAGGTTGTAAAGTTGCCGTACGTCATACCCGGGGGGGGGAAGCTGCCCGTCGGCACGCCGCTGACCCGGTATGACATCGTGGCTTCCCACTCGGCCTGGCCCTGGGCCTGGGTGCCCACGCCGCCGCCGAGCGCATACTCCGAGGCGACGTACGCGCCGTCGAGCTCGGCGGGGGTGTCGCCCCGGGCGATGCCCTCGGCCAGGTCCGGGCTCGCCGCGTTCGAGTCGTACTGCGCCAGCGCGACATTGACGTCCAGCCGGGCGGAAAGGTCGATGATGCGGACGGCCATGACGTAGCGGGTCGCGCCGATCTGCTTGATCGGGGCCCAGGCCCACCGGCTGTCGTTGATGCCGTCGCCGTCGGCGTCGATTAGGTCCGCGAGGTTCAGCAGGACGTTGGTGTCCTGACCCTGCACCGCGACCTCGCCCGGGGCCGTGGCGGTGCCGACATTGGTCAGGAAGAGCCCGTTGAGGTTGGTGATGTGGGGCCAGGCCGTGCCCGCCGCGTTCGGCTCGGTCGAGGCCAGCCACATGTCGTCGAACTCGCCACCCCAAGCCGGGGCGGTACTGCCATCGATCCGCTCGGCCAGGAAGCCCACGCTCTGGCCCCGCGTGAACGGGTAGTCGAACGGCTCGTCTCGGCCACCCGTGGCGAACGTCCCGCCCGGATTGAACAGGTTGCCGCTGTCATCAACCAGGTCCTCGCCCAGGCGGATGGCGATCAGGTCGAGGGTTGCGGCGACGACGACGTCGATGTTCTCGTCGGTATCGGTCAGCCGCTCAAACCGGGCGACCTGCACCATCGTCGCGCCGAGGATGGCGATCAGCACGATCGAGACGATCACGAGGATCACCGCCGAGCCCTGCCGGTCCGAGCTGCGCCGCCATGACCGCGATCGGGTCGGGTTGGCGAGTGGGGCCTGCGCTGTTACTTGCTTGTCTTGCATGTCTTGGCTTCCCGTCTTAGGGATCAATATCACCACAACCAAAATCCCACCCCGCCCCGGGCACGACCCGGCCTCTTCTCCCCGCCACACCGCCCGGCCTCCGCCGGACGCTCCTCCGCCAGGCCGTCGGCCCGCCGTCGGCACCCACATGCCAACGGAGATGGTCTGCGCCGATCCGGGCCGCCTGTCACCGACCCGGCGGCGGTTCATTCACGCCGGTTAAGGCGTCACGCCCGGCCGGGGCACACGGTAGATGTGCTCGAACCATCGGCCCGAGATCCGGTCTTCATCAACATCGCCGTTTACCGCGTCAATGATGCCGTCGCCGTCGTTATCGATCCCGTCCGCCAGCGCCCACGGGTCGTTGCTGGTCACCCGGCCGCGCGTGTCGTGCAGGCGGTAGCGGATGCGGATCATGTAGGGCCAGTTGCTGTTGGCCTCGGCCGGTGACGCCCCGGTGGGGGGCACGGCCAGGGTCCGGCCCGCGTCGTCACGGTCGCGGAAGATGAACACGTGTGTCGCGTTAACCGGTAGGCCGCCGGTGATCGCCGCGGCCGGGGTGTAGGGCTGGTAGGGGTAGTTCGCGTCGCTGGGCGCGCCCGACGGCTGGGCGGGCTGGTCCCATTCCTGGAGCGCCCCGGCGCTTGGGTTGTCGTCGAAGTTTGTATTGAAGCCGTCGTACCAGCGGATCGCGCCTCCGATGTCGTTATTGTCAACGGTGGGGTTGGCCGGGTCGAACGTGTCAACCCGCCCGTTGCCGTCGAGGTCGGCGGCGAACTGCACGATGAACTCACTACAGTTAGGCTGGAGGATGCCGTGGGTCTGGGCGGTGGCCCAGGCCTCGAAGTTGGTCCCGGTCGGGGCGGGGTTGACCTGCATGCGGTTGATGGCGTTGGAGGTCGAAAGGTATTGTGTGTTGCGATCCGCCTGGAGCGGGGTATTGGTATTTAACACAGGCCGAAGCGCAGGGAAGGCCCCGTTTGCCGGCCCGCTGTACGGGCTGGCGGTTACATCGGTCAGCCCCAGGTATTGGGCGGTCGTGCCGCTGTAGTCAGAGTTCGTAACCCTCGACTGGACGGCATAGGTGCCCGCAAATACGTGCGTGCCGGTGACCAGCCCGGGCGGGTTCATCAGCAGCTGTGACCGGCCGAGGATGAAGTCGGTGGCGACACGGTCCAGGCCGGCGTTGGCCTGGCCCAGGGCGGTGTCGGCGCCGGTGCGGGGTGTCCCGTCGCGCTCGGTGCGTTGGGCGTGGCCGTAGCGGATCAAGACGGGGGTGTTCTCCGCGGCGAGGGTCGAGCCGTACTGGTCGCTGTTGAGCGGGGTCATCGAGCGGACCCCCACGCCGTTGCGGACAAAGACGATCTGGTCCGATCGGATCGAAGGCTGGAAGTATTCTGAACCGTTCCTAGAGAAGGGAAACGCAACGCCATTGCCACTGTTGGTGATCCGGTGGTTGATGATGACGATGTACCCGCCGGTCGGGTCGTCGATGTTACTGGACGGGCCGAGCATGTTCTTGAAGTCGTCGTCCATCTGCGTGCCGATGGATCGGCTGCCGGCGATCAGTGCGCTGGAGCGGACGCTGGTGCTCACCGCCGTGGAGGTCTCGTTGAACAGCGTGCTGATCAGCAGCAGCAACAGCGAGAGCAGCCCGATGGAGATCATCAGTTCCACGAGGGTGAAGCCGGTCTGTCGCGGGTGTCGGCGGGGCATGCAAGGGGTCCTTAACGATCCGGGACGGTGCGGGTCAGGTTCCGGGTCATTCCGGGATTATTCCGGGGGCGGGGGCTAGGGCGTCGGGTCGGAGACGAGCTGGACCGCGTCGGGGTCGTTCGGGTCGCTGCTGAAGGTGATGATGGCTAGCGTCGGGCTGTCGCCGTCGCCCCCGACCCCGGGCGGGGCGAAGTACACGGCCGTCGGTGCGGCGGGCGAAGTGAGGATCGCGCCGTCGATGGTGACGTTGTTGCCGCTGACGGCGGTGACGCGGTAGCTGATGCCGTTGGTATCGAGGACGCGGTCACCGACCTGGATGCTGTGGCCCCCGCTGAGTTGGAAGATGTTGTCGTTGCCGCCGATGCCGGTGACACCCACGCCGGTGACCCCGGGCACGAAGATCGGGTCGAGAGGGTTGGCCCAGGCGGTCGGGTCGGCGGTCTTATCCCATTCGGCCCGCGAGTCGCCCTTGAGGATGAAGATATGCATGACCCAGACCGGGTTGTTCGGGTCGCCCTGGGTGTCCTGGATGAAGGGCACCCAGAAAAGATCGCGGTCCGTTAGGTCGGCCTCAAAATTTGCCGCCGTATCGCTCCTCGTGCGGGTAAAGGTCGGGTAGCTGCGGTCCCAGATCGTGAAACGGCTTTCGAGCGCGGGGAAGTTGGCCAGCAGCGGGACCGCCCTCGATTCAGTCGAAGTTGCCAGCGCATGGTAGCTGTCAAGGTCGCCCGGATCGCTCGTCCGGTCCGCTCCCGGCTGCTGATAGGTCAGCCCCTTGGCCAGCACGATCGCCTTGGCCGACTCGGCCGCGTGCTTGCCCAGCACATCATCGACCGTTTCCTTCTGCAGCAGCGCCGCGACGGGGAACAGCGAAGCCACCGCGATCGCGCCGATCGCGAAGATGCCGAACGAGATCAGCACCTCGACGAGGGTGAAGCCCATCGATCGATGATCGATACGGTGCATCGGCTTGTTGCAACGGGTCGTTTGCTGCATGGATTTACTCCTCGCCCTCGTCTCGCAGGATCACGCCGGTGTGCGGGCTGAAGAACACGGCCCGGCCGTTCTCACGCAGCCAGAGGTCCGCCGCCGACCCCTCGTTGTAGCTGCCCCCGCCGGAGAAGTCGTGGCCTTCTAGCTCGGCGTCCTTGAGGTCGTAGGCGATGATCCCCACGACGCACTCGATGGCCTCGAAGGGCAGGTCGAAGACGCCCTCGGCGTTGTTGAAGCGGTTGCGGTCCTCGCGTGACCAGGTGGTCGGGTCGTAGTTGGCCGGCCGGGTGCCGCCGGTGGTGTTGTATGAGTCGTTGGCGTTGGCGTCGTAGTAGATCCGCCCGCTGGCGTCGCCGAAGTACAGGTGCCCGTCTTCGTCGTAGGCCAGGGCGAAGGGCGGGGCGATCAGCTTGTACCCGGTCGTATCGCTCGGGTCGCGCCAGATGCCGGCCAGGCCGGTGCCGTTGGGGATGCTGATGTACTCCAGCCCGTCCTTATCCGCGTAGCCGTTGAGCGGCGGGTTCTGCACCTCCATGATCAGCCCGGTGTCGCTGGTGGCGGTTCGGTCGTTGACGGTGATGCGGATCTCCCGCGCGGGGCAGAAGATCGCGGCCGTGCCCGAATACTCGGCACTCCCGCCGGCGTTCGAGGAAAAGTCCGTCGCCCACCGGCTCGGCCCGACCCACTGCCGCGCCACGTCCGACGCCAGGCCGATCGTGGTCAGCCCCGCCTCGATGCGGCTGCCGTTACGCATCGCGTTAATGAACGGGAAGGTCAACCCGATCAGGATCACGATGATCGAGATCGCCACCAGCAACTCCACCAGCGAGAAGCCGGCCTCGCGGCAACGGGTTGTCGGGTCCTCGCGCATGGTCATTCCAAATCAAGGGTCGTCACATCATCGTCCGTCCCGAACTCCTCGTCCGGCCCGGCGGAAAAGAACACGGGGAACTTGGTGATATAGCGTGAGTCGCTGAGGTCGCCGGTCAGCCCGCTGTCCGGCGAGGCGTTCCAGGTCAGGTTGTTGCTGCGGTACAGGATGGCCGTGCCCCAGGGGTCGTAGATCTCGTTGACCCCGTCGGCACCATCCTTGTTGTCGAAGATGCGTTTATTCAACTTGCTGCTGCCCGAATTGACCGCCGCGAGCAGCATCTCGTTGGCTGAGGGGATCGTCGAGCAGGCGTAGACGAACCGCTCGGAGCTGTTGAGGCTCCCGCCGTTGGGCACGGACGACCAATCGATGTAGCCCGGGCTGACGTGGTTGGGGACCTGCTGGGTCTGACTCTTGTATTGGTCCAACGCACCCTCAAGACCATTGAGCATCGCCTGGGTCTGCTTGCGGCGGGCCTCGGCCTGGAGCTTGGCCATTGCAACCGCACCGATCCCAAGCAAAATCGCGATGATGCTGATCGCGACCAGGATTTCGATCAAGGTAAATCCACGACGACCACCCCTCCGTATGTCTGATGGACCCCAAGCACGCAGATTGACCTTGGGCGCTAAAAAATGGCCCCCAATACAATAGACACCAGGTTTTCGGCACATGCTTGCGCCAGTTGATGTCGTGTTCTTAGTCAGATCATTCATGCCAGATCGAGGAGGGAGTGGGCCGGTCGGCCGAGTGACCGCAGCGGGCGTTTGTGTTGAAAAGACTTGTTTTCCAAGCGATTTCAAACACGAGGACCCCACGCAGGGTCCACACTTCGCTGCTTGACTCATCTATCTTACCTAAACATCACAGTGGATGAAAGGGCTTAATTAGAATTTCTTATCTTGAAGCCCGAGCATCCGAAAAGGCATCGGGTCGGGGATAGATGGAACAGGGTGGCGCTCATGGCTTCAAACCTGACCCGCCAGCATGACGACCTCGAGCCAGCGGTCGTCCCAGCCCCAGAGCAGGCTGGCCAGATCAAGTTGATCGCCGTTCATACCCGACACCCCGATCGGGCGCAGCACCAGCAGGTCCGCCCCCATGCCGGGCGAAATCGCGCCACAGTCGGTCCAGCAAAGCGCGGCCGCGTTGCCCGCGGTGATCTGCCACCAGGCATGGGCCGCGCTGGGCAGGGTCTCGAGCGGGCGCTGGGGATGATTGATCCGCAGTTCGCTGGCGTTTTCGAGCATCGCCCGCGCCACCCGAGGCATCGCGACCTCGTAGCCCGCGCCGATATCACTGCCCAAAGCCATCGGCTGACCCGCAAAATCGGTCCAGTCCAGCCGGCCCGACATCAGGAACCGGTTCGCGGTGGGGCAGTGGGCGACGGCCGCCCCGGCCTGATCGAGCGTCACCCGGTCTGCCGCATCGAGATAGATCCCGTGCCCAAACACCGACATCCCCGTGACCAGGCCCGCCTCACGATACACATCCAAATACCGATCCACGTCAAACAACTCGGCGACCCATCGGCACTCGTCTTGGGTCTCGGACAGGTGCGTCTGCACCAGGCAGCCATGGGCCTGAGCAAGCTCGCCCGCCCCCCGCAGCAGCTCGGCCGAACAAGTGGGTGCAAAGCGGGGCGTCACCGCCGCGCTCACACGATTCAGTGGCTCGTCCCGGCTTGGCGGGTAGGCCTCAATCAACCCCGCGGTTTCTGCAAGCAATTGATCGGCCGGACGAAGCATGGGCTCGGGCGCGTTCTGGTCCATCAGCACCTGCCCGATCCACGCCCGCACCCCCAATGCCTCGGCGGCGCGAAGCGCCGCGAGCGCCCCCTCGGCGTGGACCGTGGCGTAGGCGGCAAACCCCGTCGTCCCCACGCCGAGCATCCGCTGGATCGTGGCTCGGCTGTGGGCTTGTGCCCGCACGGGGTCGGCCCAGGTGAGCTCGGCCGGGAAGACGTGGTGCTTAAGCCAGTCCAGCAGGCCCAGGCCGTGCCGACCGATCACACTGAACTGCGGCAGGTGGACATGGGCGTCGATAAACCCCGGGCAGATGACGCAGCCCGGCCCGCCGAGATCGGCACGGTCGGGGATGTCCCCTTCGGTCACCGCCACGATCCTTGGGCCCTCCACTTCCACCACGCCGGGCGACAGGCGGACCGTTTGGCCCACACCGGGCAGCATCAATTGGCCAGCGAGTTTCATGCCGATCACTGTACCCCACACGAAGGCGCCAAGGCATCAAGATCAGGCGATAAAGACGGTTGAAACGATGAATGTACACCGCTGAAACCAGATTTAGTTGAGCAAAGAACAAGGGTCTTGATCCGTGCGCATCCGTGATTTGTTGTGTCTTGGCTTCGTGCCTTAGCGCCTTTGCGTGAGATCAGACCCGACCGTCCAACCAGCAAGTTTAGTACCCTGTCCGCAAGACCTATATCAGGAGCCCAGCCGTGGCAGACGAAAAACCGGTGGTAGCGGTGGTCATGGGTAGCCGCAGCGATTGGCCGACGATGAAGCTGGCCGGCACGATGCTGCGAGATTTTGGCGTGCCCCACGAAAGCCGGGTGGTCAGCGCCCACCGCACGCCGGAGCTGATGAACGCGTTTGCGAAGGGCGCAGAGAACGCCGGGCTGGAGGTGATCATCGCCGGAGCGGGTGGCGCGGCCCATCTGCCGGGCATGGTCGCCGCCCAGACGACCCTGCCGGTGCTGGGGGTACCGATCCAGTCGCGCGCGTTGTCCGGGCAGGACTCCCTGCTCTCGATCGTACAGATGCCCGGCGGCGTGCCGGTCGGCACCCTCGCGATCGGCGAGAGCGGGGCCAAGAACGCCGCGCTCTTGGCGATCGCCATCCTCGCCAACAACGGCCGGCCCCAGCTACGCGAGAAGCTCCACGCTTTTCGCAAACAGCAGGCGGACGAAGCGATGGGCAGCGAGTTACGGTAAAGCATCATCAACGTAGACGCAGCGGTTGTCTCGGCTCTCTCCCGCTTCGCGGGATGACGGACAGCATTCAAATGCATAGGCTGTTTGCAATACCCGCAGGCACTTTTAACACAAGTGCTTTTTGCAAGCATCTCCGCGGGATCGCACACCCCACCCTCACCCCCGCCCTCTCCCTGGAAGGGAGAAGGAGCAAGTCAGGCCGCCTCGGCTGGGTTGAGGACGCCCTAAGAACGTGTACGAGAAGGTGGGGCGGACATCTTGCCCGCCGTTCGAGCGCCGCTCGAAAAAGTTCTTTTCACGACGTCGTCGTGACGGCAGGCTGGAAGCCTACCCCACCTAAGGCACTTCTCGTACACGTTCTAAGCCCGGTCTTTCAGATTCCGCACCCGGCGTTGCAGTTTTTCTAGCTCCTTCTCAAGCAGCACCAGCTCGTCCGCCACGGTGAGTTCGCCCGTCTCGGCCAGGTGTTTTTCGCGTTCGTCGGCCGCCTGCTCGTCCTGGGCCTCCTCCATCGAGTTGATGATGACCCCGATGAACAGGTTGAGCATGATCATCGTGCCCATCAGCACGAAGCTGACGAAGTAGACGGCCCCGACGACCGGGCTGGCCTTGGAATGGAACATCCCCTCGTAGGCGGCGCGGTCCTGGTCGCTGAACGCGTAGCGGTCGCTGCCCCACATCTGGATGTACATGATGTCGGTCCAGTCTTCGAGCGTGACGACACGGAACAGCGAGAGCATGGAGGTGGGCAGGTCACGGAAGTGGACCGGGTCGTTGTCCCGCCAGAGGAAGACCCCCATCACCGCGTAGACGTAGAACATCAGCCCGAGCAGGATGCTGACGTAGAACATCGACGGCAGCGACTTGATCAGCGAGCCGACGATGAGCTGGAGCTGGGGCACGACGCTGACCAGCCGTAGCGCCCGGAGGATGCGGGCCAGGCGGAGCACCGCGGCGTACTGCGCGTTGACCGGTAGGAAGCAGACGACCACGATGATGAAGTCGAAGACGTTCCACGGGTCCTGGAAGTAGCGGTGCCACTTGCCCTTGTGCTGGGCCATCTTGAGCGCCGCTTCGAGCGCGAACAGCCAGATAATGATCTTGTCGAACAGGTGGATCAGGTCGCCGTGCTGGTCCATGATGGCCGGGTAGGTTTCGACACCGACCAGCGCCGCGGCGATAAGGATTAGGAGCAGGATGGCGTTCTGGAACGCCTTGGACGCGACCAGCCGGCCGAGCGGGTTGTCGGGGTGTTCGGGCCTGCTCACGGGTGGGCAGTTTACCGCAGGACAAGTGGCTGGGCCCGGTGGTACAGTGAACGGATGCACCTGCAAATATCGAAGCAGCTTTTGGTGCTGAACACCCGCCTGTTCGTGACCCTTCTGATGTTTGTGCTAAGTTGCACGGGCTGTCAATCCACGGCGGATCGCTCTATGCGTGGGCCTGTTGGCCGTGTCTACGATGTCGTTGTTTATGGGGGGACATCCGCGGGCGTTATCGCCGCGGTGCAGGCAAAGAAGGATGGCCTGGATGTCGTCATGGTCTGCCCGGATACCCGGCTTGGTGGGCTGACGACCAACGGGTTGGGCTGGACCGACTCGGGCCAAAAGCGTGTCATCGGTGGCCTGGCACGCGGCTTCTACGAAGACCTCTACGCTTATTACCAGAACGACGACGCCTGGAAACACCAGACGATGCAGCAGTTTGTCGATACCCCCGGCGCGGGGCGGACCGTGAATCACGACACGAAGACGCTCTGGAGCTTTGAGCCCAGCGCCGCCAAGGCCATCATGGACCGTTACCTCAAAACACACGAGATCCCGGTTTACCCAGACCACTGGCTGGATCGTGAGGGCGGCGTGGCAATGGACGGCCAACGCATTACCGCGATCACCACACTCAACGGCGAGACCTTCAACGCAAAGGTCTTCATCGACGCGACCTATGAGGGTGACCTCATGGCGTCGGCGGGCGTCCGCTACACCACCGGGCGTGAACCCAACTCGGCCTACGGCGAGACGCTCAACGGCAACCAGCCCGGTCGAGAAACGCACCAGTTCACCAAGCCGGTCGATCCTTATGTCGTCCCCGGCGACCCAAGCAGCGGCCTGCTACCTCGTATCCAGCCCGGCGGGACGGGCGAGACCGGGGCGGGCGACCGGCGCATCCAGGCGTACAACTTCCGTGTATGCCTCACAAAAGTGCCCGAGAACCGCGTGCCCTTCCCCAGGCCCGAGGGCTACGACGCCAAGCAGTACGAACTGCTCTTGCGTGCGCTGGAGGCGCACGGCCCGTACGTGTTCATCAAGTTCGACCCCGCCCCCAACGCGAAGACCGACACGAACAACCACGGCCCGTTCAGCACCGACAACATCGGCATGAACGACGACTACCCGGATGCGGATTACGAGCGCCGGGCCGAGATCATCGCTGAGCACCGCGCCTATCAGCAGGGGTACTTCTATTTCCTGTCCAACGACCCGCGGGTGCCCAGGGCGGTGCGTGAGCGGATGAGCCGGTGGGGCCTGGCGAAGGACGAGTTTGTGTCTTCGGGTCATTGGCCGATGCAGCTCTACATCCGCGAAGCAAGGCGGATGGTCAGCGACTTTGTCATTACTGAGGGCCACCTCAAGCTCGAACGCCCGACCCCTAGGCCGGTCGGCATGGGCTCATACAACATGGACTCGCACAACACGCGGCGGTACGTCGATGAGGCGGGCTTTGTCCGAAACGAGGGCGATGTGCAGGTCCGTCTTAAGGCGCCGTACCCGATCGATTACCTGGCGATCGTGCCCAGGCGCGGGCAGTGCGAGAACCTGCTGGTCCCGATCTGCGTGAGTTCCTCGCACATCGCGTTCGGCTCGATCCGTATGGAGCCGGTCTTCATGATTCTTGGGCAGTCTTCCGCCCAGGCGACGAAGCTGGCCATCGAGCTGGACATACCCGTGCAAGACGTGCCCTACGCGGTGTTGCGAGAACGCCTGCTGGCATCGGGCCAGGTCCTCGAAGACCCGTTGGACAAGAACTGATCGGCCTGTCTTCGCGCCCGCTTCCTGTGGTTGTGTTCCCGTTAAGATATTGTTTCGTATCGAGACGGGAGTATCGGAAGATGGCCGGACACAGCAAATGGGCCAACATCAAGCACCGCAAGGGCCGGCAGGACGCCAAGCGTTCCAAGGTCTGGAGCAAGTGCTCGCGCGCGATCATTGTCGCGGCGAAAAACGGCGGGGGCGACCCGGCCATGAACCTGACCCTGCGCTACGCCATCGACGACGCCAAGAGCCACAACATGCCCAAGGACACGATCGCCAAGGCGATCGAGAAGGGCAGCGGCGGCGGCGACGGGGCCGACTACGAGCAGCTGGTCTACGAGGGCTACGGGCCCAACGGCGTGGCGGTCATGCTCGACATCCTCACCGACAACCGCAACCGCACCGCGTCCGAGCTCCGCAAGGTCTTCGAGAAGTCCGGGGGCAACCTCGGCGCGTCCGGCTGCGTGGCCTATAACTTTGAGAAGAAGGGCGAGGTCTACATCGAGAAGGCCCACGCCGAGGAAGAGGCGCTGATGGACCTCGCGCTCGAGGCCGGGGCCGAGGACATCGACGGTGACGACGAGGCGTGGTACCTCACCTGCCCGCCCGATTCGTTTGATGATGTTAAAGCGGCACTGGACGGCGCGGGGATCCAGACCGTGTCGGCATCCATCAACATGGTCGCCGGGACGACCGTGGCTTGTGAAGGCAAGGACGCGGAGCAGGTCTTGCGGCTGATCGAGAACTTCGAAGACCACGACGATGTGCAGAAGGTCTTCGCCAACTTCGAGATCAGCGACGAAGAGATGGCCCGCATCGAGGGGTAAGCCGGCAAGCCAAACCAGAGGTGATCCATGATCCGCGTGGTGGTGCACTACACCGGCCGGGTCCAGGGTGTGGGGTTCCGCTGGACCACGGCCAACCTGGCCCGAGGCTTCGCGGTGGCGGGGTACGTGATGAACCTGCCCGACGGCCGGGTCCGATTGGAAGCCCAGGGCGCGCGGGACCAGGTCGACGGGCTCCTGGTATCGCTCGGCCAGGCGATGGGGAGCAACATCGGGGGCAGGGACATCGCCGAGCACCCGCCGGACCCCGCCCTGGGCGACCCGGCCCAGGTCAAGTCGTTTGAGATTCGGCGCTAGCCACGACGCCATCCCCCCCGGATCGCCTTTTTCTTTTTCAAGGCGGCGCAAGAAGCGTGTCAACTGGGGGGATACCGCTTTGTGCCGAGGCCCGTCCCTGCTAACTTAATACGTCTGCCGGCTTGTTGGTGGATTCAATAAGGGTCAGTCATGCTCCGCAAATCCGGTTTCACGCTGATCGAACTGCTGGTGGTGATCTCCATCATCGCGTTGTTGATCGGGATCCTGCTGCCGGTGCTAAGTAAGGTTCGAAGTGCCGCTCGGCTGACCCAGTGCTCGTCGAATCTGAAGCAGATCGCTTTGGCCGCCGGGACCTTCGCCACCGATAGCAAGGAACGCCTGCCTAAGACCCGAGAGGATGCCGCGGATTTTCAGGTCTACGCCCGCGAACACAACAACGCTTTTACCAATCCATTCTCGCAGACAGCTCCGGCGAATGATGTCGCGGGAGCGATGTTTTTATTGATCCGTGAAGGCTATGTCACCTCGGACGTGTTTGTCTGCCCCTCGACCCAGGATGTGCCGGATGATTTTGAGGGCCAGAGCCCGAATCAGCGGATCTCGTTTACCAGCCTCCCCTTCCAGATCGACGAGACTTCAAACCTCAGCTACGGCTACACCAACCCGTACGTGGAATCGTTCAGCAACCCGGGTTATGTTTTGAGTACGGCGATCACAACCAGTCAGCTGGCGGTCTTCGCCGACGCCGGCCCACCGTGCTGCGGTACGACCGATGATGCGGGGGGGCCACCGCCGTGGAGCAACTCCAATGTCCACGACGAGGACGGTCAGAACGTGGCGTTTGGTGATGCCCACGTCCAGTTTGCCAAGACCTCGAAGGTCGGTGGCTTCGCGCCGGGGGTCAGCGGCTTCTATGACGGCGCTGAGATCTACGCTTTTGACGCAACGGACTACGCCGATACGGTCTTTGAGAGTGCGATCTTCCCCGCGCGTGGTGAGGGTGCTCCGGATTTTGGCAATGGCCCGCGCTGAGCGGATTACTACTCGAATCCCGCAAGGGAAGATCCGAAGTTCATCATATGAACAGGTTGAAGACAGATTCGGACCGGCGCGCCTTCACGCTCATTGAACTGCTCGTGGTGATCTCGATCATTGCGATCTTGATCGGCATCCTTCTCCCGGTCCTGGGGAAGGTCAAGGAAACCGCGAGGTTACAGCTATGCGCCAATAACCAGAAGCAGCTCAACGCCTCAATGCAATTTTTCGCCGAGGATCGCGATGAATTTCTACCTCGCGCGAAGGCCGACCCTGCCTGGGGTTCGGCCTGGGTTGCTAGACTCGGCGACATCGGTGCGATTACTGATCCATTCGGGCCTAATGCGCCCACCAATGACGTGGGGGTTGCGTTGTTTTTGCTGATCAGGCAAGACTACACCTCGTCGGACGTTTTTGTTTGCCCTTCTACGAACGATGTGCCGGATGATTTCGAGGGGCAGGGCCCGATGAGCCGTATCACCTTCACCAAGGCAGGCATGTATGCCTGGGTCGAAGCGAGCATGAACCTCAGTTACGGGTATTGCAACCCCTACAGCGTGGAACACCCCTTAAAGATGAAGCTGTTGACGAGCACCTTCGCGCTGACGGCCGATGCCGGCCCGCCTTGCTGCGGCGGAGAAACAGACGCTTCGGGCAGTACCGGGCCGGGTGGCAACTCGAATATCCACGGCGAGAACGGACAGAATGTCTCACACGGTGATGGCCACGTCGAATTCTGGTTGACGAATGAGGCGGGCACGGACAAGACCCAGATCTATCCTGATATTGCCGAGGCTCCCATTACGCCTTTTTCGAGCAGCATTCTTCCGCCGCGTCCTGAATAAATGAGGGGGGCTACAAGGCGCTCTACCAGGGTCTCACCTCGTCAACCATCACCGTGACCGGGACCACACTTCCTTCGATTTCCAAGAGCCGTGGCTCATCGTCCACGCCGGCGGTATCCAGCACCCGGTAGTAGTATCGGCCGCGGTCAAGTACCTCGGTCGCGGGCGTGGTGAGTTCCGCAATCGTGTCGCCGGAGTCTTTCGCGGTGATCACCACGCGCATGCCTGATTGTTCGCTGTCAAACAGTACCGTCTGGAACGCCGGCACCAGGTTGATCGGCTCGGCGATGTCGGCCAGGTCGGCCTGGCCCCAGCGGACGTTCACCACACGCTCGGCCGCCTTGAACGTACCGCGCGGGTGCTCGATCTCGATCCGGTGCTCGCCCGGCCCGAGCACGACCTGGCAGGGCGTCTGTCCGCAGCCGGGCTGCAGTTCCCCGTTGAGCCGGATGTACGCCCCCGGCGGGTTGGAGTTGACCGGCAGGACGACCTTGGCGTGGTATTGCCGATGAGCGTAGACCCCCGCGGCGATCGACGCGGCCAGCACCAAGGCCGCAGCGCCCAGCAGCGGCCGGCGGTGTTTATAAATCCGCTTGCGCAGCAGGTAGACCGTGGTGGTCGGCCGGGCGGTCAGCGGCTCGCCTTTGAGGTAGTTGTCGATGTCCGCCGCCATCGCCGCGGCCGAGGCGTAGCGCCGGTCCGGCTCCTTGGCCAGGGACTTGAGCAGCAGCGTCTCCAGTTCCCGGTCCACCAGCCTGCTAGCGGTGTCGCTGGCGGTGCGGGGTCGGCGGACCTCCTGGTCCTGGATGCGCTTGAGCACCTCGGTGAATGGGCCGGTCGTGTCGTGGGGCAGCTTGCCGGTCAAGAGCTTGTAGAGGATCACGCCCAGCGAGTAGATGTCGCTGCGGGTGTCGAGGGTGTCGATCTTCCCGGCGGCCTGCTCGGGCGACATGTAGGCCGGGGTCCCCGCGACCTGCCCGGCGACGGAGAGGTTCATCGCCGCGCCCTCGTCCATGGCGGGCCGGGCCAGGCCGAAGTCCACCAGCACCGGCGCGCTGCCCCGGGGGCGTCTGCCCTTGGTGGGGCGTGATTTGCTTTGCGTTGATTCGGGGCTGGGTGTGGTCGAGTCCGGCTCGTCCGGCGTGACCAGGATGTTGCCCGGCTTCAGGTCGCGGTGGATCACCCCGCGCTGGTGGGCGTGCTGCACGGCCAGGCAGATGTCCCGCATCATTCGCAGCAGGGTGGTCTTGTCCGGTGCCTGTTCACGGACCCATTGCCCCAGGGTCACGCCGGGGACGAACTGCATGGCGTAGAAGTAGACACCGTGCTCCAGGCCCGAGTCGTAGACCGCGGCGATGCCGGGGTGCTCGAGCCGGGCGGCGAGTTCGACCTCGCGCTCGAATCGTTTGCGGGCGTTAGGCGAGCCGAACAGCGCCGCCGACATGACCTTGAGCGCGACCGGCCGGTGGGTCGCGCGTTGCACGGCCTTCCAGACCACGCCCATGCCCCCCTCGCCCAGCCGGTCGGTGATGTGGTAGCCCGGCAGGTCCGGGGCGTCGGCCGGGGGCGGGGTGGCCAGGTCGCGGGCGGCCTGCGAGCCCCGGCCGCTGGCGGGCGCCCCCGGGCTGGTCGGGGCTTCGGGGTCGGCAAAGCCCCGGGTCGGCTCGCCAGGCCCGGCGCTGAAGCCCGGCAGCGCGGGTGGATCGACCGGCTCATCGTCTCCGGGGGTCTCGACGGTCGGTATGTCGTCGGGGTCGGGCATAGGCCAGTGGGGGGCTAGGTTCGGTTCCAAAACACGCGGGGAACTTTTACCATCGTAACCCGTCCAAACCCAGATACCATGGCCAGTCCCCCCGGCATGCGCCGTGCCCGGTGCATTCGTTTCGCCATCGAGCTCTTGGAGAACCCCCATGCAACCCCTCCGCCTATTGCTCTCGCTCACCCTCGCGCTGTGCGTCGCCATGTTGGTCTTCGGACCCGCCCTCGCCCAGCAGGGTCTTGCCCCACCGGCCCCGGAACAAGCCGACGCCGAGGAAAAGCAAGACCCCCAGCCCCCGACCCTCACCGATCAGATCGGCGGCGATGACCGCTACCTGACCCACTTGAGCACCGATAAGCCCATCTACCGGGCCGGCGAGAAGGTCTACCTCCGCGGCACGGTCCTCCACGCCTTCGACCGCACGCCCTACGGCGTCAAGGAGGGCGATGACAACCCGAATGTCCGCCGGGGCCAGCGGATGGGTGTGCTGCTGGAGATCAAGGACCCCAAGGGCGCGGTCCTCGCCAGCGCCATGGCCGGGATTGAGGACGGGGTTTTCGGCTTTGCGTGGGAGGTGCCCGAGGGGCAGGCCGGGGGCGAATACACCATCCGGGCCAGCTACCCCTGGCTGGGCCTGGCCCCGGCCGAGCGGACCTTTGACATCCGCGCCTACCGCCCGCCCCGCATCCGCAGCCAGATTGATTTTGTGAAGGACGGCTACGGCCCGGGCGATACCGTGATCGCCACCATCGACGCCACGCGAGCCGAGGGCGGCGTCCCCGAGGGCGCCAAGGTCACCGCGGTCGCCCGGCTCGATGGGGCCGAGGTCGCCCGCGTCCAGACGACGATCAGCGCGGCCGGTACCGCCGAGGCCCGCTTCGACTTGCCGGACGAGATCGCCCGCGGCGAGGGCTCGCTGGCCTTCATCATCGAAGACGGCGGCGTCGTGGAGACCGCAAGCAAAACCATCCCGATCCTGCTGCAGACCGTGGACCTGTCGATCTACCCCGAGGGCGGTGATCTGGTCGCGGGCGGGTTGATTGGCGTTGAAAATCGTGTGTACTTCCAGGCCATGACGCCCTATGGAAAACCAGCGGATATCAAAGGTCGGTTGGTTGAGATTGTTGAAAGAAATGGCGAGCAAGCGTATGTCCCGCTTGATGCCGATTTTGAAACGATGCACGAAGGCAGAGGGGTTTTTGCCCTGCAGGTCAAGCAAGGTGTTCGTTATGGCATGCAGGTGACAGAGCCAGCCAGTGTGACGCAGGTTTTTGAGCTGCCGTCTTCAAAAACCGCCGGGGCTCAGATCCTGCCGTGGAATGGTGTGATCGATGGGCGGCTGGGTGTTGACGCGGTTGCTGATATACAACGCGGTTCAACGGATGGTGTGTTTGCGTTTGATGAACCGATCAGTTTTCAGGTTTTTGTTCCCGGCCATAGCGCATTCACAATGCATATAAGGCATCGTGAACGGGTCGTGTGGGAAGATTCATTTGTCGATATCGATCAAAATGAAGGGGACGAGCACGGATTACTGCAGGGCCGTCCCGATGTCATCCTGCCTCACGTCGATGATCTCCCCGACTCCGCCACCGGCATCCTCACCGTGACCGCCTACGACGCCGAGGGCAACCCGCTCGCCGAGCGTTTGATCTACCGGGCCCCGAAGGACCAAGTCAACCTCGAGGTGCTGCCCGACTCGGCGCAGTACACGCCCGGCGGGAAGGTGCAGTTGACCATCAAGACGACCGACGCGGCGGGCAACCCCGTCTCTGCGATGGCGGGGCTGACCGTCACCGATGACGCGGTGCTGGAGATGATCGAGACGCGTGAGCAGGCCCCGGCCCTGCCGGCGATGGTGTTGCTTGAGCCGGAGGTCCGTGAGCTGGCCGACGCCCAGGTGTACCTCGACCCGGACAACCCCGACGCGGCGATGCAGCTGGACCTGCTCTTGGGCACGCAGGGCTGGCGTCGTTTTGCGCTGGTGGACCTGCCAACGTTTATCCGCGAGCACGGCGACGATGCGCGGCGGGCGTTGGCGTTTCGCCGGCCGGTCCGGGCCGAGCGCGCGCGGGCGGTGCGTCGTCTGGACCGCGCGGTGCCGGAGGCAGAGTTTTTGGAAGACGGTGCCGCGATGCCGGTGCCGATGGCCGCACAGGTCGGGCAAGGCGAGGGGGAGGGTGTTGAGATTGAAGAGGCGGTGGACGACCTCCAGGCCGTGCCCGCGCCGGACCCGGTCGCCCTACCGGTCAACGAGCCGGTCGATGAGGATCGGCTTGACGAGGCCCTAAACGAGGCGGAAGAAGAGGATCAGGCCGCCCCGATCCTCGCGGATGAAGACGTCCGCCGTCAGCGGCGGATGCCGCCGCGCATGGTCTTTATCCGTGAGTACGCCCACACCCAGCCGGCGGGCAAGCCTTTTGGCGAGCGTTCGGACTTCACCGAGACGGTCTACTGGTCGGCGATGACTAAGACCAATGACTCGGGGCTGGCGACGGTCGAGTTCGCGTTGTCCGACAGCGTGACGAGCTTCCGCGTCAAGGCCGACGCGTTCACCCGGGCCGGGGCCTTGGGCGCGGGCACGGCGTTGATCGAGTCGGTCCGGCCGTTCTACATCGAGCCCAAGCTGCCCTTGGAGCTGACCGCCGGCGACAAGGTGCTCTTGCCGATCGCGTTGGTCAACAACACCGACCGCGCCCTGCCGGTGGACCTTCGGATCAGCAACCTGGGCCGGGCGGGCCAGAGCCGGCTGGATGTAGTGCAGCTTGGCGCGGACGAGCGCGGCCGGGCCCTGCACGAGCTGACCATCGGCCAGGCGTTCGGTGACCTGCCGCTGACCCTGACCGCGCGGGCCGGCGGGTTGTTCGACGAGAACAAGCGTTCGCTCCGCGTGGTCCCCCGCGGCTTCCCGATCGACGACGGCAGCGGCGGCATGCTCACCCCCGGAAGCGGGGTAAAAGAGCAGATCGAGATCCCTGACACCATCGTGCCCGGCTCGCTCCAAGCGTCGGTCACCGTCTACCCCACGCCGATGGCTAACCTCACCGAGGCCCTCGAAGCGCTGATCCGCGACCCCTACGGGTGCTTCGAACAGACCAGCTCGACCACCTTCCCGCTGGTCATGGCTCAGCAGTACTTCCTCACCCACCAGGGCATCGATCCGAAGATCATCGCCGCGGCCCAGGAGAAACTCGACGCCGGGTACCAACGGCTCATCGGCTTCGAGACCGAGCAGGACGGCTATGAATGGTTCGGCTCGACCCCGCCTCACGAGTCGCTCACGGCCTACGGCCTGCTGCAGTTCAACGAGATGAAGCAGGTCATGGACGTCGATCAGGCCATGATCGAGCGGACGCAGAACTGGCTGATGTCACGATGCAACGACGATGGCTCGTTCGAATTAGACAGCAAGGCGCTGGACAGCTTCGGTCGAGCCCCGCAGGACACGACCGATGCGTACATCGTCTGGTCGCTCTTGGAGGCGGGCTACGACCCGGCGAAGATCGAGAAGTCGATCGACCTTGTACTGACCAAGGCAACCGATGGTAACGATGCATACATCATCGCGCTGGGTGCCAACATCGCTCAACTTGCAGCGGACAGAGCGGAAGTGTTCAAGCGTGAAGATGGTGAAGTAGATGCGTCTGAGCAGAAGCAAAATGAGTATCAGGCCACGGCTTTGCTGCTTCGCCAGAAAATTGCCGGCAAGCTCAACGACGAGGGCTTTGTCGATGGTGCCGTCACCAGCATCACCAACTCCGGCGGGGATGCGCTGAAGATCGAAACGACTTCGCTGGCGATCCTCGCCTGGCTCAAGGATGACAGCTACACCCCGCAGGTCGAGAAGTCGATCCTTTGGCTGACCGAGCGCTGCAAGGCCGGGCGCTTCGGCTCGACGCAATCGACCGTGCTCGCGCTCAAGGCGATCGTCGAGTACGACAAGGCCCGCAGCACACCCAAGGCCCCAGGAAGCTTGGTCCTCACCGTGGACGGCGAGGCGGTGGGCGAGCCGATCGCTTTTGATCAAGAGACGAAGGGCGCGATCAAGCTCCCCCGCGTCGATCACCTGCTGACCCCGGGCGGGCACACGATCGGGATCGAGATGGTTGATGGCAGCAAGATGCCTTACTCGATTGCCGTGGAATATTTCGCGGAAACCCCGAGTAGCAGTGATGAATCTAAACTGCGGATCGAGACTTCAATGTCTGCGATCAATCCGTCGCGGGGTGAAAGGGGCGCTAGTCCGTACCTCGTCCGTGAAGGCGAAACGACCGAAGTCAATGTCGTGGTAACTAACATCACCGCTGATGGCCTGCCCACCCCGATCGCCATCGTCGGCATCCCCGGCGGCCTGGAGCCGGACTACGACCAGCTCAAGGAACTGGTCGCCGTGGAGACGATCGCCGCGTTCGAGGTCATCGGCCGGGACGTCGTGCTCTACTGGCGCGAGATGAAGCCCGAGCAGGTCGTCGAGTTGTCAATCCGCTGCGTCGCCGCCGTGCCCGGCACGTACACCGGCCCTGCCTCGCGGGCCTACCTCTACTACACCGACGAGCACAAGCACTGGGCCGAGGGCCTGGCCGTCAACATCACCCCGATCGCGCAGGACTGAGCCCGTGTAGCGGGCGACGCGAAGCGTCTCGTCTCGTCTCGGCGCTCGAAATCTTTGACCACGCACACCCTCCCGCCACGGTGCAACGCCGGTGCGGGAGGGTATAGGGTCTATTGGCCGGCGCCTTCGCGGGACGTTTGGCGTCGCCCGCTACACGGCAAAATACGTATCCCCAAAAACCAAGGCGTTCATGGCTTCATGAGCCGCCGGGTCACACCCGGCGGACAAGCGTCAGGTAGCTCGTCCGCCGCGTGTTATGTGGCGGCTTTCCAAGAACTGACGAGCGTATGAGTTTTTTGGGATTCGTATAACGCCCTCACCCGGTCACGCGGATCACGACGACCGTGGTGTCGTCGTTGGCGCGGCGCGCGATGCGGTGCTTGTCGACGCGCAGCAGGACGCGGTCGATCCCGGCCTCGGCGGGCAGGGTGGCGATCTCTTCGAGCACGGCATCCACCCGCTCTCGGCCGAAACGATCGTCGTCCGGGTCCATCGCGTCGGTCAGCCCGTCGGAATAGAGCAGCACGGTGTCGCCGGGCTTCAGGTCGATCACGCCCTTGGTGAACGTGGCATCTTCGAGCACCCCGACCACCATGCCCCCGGCGTCGAGCGGGATGATCCGGTCGCCGCGCAATAGCAGGGCGGGTTCATGCCCGGCGTTGCAGTAGGTCAGCCGGCGTGAGGCGTGGTCGATCGTGCCGTACCACAGCGTGGCGAACTCGTTGTCCAGCGTGTCGCGGTACAGGGCCGAGTTGACCCGCGAGACCACCACGTCCAGGTCGTAGAGGTCGTGGGCGTAGGCCCGCAGTGACGCGCGGACACCGGCCATGAGCAGCGACGCGGCGACCCCCTTGCCCACCGCGTCGCCGACGGCGATACCGGTCGAGCCGCCGAGGTTGATAAAGTCGTAGAAGTCCCCGCCCAGCTCCTGCGACGGGACGTAGGTCGCGGAGATGTCGATCCCCTCGATGTGCGGCGGGCGCTTGGGCAGCATCCGCTGCTGCACGCCCCGGGCGAGGGTGACCTGCCGGGTCAGGGCGCGGCTGCGCCGGCGCTCGGCGTCGAGCTTGGTATGGCGGATCGCCGTCGCCAGGAGTTGGGCGATCGCGCGGACCAGGCTCTCTTCAAACCCCGAGAACCGCCGGGGTTGGGCGGTAAACAACTGGATCGTGCCGATGCCCTGGTCCTGGGAAATCAGCCCGGTCGAGAGCATCGAGGTGATCCCCGCCCGCCGTGACTCGTGGGGGTAGAAGCTGCGCGGGTCGGTGGTCATATCTTCGATGTAGACCATCTCGCCCCGCAGGGCCTTGCGCGTCAGCTCGGACTTGTTGACCAGTGTCTTGCCCTTGTCGGCGAAGTGCCGGTCGATGCCGAACACCGCGCGGGCCTCCAGCTCCGGCTGGCTACTGCGTTGGTTGCGCAACAACCGGATGACCACGGCCTTGACGTCCATGACCTTGGCAATCGCGGTCGCCGCGGTGTCGAGGATGTGCTGAAGCTCACTCTGGGCCGAGAGCAGGGTGGACATCTCGTAGAGCACGCGCAGCTCGCGCAGCCTCTGGCGGTTCTGGTACTGCTCATAGCAGAGCTGGGCGATGGAGTTGGCGGTCAGGTTGAGGAACTGGACCGACGCGCCGACCTTCGCGCTGTAGGCGTTCTCCGCGGCCACCAGCAGTTCCTGCGTCTCGGCCGGGTCCAGCCCCAGCCGACCGCAGAGCTCGTGAAGCTGATCCCGTTCGGTGTCGGGCAGCCCCTCGTCCGGGGCGATCTGGTTGGGGCGCACGACGATCTCGCCGAGCACCTGCCCGGCCACCGTGATCGGGGCGTGGATCTTGCCCTGGGGGTCCTGCTCGGTCTCGACCAGGTGTCCAAGCAGGGAGTCGGAAGCGGCGCGCGCGCGGACATCGGTCGGCGTGGTGATCGCCTGCCCGGCGGGGTCGGTGATGAGCGTCTGCAGCCGGGCAAAGCTCGCGAAGCTGTCCTGGATCTCCTGAAGGGTCTCGGCGTCGATGAAGTCCGTCAGCGCGAGGGGCTGGGCGGTCGGCGGGGTGGGTAGGGTCGTTGTGTTCACGGGCGGCACCGATGGGAAAGGCCCCGCGTCCGGCGCGGGGCCCGAGTCGTCTTCGGGCGGGAGTATAGGGTTGCCGGGGGGTCCGGGATTCATATCCAATCCAGATTATCGGCCAATCCGCCTGCTCGTACGCTGGGGTTGTCGATTGCTCGGCCCACACGGGATTGAGCGGATGCGCTGGCCGATGGATGGGACCTGACGATTGCACGACAGGGCTATAGGTATCGTGGCCCTAGACAGAGCAATCGGTTTAATTGCTTCGGCTTGGTACAGACCGTCTTGGCCTATTTGTCCGTGGCGTCTTCGTCCTCGGCGTCTCGCGGGTCCGCTTCGAGCCAGATCTGCCGGAGGATCGGCATCAGCGGGTCGCGCGGGGCCCGGGCCTCGGCCACCGCCAGGCCATAGGTCACCAGCGGCTCGGCCTCGAGCTGGTACCCGAGGTAGGCCAGCACCAGCCCGGGCTCGGCCGAGTGGTTGTCCTCGCCGATCATCTCCTGCAGGTCGCGTTGCAGCCGGGTCAGGCGCTCGGTGGCGGGCAGCAGCTTCGCGTCGTACCGCAGGGCGATCAGCTCGGGGTGCTCGCTGAACAGCGCACGCATATTGAACGCCGCGGAGCGGAACATCCCGGCCCCGAGCTGGCTGTGGATCAGCCCGGCCTTGGCCAGCGGGTTGTCCCCCGATTCACGCAGGATCTGGCGGTACACGTTCTCCGCCGCGAGGAATTTACCCGCCGCGAGTTCCTGCTCGCCTCGGGTCATCAGCGTGTTCAGCCGGTTCTCACGGTCTCCCGCCAGGGTCTGCACCCGCGGCAGGTCGTAGTCCAGGGTGTCGATCAGCTCGGCAAGCCGGCTCGACTCCTCAACCGTCGGCAGCGGCGTGTCGCGGTCGATATTGCCCTCTTGGTCAACCATGCCCAGGGCCCGGCGGATCGCGTCCTCACGCAGCTGGTCGATCGCGTCCTGCACCGCCTGGTCCGGCTCGTCGAACACCTCTTCCCAAGGCGGGACGCTGCCGCCCTCCGGCTCTTCGCCTTCGTCAGGGTCTTGGCCTTGCGGCGTCGCGTCGGCGAGGATGCGTGCGATCAGGTCCTGGTACGGGTCGGCGTTGCCTTCGGCTTCGCCCTCTGCAGGCTGTACGGCGAGCGGGCCAAACATCTGCTGCTGCAGCTGTTCAACCTGTGCATCAAAGTCTCGGACCTCGCCGTCGATCGCCTGGGCCGCGAGCTGCTGCTGGAGCTGATTGCCCAGCACCAGGGTCGGGGCGACCCGGTCGCCGACCCGCAGCGAGCTCGAATCATCCCCCTCGTCCAGGGTCGGGTCGCGTGGGTCATCGGGGTTGATGTACCGGCGGTCCAGCCGGGGATCGTCGGGATCGACTTGTTCTTCGGTGTCCGGGTCGGTCTGGTTTTGGGGACGGGGCTGGTTCAACTCGTCGGGACGGACCAGCCGGTTGGTCCGCGGGTCGATGGTCAGCGTGCCGGTAGACAACGGGTTGATCTGCAGGCCGTTGAGCGGCGACGCCTGGATACGCGCCAGCCCGCCGTCCCGGGTGCGGATGGTGGCTAGCACGTTGGTTGAGGGGGTCAGGTCCTGCAGGTCACGGACCCCCTCGATCCGGACCAGGCCGCCGGAGTTTTGGCGGAAGGAGACGGTTCCTGATCGCGGGTCGTAGGTCGTGCGTGTGGTCAGGCCGTAGCCGGTCTGGGCGAGTTGGCCGGGGGCGGTGGAGCTCGCTCGGGTGACGATGACGCGGTTGCCGTAGGACTGGGCGCGGATACCCAGGGCCTGGGGGGCTGAGTAGAGGCTGTCACGGCGGAAGTTATAGAGCGAGTCGCTGCCGAGGTTGGTCCGCAGCTGGCCTGGGTTGGTATAGCCGATGCTGTCCCGGAAGGAGCGTCCCCCGGCGGAGTTGCCGGTGACCAGGAGGTTGCGGGCCTGGTAATCGACCTGGTTCTCGATCCGGTTAAAGCCGCCCGAGCCGACCTGGGGGTTGGCATCCAGGGCACCGCCCTGTTGGACCTGGATCTGGCCCAGGGCGGGCAGGCCGAGCGAGGCGGCGAGCAGGGCGGCGGTGGCAAATCGTGGGATAGGCATTTTCAAGCTCCGGACTTCTGGTGGGCCTACAACAGTATAGTCGTGAGGTGGCGCGTACCGAAGGAATCCTATCGGTCTAGAAGGTTAAACGCCCGGCATCACCGGCTTGTTCCCGATAACCGGGGCAAGCTGGGGCAGCCGGGCTTAGCCCGCTCGGCCATACCCTTCACCGTATAGCGATTCACTGCGTCGTTGCGTTCAAACCGTTTTAGGAATGAGTATTCATCCTCTCGACCAGACTCAGGGACGTCGGGGCCAGGCCTCGCCAGACGTGAATACACACCGAGCGAAGCGTTTTGAGGGTGCCCGACCAAGACACAATCGATCGATTGCTCGTGCCGGTTTCGGTCTAGCCGCGTCACGGCGGGCGTGGCTCGTCGGCTTGCCGATTAACGCTTGCCTCATGGCATTCTTGGATGGGAATTAGTCCCCTCCCGAATCGCCCTGAAACCGCCAGCCCTCCAGTGGGCCCTCGATCTCGCCCAGCTTCTCCAGCGCTTCTTCAAAGCCCTGCTCGTCGAGGATGCACCCGATCGTCGCCGCCGGGTCGGTCGCAAACGCGCTGGGGCCGACCACGCAGCAGTATCGGCTGCCGGTGACGCCCAGACCAGTTCTTGGGTCGACCACGTGCGAGTAGCGCACCCCGCCGATCTCGACAAAGCGGAAGGCGTCGCCCGAGACCGAAACCCCGCCGTTGTGATGCCATAGCGCCAGGCCCACCCCGCCGTCGTCTTTCGGAAAGTCCGGCACGTTGATCGGCCAGCCCGCAAGCCCCGGCGGCGCTTGCCCCAGGGACATGTCCCCGCCCGCCTGCACCTGCGCGATCTTCAGCCCCCGCGCCCGGATCACCGCCAGCCCCTGGTCGGTGATGTAGCCTTTGGCGATCCCGCCCAGGTCAAGCCATGCCCCCTCGGCGTCGAGCCGAGCCGTCTGCTCCTGCCGGTTCAGGTGCAGGTGTTCGATCCCGACCAGTGGCCGGTGTCGGTCGATGGCGTCCTGTGGCGGCAGTTCCCCCCGCTGCCGGCTGATCCGCCAGAGCTGGGTGAATGGCTTTGCCGTGATGTCGAACGCCCCGTCGGAGGCCCCGTGGAGCTGCACCGACCTCACCAGCACCGGCCAGAGGTCGTCGGAGACTTCACGGGCTTGGGCCGGGTCGGCGCTGGCGTGCTTGGCCAGCTGCAGCAGCTCGCTGTCGGGGAACGACTCGGGGTAGTCGCTCATGACCGATTCAAGCCGCTGCATCTCGACGAAGGCCGCGTTGGCCGCGTTGTTGGCGCTGGCGCGGTCGGGCGCGTAGAGCGTGATCGTGACGCTTGTGCCCATAAGCCGGCGGGAAAAACCAAAGCGCGACAGCCCCTCGCGTGCCGCCACCTCGTCTGCGACCCTCAGCGCCGCCTCCGGGTCGCGTGGCGAGACACCCGTGCCCGGCGGCGCATCGCGGGCCAGCCCCGGCCATGCCAGACCGGCCAGCAGCACCGCAAGGCCGATCAGCCCGCCTACCGCCCGACTTTGTCTCCGATCACGATCTCGCGGTAACGGCGACTGCACTTGCTGCATCTTTGATCTCCTGGTCATCTTCCTTAGACGGCTGGCCCAAACGATCCCATACACCGCGATCAACACTTCGACACCATTCTCGGGAATTTATCTTCTTCACAAAGGCGCACCATGAGCAAGACCGGCACGATCGTACTGGGCTCCCTCGCCGCCGCGGGCATCGCCCTGGGCAGCACGGGGGTGTATCTCGGCTACATGAACCAGCCCCGTAAGGCGGTCGAGGGTGAGCTTGAGCAGCTGGACCTGACCGAGATCGCCGGGGTCACGGTCGACCCCAACGCCGGCGACCTGGCCGTGGCGCTGAGCAATCAGGGCGAGACGCCCAACACCGATGTCCGCTGGTTCTGCGGCAAGGCCGGCACCGCCAAGCCCTACGAGGGGACTTGGGACCAGATCGCCGGGGCGGTCGCCTTCAACCCCGCGGGCCGGGGCCTGATCGCCTTGGAGCTGACCTTCCTGCTCGACAGCTTCACCGGGGCGGGCAAGGAGCAGCCGGCCCCTATCGCGCTGACCAACACGGTCCGTGACGGCTGGTTCGACATCCAGAGCCATCCGGTCGCACGCTTCACCGCGACCAAGGCCGTGCCAAGGGCCGAGACCGGCGACGAGGCAGCATCAGATGCGGGGATGGTGGAAGACTGGTCACACATCATCCACGGCACGTTCGACCTGAATGGGGTGGAGCAGGAACTGGCGGTGCCCGCGCGGCTGGTGATGAGCGGTGAGCTGTTTGCGATCCGGGCGGATTTCTCGATCGACCGGGGGGCGTACAACATCGACGGCGATGCGGCCGGGTCGGTCGTGGACGATGAGGTACGGATCACGGTGTCGGTCGAGGCGTCGCTGGCCGAAGACGCCGCGACCCGCCGGCTGGTGGACAAGCTCAACCGGCAGGCCGAGACGATCGCTACCCAGCAGATGCGGCTGGCGCAGCTGGAGCGCGAAGTCGCTTTCCTGCGAGAGCAGGAAGCCGTGACCAGCCCCCGGGTCAACACGCTCTGGCAGACCGACCTGGGCCGTGAAGCAGAGCTGCCCGCGCGGTTCACCGACCGGGTCCCTTACGACACGCCTTCGCCGCCGCGGTTTGACATGGTGCTGGTGCCTGGGGACCCGGCCGGGCAGATCGAGCCGTTCTACATGGCGACCAACGAGGTCAGCTGGGCGATGTTCGAGACCTGGGCCTACTCCCAGGACATCGGCCCTGACCTTTCGGCCAAGCTCCAGGCCCTGGACCTGCGGCCCAGCCCGCTGTACGGCGGGGCTAAGCCGCTGGAGATCGGGCTGGGCCGCCGGCCGGCGCTCGGCATGTCGCGCGCCACGGCGATGGCCTACTGCCGCTGGCTGAGCGAGCAGACCGGGCGGACCTACCGCCTGCCCACCGAAGCCGAGTGGGAGCACGCGCTTAAGCTCGGCGGCGGGGTGCCCGCGGACCGCGAGGCATTGCTCACCCAAGCCTGTTTTGCCGAATCCTCCAAGCCGTATGAAGACTCCAATACGCTGTTCGACCCGTTCTCGGAAGTCAAGCTCTCAACCAACCCCAGCGACACCACCCCGCCCAACGCCCTGGGCATCCGCGACATGCTCGGCAACGCCGCGGAGTGGGTGACCCCCGCCCAGGCGCCGCTGAGCAAGGTCCGGGGCGGGCACTTCAAGATGTCCGTTGAGGACTTCACCCCCGACTGGCACGCCTACGAGAACCCGGAGGTCTGGAACGCCAGCTACCCTCAGAAGCCCCTTAGCCGGTTCTGGTACGCCGACTACTACTACACCGGCTTTAGGCTCGTCTGCGAGCCGGTGAACGTGCCGGAGGGGCGGTGATGCGCGGCGGTTAGTGTTTGCAGTTGTGGCGGTGGCAGTTGAGTGTATTGACATAGGAGCTGGTGATGCGATGGGTTGAAATCGTTTTCTTCGCGTTTGCCATGATGGCCTGCCATCAAGACAAACAATCTGACCCTCGCTCTTCAATCGAGATGTTTTCCGAGACGCTGCATCTCACAGGGGCAAAGGGGCAATACCATAGGGCCGCTCCTCCGTACGGTTCGCGTCGCGGGATTGATTGGGAGCAGATCGAGCAACGCCGCCGGGTGCATTTCAAGGTGATCCACGTCCCGGGGGATGACTTGAACGGGATCGAGCCTTTTTATCTTTCGCAGACGGAAGTGACCTGGGAGATGTTCGCGGCGTGGGCATTCGGGATCGAGGGAGAAGTGGGTGACCAGTCGTATGTGCGGGCCGGGCTGCGTCCATCAAAAATGTCTGGCATCGTCGTGGATATGGGCATGCAAGACCGCCCGGTGATTAGCCTCAGTGCGCAGGCGGCAGAAGCCTATTGCATATGGCTCAGCGAACAGACGGGTCGGCGCTACCGGCTGCCGACCGAGGCGGAGTGGCATCACGCTTTGTCGATCGGTGGCGGTGTTCCCACGGATGTAGGGCAATTGCTGGCCACGGCCTACCTGGCCGACAACGCCCAACCGTTGGACTTGCCGGCCCCGCCGGAGGCGTTCGATCCTTTCGCGGACATCGAACCGGAGACAGAACGGGCGGTCCGTAAGACCGCGCCGGTCGCCAGCCGTGAGCCGAATGTGCTAGGTCTCTACGACATGCTCGGCAACGCGGCGGAGTGGGTGACGACCGACACCGGCCACGCCCTGGTCGGCGGGCACTACGACCTGCCCGCGGCCGACCTGACCCCCGACTGGCGGGTCGAGCCGGATGCGGATGCCTGGGACGCGACCTCGCCTAATCGTTGGTCGCACGACCACTGGTACCATACCGTCCTGTTTCAGGGTTTCCGGCTGGTGTGCGAACCGGTGAATTTCCCCGAGATTTCTGAGGATTGAATCCTGTCATCAAGCCCAAGAATCGCGGCCAGTTCGGCTACGGGGGCGGGTTGTTGGAGCGGCTGTAACGCCGTGGCCGTGGCCGCGTCTATCGTGTTCGCCTATACTTTTTGGGGTTTGCCGGCGATCAGGTGAGGGGTGGCCGGCCTGGATTTTTTAGCTTGAGAGCCTAACGATGAGCAAATCGACCGTGTTTGTGGGGATTATTGCTGTCGCCGCACTGGGCCTGGGCGGGGGCGGGCTTGGGTATTCACTGTTCAAATCTTTCGAGAACCAGAAGGTCTCGCAAGTCACTGAACAGGTCGAATTCAGCCTCGACGAGGTAGCGGGCTACAAGCCCGATGCCACGACAGGCGACGTGGTCGTTGAGTTGTCTCATGAGTTACGCGGCGGCAACACCAAGCTGATCTGGGAAACCGGCAAGGTTCAGGCCGGCAAGCGGCACGACTACGACGGGACCTGGACCAGCCTGGGTGGGGCCATTGTCTTCGACCCCGAGGCCGAGAAGCTTAAAGCTTTGGAAGTGGTCATCCTGATCGAGAGCTTCAACAGCTACGGCAGTGCGGAGCCGGCCAAGGGTGGCTTGATCAATACGGTGCTGGGTAAAGACGAAAAAGGTGAGCGGGTTAAGACCCCTTGGTTTAATTATGACGACCACCCCAACGCGGTGTTTACCGCGACCGAGTTTGTCCCCCGCACGGACGAGATGACCACTGGCTACCCCAGCGCACAAGAGGGCTGGACCCACCTGGTCAAGGGCAAGTTTGAGTTGAATGGCGTGCCGAGCGACCTGGCATTACCGGCTCTTGTGGCATTTCGCAGCAACGCGGTCGAGATCAGCTTGGTGTTTGAGATCGATCGTCAGGCGTTTAATGTTGTTAGCCCCACAGACATCCCGCTCACGACGGTTGATGATCTTGTGAAGATCACGGCATCGGTCCAGGCCGAAGTCGATGGCGGCATGGTGATCGATTCGGTCGCTGACCAGCTACGCCTCCAAGGCCAAGACATCAGCGCCTTACAAGAGGAGATCGGTCGGCTTCAGACCAGCATCGCTCTGATGACCGAGACCCTTGCCAACCTCGAACGGCAGGTTGCGGCGGGCGTTGGCCCGGCGACGCCCGAGGTCGATGTCGCCAGCCTGCCGACTCGCTTTTCCGACCAGGTCCCACGCTACAACCACGAGACCCAGACGACGCTCGACCCCGTGTCCTTCGACATGGTGCTGGTCGAGGGCGACTCGGCCTCGGGGATCGCGCCGTTTTACATGGCCACCCACGAGGTGACCTGGGACATGTTCAACGGCTGGGCCTACAGCATGGACATCGATGTCAACACCTCGGCGACGCTGCAGGCCAAGGACCTGCGTCCCTCGCCGCTCTACGAGGACTGCGTACAGGTGAAGTTCGGCAAGGGCGACCGCCCGGCGCTGAGCATGAGCCGGACCACGGCCGAGGCCTTCGCCAAGTGGCTGACCGAGACGACCGGCCGAAACTACCGCATCCCGACCGATGCCGAGTGGCAGCACGCCTTGCAAGCCGGCGGCGGCATCCCGCAGGACCGCAGCGCCCTGCTGGCCCAGGCCTGGCTGGACGACAACGCCGAGCGCTTCGGCGGCGGCAGCAGCGATGCCTTCGACCCGTTCGCCACCGATGAGCCCGAAGAAAGCGGGGAAGAGGTGGGGATGTCTGCCCTGGTCGGCACCGGCCAGCCCAACGCGCTGGGGATCTACGACCTGCTGGGCAACGCCGCCGAGTGGGTCGTCGGCACCGGGGCCGAGCGGATCGTCCGTGGCGGGCACTTCCAGCTCCCCGCCGATCAACTGAGCGCGGACTGGAGCTCCATCGAGAACCAGGACATCTGGAACGCCACCTACCCCCAGAAGCCCAACAGCCGGTTCTGGTACCGCGACCACTACTACCAGGGCATCCGTCTGGTCTGCGATCCGGTGAATATCCCCGAGTGAAGCTCGCATGGACAATCGATAAGGAACAGGCAGGCCACAAGGTCTGTCTTGTTTTCGATGCGTTCGATTGTTTGCTCCCCCTGCCTCTCTCTGGGACGGGGAGCAAGCCAGAGCTAAGCAGTTTGCCACGCATTCTGAGCCTGTCCCCTAAACTCCCCGCATGTATGTGCTGGGGATCGTGCTTGGCTTGATCAGTGCTGCGGGCTCGTCCTCGGCCTACCTGTTTTCGCGCCTCCACGCGCTGCGGCACGCCCGTGACGCCCCCGACCAGGCCTCGTGGCATGGCCCGTTGCGGCTGCTGGTCTGTGCCCACCTCTACCTGGGCGTGGTGTGTAGCCTCGCGGCTTTGGCGCTCTGGCCACGCGGCCAACGGGTGCCGGCCGACCTGGGCTGGGCGCTGCTGACCTGCCTGGGGGTGGCCGTCTTTTATCTGCTGGCCAACGCGTCGCTGTTCTTCGCGCTCCAGCGGGTCGATGCGTCGCGCGTCGCGCCGCTGCTGGGGTTTAAGGTGGTCGTGCTGGCGATGGTGATGCGCTTTGGGCTCGGTGAGCCGCTGTCGGGCCAGCAGTGGGTGGCGGTGGTGCTGGCCAGCTCGGCGGCGGTGATGCTCGGGGCGACGGGGGGCCGGGTCTCGACGCGGGCGGCGGCGCTGGTCGGCGGGGCGTGCCTGGGGTTTGTGCTTTCGGATGTCTGCATTTCAAGGATGGTGCCGGCGATGCTCCCGGCCGGGATCGCGGGGGACCGGGCGAGCGGGGGCCAGCGGATGCTCGCGTCGCTGACGGGGATGACGCTGTGCTACGTGTTCTGCGGGGCGGTCGCGGTCGCCCTGCTGCCGATGGTGGGCTTCAGGGACAAGCGCCCGTGGCGGGCTGCGGCACCCTACGCCCTGTCGTGGCTCACGGCGATGGTCTGCCTGTTCTCCGCGTTTGCGATCATTGGCGTGGTGTTAGGCAACATCCTCCAATCCACGCGCGGCCTATTGTCCATCGGCGTCGGCGTGGTGATCGCCCGGCTGGGGCATCACGAACTAGAGAGCCACGCGACCTGGGGCGTGATCGTCCGCCGAATCATCGCCGCTGCGGTCATGACCGCCGCGATCGGGCTTTACGTCGCGGCGGAGGTGGGCAGGTAGCCACAAGGTTCGCCCGCGAGAACAATTGGCTTCATTTCTGGCAGAAACGAGGCTCCCCCTCCCTGCCAGCGAGGGGCCAGGGGGGGGCCGGGGCGTGGGATCAAACGCGGTCAACGATCAGCAAATCGGCCAGCAGCGCAAGCGTTCTGTTCGCAAGCTTCGCTTCGATTTCGGGCACCCGACCCTCCCCCCAGCCCCCTCCCTGAGAGAGAGGGGGAGCAAGGCGGCAACGGCATCATTGACCCATGGCGCTCTACCCGACCAACAACACCGCCGCCCGGATGGACGGCGTTGTCAGTTTAGATGCGGCTTGCGTAGCGAGCTACTTGAGCTGCTGCCAGTAGTCGGCCGGCATATCCAGGGCGAGCTGCAGGGCGCCGTTGGAGCCGGCGAAGAGCGGCTCTTCGACGACGGTGACGCTGCCGCCGCCGACGCGATCCAGCCGGTCTTCGATCGCCTTGTTCAGCCCGTCCATCAGCCCGCCGCCGCCGGAGAGGATGATGTTCTCGCGCAGCTGCTGCTGGAACTCGGGGTCGAACGACGCGATCAGCTTGTGGATGGCGTCGACGATCGGGTCGACCAGGATCGTGCAGGCCTCGCGGACCAGGTCGGTGATGTCGTGCTTGGTCGGCTTGCCGTTGACCGGGAAGTCGACCTCGATCTTGTCCTTGGCGGTATGCACGAAGCCGAACTTCTCCTTGATCTTCTTGACCATGGTCGTGTTGACCGAGGCGTTGGGGAAGCTGGCGTTGATCAGCTCGAGCAGCTTGGCGTCGACGTCGTCGCCGGCGATGTCGAGGGTGGTCTGGTCGTCGGCCGCGGGCACCGTGCCGTGCATTCGGCAGAGGTCGGTGGTGCCCGCACCGATGTCGACGACCAGGACATCGCTGATCCGATCCATACCGTAGGCGACGCAGAACGGCTCGGTGACGATCATGACCGAGTCGAGTGTGCCCTTGGCGACGTCCAGGATGGCCTGCTTGTTCTGGATCGAGGCTTCGGACGGCACGCCGATCACGCCGAAGAGCGACTCGCCCCGGCCCGGCTCGGTCATCTCGACCAGCTTCGCGATCAGCTCGCGGGCCGCTTCGAGGTTGCGGTCGCCGTCGCTGTCGCCCTGGATCACCCCCTTGGCCAGCGGGCGGTACAGGTCCAGCGACAGGCGGTTGTCGATCGCCTCCTTGCCGTAGATGATCTCCCGGCCGGCGAACTTCTTGCTCGACACCGCGTCCTTGGGCCAGCCGACGTACGACTCCAGGGTCTTGCGGACGCCGCTGGCGCTGGAGACCGACGATCGGCTGGTGCCTAGGTCGATGCCGATGTACAGGGCGTTCTCGGCGATCGCGCCGCTGTCGTCGGTGGGGGTGGGGTTGCTCATGGGGTTAGGCTCCGTTGGCTTGGGTTTTTTCTTCTGATTTATGTTTGGGTCTGGGGTTAGTCGGTACTGGGCGGGGCTGATGCCTCGGCGTCGCCCGTGGGCGGCGGGCCCATCTCCTGGGCCTCTTTCTTACGGATCTGCTTCTGCAGCTCCAGGTTGGTCTCAAAGATCTCCAGCAGGACCTTGTCGTTCTTCGGGTCCTTGACCTGCTTCATGAGCCGGCCCTGGGTGTTCCCACCGCCCCCGCCGTAGCCGCCGCGGCGTATTGCCATGGTCAGCTGGGCGAGCTGCTTCTCGAGCCGGAGCACCACGCCGTTGAGCCGGGTGATCTGGTCTTCGAGCGCGGTCTGGGTCGGCGAGAGCTCGCTGGTGAGGTTCTTGTTGTCGCCGAACATCTTGGTGAGCGCTTCTTCGACGCGCTCGAGGGTCTGGTTCTGGCTCGCGCCGGTCTCGCCGGACTGCTTCAGGGCGGCGACCATCACGCTCATCACCCGCTGGCGGATCTTGTCGCGGTCGATCACCCGGACCTGCTGGCCCCGGTACCGCTTCCACAGGTCATCGACGTTGACCTGCGTCGAACTGACGTCGAAGGCCGAGTCGATCGCGCTGGCGACCTCGGCGTCCTTGGGCGAGGCGGCACCCCCGCCCTCGCTGGTGTAGTGGCCGACGCGGGGGTCTTCCCGCAGCGACTCACACACGATCCCGTTGCCGGCCATGAGGTTGAAAGCCTCTTCGGCCGTGGACGCATCGACGTGGCCTTCCACCGGCTTTCCGGTCTCACGCATCAGGCCTTTGAATCGATATCGCACAGTGTCTTTCCCTGATCAGCCGCAGAAGGAACCCGCCGATCACCGAAGGATCAACACCCCCTGCCGGGCACGCAATCATGGCCCCGGGATCGGTCAAAATCAATAGAAACGAGCTTCAGGGCCGATAACCGCGTCCTTCTGTAGCGGTCAGTCCGGTACTGCGGTCAGAGGCATGCGTCTTAAAACTGCGGCAAATGGAATCGCTGCGCTTCGGCTTACGGCCGACAACACTTATGCCCGGTTGCGCTGGCTGGCGAGATCGCCGGTGAGACGCGGTGACTCACACCCGCTCGGCCTCGACCAGGTCCTCGTAGGTCTCCCGCCGGCGGATCACCTCGATCCGCTCGCCGTCGATCAGCACCTCCGGCGGCTTGGGCATCGTGTTGTAGTGGCTGGCCATCACCATCCCGTAAGCCCCGGCTGAGAAGACCGCGAGCAGGTCACCGCGCTCGACCGGCGGCAGCGGCCGGTCCTTGGCCAGGTAGTCGCCGGTCTCGCAGATCGGGCCAACCACCTCGCTCAGCTCGAGGCCCGGCAGGTCCAGCGACTTGCTCCGCGCCGGCGGGACGTGTTCGGGCTTGACGGATGTGGGCCAGATGAACTGCCAGGCTTCGTAAAGCGTCGGGCGGATCAGGTGGTGCATCCCCGTATCCACAATGACAAACTTCTTGCTCCCACCCTGCTTGATGTACTGCACCCGGGCCAGCAGGATGCCCGCGTTGGCGGCGATGGTCCGGCCCGGCTCAAGGATCACCGTCCCGCCCTCGGCCTTGAACGCGCGCAGCAGCGGGACGATCGCGTCGGCGTAGTCGGTGTAGGCCGGCGAGGCCCCGGTCTCGTAGTCGGCCGCGTAGCCCCCGCCGATGTCGAGCGTGTTGATCTCGTAGCCGGCGCCGCGCAGCTCGTCGATGATCTCCAGCGTCTTGGTGATCGCCTTGACGTAGGGCTTAGGCGAGTAGATCGGGCTGCCGATGTGCAGGTGGATCGCGTCGAGCCGGCAGTGCTCGTTCTTGCCGTAGGTCTGGAAGAAGCGCTTGGCGCGCTCGATATCGACGCCGAACTTGGTCTCCTTGCTGCCGGTGGTCGTCTTGGCGTGGGTTCGTGCGTCGGCGACATCCGGGTTGATGCGCAGCGCGCCGTGGGCCTGCTTGCCCAGACGCCTGGCGATCGAGGCGATGTTCTCGAACTCAGCTTCGGACTCGATATTGAACCAGCCGCCCCCGGAGCTAGCCCCGCCGCTATAAAAATTAAGGGCGTAAGCGATCTCTTCATCCGTCTTGCCAACACCCGCATAAACAACCTTCCGTGGGTCCGTGCCGGCCTCCTGGGCGCGGAAGACCTCGCCGCCGCTGACCACGTCCATCCCGCAGCCCGCCTGGGCCAGCAGCTTGCAGATGTGCAGGTTGCCGCAGCTCTTGATCGAGTAGCAGATGATCGGGTCTAGCTCGGCGAAGGCCGCGCGGATCGCGGTGTAGTGGTCGAGCAGGGTCTTTTTGGAGTAGACGTAGGCCGGCGTGCCGACCTGTTCGGCCACGGCCGAGAGGCCGACGCCTTCGCAATAGAGTTGTCCGTCGCGGTACTGGAAATGGTCCATGATCTAAGCGGGTGGCGGGGGTTGGGCGTAGCCTGTCTGGTATGCCGATACGGCCGAGGGCAAGCCGGGCATGATAGCCCACCAGGCTTTGACATGATGGATGTTGAAACTCCAAAACTTGGTCAACGGATCGCCGTGATTGGCTGCTCGGGCTCGGGCAAGTCGACCCTGGCCCAGGCCTTGGCGAAGGCCAAGGGCATCCCTTATGTCAACGCGGACGGGCTGCTGTTCTGTGACAGCAATTGGACGGAGCGGCCTAAGACGGAGTTTTACGCTCTCATTCAGCAGCACCTGGCCGGGGATTCGTTCACCTACGACGGCAACATCGGCGGCTCGCAGCAGATCGTCCTCCCGCGAATCGACACACTGATCTGGCTCGACTACCCCAGGCATTTTGTGATGCGACGCCTGCTGTGGCGGACCATCCACCGGGCGTGGACCAAGCAACCACTCTATGCCGGCTGCACCGAGTCCTGGCGGATGTCCTTTGCCAGCCGGGACTCGATCCTGCTCTATGCCTGGCGATCGCACGGCAAGCGCAAGGCGCAGTACGAGGCGCTCTGGCCGACGCTGGACCCGGCGATCACCAAGGTCCGGGTCAGGAACCAGGCCCAGTGCGATGCGATGCTTCAAGCGGTGTTGTAGGCCAGAAAGACAGGCCTGCCCCACTACAATGCGTGGATGGATGGGTCCTACCTCGACAACAACGCGACGACGATGCCGGCCCCCGAGGTGCTCGATGCGATGGACCAGGCCGGGCGCGAGCTGTGGGCCAACCCGTCGAGCGTCCACCGCTTTGGCCAGCAGGTCCGCCAGCGGGTCGAGCTGGCCCGGCAGTCGGTGGCGGGGTTGATCGGGGCGGCGCCGCGCGAGCTGGTCTTTACCTCCGGCGGGACCGAGTCGGCCAACCTCGCCACGTTCGGATTGACACCGACCCCGGCCGGCCTGACCCTGATCACGACCGGCGTCGAGCACGCGGCGGTCCGTGAGCCGGCCGAGCACGTCGGAAAGCAGGGCGGGCGGGTCGTCTGGCTGGCGGTGGACTCGGCGGGGCGGGTTGAGCTCGACGGCCTGGCCAAGGCATTGGCGCAGGCGGTCGCGGACGAGGAGCGCAGCGTCGTTCTGGTCAGCATCCAGTGGGCGAACAACGAGACGGGGGTGATCCAACCGATCCCGGCGATCGCGGAGGCGGTCGCTTTGGCCAAGGCCACGGCGCGGGAACGTGGCCGACGCATCAAGCTGTTGCTCCACGTCGATGCGACCCAGGCGGTGGGCAAGCTGCCGGTTGATGTTGACCGGGTGGGGGTCGACCTGCTGACGTTCTCGGCCCACAAGTTCCACGGGCCCAAGGGCGTCGGTGCGCTGTGGCTGCGGCGCGGGGTCCGCCTCAGCCCACTACAGCGCGGCGGCCCACAGGAACGCGAGCGGCGCGGCGGGACGGAGAACACCACCGGCATCATCGGCATGGGCGTCGCCGCTGACCTGGCCCGGCGGTTCCTTGACACCCCGCAGAACACTGTGGCGATCCAGGCCCTGCGCGATCGTCTGGAGCGGGGCGTGGTTTCGGCCCTGCCCGACACGGTGGTCAACAGCCGGGATGCGCCGCGTTTGTGGAACACGACCAGCCTCGGCTTCCCCGGCGTCGAGGCCGAGGCGGTGCTGCTGGGCCTGAGCGAGAAGGGCATTTGTGCGAGCGCCGGGGCCGCGTGCAGCAGCGGGTCGCTCGAGCCCTCGCCGGTGCTTTTAGCCATGGGCATCCCCGAGCCGGTCGCGCACGGCAGCGTCCGGTTCTCGCTGTCGCGTTACACCCGACCGTCGGAGATCGACCGGGCCCTGGAGGCCGTGCCGGCGGTGGTGGGGCGGCTGATGAGGACGATGCCGATGGGCTAAAGGCCAGGCCAATCGCATCTGTGCCTCGGGTGGGGCGAGACGCCCGCCCCACCTTGTACCTCAGATGCGATTGCCCTGGGGTGAAGGGGCCTTGGCTTGACCCAGTACTCAAGTGCGTCACAATACCCCCGGCGTATCGGGCAGATGGTTCGCGTAGTCGGGGACCGAGACGGGTGCGTGTATGCAATTAATGAGTTGGCAGATTGCGCGGCTGGGCAGCCGGTTTGGTTTGCTGTTTGAACCCTACAAACAGCGGGTCATGCACAGCGCCCTGGGCCGGCTGCTGGACCGGCCGATGGATCTGTGCGTGGGCCTGGTCGAGCCGGACGGGACCGAGCGCGTCCTTCCCTTTACCACCCAAGGCGAGCCGTTCCTCAACTGCGAACAGTTCGAGCGGTTCAACTCGATCACCTACCGGGGCTACTCGGGCAAGTTCGGCATCCGCTTTGAACTGAACATCCACAGCCCGTTCTACCCCCAGGACGAAAAGCTCTGCCTGCTCCCGGTGTTCTACCTCGAATTCCGCGTGCACCACGTGGTCCACGCCCGCTGGCAGGAGAAGATGCACCAGCCCGAGCAGCAGGTCAACCTCTTCCTCCGGCTCAAACGGCCCGACACACAGATCGCCGTCGGCGACAACGCGATCGACCTGAGCTATACCAACCACCTGACCTTCAACCCCGACCGAGGCAGCCCGTTCCCGGACACGAACCTGCCCCCGAGCGACGGGCCAACGATCCCGGTCCGCGAGCGGATCGTCTCGCTCAACGAAGGCTGCCGGCCGACCGACGAGGGTGACGGCCTGACCCTCAAGATGCCCGTGACCATGCCCGACCAGGGGACCAAGTGGCGCTTGATCTGGTGCGCCCACGCGCCGGGCACCGTGATGCAGGTTGGTCGCCGGGGCGAGGCCTACGACGCCGCCTTCCGCTATACCGACCACTGGCCGACGCTCGACGTCGTGGTCGAGCAGGCCCGGCAGACGCGCGACGACCACTTGGCCCACTCTCGCCGGCTGGAGAAGCTGGTCCAGCAGGCGCCACTGAACGTGGCGCAGAGCCACCTGGTCGCCCAGTCCTGGCAGTCGTACCTGGCCAATACCTTCTGGATGAGCCACGCGTCGCCGGGTGTCAAGGACGGCACCTGCCCGCCGGGCACGCGGGAGAGCTGGTTCTCCGTGCTCGAGGGCTCGCGGCTGTACCAATCGACGCTCAACGCCGAGAGCAACTCGGCGATGTTCTACCTTGCGATGTGGCCCCGCCTATTGAAGATGCAACTGACCCAGTGGCTTGAGCGTGTGGGCGACCACGCCGAGAGCGGCGGGAAGATCATCGTCCACGACCTGGGCCTGGGGCTTAATGCCGTCCGGGCGGCCTACAAGCACCCGTCCCCGGCCGAGCAGAACGCCGACATCCTCGGCCTGATGCAGTGCTACGCCCACTGGACCGGCGATACCGCGCTGATCCGCCAGCACCACGAGCTGATCGTCGGGCTCGCGACCTACCTGAAGTGGACCGACCGCGACCACTCGGGCTTCCCGAGCGTGGGCCTGAGCACGACCCACGTCTCGCGCTACTCGACGATGTTCCGCAACTCGCCCAAGCAGACCTACATCGCGATCAAGCGGGGCGTGGGCCTGCGCGCGGCGGCGGACCTGCTCAAGCACGCCGGGCGGGCGGATGTCGCCCCGGCCGCCAAGGACTTTGAGCGCGAGGCCGAACTCGCCGCCCAGCACATCACCGAGCTGGCGTGGGACGGCGACCACCTGCTGGTCTGCGTCGACCCCGCGCTCGCGGCCGATGTCGGCGGCCCCCGCGTCTCAGATATCTACTGCATCTACAACGCCAACGCCGAGCTGCTGCCCATGATGATCGGCCAACCCCCGCTGATCGACGGCGAGCTGCTGCTCAAGGACATCCTCGCCGGCAAACGCGAGACCGCACGACGCTACGGCAACTGCAACACCACCGTCGAGACCGACCACCTCCGAATCAGCCAAAACCTCTGGCGCGACATGATCGGCCGATACCTCAAGTCCGCCACCCCCTCCTCCGCCAGCCACTACTGGGACATGCAGGTCATGGCCAACACCCACCTCCAGTCCAAGGGCTTTGTCGACGCCTACATCACCGACAACCTCGCCCACTACCCCCGAGGCGTTACCGCCCTCGGCTACCTCCTCGCCGGGCCCCAGCTCATGATCGACCGCCTCGCCCCCGGCTCCGGCGGGACCTACATCACCATCGACCCCAACCGGAAAAACCCCGCCCGCTGGCCCCTGCTCCCCCTGGCCGACTGGAAGGGCGGCAAGGTCCCGATCGCCGTCGTCTCACCCGACGGCCGGGTCAGCATCGAGTCCGAGATCGACCCGGTCATCATCCACGGCCAGGAAGAACTCAGCGACGCGGGGATGATCGGGTGATTAATCATCACCGCATAAGGGGCTTGAAATGAATGCCCAAAAAAAATGGGAGTATTTCAAGCCCGTCTTGAAAACGCTTGCATGGCTTTTCACGCTATACATTGCATTGGGTGTTTTTATTGCCGTTGTGTCGCAGACGGCGTTCCGCCAATTACAGGTCGAGCATCTTTACTGGAGCTATGACCATCACCTGCTTGTTTTGATTGGCGTCCCTTTGCTGCTGGTCCTGATAAAGCAAAGAAGAGCGGTTACCTATGGCCTGTATATCAATCGTCAAGCCGTGTTCTGTATCGGAGTGACCCTGGCCTTGACGGTGTTGCTCCCGATTTTGGTGGACCTCGCGCAAGCCAAGCTGCTGTTCAAAGACAAGCCAGCGGGTTACTTCTTCTCCGCATTATTTTTTCAGCTGATCCTAAGTGGATGCGGAGAAGAATTGTTTTTTCGTGGTCTTTATCAGGGGGAACTTAATCGTGTTTGCAAGCGGAAATGGCGCATCATGGGCGAGCGGTTTGGCCCCGGCTTACTGATAGCGGCCATACTGTTCGGCTTTGGCCATCTTGGTCTGATTGGCTGGCTCGCCCATGGCAACGAACTTAATCCCGCAGCATTCTTCTTTACTTTGGGTGTAGGCCTCGCGCTAGGTTTTGCACGGGAGGCGGTCGGATGCATCATTGTGATCGGGTTCCTCCATGGTGGGATCGATACTTACCAAGACTTGATTTCGCCGTCCCCACTGGCAAGAGCAGTCCATTTCGCGGGGGTTGGGTTTTGTTTTTGGCTGGTTCTAACGGACCGTTTCGGGATCAGAAACAGATCACATAAAACCGGGCCTACTCATCAATCCCAAGATCGCTCTTGGTAAACAGCGCATCAAAGACAAACCCCGCGGCTTCGATGTTCTCGCGGGCGCCTTCCTGGCGATCGATGGTGGCGATGATGGCGGGGACCTCGACGTTGAATTCTTCACGCAGCATCACGCCGGCTTCGAGCACTTGGCCGCCGGTGGTGGCGATGTCTTCGAGCAGGACGACCTTTTCGCCCGGGCTGATCGCGCCTTCGAGTTGCTTGGCGGTGCCGTAGTCTTTCTTGCGGTTGCGGATCAGCACCGCGGGCAGCCCCGTGGCGATCGCCGCGGCGCTGACCAGCGGGATCCCGCCCAGCTCGGTACCGGCCAGGCGGTCGGCCCCCGGAAGTTTGTTGATCCGATCCGCGAACATCTTCCCCAACGCTTCGAGGATGTCCGGCTGGGTCGTGAACAGGTACTTGTCCAGGTAGTACTTGCTCGTGCGCCCGCTGCGGAGGGTGAACTCACCGCGGAGCAGCGCGACCTCGGCGATCCGTTTGCAGACGTCTTCTCGATTCAGCATGGCGGCGAGTATAGCGTTTGGCTTGCAGCCGCAGATGAACGCCGATAGACGCCGATCAAGTCCAACCCGGGTCATGATGCATGCGCGAGGATTTGGCTTAAGATCTGCGTGCATCCCCGTACGTCTGCGGTTCCAGCCTATGCGTCGTGATCTGGAAAACAAAGTGATCCTCATCACCGGCGGCAGCAGCGGGATCGGCGCGGCCACGGCCGAGGCCTGCGCCCGCGCGGGGATGGACCTCTGCCTCGTCGCCCGCCGGGCGGACAAGCTCCAGCAGGTCGCGGACCGTGTTGCCGCCTTGGGTCGCAAGGCCCACGTCTGTGTGGCGGATGTGTCGGACCCCGAGCAGATCGGCCGGGCGGTGGAAGACGGCAGGGAGGCGTTGGGCCGGCTCGACGCGGTCTTCGCCAACGCGGGCTACGGCCAGGAGATCGGCGTGCTCGACATGGAGGAGCAAGACGAGCGGGCGATGTTCGAGACCAACTACTTTGCCACCACGCACCTGTTCCGACTGGCCTTGCCGAAGCTGATGCAGAGCGAGGGCGGGCTGCGGCACCTGCTGGCCTGTTCATCGGCGGCCAGCGAGATCGGCCTGCCCATGCTCGGGGTCTACAGCGCGACCAAGGCCGCGCAGGACTCGGTCTGCGGTGCCATGCGGGCCGAGCTGCGTAAGCAGGGGGTCAGCGTCACGAGCGTCCATCCGATCGGCACGAAGACCGAGTTCATGGCCGTCGCCGCGCCCGACACCGGGGGCGAGAACAAGAACACGCCCGGGATGTTCCAGCAGACCCCCGAGCGTGTGGCGAACAAGATCGTCAAGGCGCTGCGCAGGCCCGTGCCCGAGGTCTGGCCCAGCGTGATGACGCGATACGGGCTGGCGCTGGGCACGGCCTGGCCCGGCTTCGCGGCCTGGGCGATGCGGCGGCACTACAAGAAGATCACGCGATAGCCCGTACCGGCAGGGGGCGTTCTCGCCTCACGACAGGACAAACGACACGACCGCGTAGGCCAGATACCCCGCGAGCAGGGGGTAGCCCATCCACTTGCTGAAGTGCCCGTCCCTGGTCGCCTTGAAGACGCAGAGGCGGAAGTAGAGCAGCATCGCCATCATGGTCGGCAGGGCGATGTAGACGATGGCGCGGGTCGGCTGATCGGTGGCGTTGTCGTAAGCGATGGTCAGCGGCGCGGCCACGGCAGATGCCCCGATCACAAATAGCACGTTGAGGATGTCGGCGCCGATCACGTTGCCGACCAGTAGTTCGGCGTGGCCTTTGCGCAAGGAGGTTAAACCGACGACTAATTCAGGCAGCGAGGTCCCCAGCGCGACGATCGTGCCCGCAATCACCGCCTCGGGGATCGACCATTGGCGTGCCAACTCGCTCGCTGAACCCACCAGCAGGTCCCCGCCGAAGATCACGACCGCCAGCCCGATCAGGCCCATGACTGCGAGCGCGGCGAGGGTTTTTTCGCCGGCTTCATCGTGTGTGTCGGTGTGCTCGGTTTGGCCCTGCTCATCGGCGATCAGGTGCGGCTCGCCGTGGGGGTGGGCCTTGGCCCAGCGGACCGAGAGCCAGAGGTAGCCCACCAGCAGCAGCAGGAAGAGCACGCCATAGAGCCGGCTCATGGCCGCGCTGTCGCCAAACAGGGCAAAAAGCGTCCAGCAGATGACGGCGAGCATCAGCCCGCTGCCGAACTGCACCCAGCCCTGCCGGGAGAGGACAAACTTGTCGGCGGGCAGGGCGACGAGGATGCAGCCGAGCCCGAAGATCAGCCCGGTGTCGGCGATGATCGACCCCACGCCGTTGCCCAGCGCCAGCCCCGGGTTGCCCGAGAACGAGGCGAGGACAGACACGGCGGTCTCGGGCGCGGTCGTGCCCAGCGATACGATCGTGGCGCCGATGATCACCTTGGGCATCCCCAGCCGCGCGGCGATCCCCGCGGCGCCTTCGACCAGCCAGTCGGCCCCCTTGATGACCCCGGCCATGGCAACGATGGCGATCAGGATCAACAAGACTTGTGAACGCTCTTCGAAGAGCACTTCCGGCAACAGGCTGGCGATCAGGTCGGGCATCGGCGGAGATTGTACCGGCCGATAAGCAAGCAGCGCGGCGTGCCTGGATATCCGAGGGAGGTCAGTGTGCCGCTACCCCGGCTCTGTCGCCTCGACGACGCCGACGCTAAAAGCGCCGCGCTCAAACTGTTCGAGCAGGCCCGGGGGCGTGATCATCCGGGCGCGTTCCCAGAGCCAGGCGGCGACGCGCGGCTGGTCGGTGCGCTGCGCGGCGTAGGCGAGCATGGCGTGCATCGCGCCGCACTGGGGCGGGGGCATCAATTCGGCCAGCTCGATCTTGTGTTGACCGGCCCGGATCGCGGCGTCCGGCGCGTTGACCATCAGCTCGTAGCGTGTCTGCAGCGCCAGGCGTTGGAGCGCCTCGACCAGCGAGAGGCGGGTCCTGAACAGCGTGTCGAGCGCGTGGTAGGCGCCGGGCAGGTCGCCGGTCTCGAGCTTGCACTCGGCGAGCATGAGCAGCAGGTGCGCCCGGGCCGACGCCGCGGGGCCGCGCAGCGGCTCGGATAGCACGGCAAAGCAGAGCTCCCCGGCCTCCTCGAACCGCCGTTGCCGGTGCCGGAGCGTCGCGAGGCGGTGGTAGGTCAGCAGCCGGGCCCACCGCATGACCGGGTAGCGCTCGAGTGCTTTGTGGATAGCTTGTTCCGCGCTGCCGGGGTCCCGCTCGACGATCACCGCGATCATCGCCAGGGATCGGCCGACCTGCGCGGTGGTTTGGGTCAACACGAGCCAGGCCCCCAGCAGCGCCAGCGGGGCGAGCAGGGAGGAGACGACCCACATGCCACTCAGCCCGAGCAGCGGCAGCCCCAGGGCGAGGCCGATCGCGAGTATGGCGATGATGAGGAATGCCTGGTTGATGAGCCGGTCCAGTCCGCGTTGCCGATCAAAGCGCTTGCGGTCGAAAGGGCCGGTCAAGGATGAACAGGTGAAGCTGTCCTGCGGGTCGATCTCGGCGCGGCGTCTGAACTTCACGCTTGCACCTCCTGCTGCATGCCGGAGAGCTCGTTGAAGCGGAACGCTAACGCGGCCGGGGGGATGAGGATGGTCGCGCGGCGCCACCAGCTTGCCGCGGCTTTTCGGTGTCGCTCGGCGTTATCCGGGTCGTCGAGGTGGCGGGCGACCTGGTCGCAGCAGTAGGCCAGCAGCCCGTGGCCGTAGCCCGCTTCGACACCCAGGGGCCGGAGCTGCTCGGCGGTCTGCGTGCTGTGCTCGATCGCCTCGGCGAAGTGGCCGGTCTTCACGTCCTGGATCAATCGGGCCAGCGCGTAGCCCGCGCTGATCGGCGAACCCGGCCGCTCCTCCGCAAGGGGGCGGAGCTTGCGCAGGGCTTCGTCCGCGTCGGCCAGGTGGCCCTGCGATACGGCCGCTGCGGCGTGCTGCAGCCGGACCCGGATCGCGAGTGGGTGGTCCTCCGGCAGGCGCTCGAGCAGGTAGTCAAAGGCGACCGTCGCGGCCTCGTACCCCGAGAGCTCATCGAGCGCGTGGGCGATGACGGCCACGCATCGGCCGTGCAACTCCGGCTGATCCCGGACCATCGGCAGCAGCGTCCACGCCCGGCGAAGCGCCTCGCGGTACTCGCGCAGCAACGCCAGCTCCCACGAGCGGGTCACCCGCAGGTGTAATAGCCGTCGACGCTGTACCCGGCCGGCCAGGACCACGACCAACACCCCCAGCCCGATCCAAGGCAGCAAGGCGAGCAGCGGGTGCGTCGTGAGCAGCAGCAAGACCGCAAGCGCTCCGATGATCAGTAGCGGCAGCCTGGTCGGCATCGACGAGCCTTCCCGGGGGGGATGGTCTCGAAGGTGCTGCTCAAGCCGATCGGGCGTCGGCAGGACGAAGCGGTTGGGGTTTTGGGGGGCGTTGGGCATGCGTCTGGATGTTAGAGCCAACCACGGGCCTGTGCTGAGTCGGCAAGCCGGCCTTATTCTCTGACCAGCCGCCGGATGTCGGCCAGCAGCGGTTCGCCGGATTCTTCCGGGTTCAGCCCGGCGTAGTAGCCGCGGATCCGGCCTTGTTTGTCGATCAGCACCAGCCGATCGCTGTGGGAGATCGGGGTGGAGGTGTCGGCCGGGTCGGCTTCGCCGACCATGAGCTTAAAGTCGGCCTCGACCTTGGCCCAGAACGCCGCCTGGTCGGGCTGTGCGGCGGTGACGTGCCGCCAGCGTTGTTGCATTGCCGCCCGGCGGGCCTCGAACTGGTCCCGCCCGGCGACGGCGGCCCAGGTCGGCAGGTAGCTCGCCCGGTACCCGGCCAGGATCTCAGGCCGGTCGTGCACCGGGTCCACGCTGAAGCTGATGAGCTGGACATCGCGGAGTGCCGGGTCCTGCTCCAGTTCCCAGGCCAGTTCGCTCATGACCTGCCCCAGCAGCGGGCAGACGCCGGTGCAGCGGGTCAGGAAGAAGTCGCAGACCCAGACCCGCCCGCGCAGGTCGTCCTGGTTCAGCGGCTGGCCGTCGCTGCCAACGACCGAGAAACTCGGGGCGGGCAGTGGCTCGGGGAGCAGGCGGCTCGGCGGCTCGGGGGGGTTAAAGACGACCGCGGCGATCACGGCGGTTGCGGCCAGGCAGAGTCCGGCCGCGAGCAGCACCGGCAGGTTGAGCATGGGGTGTTTCATCATGGCAGGCAGGCGATCAGGTCCCGTCCTCATCCTAGCCGGGTTGGGTCGGTTTGGGTTTGTGGCCTCCACGCTGTGTATAGTGCGCGTTATGACCGCCCGCCCCCCCGCGTTTGCCGACCCCGGATCCTCCACCGTTGCCGTCATCGGGCTGGGGTACGTCGGCCTGCCGCTGCTGCGGGCGTTCTGGGACGCGGGTTTCGGTGTGCTCGGCTTTGATGTGGACCCGACCAAGATCGAGATGCTCGCGCGCGGCGAGAGCTATCTTAAACACCTCGGCGAGGGGCTGGTGCGGGACATGGCCCGGGCCGGCGAGCGGTTTGAAGTGACGGCGGACCCGGACCGGTTGGGCGAGGCCGATGCCTTGTTGGTCTGTGTGCCGACGCCGCTTGGCCGGCACCTGGACCCGGACCTGAGCTATGTGCAGTCCACGGCCGGGCTGATCGCCAAGACGCTTCGGCCCGGGCAGCTGGTCGTGCTCGAGTCGACGACGTACCCGGCGACGACGCGTGAGGTGGTCCTGCCGCCGCTGGATGCGACGGGGCTGAAGCTGGGCGAAGATTATTTTGTGGCCTACTCCCCCGAGCGCGAGGACCCGGGTCGCAAGAGCCATAACACCCAGACGATCCCCAAGCTGGTCGGCGGGCTGGACCAGGCGTCCTGCGACCTGGCGGTTGAGCTGTACCGCTATGCGATCCAAGAGGTGATCCCGGTCAGCTCGGCCGAGGTCGCCGAGGCCGCCAAGCTGCTGGAGAACATCTACCGCGCGGTCAATATCGCCCTGGTTAATGAGTTGAAAACGATCCTGACCCCGATGGGCGTCGATGTCTGGGAGGTGATCGACGCGGCGGCGACCAAGCCTTTCGGCTACCAGGCGTTCTACCCCGGCCCGGGGCTGGGTGGGCACTGCATCCCGATCGACCCGTTCTACCTGACCTGGAAGGCCAAGGAGGTCGGTCAGCCCACACGGTTCATCGAGCTGGCCGGGCAGATCAACCACCAGATGCCCGGCTACGTGATCGACCGGACGGTCGGTGCGCTCAACGACCAGGGCAAGGCGGTGAAGGGCGCGAGCGTGCTCGTGCTTGGCCTGGCGTACAAGCCGAACGTGGATGATGTCCGAGAGAGCCCGAGCTTCGAGCTGATACGTCGGCTACGGGGCCTGGGGGCCGAGGTGTCGTACCACGACCCGCACGTGCCCAAGACCCACGCGATGCGGCACTACCCCGACCTGCCGCCGATGCAGAGCGTCGAGCTGAGCGAGTCGGTCTTGGCACAGAGCGACTGCGTGTTGATCGCGACCAACCACGATACCTATGACTGGGCGTGGGTCGCCCAGCACGCGCCGCTGGTCGTTGATTCGCGCGGAGCGATGCGTGATGTGGACAAGCCACGGGCGGTGGTCGTTTCGGCCTGATATGCGTTCCAATTGAATTCGTGTGCTGATGCGGTCTAGATAGCCGCCACGTAACACGTGGCGGACAAGCAACAGGGCGGTCTTCCGCCGGGCGTTTCCCTGCGGCGACCCAAGCAGCTCACGCTGGCGTTTTTCTTGGGATGCGTATGATATGGAAAACGGTTTGATTTTTCGCCTTTTCTCTCCCGCGGGGAGAGGGAACTAGACCACGCAAATTCAAAATGGGATTGGTATGAGGCCCGACTTACCGTGTCGTTTCGCCCGGCGGCCAGTTCGCCGGCTTACCCTCAACCACATCGCAGAACGCGCCGCAGAGCGCGGCCTTGTTGTAGGTCTGTTCCATGGCCTGATAGGCCCGCTCGCCCATCGCGTGCAGGTCACTCGCCGACATCCCGGCCATGTCGCGGACGGTCTGGACCATCGCTTCGACCTCACCGTGGGGCACCGCCCAGCCGATGCCGTGCGCGTCGATGATCTCGCCGACGTGGCACTGCTTCGGACCTACCAGCAGCACCGGCCGCTTGACCGCCATCGCGCCGTAGACCTTGCAAGGGTGCACGATCCCGACCATGTTGTCGCCCATCGCGACCAGGTGCACATCCCCCGCCGAGAGCGAGTACTTGATCTTGTCCATCGGCTGGTAGGGCAGGGTCTGGATATTGGACAAACCACGCTCGCTGGCGAACCGCTCGATCGCTTCGCGGGCCGCCTTGCCGCCGATGAACATGAAGACGATGCGCGGTTCGTCGGCGACTTTCTCGGCGGCCTGGAGCACGGTATCGATCGGGTGGGCCGGGGAGATATTGCCGCTGTACATGACGACGAACTTGTCGGCCAGGCCGTGTTCGTCTCGGAACGGGTTCCGCTCGTGTGGGAGCGATTCGAGCACGTCGCCCAGCGGCCAGGGAGGCATGACATGCATGCGGTCGCCGACCCGGGTCTTCTTCTCGAGTTGTTCAGCCATGTAGCGGTCCAGCGCGACCACGCTGGCGGACTGTTTGAGCAGCCGGCGGTTCATGCTTTCGAAGACCCGGGCCAGCTTGGACTCGGGCCGGGCCTTGCCCATGGCGATCGCCTGGTCGGGGTTGATGTCCATCGCCCAGAAGGTCATCGGCACCCGGCGGAACAGGCGGATGAACAGCGCGGCAAACCCGGCCATGGGCGGGGAGGTGCTCACGATGATGTGGCTCAGCCCGCCGGTGAAGACACCACGCAGCATGGCCTGGAAGAGGAACAGCAGCTGCGCCGCGAGGCGGACCTTGATCGAGCCCTTACCGAAGGACGACAGGGGCAGGCGGACGATCTGGACCCCGTCACAAATCTCTTTGCTGGGATAGCGCTGGCCCGGGTCGTCATAGCCCCGGGCGGAGGTGTAGACCTTGACGCGCCAGCCGCGCTTGACCAGCTCGGCGGCCGCATCCTGCATGTGCTGACCGACGCTGGTCGGGTCGGGGATGTAGACCTGGCTGATGAAGAGGGCTGTTTGTTTGGAAGGTTGCGGGCGCGCCACTAGACCTGCTGCGTCTGGAGGAAGATCGAGGATGGGAAGTTACCGTCGCCGGTACGCAGGCCGTCCTTCGTCGGCGCGGCGGAGTAGAACGGGATGACTTCCTGGACACGTTCGGGCCGATCGTGGTTGAGCATCGTCATTGAGAAGTAGATGCCGATCTTCGGGTTATCGGTGAGCAGCGCGGCGAGCATCGTCGTTTCCCGCCAGAAGAAGACGCTGTCTGAAAGCGTCTTCGCGTTATAGTCGTATGGCAGGGTGATGTCGTGGAAGTGAACAAACACGCCGGGTTTCAGACGCGGGATCACGTCAAGGATAACGTGGACAACCTCGCTGCCGATTTTAATGGTGTGTGTCGAATCGATAAAGAGCAGGTCACCCGGCTCAAGATCTGCGATCTGCTCGGCGGGGGTGTCCTGAGCGGGTTGGGCCCGGAGGGTGATCTTGCCCTCTTTCGCCTTATTGCGAAGAAACTGGGTCGGGTAGGGTTCGAGACACTCGATCTGTGGTTCGTAATCTGGCTCGTCCTCCGCGGCGTGCAGGCAGACCGCCGTGCTGACCCCGCAGCCGATTTGCACGATGCGTTTGGGTTTGTGCCGGCGGACAAAACCGTAGAGGGCCAAGCTCTCGATAATCCCATAGCCGGGCTCACCGTTCTCGCGCCATGCGCGTTCGCAGACCTCCTTCGTGCTCATCTGCTCGGGGTAGGGACCGCAGCAATCGGCGAAGCGATCCGCCTGCTGATCCATGCCCGTCCCGAGCACGCCGTGCAGCGGCTGGCGTTTACGCCAGGTCGTGGAGCTCTCCAGCTGGCGCATGTCCGGGATGTCGCTGTAGAAGTGGTTGGGCGTGATATTCACACCCAAACGCTGGCCCACGCGGAAGACAAACCGCAGAATCGGCGGCAGGCGTTTTTTTATCTGGTGACCAAATGACATCCGACCGCTCTCCAGGTGGCAGCGCCAGTCAGATTAAACGCTGGCAACACTGCCGTACTTTGCTTCAAATTCGGCAAGGATCCAGTTATATGTCTTCTCCATCCCCTCACGCAGCTTGATGCCGGGGGCCCAGCCCAGCTTCTCCTGGATCAGGTCGTTGTCGGAGTTGCGACCATTGACGCCCTTAGGCGCGTCGAGCTTGTATGTCCGGTTGAGTTTGATATCAGCGATATCCTCAACGATATCGACCAACTGGTTGATGGTGACCAGCTCGTTTGAACCGAGGTTCAGCGGCTCAAGGATATCGCTGTGGGTGATCATATCGACGCCCTTGAGGCAGTCGTCGATGTACATAAACGAGCGGGTCTGCTTGCCGTCGCCCCAGATCTCGATCTCGTAGTTGCCGGTCGCCTTCGCTTCAATGACCTTCCGGCACATCGCGGCGGGGGCCTTCTCTCGGCCACCGTCCCAGGTGCCCTCCGGCCCGTAGACGTTGTGAAAACGCGCAACCCTGCATTCCAGCCCGTAGTCTTCACGGAAGTGCCGGCACATCCGCTCGCTAAAAAGCTTCTCCCAGCCGTAGCCGTCCTCGGGCATCGCGGGGTAGGCATCTTCTTCTTTGAGCGGGACAACGTCTTCGTTCACCTGCTTGTCGGCGTTGTAGACGCAGGCCGACGAAGAGTAAAAGAACCGCTCGCAGACGCCCGCTTCCTTCGCGGCAAGCAGGACGTGGGTCGAGATCAGCACCGAGAGCATGCACTCGGCCTTGTGCGTCTCGATAAAGCCCATGCCACCCATGTCTGCCGCCAGGTTGTAAACCTCCTGGCAACTTTCCACGGCCTTGCGGCACTCGGACAGGTCCTTCATGTCAGCAACGAGATTATCCACGTCGTCAAAAACCTGGTACCACTCGTTTATCGGCTTGATGTCCACCGAGCGGACCTGATGGCCCTTGGCACGAAGGTAGCTGACCAAGTGTCCCCCGATGAATCCCCCGCCGCCGGTGACAAGAACGGTTTTCTGACTCATAACAACGCTCCTTTTCCCTTAATCGATATGAAAGTCTAACGGGATTCCGTAGCTTGGCATTTGTAGCACAAGCCGACAGGCCGGTCCACCGCCGTGAACAATTTTCATACCTGCTTCTCGTGCGAGGGGGCGGGGTGTTCGGATCGGTCAAGCTAGGTAGGCCCTAATCGCCGATAGCTCCTGAGAGGCGTGCGGACCGTACGCTCCCGCCGAACCGCCACGAGACCCCATATGGCCCCCCATTCGACAGTCCCACGCGCTCTGATCACCGGGATCACCGGCCAGGACGGCTCGTACCTCGCGGAATGGCTTCTCGCCAAGGGATACGATGTGCATGGCATCGTGCGCCGATCCTCGACCTTTGGTACCCAGCGGCTCGAGCATCTCTACGACGATCCCCACGACACCGGCCGACGCTTGCACCTTCACTACGGCGACATCACCGACGGCAACGGGCTGGACCGACTTCTCCGTGAGGTCAGGCCCGACGAGGTCTACAACCTGGCCGCCCAGTCCCACGTCCGCGTCAGCTTCGACCAGCCGGTGTATACCGCCGACGCCACGGGTGCCGGTACGCTCAAACTCCTCGAAGCGGTCCGCGGCACCCAGGACGCCACTGGCAGCCCCATCCGCTTCTACCAGGCGTCTTCCTCCGAGCAGTTCGGTAAGGTCATCGAAACACCACAACGCGAGACCACCGCCTTCCACCCCCGATCGCCCTACGGCGTGGCCAAGGTCTACGCCCACTGGATCACCGTTAACTACCGCGAGTCCTACGGGCTCCACGCCTCCTGCGGTATCCTCTTCAATCACGAATCCCCCAGACGCGGCGAGACTTTTGTCACCCGAAAGATCACCCGCGCCGTCGGGCGTATCAAGCTCGGCCTGCAGAACGAGCTCTACCTAGGCAACCTTGACGCCCAGCGCGACTGGGGCTTTGCCGGCGACTATGTCCAGGCGATGTGGCAAATGCTCCAGCAAGACCACGGAGAAGACTACGTCATCGCGACGGGACGGATGATCTCCGTCCGGCGGTTCTGCGAGCTGTGTTTCGGCGCGGTGGGACTGGACTATCGCGACTTCGTGCACATCGACCCACGCTACTATCGACCCGCCGAGGTCGATGAACTGCTGGGCGATAGAACGAAAGCCACCCGCGTTCTGGGCTGGTCGCCGAAGGTCAGTGTCGAGCAGCTCGCCACCATGATGGTCGAGCACGACATGGAGCTGGCGGCACAGGAACGGACCCTGCTGGATGCCGGGCACAAAGTCACCGGGCTGACTGAAGATCGGGGCGTCCATCGCCGGCTCACCGCACGACGCGTGCCCGCGGCTTAGCAATCTACGGCCGCATCTTTCATGTTCGTAACGACACGCCGAGGCTTTCTTCAACCTCCTCCAGCCCCTCAACTGGTACGCTTGAGCGGCGTGCAGCGTGGGTCTTTGGCGGTTGAGAGCAAACCTTCTATTTGGGAGCGACTCAGAGATGGACTGGGAAAAAAAACGTGTCTGCGTCACCGGAGGTGCCGGGTTCCTTGGGCACTTTGTCTGCCGCATGCTCCGCGAGCGCGGCGTGGCGGACGATCGCCTGTTCATCCCACGCCGCAAAGACTACGACCTGACCCTCGAAGGCGATGTCGTCCGGATGTACGACGACGCTAAGCCCGATGTCGTGATCCATCTCGCGGCGGAAGTCGGGGGGATCGGAGCCAATCGTGACCACCCCGGGCGGTTCTGCTTCGCCAACCTCGCGATGGGGATGCACCTGATCGAGCACGGTCGGCAGCGTGGCCTGGAGAAATTTGTTCAGACCGGGACCGTCTGCGCTTATCCGAAGTTTGCGCCCGTGCCCTTCAAAGAGCAAACCCTCTGGGACGGCTACCCCGAAGAGACCAACGCGCCCTACGGCGTTGCGAAAAAGGCGCTCTTCGTCCTGCTCGACGGGTACAAGCGTGAGTACGGCCTGAACTCGGCCGTCGTCATGCCGGTCAACCTATTTGGCCCGGAAGATAATTTTGACCTGCATACCAGCCACGTGATCCCCGCGTTGATCCGCAAGTGCATCGAGGCACGCAACCGCGGGGCTGGGCATATCGATTGCTGGGGCACGGGCAGCGCTTCGCGCGAGTTTCTCTACGTCGAAGACGCGGCGTCGGGCATCGTCACCGCTGCGGAGAAGATGGACGAGCCCACCCCGATCAACCTCGGCACGGGCAGCGAGACGAGGATCAAGGCGCTGGTCGAATTGATCGCCGAGCTGTGCGGGTTCACCGGTGAGCTCCGCTGGGACCCGAGCAAGCCCGACGGCCAACCCCGCCGCTGCCTGGACACCTCGCGCGCCCTGGACCTGCTGGGCTGGCGGGCCAAGACCGACCTGCGGACCGGTCTGCAGCAGACCATCGACTGGTTCGAGCGGCAAGATTCGATACGCGAAGTCGTCTACGGCTGAGCCATGACGACCCACGCGCTGACCTTTGATCTCGAAGAATGGTTCCACCTCGTTGGGGTGCGCGCGATGGACGATCGCGCCGCTTGGTCGGGTTTCGAACCGACGGTCGAGCGCGAGACCGGGCGTATCCTTGATCTCTTAGCGGAGCACGAAACCCGCGCGACGTTTTTTGTACTCGGCTGGGTGGCTGACCGCTACCCGGCGCTGATTAACCGGATCGCAGAGGCCGGGCACGAGTTGGGCTCTCACTCGTTCTGGCACTACGAGGTCTATCGGCATACACGCCAGAGCTTCCAAGCGGACATCGCCGCATCGATCGACGCGATCGAGCAGGCGGGTGGTACCAAGGTGCTGGGCTTCCGCGCGCCGTCTTTCTCGTTGGTCCCGGGCTGTGAGTGGGCGCTGGATGTGCTCCTGGACCAGGGGCTGGTTTATGACGCCAGTATTTTTCCCGCCCGTCGGGCCCACGGGGGCTACCCCAGTGGGCGCTGGCCCGACACCCTGGCCACCCCCTCGGGCCGAACCATCCATGAACTGCCGATGTCGCTTTACGAGTTCGGACCAATGCGGGTGCCGTTCTCCGGCGGCGGCTATCTCCGGCTGATGCCGACCCGCCTGATCCACCACGCCATCCGCCAACACGAGCGGTACGGCCGGCCCGCCGTGGTCTACCTGCACCCCTGGGACTTTGCCCCCGGCGGGCCACGCACCGCCATGCCGCTCACTTCGCGGATCAAGTGTTATGAGCATCGGTCTTCAACCGCGCCGAAGCTGGCCTCCTTGTTGCAGCGCTATCGGTTTGACCGGTGTGCTAAGTTGCTGGGCCTTGATGCAACAGCCAACCTCTAACGCGGCCCCCGAGCCATCCTCGAAGACGCCGGGCCGACAGGCCCAGGCCCAGGCCAAGCCCTTGCGGCTCGCGCTGGTCCTGCTGATCGCTGCGACGGCTAGTATGGTTTGCCACTTCTTGCCCCAGCTGCTCGAAGCCGTATTCGAGGGGATACGCCGCCCGCGTGATCTCCAGCCGCTGATGCAGGGCGTGGTGATGCTGCTGGCCGCGGCGGGGGGGTATCGAATCCTGACTGAACCCGGACGAGGGGTGTCTTTGAAGCGGCTTGGCTGGGCGGCGGTCATCCTCATGGCCTGCTGGTGGCTGGCACGCCTGCTTGCGTTCTTTCCAAGCCGCCCCTACATGCAGTACCTCATCGAGGCATTTGCTTTGGGTTTGGTCTGGTTTGGTCTGGTTGGACTGTCCCGGTTGTTTGGTGCACGCCCGAGGGTGCGGGCCTGGTTCGCACGCATCGCTCTCGTGCTGCTTCTGCCCATTGTCCTGTATCTCGCGCTGACCGCACCCCTGCCTGGCTTGCTTGAGCCGGTGCTGCGTGCCGTGCCCGTCCAAGGCAACGGGGCAGACAAGACCGCGCACTTCTGGGTGGCCTGGGTGCTGACGGCCCTGCTGGCCTGGGCGGGCCCGGTTGGCCGGCGCGCGGTGCGATGGATGGTCGTCGTCGGCCTGTTGATGTTCGTTGCTGCGCCATTGGTTGAAGGGTTGCAAGGCAGGATCGGCCGGGGCAACGAGCCATCCGATGCGATTGCGCATAGCCTGGGGACGCTGGCCGGGCTTGCGATGCTGGTTGCGATGCAAATCATCTCTCCGAGGCGGCCTGCCCCGCCTATGCTCCACAAGGAATGACTCGAATTGGAGATGCCCATGCCACGCCTGATGATGGCGCTCATTGTTTTGGCGGCTGTCCTGTCCCCGGCCCTGCCGGTCGGCGCGATTGTCAACGGCACCGAGCCGGACGAAGACGACACCCGCTTCGACGCCGTGGGAGCGTTTAGCCGCACCGCCTGGCTGATCGAAAACCCCGGCGATCAGCACGTGCACAATTGGTACGGCAACGGGGTGCTCATTGCCCCCGACGTCGTGCTGATTGCCAAACACCTGTTGCCGAACAACGGCCAGGGCGGCCAGCGGCCCGGCGCCTTCTCCATCCGGTTCCGGCGGCACGTCGATGGCTCGCTCGGTTCACGCGACCGGGGGGCTGAGTCGTATCACCAGGTCCGTATCCGTGAGTGGGTGATTGCCCAGCGTTTCGACCTTGCCCTGGGCATCCTTGAAGAGCCGGTCGAGCATATCCAGCCCGTTAAGCTGTGGCTGGATGGCCCGCCTTTGCGCAACCGCCGGGCGGTCCTCGCCGGGTGGGGTTCGGTCTCGCCCTGGCAGGGCAAGGGTGGGCCGAGGCCGGGCCTGCGGATGGGCGAGAACGCGGTCTCCAGCCGCGGCACCTTCCTCGCGATCGACTCCCGCAGGACCGAGATGCGCGAGAACGAACAGGGGCAGCGCAAGGCGTATTACATCGATGAGAACGCGGGCGTGAACATGCACGACTCGGGCGGGTCGATGTTCATCTTTGATGACGGGGGTCACCCGATTCTCATGGGCATTATCGCGACGTACTCGGGTGGCACCTATCTGCCCATGGCCCAGGAGGCCGGCTTCCCGATCGAAGCGAGCGTCCGGGGCGGGGCGGCGCTTCTTGAAGCGGTCAAATCGGCGGAGTAGTGCCAACGTAAGCTATAGCGAGCGGCTTATACGTATCCCACAAAAAACGAAGGCGTTCATTGCTTCATGAGCCGCCGGGTAACACCCGGCGGACATGCGTCATGCAGCTCGTCCGCCACGTGTTACCTGGCGGCTGTCCATGACCTGACGAGCGTATGAATTTTTTGGGATGCGTATTAGTTTCTCGCCGTGCCTTGGCTCTACCCCCCTGCCGGGTAGGGGCCCGGGGGAGGGTCGAGGCGTCGCATCAACCGCGGGACACGATCAGCCCATCGGCAGGCAGCGCAAGCGTTCTGTTTGCAAGCTTCTCTTTTGATCCCGGGCACCCCACTCTCACCCCGGCCCTCTCCCTGGAATGCAGAGCGAGCAAGGCAGCAACGGCCATGATTAACGCACGCTGCTCTAAGAACGTGTACGAGAAGTGCCTTAGGTGGGGTAGGCTTCCAGCCTGCCGTCACGACGACGTCGTGAAAAGACCTATTTCGAGCGGCGCTCGAACGGCGGGCAAGATGCCCGCCCCACCTTCTCGTACACGTTCTAAGCCGGCGCAGTCCGTCAGCGCTAGCTTGGATTGAACAGCAACGTGCCGAATTCCGCGATTGCTTCCCGTCTCAGGGCGATGATCATCGGCGTTTATATCGGATGAGATCAAGCCGATTGTGATCAGCGTAAAAACAACCCCCGGACTGCGAGTCCGGGGGTTGCGTCAGTAGCCCAATTGCGATCTAGAAGTAGTCCAGATCACTCGCTGCCGAATGCTGTCCCCGCAGCATCGACAACCATGTACGCATCCGCGTCGGTATCGTTGCCGTCGTCGCGAACAAACAGGTCGTCGATCGGATCGCCGTTGTTGTCAACGTTCAGTTCGCCGTTGCCATACTTGGTTTCGAAGATCTGGTCTTGTTCAAAGCCCGAGTGGTTGTCGTTCCAGACCAGCGAGCCCTTCCAGTCGCCATCTTCGTTGGTGTGGACGGACCTCGAGGTTGCGATGGCTGCGCCGGTGTTGCGGTCAGAAAGGGCGACGGCCTGTGTATTGGCGGTTTCTTTCCACTCTTGACCACGCGGGCCGCCGGTCGGCGCGGCGCCGGCGGCGGTGGCGGTGGCACCATCCAGGCCGATCATGGCGTACGAGTAGTTCTTGTCGCCCGTACCGGTGTTCCAGACAACGGTGGCAGGGGTTGCGCCATTGCCCGGTTCATATTCGGTGACGTTATTGGTTTCGGAGGGGCTGATGGCGTATTCAGCGGTGAAGAAGTCGCCGCGGAACAGGATCCAGAAGCGTGCTTCTACGGTGCTGCCGATGCCCGACGTGCCGGTGTTCTGGGCATTGCTGGCGAGCACCGAGCCCTTGGAGTCCAGGCCGGCGTAGAAGAACTTGTTGGACTGGCCGAAGATGACACACCCCTGGTGGATGCCACGCAGCTGGGTGGAGTTCTGCATACGGCGGGCGGTGCGGCGGGCGGCACCAAGGGCCGGCAGCAGGATGCCGATGAGCAATGCGATGATCGAGATCACCACAAGGAGTTCGATGAGGGTAAAACCGTTTCGACGTTTCATGGAGCAGGCTCCTGGGTAGGGGGAAGGGAAAAACGAATAAATCAATAGCAAACGGGTAGCAGACGCAAGACACGGTTCAGACACGAAGTGTCCAAGGTTCCCGTGACGATTCAACGGCGGTTGTGACGAGATTGTCCGGTTAACGGCTCTCTACCACGCACGGTGGCGTAGCGGTCTGTGCATCAGCCCACACCAATGCACCGTGCGATAACCCAGCAGTACCACGCGGCTGGGTTCCACGCTGTTTCCCGGATGACTTGACCCCCGTGACCGGGGCAGTAAACCAATCATACCGGCTTGCCCAAAGTGAAAGCAAGGGCAAATGACAGGTGGGCCGTAAAAATTCTGATCTTTGCTCACTCATAAGCCATCTGATCTATGCACAAGCGAGCTATTTTGATTTTAATTCATTAATTATAGGCGTTTTAAAATTTTTTAGCGTCAAGCGATCTGTTTGATGATTTTATTGAGCCAAGATTATAAAAATCTGTGCATGGCCCCTTGGGGTATGCTCCCCAGCCCTATTCGTGGTCCCTGTAACCCATAAGCAGACTGTTTTGTTACCCCCCACCCCTAAACCGACGGCGGAAAACCGTCCGGTATCAGTCCGAAGCGGCGGCGTCGGCCTGATCCGGCTCATCCTGGTGATTTACTGGGCGGGGCTGGCCGCGCTGACCCATTGGCCACGGTTGCTAGCCGATGATTTGCCGCCGCCCGAGCCGACGGACCTGATCCTGCTGGTGCAGACCGATAAGTTGTTCCACATCGGTTTTTTTGGCACATTGAATGTGCTGCTGATTCGGGCCAGGCTCTTTGGTTCTCGGCACGCGATGCCCGGCCAGTTGAGGCTTAGCACCCTGGTTGCGCTGGGCTACGCGGCGATCGATGAGTGGACGCAAGGCTGGTCGGCAGAGCGCACTGTCTCGGCCGGGGACATGCTGGCCAACGCGCTGGGGATCCTGGCGGTTTACCTCTGGTTTGCGGGGGTGCCGGTGGTCGGTGGCAAGATGAGTGGGTTGTCGGCCCATCCTGGGGCCTATTGGCGCAGGTTTGGCCCTGGCGTGGGGCTGCTTGTTTTGTGTATGGCGGTTTCGTTCTGGCGTGTTTTTGGCGACGCCATGCCTGGCCATGCCCTTGCGGGCGGGCTCAGTTTCGCGGCCGCTGCCGTATGGTGGTTGTCGCTGCAAGGCCGCTCCGCGGGGCCAAAGTCCCGATGGGGCAGGCTGAGCGGTGTGGTGATCGGCTTGATGCTGGTCGGGCTGGTCATCGAGGCGGCCCGCATGATCAACGGCCAGGCGATCTCCTTCGGATACCTCTTTGCCCATCACCTCGGCGTGCTGTTGCTGGTCGGGTTGTTGGCGGTGTTGGCCGACCGCGGGGCGAAGAAGGCTGGACTAGATTCAGATCGCCCCCCGTCGGCTGGTCGATAGCAGGGTGTGGCCCCCGTGAACACCAACACACCTCAGACCCCTAACACCCAGCCGGACGAGCCGACCACGCGCTTTGTCGGTCATGCGGTGCTGGTCGGTCTGCTGACGCTGGTCTCCCGGTTCACCGGGCTGGCCCGTGACGCGGTACTTGCCGCGGCGCTCGGGCTCTCCAGCGTCGCCGACGCTTTTTTCATTGGTTTCCTGGTGCCTAACCTCTTCCGCCGGCTCTTTGGCGAGGGTGCGCTTGCCGCCGCGTTCATCCCCCAGTACACCGAGTTGCTCGAACGCGACCCGCAGCTGGCCAGGCGGTTCGCCTCGGCCACGATCGCCGGCCTCACGGTCCTGCTCCTGGCGATCACCCTGGTCGTGGAGCTGGGCTTGTGGTGGCTAGCGGCACGAATCGGTGGCGGCGAAGCGGGGGGCAAGACCGCGCTGGCGCTGATGTATACCCGCATCATGCTGCCCTACATGCCGCTGGTCTGCCTGGTCGCGATGGTCGGCGGGGTGCTTCAGGTTCACAAGCGGTTCGGCCCGCCGGCGGCGGCCCCGGTGCTGCTGAACCTGGTCATGATCGCGGCGGTCCTGATCCCCACCGCCATGCTCCGTGATACCGCCAACCCGCAACGGGCCGCGACCTGGCTGGCCTTCGGCGTGCTGCTGGGTGGGGTGGGCCAGCTCGTCTGGCAGGCGGTGGTCCTGGTGCGCGTCAGCGGGCTGGCCGGGTCTTTTGCGGGGGTCGGCCCGAGCATGAAGAAGATGCTGGTGATGATGGGGCCGATGGTCCTGGGCCTGGCGGTATTCCAGATCAATGCGCTTTTGGACTCGCTGATCGCGTTTTTCCTTGCGCCGGGCGAGGTGCTGGGCGAATCCATCGAGTGGTTCGGTCAGTCGGTTGCGATGCCCTTGCAACGAGGCGATGTCGCGGCCCTGCAGTGGAGTCAGCGACTTTATCAGTTTCCTCTGGGGGTCTTCGGCATCGCCATCGCCACGGCGATCTTCCCCGCGCTCTCGGCTGCGGCCGCCAAGTGGGCCAAGGCCCGTGACGATTCGGACTCGGCCGACCCGGCACAGATCCAGGCCGAGCAGGACGCCTTCGCCCGGACGCTGCGGCAGGGGCTTCGCCTGACACTGTTCATTGGCCTGCCCGCGAGCGTCGGGTTAATGCTCACACGTGTGCCCCTGGCGCGGGTGGTTTACGAGCGTGGGGCCTTTGAAAGCGAGGACTCATTGCGGGTCGCGACGATCCTCGCAGGGTATGCCGCCGCGGTCTGGGCCTACTCGATGACCCACACCATCACCCGGGCGTTCTACGCGCTGCAGGACGCCAAGACCCCGCTGAAGGTCGGTGTCGGGATGGTCGGGCTGAACCTGACGCTGAACCTGACCCTGATCTGGCCGCTGGGCGCGGCGGGGCTGGCCTGGGCGACGGCGATCAGCGCGGCCGGTCAGGTCGGGCTGCTGCTGTTGCTGATCCGTCGGCGTGTTTCTCGACCAATCGATGCCGAGGTCCTGCGGAGCTGGGCGAAGACGGTGCTGGCCACGCTGTTGATGGGCGCGGCCCTTTGGCCCGTGACCCTGCTGATCGATCTGCCCTCGCTTTCGCTGGCTGGAGCGGGGGGTGTGCTGGCGGGGATGGTCATTCTGGGGATGACGCTCGTGTTGGTGGTAGCGTGGCTAGGTGGGGCAGAGGAACTGTCCTGGCTCAGGCGGCGTGCAGGCAAGGGGTCGTAGATTGATCGTGCATGGGCACCAGATTTGGCCGATGATATTGCCATGGGTCCGATCAAAGTCACCCCGACCAACGACTTCTCCCACGCCTTTGTCGATCCGAAGTACCTGCCCGAAGGCGAGGACGAGTACTACCTGCGTAACCGGCAACTCGGCCGGCCGCTGACCGAATTCCGTCGGCTTAAGGCGGAGGAGATCGAGGTCCTGGTGAAGAACGGCAACATCGCCGACAACTGGGACACGATCCTGGTCGCCGACCCGTTCCGTGCCAAGTCCATCTCCAACTGCGAGTTCGCCGGGCTGGTCCGTATCGGCCGGCTCGAGAAGGTGATGCTGACCCACCACGACCTGCACGTCCCGGCCGGGCTGACCCAGTCGCGCATCATCAACTGCGACATCGGCGATAACGCCGCGGTCCACCAGGTCGGGTACCTGAGCCACTACATCCTCGGCGAGAACTGCATCCTCCAGTCCATCGACGAGATGCACACCTCCGACTACGCCAAATTCGGCAACGGGATTGTCAAAGACGGCGAGGACGAGGGGGTGCGGATCTGGCTGGACCTGATGAACGAGGCCGGCGGCCGAAACGTCCTGCCGTTCGATGGGATCACCCCGGCCGACGCATACCTCTGGGCGAAGTACCGCGGCGATGCCGAATTGATGGACCGGCTCAAGCAGATCACCCAGTCGACCTTCGACGCGAGCCGGGGGTACTACGGCACGGTGGGCCGACAGTCGGTCATCAAGACCTGCCGGATCATCAAGGATGTCAAGGTCGGCGAGGCGGCCTACATCAAGGGTGCCAATAAGCTCAAGAACCTGACGGTCCACTCCAGCTTCGAGGAACGCTCGCAGATCGGCGAAGGTGTCGAGCTGGTCAACGGGGTCATCGGTTACGGCTGCCGGGTGTTCTACGGCTGCAAGGCGGTCCGCTTTGTCATGGGCGACAACAGCGCGCTCAAGTACGGTGCCCGCCTGATCCACTCGATCCTCGGCGACAACTCGACGGTGTCCTGCTGCGAGCTGCTGAACAACCTGATCTTCCCCGCCCACGAGCAGCACCACAACAACTCGTTCCTGGTCGCCGCCCTGGTGATGGGCCAGAGCAACCTGGCCGCGGGGGCGACCATTGGCAGCAACCACAACAGCCGGGCGAACGACGGCGAGGTCGTCGCGGGCCGGGGCTTCTGGCCGGGGCTTTGCACGACGCTGAAGCACTCGAGCAAGTTTGCCAGCTATTGCCTGCTGGCCAAGGGCGATTACCCGGCCGAGCTGAACATCCACCTGCCCTTCACGCTGGTCAGCAACGACCAGGCCAACGACCGGCTGGTGCTCGTGCCGGCGTTCTGGTGGACCCACAACATGTACGCCCTGGCCCGCAATGCGTGGAAGTTCGCCCAGCGTGACCGCCGAGAACGCAAGACCCAGCACGTTGAGTTCGACGCGCTCGCGCCGGACACGGTCGAGGAGATCTTTGCCGCTTTGCGCTGGCTCGATGAACATACCGATAGGGGGGAGGTTGAGTCGCGGCTTACCCCCGGCTCCTTCGAGCAGGGCACCCGAAGCGCGGTCATCCGGAACCCCGCCCGCGCGGCCGGGGCGTATCGCCAGATGCTGATGCATTACGCGATGCCCAATGTGCTGGCTTTCCTGGAATCCAATCCTCAAGGGGGCCGCGAACCACTCGATCGGCTGCGTGAACTGGGCGAGGGCGCTCGCGTGACGCGTTGGACCAATCTCGGAGGCCAGTTGGTCCCCACGGACGATGCCGATGCGCTGCGGGCGGACATCCGCCGGGGCACGCTCTCATCTTGGGACGAAATCCACGGCCGATACGACGCGTTGTGGCGGGCCTACCCGCTGGCGAAGCAGCGGCACGCCTACGCGACGCTGTTGACTTTGTTTGAAGCCGACCAGCTTTCCCCAGCCCAGTGGGTCCGGGCTCTTGAAGAGGCCCGTGAGATCCAGCGATACGTCTGCGATCAGGTCCGCGCCACCCGGGCCAAGGATTTCGATAACCCGTTCCGTGCCGCGACGTTTGATAGCGAGGCGGAGCGCCGGGCCGTGGTCGGCACGATCGACGACAATGGGTTTGTCAATCAGGTTAGCGAAGAGACCAAGGCGTATGAGGCGCTGATCGATCGATACCTCGTGCTCGAAGAGAAGCCCACGGCGTGACGCCGTGGCCCCCGAGTTGCTTCATCGTCACCCATATCCAATCACACGATCTCGAGGATCTCGAACCGCTTGGTCCCGCGGGGCAGGTCGACCTTGATCGTCTCGCCGACCCGTGCTTTCATCAGTTGGGCGCCCATCGGGCTCGACGCGGTGACCTCGATTTCGTCGGCCATGAAATTACCCGACGCCTCGCCGACCAGCTTGTACAGGTCTTCGCTGTCGTCGTCGGTGTCCCGCAGCTTGACCACGCTGCCGAGGAAGACCATGTCGTCGGGCTTCTCGACGTCGTCGGCGACCTGCGCGGTGGCGAGCTTCTCCTCCAGCCGGCGGATCTCGGCTTCCTCCAGGCCCTGGTCGTCGCGGGCGGCGTGGTAGTCGGCGTTCTCCTTCAGGTCGCCCTGAGCGCGGGCCTCGGCGATCCGCTGGGCGATGACCGGGCGGTTAGCCTTGAGATCGTTTAGCTTCTGCTGGAGCTTGTTTTTTTCTTCTTGGGTGATGAATGCCATGGCTGGCTCCTGTCTCGGGGCAACGAATCAGCAGCGACCGCCGCCGGGTTCTGTGCGGTCCGGCGTCGGTCAGGGCAAGGTTGAGTTATTCGCTCGGCGTCGAGCGACGGGCAATCGTATCAGAGTCGGCCTGCATCCGCTCCTGTGCGGTAAGATCGACCAGCTCCGGCTCCGGGCGCACGGGCACGGGCAGCGCCAGCTCGATCAGGCGCCAGCCGACCAGCGACCCCCACCCCGCCATCGCGATGAGCCCGATCAGCAGGATGTGCGGCGCCCAGGGGTTGGGCACGGCCTTGGTCGGCGGTGCGCTCAGTTCCCAGACTGCCTGGAGCGGGCTGATCCGCAGCAGCCAGCGGTCCGACCCCGGGTAGACCCCGGCCAGCCAGAGGGCCAGGGGCTCGGCCAGCAGCAGCGCGATACACAGCGCCATCGCCAGCAGCCGGACCCCTCCGACGTGATACAGCCGGGCCCAGCCCACGATCAGCGCCGCCAGCAGGGACCAGGCCACGACCGCCGCGTCAAGCCAGAGCCCGCGGAAGATCGGCCAGGCCGCCAGGAAATGCAGTGACCAGAGGACCGCCTGGAAGATGCTGATCATGCAAAGCCAGTCCATCAGTACCTGCAGCGCGCCCCTGCCCGGCTCATCCGGGTTGGGGGCCTGGCTCAGCCGGACCGCCGGATACCCCAGCATCATGCCGATGAGCGCCGACAGCAGCATCCAGCGCGCCCGAGGGGTCCCGGTATCCAGCAGCATCGCGACACCCCAGGACCCCAGCAGCCAGAAGCACCAACCGATGATGATGATGCGCAGCCCGCCGAGCTCCATGGGCAGGGCGCGGGGCTTGCTGGGCGGGTGGGTGGTGCCGGTCCCGACTTCGACGTTGATCGGGGGGACGTGGTCCAGCGCCAGCGTCGCCTGGGGGGTAAACGGGTCTTGCGGTGTTATCGCCTGATCGTTCACCGTGTCGGGATGCTCGTCATCTTCTACGGGCGGCGGGTTGGGCGGGGGCGTGTCCATCGCAAGGGTACGATAGGCGATTGAAGATGGATCGAGTACGACGCGGTGGGGCGGGTATTAGTTTCTGCCGTCACCCCCCAGCCATGATTGATACGAATCCCAAAAAATTCATACGCTCGTCCGGTCTTCGAAAGCCGCCACGTCACACGTGGCGGACGAGCTGCATGACGCTTGTCCGCCGGGCGTTACCCGGCGGCTCATGAAGCAATGAACGCCTTGGTTTTTTGTGGGATCCATATGAGCGCGGCCTTCGGGCCACCCCCGAACATCGACAGGAATGTCCGCCCCAACGCAGGCCCTATTCGTTTCCTCAACGGGTTGTCACGGCCGGATGGCGTTGGGGAAGCGGATGCTGCCGGTGTTGACCCAGACTTCCCGCCACAGACCATGCCGGAAATTCCCGTCCGCCAGCACCCGTCGCAGGGCGAGAAGTTTCTGGTCTGCGTCGGCCTCGATCGAACGCTCCTGGCCGGGTGGCATCCCCCAGACGATGGCACAGCGGATCGGCTCGCTCGCGGCGGTCGGACGCACCGGTACGATCAGCACCAGGCGGATCCGCTGCCGCTCGTCCCGGCCATCCACGCGGATCGTCTCGATCACGTCCATCACCGGGTCGCCCTTGAGCTGCTCGATCAGCGCCAGGCCCGCGGCGACCTCGTTGCCCTGCCAGCGGAACTCGCCCTGGTTGTCGCGCGGGCGGTAGTCCGAGCTGACGTACTCGATCCGGGGCAGGCCCAGGTGGTAGACGTCGTGCAGGTGTACCGGGCCGAAGAGGGCGTAGCCCTCCGGGTCGATGACGTGGTAGCCGTCGGTCGATGGCTCGTTGGTGACGGGGTTTCGCATGCGCAGGATCGCGGCGGGTTTGCGGAAGCTCACGTCCAGCTCGATCGTCCCCTCGGGGGTCCGGCGGACCTGGCGTAGCTCCTGCACCAGCCGGGGGTGTTCGCGCAGCTCCTCGACGACCTGCTCTAGCCCGCTGCGCTCCATCGGCCCGGGGGCGATGTGCGAGGCGATGTTGGCCCGGAGCTGATTGATCTCGGCCGGGGTCATCCAGCGCGGCTCTTCACTGAAGACGATGTCATCCGGTGTGACCGGCGAGGCGTGGCGGGTGTTGGCGTGGGCCAGCAGGCGCTCCTCAGCCAGGTGCCAAGCCAACGCAACGCCGATGACCGCGCCGATCGCCCCGGCAAACTTCAACCCCAGCAGCGTACGCTTGGGGTCCCAGCTCGGCCCGGCCGACTGGCCACGCCGGGCCGTTGCCTTCTTCTTGTTTTTCTTGCCGTGGGTCAGGAACCAGCCCATACCTTCTCCAAACTGATCGCGCGGGGTGATGCGTCTATTTGGTATCGGGTGAGGCCCGTTCGTGGCCGTAGAACCGGCGCGATCGATCGGCGTTCAGGGGTGTGTAACACCGGGCGGACCTACCCGCATCGATGAGGTCGGCTCAGCCCGCAGCGAGCTTGACCAGGCGTTCGCACAGCGCGGGGAAGTCCAGCCTCATCCGCTTAGCCGCCTTGGGCACCAGCGAATGGCTGGTAAAGCCGGGCATGGTGTTGGCCTCGAGGATGTAGCTGTTGAACTGCGGATCGACGATGAAATCGATCCGCGCCAGGTGTCTACAGCCCAGCGCCCGATAAGCCGACACCGCCGCGTCCACGACAAGGTCCAGGCAGGCGGCGGGCATGTCGATGTCGAACTGGTAGCGGGTGTCCTCGCGGGTGTACTTCGCCTCGTAGTCGTAGAACGCGGTGGCCGGGACGATCTGGATCGGCGGCAGCGCGGTCGGCTCGCCGTTCAGCGGGTCGTCCAGGATGCCCACGGTCAGTTCTTTGCCCGCGATGAACCGCTCGACCATCAGCCGCCCGTGGTCCTCGAACAGCGCGTCGCAGGCCCCCTCGGCCTCGGCCTCGGTGTGGCAGATCGCCAGCCCGATGCTCGAACCCTCGTCTAGGGCCTTGATGACCACCGGGGCCGGCAGCGTCCGCTTCTGACCCGGCTGAATCAGCTCGGCCTCGGCCGTGGGCAGATGCTTATCCGCCAGCCGCTGCTTGGTGGCCCACTTGTTCATGCACAGCCGCGCCGCGTCTTGCGTGCAGCCGACAAACGGCAGGCCCGCTTCTTCGAGCAGCACTTGGAGCGGCCCACCCTCGCCCCAGGGCCCATGCAGCGCGGGGAACACCGCCGAGACATTGAGCTTCTGCGCGTCATCGATCGCCGACAGATCGTCCGGCAGCACGTCCCGCTCATAAACCGTGTGCCCCAGAGACCGCAGCGCATCGGCCACCTGCCGACCCGACTGCAGCGACACCTCCCGCTCCCGGTCGGGCCCGCCAGCAAGGACCATGATCTTCATCGGGGTGGCCATAGGGACAGCATATCGACATGACCAGGCTTTGATGATGAGCTTTGGTGTCCTGACCTGCACCAGTACAATTCAATTCATGCATCCAATCAAGAATCATATTTGCCGATTAACACAGTCTTTGCGCATCAGCCTGATGACCTGTTGGTTGTCTGGTTTTGCCCCGACCGTAATTGCAGTGGGTTTTGAAGCTCCGGCCCCGCCTGAGATCGCTTTTGAACAGTATCAGACCGAGGCAGGCGTGATCGACTACATCGCCGCGCTCAACGACGTGATTGGAAGTGACCTAGCGCCTGAAGAAAATGTTGCACCAAGCATCCTGATGGAGATTGATCCGCCCGGCCGCTACAGCCCGGCGTTTATCAGCCAATGGTGGCAGGCAGTAGGTTTGGAAGAACCCAAGCAACCGGGCCAATGGATCAGTTGGCCCGATTTTTTAGCGGCGCAAGCAATCGAGGGAGAAGAGGCAATCGATGAGCGGACGCCTTACCTTGAAGCAGACCCCTCGGCAACTCCCGTCTGGTCGGCCATTGACTACCCGGACATGGCCCGGTGGCTTGAGCAGGTTGGGCCAGCGATGGATCGTATCTCCATCGCGCTTGAGGGTGATGAAGCCTGGCTGCCGATGATTGGCGAGCCGGGCCAGCCGGTTTATGCGGTAAGGCTGCCCCACCTGCTAATCGCGCGACATCTGGCCCGTACTTTCCAATACCGAATCGGCCTGGCGTTACAAGAGGCAAGAGTCGATGACGCGATCCAGGACTTTGGCTCGATCCGACGTCTCGGGCTACTCATGGACCGCGAGCCCCTCGCCTTGGGTCAATTGGTGCGTATCTCGATCTATAGGCTGTCTCATGGCTGTCTTGAGGCGATCTGCTCGGGACGTAGCTTGAATCTTGATCAGCTCTCAACCCTCGCAGAGATAGTCGACCAGACCGCTTTTGTACGGGGCGGCATGCGTCAGGCATATGCCACCGGCGAGCGGGCCGTCGTGTTAAGTTCCTTTGATTTCTTGCTGCGGTCGGATGATTGGGACGCCCATTTTTTTGCTGACGATTTACTATCGCAGCAAGCGGCAGAAGAAATGCTCCCCCGTCTGCATCGAGCTTTTAATCACCCCGGCTTCGATATCGATCTGGCCCGAGAGACCATCAATAACAACATCAATGATTTTTGGGAGATTACTTCCTCACAAGAGTTCGAACGATTTCAAAACGGCAGCGACTTGTATTGGCGCGCTTTTAATCTCGCAAAGCATCAATCGACAAGGATGATTGTCGCGGGCTCCGAGAATGCGTTGAAGCCCATGGACGCTGCGCAGAGACGCTCGTACACACTGTCGGTCACGTACGGGTACCTCAATATCGTTCTGCCAACATTTGCCGAAGCGAGGACCGAGTGGTATTGCCTAGGTTATGAGCGCGCGGCCCGGCTTTTGGTTGCAGCTTTGCGATACGAGATTGAGCACGGAGAGCTGCCGGATCAGGCCGGTCAAGTCCAGGGTTTGAAAACCGAAGACCCTCTTTGGCCTGGTCAACGATTACTCCTGCTCGAAAGCGATTCAGCATTCAAGATTTACAGCAGAAGCATCAATGGTAAGGATGATCAGGCAAGAGACGATCACCGCGAAGGTGATTTGGTGATCTCGATCCAGCGTTGAACCTTTCCATTAACCCGCGCTCGATGAGATGTACTGCGAGATCGGGTTGAGCAGCTCCGGCACCATCTTGTCGATCGCCAGCCTTGAACAGTGCTCGGCCAGTTCGGGGAAGCCGGTGTGCAGCTGGTCCAGGGTCTCGACCGGGCCGTACTTGCGGACGGTCAGGTACAGCGAGATCGGCTCGTCGGCGTAGCGTTGGCTGTTGCCCCGTCGGCTCTTGCCCCGGGTCTTGACCTCGAAGTAGGCCTGCAGGTCGCCCGAGTCGTTGAGGTTGACCGAGACAAAGGGCTGGCAGTCGAGCACCTTGGCGTCATCGATGTCCATCACCTTGCCCAGCGGGGTGTCGGCGAAGAGGGCCAGGTAGATGACCTCGTCGTGGTTGTCCTGGCATTCCAGGTCGAAGCCGAAGGTCAGCTCCGAGTAGTCCACGTCCAGCGGGCTGATCGACAGGTGGTAGGGGGCCTGGCGGAGGATGAGCTGGTGGAACTTGTAGCCTTCCTGCATCGTGTCGGGGTTGACGATGCCCGATCGGATCCAGTTCTTGCGCATCGACATCCACTGGTAGCGCGGGTCGTCCTTCTTCCGGGCCGACTCCAGGGCCATCTCCCCGTCGTACTTGCGGAACTTGCTCATCGCCGGGGCCTGCTGGCGGATCCGCTCGAAGAAGTGCAGCACCGTCTCGCGCTCGGTGGGCAGGTCCATCTTGAGCGTGAGCTTCTGGTTGATGTAGAAGTCGGTGCACAGGGCGCCAAAACTCGTGGCCATGGGCGGGGTTCCCTCGGCTGGGGGTGCGGGCAGATGCAGGTGCCAAACACCCCATTCTAGCATCACCCCGCCGTGGTGAAAGGCCGGGGATCGGTGGTGGGGAATCTGGAGATTGGTTGGTGTGACCTGCCCGTGTGGATCGAGGCTTTGCGCCGCGTTGCCGTGGGATCGGCCGGTAGTCGTTACAGTATCTCTGTCTTGGCAACCTAGGCCAGGGGGCAATTTGATGGACGCATCGAGCAACGAGCCCGACCCTGTGAAACCTGACAAGCCCCGGCGTAAGCCCGTGCGGTACGTCTGGCAGCGCATCTGGTTCCAGTGGGTGCTCGGCACGCTCGTGGTCTTTTTGTTCCTGTCCTTTGTGCTCCCGCCGGTGTTCATGCTGCTGAGCAAGGTCAGCGGCATCCTCTCGCCGGTGCTGGTCGGCTTGGGGCTGGCGTACATCTTCAACCCGCTGGTCACCTGGGGCGAGCGGAAGTACGGCCTGCCGCGGCCGGTCTCGGCGGGGCTCATCCTCGGCATCGCGGGGCTGACCCTGCTGATCACGCTGGCGGCACTGATCCCCATCGCCTACGGCCAGGGGGTCGAGCTTTCGCGCAGCGCACCGACGTATGCCGAGACCGTCTTGGGGTGGATGGGCAGCGATGTCGAGCAGGCCAAGGCCAAGGCCGAGCAGGCCCTGCGCAGCTTTGACTGGACGACGCTGGACCCGGCCGCGGTGCGCAAGACGCTGGGCGTGGGGGCCGGGGTGATCTTTGCCGGGCTCGGGCTGATCTCGTACCTGGGGGTGGCGACGCTGGTCGCCTGCTTCTGCTTCTTTGTTTTTGTCTGGCGGTGGGGCGAGTTCTGTCGCTGGTTCATCCCCTACATCCCGGTGAACTACCGCGAGCAGACGCTGGGGGTGATCGGGGAGATGGACAAGACGGTCTCGGCGATTATTCGGGGCCGGCTGATCCAGTCGCTGGTGGTGACGCTGGTGCTGAGCATCGGCTGGTGGGCGGTCGGTGTGCCGTACTGGCTCTTGCTGGGGGTGCTGGGTGGGGTGCTGAACCTGCTGCCTTACGCGGCGGTGTTGAGCTGGCCGATCGCGGTGCTGATGGCGGTGCTCGGCGCGTTTGATGAGGGCAACGGGATGCTGTTGTCGTTGTTTGACGAAGGGCAGTCGGTCCTGTGGGCCTGCGTTCTGCCATCGGTCGTTTATTTCATCGCGCAGGCGCTGGACGGCTGGGTGGTCGAGCCGATGGTCCAGGGCAAGGCGACGGGGATGGACGCGCTGACGGTGCTGCTGGTCGTGCTGATGGGCGGGTCGTTGCTGGGCGTCCTGGGCATGCTTTTAGCGATCCCGATCGCGGCGTGTATCAAGATTGTGGCGGTGGAGTTGGTGCTGCCCAAGTTGCGGGCGTTTGCCGCCAAACCACCGGACCTCAACGCGAAGGGCGATGGGGTCTGAGCGGCGGTGCGGTGTATTTCTCCTTGTAAACCAAACGTTTTAGCACTGAACTTCTCGGCTGAATCATGCCGAAAACCCTTGCATCGGCCTCACTCTACGGGCTATAGTCAATGGGTCGCGGTGGGGCCGTGACCGACCTTCCCTCCTCCCGATTCCGAAAGGGCATCGACATGAAGTACCGACCGACCACCGTCACTGCGGCCCTGCTTGTTGGCGCGATGGGGCTGCCCGTGCTTGGCCAGAGCAGGCAGGATAAAGTTGATGCCCTGACCGCCGTGCTGAGTGACACGATCGAGGATGAGAGCCGGGTCGAGTACACCGCCGCCGGCGATTCGGCGGTGCGGGGAGCCGCGACCCCGCGTCAGTTGCTCGACGCGACGACGATGAACGTGGACATCCGCGATACACCCGCCCGGCTGGCGCTGGAGATCTGGTCGCAGCAGACCCAGATCCCGCTGATCGTCAACTGGGCTGCGCTCGAGAACGCGGGCTTCGACCTCAACCAGCCGTTGAACCTGACGCTGCGGCGGGTCCCGGCCGAGTTCGCCTTGAAGCTGCTGATCAACCAGATGAACGCCGAGGCCTTCGAGGACGACCGGCTGCTCATGGAGGTCAACGACTACTTCGTCCGCATCATGACCCGCGACGAGGCGCTGCGCCGGTCCGTGACCCGGATGTACTTCATCGGCGACCTGCTGATGGACATCCCCGACTTCAGGGGGCCCAACTTCGACATCAACCAGTCGCTGAGCAACACGAGCAGCGGCGGGAGCAACAGCACCGGCGGCGGGGGTGGCCAGGGCCTGTTCGATGAAGACGACGACTTTGACGACGCCCCGCAGAAGACGGCGACGGACAAGGCCGACGAGATCGCCGACCTGATCCGCGAGACGATCGAGCCGGACATCTGGCGGGCCAACGGCGGGGACTACGCGTCGATCCGCTACATCCGCGGGATGCTGGTGGTCCGTGCCCCGCAGTTTGTGCACGATCAGATCGGCATCCCCGCGAACGAGCCGGCCACCCGGCGATCCACTTCGCGCGACCGCGCTGACCGCCGCTCGGACCGCTCGGACGTGCGCCAGCCCAGCCGGATCTCCACGACCCGCGAGCCGGTGCGGACGGTGAAGTAGCGATATCCGATATCAAGGCGATTGAACAAACAAGCCCGCAGCGATGCGGGCTTGTTATTTGCGGGTCATCGCCAATTCGATGCAAGGCCAAGGGTCAGGGCGAAGCGGTCGGGGCCTTGGTAGGCCGATCCTCGGCCGGCTCACCCGCCATGTCATCGGTTGATTTCGAGTCCTCGACGGAAGCGTCTTCGGTTACGCCATCGTCCAGTTCTTCGGTCTCGTCGTCTTCCTCCAGGCCCTCGAACTTTGCTTGATCAACATGGTCCTTCAAGGACTGGTAGACCGCCGTGGTTGGCTCGCGCTCGAACTTCCAGTCGTCGACGAGGATCTGCCGCTCGCCCGAGCCGTCGTCGTAGTAGACCCGCGCGATGCCTTTGATCTCCCAGCGCGAGGCGTCGATGCGGGTGATCTGGTCCCACTTGGCCTTGCGGTTGCCGTGCGAATAGATCGCTTCTTCATCTGATCCGAGGTATCGTCCCTGCCAGATCAGGACCAGCGACAGGCAGTAGAGCCCGATCGGCGCGGTGAGGCCGAACATCAGCCACTGGGTCAGGATGTCGCCCTGCGATCGATCGGTTGGCTCTTCGATCGGCCAGCCCTTGCTGGCCGCGGTCTCGGGCCAGGTCGTCGCCCACTCGGGGTTGGCGTCCTGGTAGGCGACGAAGAATTCCCGACGCTCGATCTGCTCGGGGTAGGTGACGGTGGCGTCCTTGACACACCAGCTGGCCCAGCCGAGGCAGCCCAGGGCGATGATGATCAGCCGCCAACGGTACCCGGAGGCAATGCTTGCTTGGGTTGTTAATTCATCCTGCACGACGAGACCCCAGGGATTCTTTCTGACCACTCGCTTGATTGGTTTGTTCAGGGCGTTTATCTGTCTCGGACCCGCTCCAGGGCCTGGTCCCACCAGTGGGCGACCAAGCGGATCGCCATGGGCCGACGCATCATGTCACTGAACCCGCCCCGGTCGACACGCCGGCGGGGGATCTTAGGCATTGGCTGGTCGCTGGACAGGGCCCAGCTCAGGAATGCGTTGGTCTCGGCGATGGCTTGACGCCTCGCGTCACGGGCTCTTCCGTGTGGATTAGATCGGCCAAATCCCATGGCCACTCCTATGGATCGTTCATAATCGGGGCTAAACCGGATACACCGTTGAACCGTGATGCGGGTCGATAGGGCATCACCAACTTACCCAGACAAGACACAACCAGTTTAGGCTCTCCACGGGCGGATGACCAGTCAGATTGCTCAGTCCGCTTGCAGACGAAGCCTTATCGAGACCATAGGCCGACCCCGGCCGCCCGGGCGCGGTCTTCGGCCGCCTGGTAGGGCTCAATCTTGCCGTGGCTCCAGCGGTGATCCGCCTTAGACAGGCCCTCTTCGATCAGCCGCTTGTTCAGGAGCGTGCCGTCGGGCAGTTCGGCGTGGGCGAGCAGCCGACCGAATCGGCCACGGTGGCGGTGCGGCTCGAGGTAGAGCGTGATGGCCCGGCCTTCGGTGAGCGTTCGGGTCCGTGCCGCGGCCTCGATGGCGTAGGGCTCGGCTTCCCGGCCGTCGGGCTTGGCCAGCTCCGGCGTATCGACCCCCCACAAGCGGACCCTTGTGACCTGTTCGCCGCGGTCCGGCACGGCCAGGTCGAAGGTGTCTCCGTCGATCACGCGTACGACCCGGTAGGACTGGCCGTGGTACCGACGCCAGTCATCGCCCGCCGCGGCGCCGTCGACCTGTCGGTCCAGCACCGCGAGCACTGCCGTTGCCAGCAGTGCGAGCAGCACGATGCCGAGCCTGCGTCGGGTTAACGATCGGCCGAAGGCGGGCGGGGGCAGCCGGGGCAAGGGGTTTGGGCCGCGTCGAGTCATACCCGGCAGCATACCGGCAGCGGCTGGGCCAGGGCCAGGGCCAGGTTCAGGTTCAGGGTCAGGCGATGATATCCAGCATCGAGCCCTGCACCACGGGCGTGAGCACGGCCAGGACGATCGGGCGTTCGTAGATCGGCGGCGGCTCGCTTGCCTGGGGTGATTCGGGCGGGGTGAGGTCGGTCTCGCGGTGCAGGGTCGAGGTGGGTGGTTGGCCGGCCGTCTTGCCCATCGCCAGGGATTCGGGCGAGCATTCGACGCGGTCGGTCCGGGCAGACCAGTCGGGGTGATGCCCGGTCGCCTCGGCGTCGCAGGCGGGTGCATCGCAGCACATCGTCTCGTTGCCATATAACTGCTGCTGGAGGTAGGCGATGGTCAGGTTGCTGCAACCAAGGGTCCGCATGCCGGGGTGGGTGCAATGGGGTGACACGACGGCTTGTTTTTTTCTAAGTCTATTTTTAAAATAGACATACGGCCAATCAGCGGCTTCGGGTTGTGCGGGTTGTTGCCTTAGGTAGACAGCGCGGTTGTTTCTCGTGTTCGTCCCCGCCTTTGCCCTGGTGCAGCTTCTAATATGTGAGCCTTGCGGACCAACGCCCTCGATTACGACCTGCCCGAGCGTTTGATCGCGACGAGCCCGGCCGAGCCGCGCGACAGCGCCCGGTTGATGGTCATCCATCGCGAAACCGAACAGATCGAGCACCGCTGGGTCCGTGACCTGCCCGAACTGGACATTTTCCGGGACGGCGACCTGATGCTGGTGAATCAGACCGCCGTGCTCCCGGCCTATCTCGAAGGGGTTCGCGAATCGACCGGGGGCCGGGTCACGGGGCTGTACCTGGGCAGCGCTGACGCGACGCATTGGGATGTGCTGTTCGAGACCCGGGGCAGGCTCACGCCGGGCGAGCGGGTCGTGCTGGACACGGTGGCGTCGCTTGAGCTGATCGAGAAGGGCGAACGTGGCCGGTGGCGGGTGAGGCTTGAGGCGGACCAGCCTACACCGCGGGTGCTCGAGCGGGTTGGCCAGACACCGCTGCCGCCCTACATCCGCCGCCAGCGCCGGAAGCTGGGCCTGGCCGAGGTCGGTGCATCGGACCAGCAGCGGTACAACACGGTGTACGCCGAGCAGGGCGGCTCGGTCGCGGCGCCCACGGCTGGTCTGCACTTCACCCCACAACTGCTCGGGCGGTTGCAAGCGTTGGGCATGGGCCGGGCGGCGGTGGACCTGCACGTCGGCATGGGCACCTTTGAGCCGGTGCGGAGCGAGGCGCTCCAGGACCACGCGATGCACGAGGAGACATTCAGCGTGAGCCGGCCGACACTCGCACAGATCGCCGATTGCCGGGCGCGTGGTGGCCGCATCCTCGCGGTGGGCACGACGACGGTCCGGGCGATCGAGTCGCTGCCGGCAGACGTCCTTGCCGAACACAACGCCACTCACGACCGAGGCTACGCGGGCTCGACCCGTTTGTTTATCCACCCCGAGGCCGGTTTTACCTTCCGCTATACCGATTGCTTGATGACGAATTTCCATCTGCCCAGGTCCACGCTGCTGGCCTTGGTCGCGTCCTTGCCCGGGGTCGGGCTGGACCGGCTTCAAGCCTGGTACCGTGAGGCGGTGGATCGGGGCTACCGTTTTTATTCGTATGGCGACGCGATGCTGATCGTCTAGTGGGCTTGCGGGGGCGTTGCTCCCACGCCGATGCCACGCTTTGCAGTAAAATCCCTCGCCCATGCCGTTGGACCAGGACCACGAATACGACCACGACCCGCACGACGATGCGCTCTACGGCCCCTCGCCGGGCGAGCCGGGCAAGATCGACCCGGTCCACAAGACCATGCCCCTGGGCGAGCACATCGAGGAGCTTCGGGGCCGACTGGTCAAGGCCCTGATCGGCACGGTGATCGCGGCGATCGGGACGTTTATCTTTGGATTTCAGATTATTAGCTGGCTCGCCCAGCCGCTGCTTCAAGCCCAAGAGGTCATGGGCTTCCCACCCCAGACGATCCAAACCGATCCGACTTTCGGGTTTACTAGCGTCTACCTGCCGGTGTGCCTGATCGCCGCGGCGATCGTCGCCTCGCCCTGGATCGTTTATCAGGCCTGGCAGTTTGTCGTGTCCGGGCTTTACGAGCACGAGAAACGCGCGGTCCACATCCTCGCGCCGTTTTCGACGGTGATGGTCGTCCTCGCAGTGCTCTTCACCTACTTCATCCTGTTGCCGGTCTCCATCGCGTTCTTCCTGAATTTTGCGAACAAATATCCGGAAATCAAGCTCACGCAAGCCAACGGCATAAGCAACCTGATTTACCGAGCGTACTCTACGGGCGACACGCGCTTGCCGGACGATATGGTGTTCGATACCAAGCCGCTTGACCTCCCCGTACTCGATTCACCGCCCGATGACCTGCGCGACGGCATGATATGGATCAACGGCCCGGACGGGCGGATTGAAGCCGTGCTGGGCGGTGAGGTCCGCGTGCTCAGCCAGCGAAGCAATAAGCTGATCAACCCGCTGCCTCAGCTCGGTGAGTACATCCGCTTCGCCGCGATCATGATGCTCGGCATCGTCGCCGCGTTCCAGCTCCCGGTCATCATGCTCGTCATGGGATGGAGCAAGCTGTTCGACCCCGCGCTGTTCGGCAAGAGCCGAAAGTACGCCTTCTTCGCCTGCTTCGCCGCCGGGGCGATCCTGACCCCCACCGACATCTTCAGCATGCTCGTCCTGGCCTTCCCCCTCTATGCCCTGTTCGAGTTCGGCCTGCTGCTGATGAAGCTGGGCTTCGGCGACGGGGAGATGTTCCCCGACGAGACCTAGAGTAACTGATGTCATTCCCGGCATGTCTTCGCTCCCCCTCCCTCCCAGGGAGGGGGCCGGGGGAGGGTCAAGGCGCGGGATCAACCGCGGCAAACGGTCAGTAAAATCTCACGCGGCGCAAGCGTTCTCATACAGAACACGGTTTGATTTTCGTCCTCCCTCTCCCGCGGGGAGAGGGAACCAGGCCACGCAAATTCAAAATGGCATCGGTATCAACGGAAACTTCAATTCGATTTCGGACACCCGACCCTCCCCCAGCCCCCACCCGGGGAGGGAGGGGGAGCCAAGGCAGGGCCCGAAACGAAGCCAGTTGCTCAAGCCATCGTCAAGCAAGCCGCGACACAAACAGCCCCAGGGACGCACGCGCCGAAAAGAACAAGAAGTTAACCGCGC
>JBCDHS010000003.1:0-154236 GCA_038749735.1 Planctomycetota bacterium
CTGCCTGCGCCGCATCGCCGCGACGACGGTCGAGGACCTAGTCAAAGCAACCGCCAACGCGCTAAGAACCGTCACTGCACAGGACTGCTTGGGCTCCTTCAAGGCGTGCGGATACTGCCACTAAATACGCCTGATGCTCTAACAACGCGGCGAGCAAGGCCTCCACCTCGGCCTGTGTATACAGCTTTTCGTCGGCATCCTTGCACATAAACGCAAGGTATAAAGCCTACCACGGCAGCGCAAATCCGTGAACACTTATGCAGCAGAGGAAAGCCGACGGCCATCCGTGGCGACAGAGTTGCTTATACAAACTGTACACGCCAGGGAGACGGGAGTTCGCTAGTTCAGTGCCGGCGTAATACAAACGCTACCAACGGCAAAACCGGTACAACCCGCAACGCCGGTCTAGGGAAGCTCTGAATTTACGGCTGTATCGATTAAACGGACCTTGATCCACCGGTCAGCCGGGCCGATACGCCGAGCAACGCGACCCGGTAGACGCCGGATTGACCCCCACAGTACGCATTACGAGAGGCAAGCTATGACCCCGCATCGTTCGATGAGCAAGGCCAACCGTTTCGTGATTGGCGCGACCCTAAGCTTGGTCCTGGCTGGCATGATCGGCCTGACCGGCTGCAGCAACGGCCCGGCCCACCAGACCGCCCCCGACTTCGAGCCGGTCTGGGAGAAGCTGGTCGTCGATGTCCAGACGTTCGAAGACCGCCAGCCGACCGGCGTCGCCGTATCGTCCACCGGCCGGGTCTTCGTGACCTTCCCTTGGTGGGCCGACCGCCCCGACCCCTCGGTCGCCGAACTCTTGCCCGACGGCACGATCCAGCCCTACCCCAGCGCGAGTTGGAACGACTGGAACGGTGTCGGCGGCGCGTCGGCATTGCGCGGGTTTGTCTGTGCCCAGGCGCTCTATGTCGATGATAACGACCACCTGTGGGTGCTAGACGCGGGCAACCCCCGCAACGGCGGCGGCGTGGTCACCGCCGGGCCTAAGCTCTTCCGGATCAACCTGGCCGACGACTCGATCGTACAGGTCTTCTACTTCGATCACAAGCGTGACTTTACTACCTCCAGCTACCTCGCCGACTTCCGCGTCGACACCAAGCGCCATGTCGCCTACATCGCAGACTCGGCCCGGGGCAGCATCTATGTCGTCGATCTGAGGACCCGTGAGACCCACGCCGTCCTGCTGGATAGCGACACGACCAAGGCCAACGCGAACGTTGTCGCTCAGATCGGTTCGCGGCCGTGGAAGACCTTCCTCGGTTTTGTCCCGCAGGTCAATGTATCGGGGCTGGAGCTGTCCAAGGACGGCCAATGGCTCTACTACCACGCGATGACCGGCCGGACGCTCTACCGCGTACCGACCGCCGTGCTCCGCGATGAGAACCTGACTGACGCCGCCCGCGCGACGCAGATCGAGAACCTCGGCTCGACCGGGTCGGTGATCGACGGCATGTGGCTGGACGAACAGAACAACCTGTTCCTCGCCGCGATCGAAAAGGACGCGATCATGGTCCGCCGCCCCAATGGCGAGATCGAGACCTTTGTCGCCGACGAACGCCTGAAGTGGCCCGACTCGCTGGCGATGGGCCCCGATGGCTACCTGTACTTCACCACGTCCATGCGCCACCTGCGTCGGCCCTACAACCTCGCCGGCACACAGGGCGAGCCCTACTACGTGATGCGGGCGTCGATCGATAAGGTCGAGCGCGCGATCGCCGCCCGCGACGTCGCCGACGAGGCCCACGCCCTCGCCGCCGCCCGAGCCGCCGCGGCAAGGCAAGCCGAGATCGATGCCCAGATCGCCGCCCACCAGGCCCGCCAGCAGCGTCTGGCCGCCGAAGCGCGTGAGCATGCCGCCGAACTCGCCGCGGCAAATAGCCAGCGTGCGGCCGCGACCCACCAGGAGCGCGTAGGCCGAATGGAAACCGCCGCCGCACAACAGGCCCGGGCTTCAGAAGAGGCCCGCATCCAGGCCGAGCTGGCGACGAGCCGCGCCCAAGACGCCCAAAAGGCCGCCGAGGACGCCCGTGCCGCTGCCGAGATCGCCCGCCGCTTCGCCGCGGTTGCGGCCGAGAAGGCCGAGGAACTGGACAAAGCCCGGTTTGCCGCCAACCTCTCAGCCGAGCAGGCCGCCCAAGCCCGCCGCGCCCACGAGATCGCGATGGTCAACGCACGTGCCGCCGAAGAGGCTGCCCTCCAGGCCATGGCCCGTGCCAATGCGATGTCGCAGCAAGCCCGCGATGCCTTCGCCGCCGCTGCCGCGGCGGCACGTAACGCCGAAGAGCAGGCCCAACTCGCTGCCGAGTTCGCCGCCGCCGCCCGCAGCGCCCGCGAACGCGCCGCCTTGGCCGAGCATGTTGCCCTCGACGCCGAGTACGCCGAGCTCGGCGGCTACCAGCCCGACGGCACCGGCATCGCCGATGTCCCGACGGACACCGAGTAAGCTCCTACCCGGCCAAGATGCCATCAGTTAATAAGCCCCCGGTCGCAAAATGGCCGGGGGCTTTTTCAAAGTCCCAACAGAAATGCCCGCGACAGGATTCGAACCTGTGACCTGCGCTTTAGGAAAGCGCTGCTCTATCCTGCTGAGCTACGCGGGCGGCAAATCAATTTTATCGTGGCGAGCGCAACCGGCAATTCGACCGGCGCTGCAAGACCCCGCACTTCAGACTTGCCGCGTCGGCACCCACGCGGTGGTTCGGCCCGCAACCTCGTCAAACACGATCGCTTCGCCCTTGCGGGTGGTCGCGCCCTGGGTCTTGCCCCAGCGGTCGTGGAACAGCCAGGTCCTGGGGAAACGCTTCTTGTTGGCGTCGACCTCGATCGCCTTGTTCAGGATCGCGGTAAGTTTCGTGCGGATATGGCGGGCCTCGGCATCGGATAAGCCGCTGGCCTGTCGCCGAGGCGCGACCTTCGCCTGGTACAACACCTCATCGGCAATCCAGTTACCGACGCCGGCGGCAAAGGACTGGTTGAGCAGCAGCGCCTTGATCGGCGTCTTGCGCCGCTGGACCTGTTCAATGAATGGGCCTGGCGGAAGCATCTCGAGGTAGGGGTCGAAGCCCAGTTTGCTTAGTGGGGGCTGGCTCAGTGGATCGTCAAGCAGTCGGATCCGGCCGAAGCGGCGCGGGTTTGGCATGGCCAGCTTCGTACCATTGTCGAGGGTAAACTCGACTTTGGTGAAGCGTGGCCGATCGTCCGGGTCGGTGTAGGCGGCCAGATGACCGGTCATCCCGAAGTGCAGCAGTGGGTGGGGGCCCCGGTCGAGTTCGAGCCAGAGTTGTTTACCCTTGCGGTGAGCCGCGAGAACGTGCCGCCCTTTCACCGCACGGGCAAATGCTCTGGGCTTGACTCCGGCAAAAACGATGTTGTCATTGGCAACAAAGGCCGAGTCGATCGTCCTGCCCACGCAGACACGCTCCGCGACGCGGCGGCCCCAGCATTCGACTTCCGGCAGTTCGGGCATGCCCGCATCCTAGGCGGTCTGCTAGGCTGTGGTCATGAGTCGTTCGTACGCAATCATCGGGGCCGGGGCGCTGGGCTGCTACTACGGCAGCCGGCTTGAAAAGGCGGGCTGCGCCGTGCATTACCTGATGCGCAGCGACTATCCGTACGTGTCGAAGCACGGCCTGCGGGTCGAGTCGATGCACGGCGAGGTCGTGCTGAACACGCCCTCAGTGTATGACGACATGGCCGCCCTGCCGCCCTGCGACGTGGCGCTGGTCACGATGAAATCAACGAGCAACGCGGCCCTGCCCGCCCTGCTCCCGCCGGCGCTGAAGGACGACGGGGTGGTGCTGGTGCTGCAGAACGGGCTGGGGGTCGAGCGGCAAGCGGCCGGGATCGTCGGCGAGGAGCGCGTGATCGGCGGGCTGTGCTTTCTGTGCTCAAACCGGATCGGCCCCGGCCATGTCCGGCAGACCCGGGTCGATCGGCTGATGCTCGGCGAGTTTGCCACGCGGGGGGTCAGCCCGCGGATGCGTACGATCGGGGCGGATTTCGAGCGGGGGCAGGTCACGGTCTCGCTTTCAGAGGATATCGGCCTGGCGCGTTGGCAGAAGCTGGTCTGGAATGTGCCGTACAACGGGCTGTGTGCGGTGCTTGATGCTGATACAACAATGATTATGAGCAACCCCGCGACGGCTTCGCTGGTGGTAGACCTCATGCACGAGGTCACCAGCGCGGCTGAGGCGGTCGGTGGCTACCGGATCGGTGAAAGCTTTGTTCAGAAGATGCTGGATGACACGGCGGGGATGGACGCCTATCAGCCGAGCATGCTGATTGATCGCCGCGAAGGCAGGCCGATGGAGGTCGAGGCGATCCACGGCGAGCCGGTCCGTTCGGCAGAAGCCGCCGGCTATCCGGTCCCGAAGATGCGGATGCTTTACGAACAGCTCTGCCTGGTGGATCGCCTGTGCGATTAAAGCACAGGGTTTAATCGGCCAGACGAACCTCGCCTGGACCACCCTGCTCTTGCCGGTCATCTTCTTCTTCGGCGGCGAACTCAATCCCTTCCAATTCGGAAAGGATCGCGGGCAGATACGCCGTGCGGTGTTCCCGGCGGGCCTCGGTGTAGAGATCCACAAACTGGGCTTTGGTCATCGTCCGCGAAGCGAGGCAGTCGAGGAACTCGAGTTCGTTCAGCCCGTTACCGATCTTCGCCGCGGGGATCGCGACAACTTCGTTACGAGAGACCGAGAGGATGACCAGTTGCAGGCTCTGGTTGCTGGGCCAGCGGTTGCCTTCGGTCAGGGTCCGGGTCTGGAAGCCGATGATCCGCCAGGGGGTCCGGCGGAATCCGGCTTCGCGTTGCCGGCTGGCCAGGTCTTCCCGGTCCTCGAAGCACCAGTTGATGTAGTTGAGCAAATCGCCGGCCTCTTCTGCGACGGTATCGCCGCGGTTGCGTCGGCCATCACGTATGCCACGGAAACGGTTCTCAACCTCGCTCCAGGCCTCTTGTCGCGCGGTCCGCTCGGCTTCGCGCTTGTCCTGACGCATCTGCTCGGCGTCGATGAGCCAGATATTTTCAAGGATCACGGTCTCGCCATCGACCACTTCCTTGACCACGCCCGAAAGGATATGGCCGTAAACACCGGGCTCCAGTTCGGGCAACGCCTTAGTCGCGGCCTCCGCTTCTTGATCCGGCTTGACCTCTGTCCGAGTGCGTTCGCGGCCGTTGTCTTCTTGATAGGTCACCTCACGGGCGCTATCTCGCTGATATGCGCTGGCGGTCATTCCGACCGAACTGGGCAACCGACGGTCGTAGCCGGGCACACAGATAAAACTGTCGCCGTGCCTGACGTAGAAGGGGGCAACTTCGCGCCAGTAGCGGTTCCAGAGGCGGTCGATGCGGGCCTGCTCGTCGGCCTCAAGCTCCTGGGCTTGGACCGGAGCGCTCGGGAAAAACGCAAGAGCCAGTAAGGCCAGTGCCGCGCGAGTCATCCATTTCAACGACATGCTGTACTCCCGGGTACCTGGATACACCTTCGTTTCAACGCCATCATCGGGCGATTGATTGCACGATAAGAGTGAGATACCACTGAACATGTACCTATTACACCAGAATAGGTTGCGTTCGGCCACGAAGCTTGACCCCGGGGGCAGATTTGCCATAATACGTTGCTCTCCCGAGATACCGGCGTGACGCGTGTGGGCGCGACGCCAGGCGTGGGTCGCGAGAGGCAAATCGTCCCAATCCCCACGGTCCAAACCCCAAAACCGCCCCACAGCAACCTTGCCCCAAGGAGGCAACGGCGATGGCTAACGACACCACCACCCCGGATATCGAAACCGAAGAGACCCCCCAGTTTGATGTCGAGATCGCAGACGCGGGCCCGGCCTGCAAAGCCCTGACCATCACGATCCCCGAGTCACGGATCAAGGAAAAGGTCGAGGAGAGCTACCAGACCCTCCAGGACGACGCGGTCCTGCCCGGCTTCCGCCGAGGACGCGCCCCGCGCCGACTTCTGGAGAAACGCTTTGCCTCGGGCGTCTCGGACGATGTCAAGAACGCCCTGCTCAGCGAGACCTACACCAAAGCGATGGAGGACAACGGCCTCGACCCGCTGGGCGACCCGGAAGTCGACGATATCGAGAACCTCAAGCTGCCCGACTCCGGCGACCTGACCTTCACGGTCAAGATCGAAGTCACCCCGGATGTCGAGCTGCCCGCGTTCGACAGCATCAAGGTGGAGAAGACCAAGATCGACGTGACAGACGAAAACGTCACGGAAGAGATCGAGCGGATCCGCGACCAGGCCGGCACCCCGACCCAGCCGGAGGACGCCGCCATCGAGATTGGTGACTACGTCACCACCGACACGACGATCCTGGCCGGCGAAGACGCGGGTGAGGACGCGGAGGTCATCGCCGAATTCCCCGGCACCCATATCCTGGTGAACGGGGAGGACAAGGAGTTTAAGGGTCACGTCGCCGGCATCGTTGTCGAAGCATTGGGCAAGAAGCTCGAGGGCAAGAAGCCGGGCGACGAACTGACCGTCTCGATGACCGGGCCCGGTGGACACGAGAACGAGGACATCAAGGACAAGCCGATCACACTGAAGCTGGCCCTCACGGCGATCCACCGGATCGAGCCGGCGTCCATTGAGACCGTTGCCGAGCGGATGGGCCTGCAGAGCGAAGACGAGCTGAACGATCGGGTGAAGACAATGCTCGAGCAGCGGGCCGAGCAGAACCAGCAGGCCGACCTTTACCAGCAGGTCTGCGATCAACTTGTCGAGCAGGTCGAGCTGGAGTTGCCCGAAGGGATCACCGGCCGTCAGACCGAGCGGGTGCTGCGTCGCCAGGCGATGGACTTGGTCTACCGCGGCACGCCGGAGAGCGAGGTCGAGGAGAAGATGGCCGAGATGCGTGGCGAGTCGGAAGAGGCCGCGATCAAGCAGCTCAAGCAGTTCTTCATCCTCGACAAGGCCAGCAAGGACATGGAAGTCGATGTCGACGAGAACGAGCTGAACCAGCGGATCGTCACGATGGCGATGCAGCAGAACCGCCGACCCGACAAGCTGCGTCAGGAGATGATGCGGCAGGGCCAGATCGAGCAGCTCTACCTCCAGCTCCGCGAGCAGAAGACGCTGGACAAGATCATCGAGCAGGCCAGCGTGACCGAGGTCGAAGCCGAGGCCGAAGAATCCGCGTAGCAGAAAACGAGCAACAAGAAGAGCAGCAAGGACAAATCCCCCAGAACGCTGGGGGCAACACGGCAGACGCGGACTGATCATCAGGCCGGGTGGATCAATCGCACGCTAAAATGTGTCGCCCGGGGCTGATCCCCCGGGCGGTTTTGTTAACGGACCCCACAACATGGCCCTGGTCATCGATTTATTGGCTCAGCAGAAGGTTCAGGAGCACCAGCAGCAGATCCTGTTCTGGCTGGTGGTGATCGTGATTGTTTCGGTCGTCCTGGGTGTCGGGGCGATGCTGCTGCTCAGGCGGATGCGTGCGGAGCAGGAGCCGGGCCCATCGCTGGGCTTCACGCTCGCCGACCTCCGGGAGATGCACGCCCAGGGCCAGCTCAGCGATCGCGAGTTTGAGACGGCCAAGGCCAAGATGCTCGCCCGCACCCGGCGACAGATCGACGAGGATGACCAGAAGCGAGCAGGCGGCGATAGAATCCAACCGCCCGAAGAGCACCTGGACGAGTTGGCACCGGCTGATGAAGACGCACCGGACCCGACCGAGGAAAAAGACTGATCGGATGATGGCCCGTTGGCGTCAAGCCGGCCCCCGATAAGAAGCCGTTTCTGCTGCCCGCGCTTGCTGGCAAAGCCTTGGCAGGCGGCACTTGGACTGATAACCCGCAAATGTTGGTCATTGCGGTTTCCCCATTGGTCCGAAGGGTTATGATGGTAAGGCGGTGCGAGGGTAATCTTCGTGCGGTTCGTGGGCTGAGGCGAAGGAGCAAACGCCTCATCCCGGGCTAACGCAACATGCTAATCTGGACGATGTCGCCATGGGCGGTCTGGCTTTTCTGTGTGCCACGTGCCGCCGCCCGATGATGGCGGGCTCCAGGAGGCGGGCACGGCTCCACGTGCCGAGATGAAAGAGGACCGATGGCGGACAAGAACGACGGCGATCAGAAAGGCCCCGGCGACTCGAGCTCGGGCGATCAAGGCTTCAAGGGACGGCGGGTGACGACCTGCTCCTTCTGCGGCAAAAGCTCGCGCGAGGTCGGCCCCATGGTCGAGGGCCCCAACGATGTCTACATCTGCTCGAACTGCACCGAGCTTTGCCAGAATATCTTCAAACAGGAACGCCGCCGCGTCCACTCCGGCCGCCCCGCGATGGGCTCGATCCCCTCGCCCCGACAACTCCGCGAGTTCCTGGACCAGTACGTCATCGGCCAGGTCATCGCCAAGCGGGCCCTCTCCGTCGCCGTGCACAACCACTATAAGCGATTGAGCGCCGCCGAGAAGGACGCGCCGGTCGAGCTGGAAAAATCGAACGTGCTCATGATCGGGCCGACCGGCTCGGGCAAGACCCTGCTCGCCAAGACCCTGGCCCGCACGCTCAACGTCCCCTTCGCCATCGGCGACGCGACGACGCTGACCGAAGCGGGCTACGTCGGCGAAGACGTCGAGAACCTCCTGCTCAAGCTCCTGCAGGCCGCGGACTACGACCTCGAGGCGGCCCAGCGCGGCATCATCTACATCGACGAGATCGACAAGATCGGTAAGACCTCGCAGAATGTCTCAATCACCCGCGACGTGTCGGGCGAGGGCGTGCAGCAGGCCCTGCTGAAGATGCTCGAAGGCACGACCGCGAACGTCCCACCCCAGGGCGGCCGAAAGCACCCCGAGCAGCAGTACATCCAGCTCGACACCAGCAACATCCTGTTCATCTGTGCCGGCTCTTTTGTCGGGCTCGAAGACATCATCCGTAAGCGGCTGGGCCGCAAGGCGATCGGCTTCGGGGCCGAGCAGAAGTCCGATGCCGATCGCATCGATCAGGACAACGCCCTTTATCATGTCACCCAGGACGATGTCATGCAGTTCGGCATGATTCCCGAATTGATCGGCCGGCTCCCGATCATCACCCCGCTGGAGAAGCTCACCCCGGAGGTGCTGGTCAGCATCCTGACCGAGCCGAAGAACGCCCTGGTGCGCCAGTACCAATACTTCTTCTCCATGGAAGGCGCCGAGCTTGAGTTCACCGAAGAGTCCCTGTTCGCTCTGGCCGACCGTGCGATCGCCCGTGACACCGGGGCGCGTGCCCTGCGGTCAGTGATGGAAGAGGTGATGCTCGATTTGATGTATGACCTGCCGGACATGAACAACAGCGGCGCGAAGTACGTACTAGACAAGTCGGCGATCGACTCGCCGCGGCCGCTCGCGGACCTCCGCGTCACGCCCCAGAAAGAGTCGGCCTGACACCGCCGGCGACCCAAACCACTCCGCGGGAGAAAAACCCCGTGGCCACGCCCGCCGGCAAGGCGGGCTTTTTTAGTCACCACCCTAACCACCCCGGCCCCGGCAACGTCTCTACAATGCCACTAAGCCGCGAACGGTAATGGCTGGGTATCCGCCGTCGGCCCCACCCCTGACTCCGCTCAACCGCCCGATCGATCACCAAAGAGGACAAGACCTTGGCCAACCGCTGTACCTGGACCTGCCGATTCGCCGCTGTCTTCACCACGGCCGCACTGCTGGGTTGCCCGGCTATCGCCCCGGCTCAGCCGGCCCTGCCCGCCCCAAACGCCCCCACCGCCCTGGCTAACCAGGCCACGGAACTGGCCCGAGCCGGCGAATTCAGCCAGCTACAGAACCTGCTCGAAGGCGTCCAGCCCAGCCCGGCCGTATCCGACCTCACCCGGGACCTCAACCGCTACCAGGATCGATTCGCCGAACGCGAAGACGCTCGGCACCAAGCCTTTGAAGAGGCCCTGGACGAGGCCCGCACCGCGATCGAAGAGGACAAGGTCGAGGACGCCTTGGTCAGCCTGATCAAGGCCCACAGCCTCGCCGACAACCCCGAAGCCCTGCTCCAACGCGAGGAGATCGCCGCGCTAATTAACAAGGCTGTCGCCATGGCGACCGAGGCGGAAGATGAGCACGCCTGGGTTGATGCGCTGGGCCTGTTCCGGCTGCTGGACCTCCTCTACGAAGACCGCCAGACCTATAAAGATGATTTCCGCCGCATCGCCGAGCACGTCCGCATCCTCCAGCTCTACAACCCGCTGCTGCTAAAAGAGCTTTATAAAGAACGCGCCGAAAGGCTCGGTGAAGACGGGGATGAGGAAGAGGTCTTCGAGCAAGTCGACGAGGAAGAGGTTGAAGACTGGACGGTCCGCCTGGCCGGCGTGAGCCGATCGATGATGGAGCAGACCTTCGCTCACGCCGCCCTTCGACACATCGATAAAGACGGCTACACCGTGCTGACCAAAGGGGCCTTGGAAGGCCTGGCCCTGCTCCTCGAAACCGAAGGCCTCGACGAGATCTTTGAAGGCAAGGCAGACGACGAGCAGCTCGCCGTGTTCAAGGACGGCGTCGTTGAAGAACTCGCCGAACTCAACCGGCCGGGGCGGCGGCTGACCCGTGGCTCGTCCATGGCGATCCTCCAGGACATGATCGAGCTGAACCAGGACACCATCCGCCTGCCCGACAGTGTCGTTATCTATGAGATGACCACCGGCGCGACCAGCGAGTTAGACGACTTCTCCACCGTCATCTGGCCCGAGGACTACCGCCAGTTCATCCGGTCGATCCAGGGCAACTTCGTGGGCGTCGGTGTGCAGATCCAGAAGCTCGACGGCAAGCTCTCGGTTGTCACCCCGCTCGAGGGCACCCCGGGGATGCAGGCGGGGCTCAAGGCCGGCGACGTCATCGCCCGGGTCAACGGCAAGCCGACCGGCACCTGGACTATCGACAAGGCCGTCCGCGAGATCACCGGGCCCGAAGGAACCGAGGTCGAACTGACGGTCGTCCGTGAGGGCGTGGAAGACCCGCTGGTTTTCACGATCACCCGCCGCAAGATCGAGCTCGAGTCGATCAAGGGCTGGTCGCACCGCGATACCGGCGGCTGGGACTACTGGGTCGACAAAGAGGCGGGCATCGGCTATGTCCGCATGAACCAGTTCCTCCGCCAGACCACCGAGGACCTCGACGCCGCCATCGCCCAGATGCAGCGCGAGGGCGATATCAACGGGCTGATCCTGGACCTGCGGTTCAACCCCGGCGGTCTCCTGACCACCGCCATCTCGGTCGTCGACCGGTTCATCGATGAAGGCCGGATCGTCTCGACCGTCAACGGCGACGGCGTGCAGACCTCAAGCCAGCGTGCCTCCGCCCGCCGGACCTACGATGGCGACTTCCCCGTCATCGTCCTCATTAACCAGGGGTCGGCCAGCGCGTCGGAGATCGTCTCCGGCGCCCTGCAGGACTACGACCGCGCCCTGATTATGGGGGTCAACACCTACGGCAAGGGATCGGTCCAGGACATCTTCCCCCTCGGCCAGGGCGACGCCCTGTTCAAGTGCACGACCCAGTACTATCAGCTACCCCAGGGCCGGATCATCCACCGGACCGAGGACGCGGTGGAGTGGGGCATCCAGCCGGACCTGGAGATCAAGATGACCAACGACGAGGTCGCCGACTGGCTCGAGGCCCGCCGCGACGCGGATGTGCTGATTGCCGAGGAAGACCGCGACCCGGGCAACCCCCAGATCACCGCCCAGGACATCATGGACCAGGGCCTGGACCCCCAGCTCGACGCGGCGATCCTCGTCCTCAAGGCACAGAACCTCGCGGCCGGGGAGGGGCTGGCGCAGCGCGGGGAGTGATACCCGATTAGAAGCCACTTCATTTTATTGATGTGTTGCGCTGCGATTCACCCAACCGATCGCCGCATATGCCTATCAATGGCGGCAACTTGCCCTGCCCGCTAAACTTGGCGATCTATGGCAGGCTCGACCTTTGGCACCCTGTTCCGCGTCACCACCGCTGGGGAATCCCACGGCCCGGGGAATGTCTGCATTGTCGATGGCTGCCCGCCGGGGATGGAACTGTCCGTCGATGATCTGATTCCCGACCTGCAGCGGCGAAAGCCCGGGCAGTCGCGGATCACCAGCCCACGCAAGGAAGACGACGCCCCGGAGATCCTCTCCGGCGTCTTCGAGGGGCGGACCACCGGCACGCCGATCGCCATCCTCATCCGCAACAAGGACCAGCGGAGCCAGGACTACGGCGACATTAAAGACAAATACCGGCCGGGCCACGCCGACTACACCTTCGACGCCAAGTTCGGCTTCCGCGACTACCGCGGCGGCGGACGCAGCTCGGCCCGCGAGACGACCGCCCGGGTCGCCGCGGCGGCGATCGCCAAGAAGCTGCTCCGGCTCACCCACGGCATCAATGTGATCGGCTATGTTGATCAGGTCGGGGCGTTGCGGGCCGAGGCGATCGATCCTGCCTCGGTCACGCTCGACCAGGTTGAGGCCAACCCCGTCCGCTGCCCCGACTCGCAAATGGCGGCGAAGATGGAACAGCTCATTACCGATGTCCGCAAGCAACAAGACTCGATCGGCGGCGCGGCAACACTGGTCGCGACGGGCGTTCCGTCCGGGTGGGGTGAGCCGGTGTTCGACAAACTGCGGGCCGATATCGCCAAAGCGGTTTTCTCGCTCCCGGCCGTGATGGGGGTCGAGTTTGGCCAGGGCTTCGGCGTCGCCACCGCGCGCGGCACCGAGCACAGCGATACGTTTATCCCCAACCTCGCCGACGCTAAGCCGCGAGGCGGCGAAGCTTCGGGCACCCCCCCTATTACCACCGCCACCAACCGTCACGGCGGCATGCTCGGCGGCATCTCCTCGGGCCTGCCTATCGTCCTGCGCTGCGCCGTCAAGCCCACCAGCAGCATCCCACAGGACCGCCCTACCGTCGATAGGCACGGCAACGCGACCATCATCGCCACCCGCGGCCGGCACGACCCCTGCCTCCTACCCCGCTTTGTCCCAATGGGCGAGGCCATGCTGGCATTGGTGCTCGCAGATCACATGCTGCGGCAGCGCGTTAGCGAAAGCCTGCCCTTCTGACGGTGTGCAAGGAGCCTTGCATGTCACGTGTGACGATCCTCGGTTGGGATTGCGCGACCCAGCCGAAGAATAACGGCGTCGCGATCGCCGAATGGTCCGCCGGCGAGCGAACCCGGGTTTTGGCTTTGCATGTTGCCGAAAACGACCAGGAGTTGCTCTCTAGCATCGAGAAGGTTCTCGCGCAGTCGCACTGCACATTGATCGCTGCGGATATCCCGTTGGGTTGGCCCAAGATCAGTTGTGAGCAGCTTGCCAGCCACCACGCGGGGATGCCCCTACCCGGTCAAATCGACATGTTTTTCCGTCGGCTCACCGACCGCGAAGTCCATCGTCGGCTGGGCAAGTTGCCGTTGGAAATCAACGCGGACCGCATCGGTCGGGCGGCGTGGGCGACGCTCAATCGCATTGAGCAATTAAGACAATGCACCGGGTTGGTGTTACCGCTGCACTGGCATTCGGAGCCACCTTTAACCCCGGCAATACTGGAGGTGTACCCCGGGGGAACACGCCGGGCCATGGGTCTGCCGAACAAGTTGAGTCACCGACACGCGAAAGAGGAACAAGTCGCTGATCGGCGAAAGTTGTTGAAGAAGCTTGATCTGGTGCTCGCACCTATAGCGCAGGCCTTGGCAACTGAAAGTCAAGACGCATTTGATGCCCTGCTTTGTGTGGTCGCGGCCGTTGATGTCCTGGAGGGTCGTGCGGTTGCGCCAACGACCGATCAACTGCCATTCGCACACCGTGAAGGCTGGATCTGGGTGCGTAACCGAGACGAACTGCCTTGAATCAGGCCGCAACCTTGAGCGCCTGAAACTCCATGCCCGACTTACCCTTCTGCTTGCATCGGTACATCAGCTGGTCGGCGGCATCGAGCAGGACCTGCATCGAGAGTTTGGCGCTGCAACGCGGGATAAACAGGCCACCGATGCTCAGGTGCAGAGAAGCCTTCTCGCCTTCACCGACCGGGATCTCCCGGCCGTTGCAGTGGGCGTGGATACGCTGTAACCGGGCCAGCGTATCGTTCTGCGGGGCCCCAACCAGCAGGATGGCGAACTCGTCACCGCCCATCCGTGCGACCAGGTCGCCCGAAGCGACGTGAGACTTGAGCAACTCGGCGGTGGTCTTGAGGATGATATCGCCGGCGTCGTGGCCGTAGGTGTCGTTGATGGGTTTGAAGTCGTCCAGATCGACCATGACGCAGGCACAAGGCAGGCCCGCGCGTGCCGTGTCGGCGAGGACCTGCTGACCGAAGCGGTCAAACCCGCGTCGGTTGAGCAGGCCGGTGAGCGGGTCGCTGACCGCTTCTTCCTGGGCTGAGGCCAGGCTGCCGGCCTGCTGCCCGAGTTGCCGATCGAGTTGGGTAACCTGGGCGACCAGGGCGAATGTATCGGATGCGACCTCGGTGACGATGCGTTGGAGGAACTCGGGGCCGCACTTCACCGGCCCACCCGACGCCTTACCCAGGGCCTTGACCTGCCGACGGGCCTCTTCGATGAATGCCTCGGCCTTAGGGTAGGCGTCGGCAAGGAAGCGGGCGTGGACCGCGGCGAACAGCCGGGCCTGGTCAGGGGTCGTGGACTCTTCGAGGTGGGGCAACAGGCCCGCGAAGAGGCCGGGCAGCGTGGTCATCCACGAGATGTCTTGGTCGTTTGGGTGCTGGTGGTGCCGGCGGACCTGCTCGATGAGCGTAGCCGGGGCGTTCCACTTCTGGAGCAGCAGTGCGCCGAGTTCGGCGTGGTCGATGCCGAAGCGTTCGCGTTCCAGTTCGGTCCAGGCCTTGGTGCCATCCGCCTTGGCCAGCGTGCCGTTGAAGAAATCGGGGTCCATCGCCATGAGCATGGGCAGGGCGATGTCCTGCAGCAGGCCGACGCTGTAGGCACTGCCGACCTGCTGGGGTGCGGCCGATTCGGCAACGATCCGGGCGGCAACGGCCTTGAAGGAGGCCGATCCCCACAACGCACCCATCAGCTCTTCGTCCACCTCCATGTTCTGCACCAGCAGCTGCATCGCCAGGGTCAGGGCGATGGTCCGGGCTTGCTTGGCCCCCAGGTGACGGACACAACGCTCGACCGATTCCATGCGGTGCAGGGCGCTGCTCCCGGCAGAATTTGCCACACCGATCACTCGGGCGGCGAGTACCGGGCAGCGCTGCAGAACCGCAATCAGTGCATCCGGGTCGCCCTCGGGAGCCTGGAGCACCTCGGTAATCGGACCGGGGTTGACCGCGAGCTGGCCGAGCGCCGCAAGGGTCTGGTTGCGCCGATCAGACGTTGCGTTGGATGAGGTCATATTCACCGCCGTGCCACCCCGGTATCCCGTCAATGATGCTTGTGCCCGTATCCCGGGCGTGTCTTGCATACGCCCGGCTCCACACTTGAATGTCGGCAGGATCACCCGCGCCGTTTAGTCGATACAAGCCGGTTCCGTTTCGATATGGATAAAAAACAACCCCCGCGGTTGCGAGGGTTGTTGCGTTTACATGATTAAGCATGCGAACTAGGAATCGCCCCCGAAGGTGATCTTATCGGTGCCCAGGTGATCCAGCCCGTCACCCAGCCCGCCGATACCCCCGCCACCGGACCCCGGGGCGCCGCCGGCCTTGCCCTCCTTGCGGTCGGCCGCGGCCTCCTGGTCGGAGGTCCACTGGGCCCGCTTGAGCGACAAGCCGATCTTGCGATCGTCAAGATCGACACGGAGGATCTTGACCTCGACGTCCTGGTTTTGCTGGACCACGTCCTGCGGGTTCTCGACCTTGTGGTCGGCCAGCTCGGAGATATGCAGCAGGCCTTCCAGGTCGTCTTCCAGCTCGACGAAGACGCCGAAGTTGGTGATCTTGGTGACCTTGCCGTGCACGATCATGCCCGGCTGGTAGGCCGAGGGGATCGCTTCCAGCCACGGGTCTTCTTCCAGCTGCTTCAGGCCCAGGGCGACGCGCTGCTTCTGCCGGTCCACTTCGAGGACGACACACTTGACCGGGTCGCCCTTCTTGAGCATCTCGTTGGGGTGGCTGATCTTCTTGGTCCACGACAGGTCGCTGACGTGCAGCAGCCCGTCGATGCCAGGCTCGATCTCGACGAACGCACCGTAGCTGGCGAGGTTGCGGACCTTGCCCTCGACCACGGTCCCCGGCGGGTACTTCTCGGCGACCAGCTCCCAGGGGTTGACCTCGGTCTGCTTCATGCCCAGCGAGATCTCCTGCTTGTTCTTGTCGATCTCAAGCACGACGACCTCGGCCTCCTCGCCGATCGAGACGATCTCCGAGGGGTGATTGATCCGCTTGGTCCAGGACATCTCGGAGATGTGGACCAGGCCCTCGACCCCGTCTTCGAGCTTGACGAAGGCACCATAAGACATGATGTTTGTCACCACGCCGGCAACCCGGGTGTTCTTGGGGTACTTGGCCTCGATGTCTTCCCAGGGCGAAGAGTCCTTCTGCTTCAGGCCCAGGGCGATCTTTTCCTTGTCGTAGTCGATGTTGAGGATCTTGACCTCGATCTTCTCTTCGATCTTCACGACGTCGCTGGGGTGGTTGATCCGGCCCCATGACATGTCGGTGATGTGCAGGAGGCCATCGATCCCGCCCAGGTCGACGAAGGCGCCAAAGTCGGCAATGTTCTTGACCGTGCCCTCGACCGTGTCACCGGCCTTGACATCTTCCAGCAGCTTCTTACGCATGATCGCCCGGCGGTCCTCGATCAGCTTGCGGCGGGAGATGACGATGTTGCGACGCTCGGTGTCGATCTTGAGGATCTGGGCCTCGATCGTCTTGCCGATGTAGATCCCGATGTCGGCCGGCCGGCGGATATCGACCTGAGAGGCGGGCAGGAACACCGGCACGCCGATATCGACCAGCAGGCCTCCCTTGATCTTGCGCATGACCTTGCCATCAACCGGGTCGCCCTCGCCCTTCTCGTTGATGATCTTCTCCCAGCCGCGGATGCGGTCGGCCTTGCGCTTGCTGATCGCGACCAGCCCGCCCTCGCCTTCGACGGCGTCAAGCAGGACCTCGACGGTGTCGCCGATCTCGACGTCGGCGGGGTTGTCAAACTCGTTCTTGTCCAGGATGCCTTCAGACTTGAGCCCGACATCGACCAGGAAGTCGTCGCCGGCCTTGCCGATGATCTTGCCCTGGAGGATCGAGCCGTTGGAGAAGTCGGCGATGTTGTCGGTGAGCAGCTCTTCCATATCCCCGGAAGCGACGGCCGCGCCGTATTCTTCCTGGAGCATCTGCTCGGCTTCGAGGTCTTCCACGGAAAGCGAAGCAATGAGGGTCTTGTTGACCATAACTGAGGGGTGTCCTTTCGTGACGGATGTACCCGCCCCGGCACACGCCGGGAGACCACGGGTCGCGGCCCACGGAAAGGCCGCCTGGTAAAGAACCACCCCGGGTTCCGGCCCACGCAGGCCGGGGAATGGCGAATCAATAATGATAACGCAATCGCGCGCCCCCGTCATCCCCTTATGCACCTTCTATCCATCGGTGAACGGCATGGACTGCGGGCGTAAAATGCGGGTGCAGCACGTCTGATGCAAGTGTGATATCGGTCCAACGGCAACCGAACAGGTGCTGGTCTTCGTCACTGCCACCGGTCGGACGGTGCGTCCAAGCATAGGGACATTCCGGACCCGCTTCAAACAGGAACAGGTGCCATCGCTGAGCCTCCTCGCTCAGGTGGTCTGGTTCCCAAGGCTTGGAGGCGACGTCCAACTCGCCAAGCTCGGCCAGCAGGGGCAGCCCGGATAGCCCAGTCTCTTCCAACAGCTCACGCCGCGCCGCGTCTAGGGGTGGCTCATCGGGTTCGATGCCGCCCTTCGGTAGCTGAGGCAGCGTTAGCGGATGATCAAACAGGAGCAGCTCGATCTGTGCAGCGCGCCTGCGAATGACGCACGGGTACGCCTTGTGTGCAATCTCGCCAGCCAACGCAGTTCCCCGGATCAGGTGGGCAATGAGGCCTTCTCCCGGACGTGGGCGACCGCGTTCTGGAAGAAGCGCAGGCCGGGCATGGTCTGCTCGAGGAAGCCCTCGCCGCACGGCACCGACGACGGACGGTACCGCGCAGAGGCGTTTGAGCCGCGTATTCTCACAGGAATCTGTGGCGATGGCCGAATATAATGCTGTCATGGCCAATGACCGCTCCAACTGGGTTGTGCGTAAGCTCGAAGGGCCGGACCCGGGCGATCCACCATCGGTTGCCCACCTGACACCTGCTGAAAGGATGCAGGAGGTTTTCAGTTTGTCATGCCTCATGATCAAGTTAAGGGACTCGACACGCCATGAGCATGCAGGGAATAGACGACTACCGCGACATGCTATTAGCGTTACGGTCCGCCGAGGCTGAGTTCCTGATCATTGGAACCTATGCCTTGGGGGTCCACGGGCTCGTTCGGGCAACAAAGGACATCGATATCTGGGTAAGGCCTAGCCCCGAGAACGCTGAACGTGTCTGGCAAGCGTTGCTCGATTTTGGAGCCCCATTTCATGGTGTAACCCAAGAAGATTTTTCGAAACCAGGCATCATCCTGCAGATCGGTGTCGCTCCGATACGGATCGACATCACAACAAAGATCGACGGTGTCGATTTTGAATCTTCGTGGAAGAATCGGATTAAATCCGAACTCTTCGGAGTCGAAGTCCACGTCATTGGCCGCAGTGACTTTATCACGAATAAGCGTGCAACCGGTAGAGCACAGGACAATGTCGATATTGATCGACTGGAATCGCTAGAGGATTAGTGCTTAGACCCCCGCCGTCGCCTTCTCTTTCACGTAACTCACCGCGTTCTGGAAGAAGCGCAGGCCCGGCATGGTATGCTTGAGGAAGCCCTCGCCCTTGCGGGTCCACTGGGGGTGCTGGGTGGCGGTGGTGTAGCGCTCGGGGTGGGGCATGAGGCCGAAGATGACGCCCGAGGGGTCGCAGAGGCCGGCGACGTCGTCGTCCGAGCCGTTGGGGTTTTGGCCCGGGGCGTAGCGGAGGGCGATCTGGCCGTTGGACTTCAGATGCTCAATCAACTCGGCCGGGCCGGTGAACCGGCCTTCTCCGTGGGCGATGGGCAAGTCGAACGCGCCCAGGCCTCGGGTCCAGATGCAGGCCGAGCCTTCGGCCTCAACCACGGGCACCCATCTGCAGGTGAACCGGCCCGAAGTGTTGTCCGCCAGGGTGACGACCTGCCGCGCTTCATCCGGGAACGGCAGCAGGCCCAGCTTCACCATGACCTGGAAGCCGTTGCAGATCCCGATCATCGGGACGCCCCGCCGAACGGCGTCCTGCAGCGGTTCGAGTAGGCGGTGTCGCAGGCGGTTGGCAAAGATGCGTCCCGCGGCGATGTCGTCGCCGTAGGAGAACCCGCCGGGGAACCCAATCAGGTCGAAGGACTCAATCAGCGTGGGCTGATCGATCAGCGTGCTGAGGTGGATGGTCTGTGTGTCGGCTCCGGCCAATTTGAATGCGTGGGCGAGTTCGGCGTCACAGTTGGTGCCGGCGGTGCGGATAATCAGCGTGCTCGGGGTCATGGACGGATGATATCACACGGCGGTGATGGCTTATGATGGTGAGGTGAGTCCCTATCCGAACGAGCCCGACCCCTGGCCGCAACAGCCCGACCATGGCTATGACGCGGTGCCATCGCCTAGCCCGCCGCAACCCGCGTCACGGGATACCGTTCCCGAGCCGATCGAGTACCCCACTGAGTTTCAATCGCCAGACCAATGGGCACCGGCATACCCCGGGTCCGGGGCTGCTGATGCCGTACGTGACCGACCGCTGTCCCACCTCACGGCGGGGCGGATCGTCGTGGCCTGGCTGGTTATCGTCTTCTGTACGGTCGCGTTGTTCTTCCTCCAGGCCCTCGGTATGAAGGAGATGGCCAAGGAGGCAAAAGCCGACAGCCGGCCCGGCATGCAGGCGCTGTATCTCGGCCGGGTTGGCGTCGGGTTCCACAACATCGCCCCCGGACAGTCCGGTCAGTTTCTGGACGAGTACAACAAAATCGTCAATGCCTCCACGCACCCTCGGCTCGCGGAGCTGCGCGGCGTGGTGCTGACCGGAGAACTTCAGGGCCGTGACGCCGCGCAAGATCGGCTCGCGCTCCTGCTGAGCGGCGCGACCCCGCTTCTGGAAGACGCGACCCAACCCACCGCCGAGGACCAGCGCGTCGATGGCCTGATTGAACGGATCTATACCGATCAATCGTTCGTGCCCAACGCCGACCAGCGCGAACAACTGATCAGTCGGCACGGCTACTTCGGGGAGATCGCCGCCGGGTATAACCTGCCCCAGAGCGATCCGCTGCATAAGGGCCCACGGCGGTCGGCGACGATCATGATCGTTGGCCTGGGGACGATGGTAGGTGTCGTTGGACTTGCCTTTCTCACCGGGATCGTCTTGCTGGTGGTCTTGGCGATCCTGTTCGGGACCGGCTCCCAGAAGATCGCGATGCGAGACGGCCCGGCCGGGCACCCGGCGGTCTATCTCGAACTCGTCGCTTTGTTTCTCGTGGGTTTCATTGTGTTACAGCTCGTCTTCGGCGTGCTCAGTGAGCTGACCGGGCTGGACTGGACGCTCGGGTTCCTGCTGCTCTCGCCGGTCGTGCTGCTCTGGCCGAGGCTGGCGGGGGTGCCCTGGAAGCAGTACTGCCATGACATGGGCTTTCACCGCGGCAAGGGATGGATCAACGAGATCGGCAGCGGGATCGGCGGCTACCTCGCGGGGCTGCCGGTCATCGCCGTCGGCTTCGGGATGACCTTTCTGCTGGGGCTGTTCAGCGGTGACTCGGCGGACCACCCCATGCAGCGCGAGATCACCGACGGACGCCTGTTCAACATCCTGCTGCTGATCGCTGCGGCAGTCGTCTGGGCACCGCTCGTTGAGGAAGCGGTCTTCCGCTCGGCTTTCTACCGCCACCTGCGTCAGTGGCGGGGTGTGCCGAGCTGGCTCATCGCCACGGTGGTCACCTCGTTTATCTTCGCGGCCATCCACCCCCAGGGCTGGATCGGGATCCCGGTGTTGATGTCGATCGCGTTTGTCCTGGCGGCGCTGCGCGAATGGCGCGGGTCGATCATCCCCAGCATCACCGCCCACGCCCTGCACAACGGCACGCTCATGGTCCTGATGCTGATCATCCTCTATGTCTGAGCCGCACCCTCAATCTTCAACCGACGACTCACCACCCCGCTCGCCCGTGGATCGGAATCTCGTCCGCTTCTTCGCATATTCCTCCGGGCTCAGGGGCAGGTCGGGCTCGGCCTCGCCCGCCAGGGCCTGTTCGTGCAACGACTTGAGGAACGGCACGCACCACCCGCACCCGGTCCCGGCGGACAGGCACTCGCTGATCAGGCTCGCGACCCGCGGCCGCTCCCGCTTGCAGTAGTTCACGATCTTCCGCTTGCTGACATGGAAGCAAAGACAAACATGGTCGTCGTCATTCATGGTCGTATTGTAGATCACCTCACGTAGCTCACGCCTAACGTAGCTCACGCCTGCCGCCGTGGACCGGGTACTGACCCGATACAATCCCCGCATGTCTCAGACCGGCCCCAGCGCATACGACCGACTGCTCGACGAACTCGAGAAGCTCCCCGGTATCGGCCGACGGTCGGCCGAGCGCATCGCCTTCCACCTGCTGCGTCGGCCTGACGACGACGCCGGCCGCCTGGCCAAGGCCGTCGCCGACTTCCGCAGCAACCTCAAGGTCTGTTCGATCTGCGGGCACGTCAGCGAGACCGACCCCTGCCCCATCTGTACCGACCCGAAACGCGACGGCACGACCATCCTCGTCGTTGAACAGCCCAGCGACATCTTCGCGCTAGAACAGGCCGGCGGCTACCGCGGCAAGTACCACGTCCTCATGGGTCGGCTCGCGCCGATGGAGGCGATCGGCCCGGGCGAGCTCAATATCGATATGCTGCTCCAGCGCGTCGCCAAAAGCGAAGAGATCAAGGAGGTCATCCTCGGCACCAACCCCACGCTCGAGGGCGACGGCACGGCCCTGTATCTCGCCGAGAAGCTCAAGAGCCTGGGTGTGCGGGTCACCCGCCTGGCCCGGGGGATGCCGACCGGCTCGAACCTGCAGACGGTGAGCAAGGCGGTGCTCAGTGATGCGGTGCACGGCCGAATCCGGATGGACGGGGACCAGGCTTTTTAGCGTCGGGTCGCCAAGCCTCCCAGACCAACTTACACCACGACCTTCGCGGAGACGCGCCGGATCGCTTCTTCGACATTCTCCAGGCTGTTGAACGCGGAGAGGCGGAAGTACCCTTCGCCCGATTTGCCAAAGCCGCTGCCGGGGGTGCCGACCACGTGCGCTTCACTGAGCAGCTTGTCGAAGAAGTCCCAGCTCGACAGCCCGTCGGGGGTCTTGATCCAGACGTATGGCGCGTTGACCCCGCCGAAGCAGTCCAGCCCCCGGGCGGCCAGGCCTTCACGGATCAGCTTCGCGTTGTGCATGTAGAAGTCCACCAGCCCACGCACCTGCTCCCGGCCGGCGTCGGTGTAGACCGCGGCGGCCCCTCGCTGGATGATGTACGACGCGCCGTTGAACTTGGTGGACTGGCGACGGTTCCAAAGCCCGTGGAGCGCGACATCATTGCCGTCTTTGTCCTTGCCGAGCAGCTCCTTTGGCACAACCGCGAGTCCACAGCGGGTGCCCGTGAAGCCGGCGTTCTTGGAGAAGCTGCGAAACTCGATCGCGCAGCTCCGCGCCCCGGGGATCTCGTAGATCGAATGGGGGATCTCGGGGTCGGTGATGAATGCTTCGTACGCCGCGTCGAAGAGGATCACGCTGCCGTTAGCGTTGGCGTAATCGACCCACTGCTGGAGGTAGGCCTTACTGGCGACCGCGCCGGTCGGGTTATTGGGGTAGCAGAGGTAGATCAGATCGACTCTCTGGTCGGGCAACTCGGGTGTGAAGCTGTTTTCTGCCGTAGCGCGGAGGTAGACCAGCCCGCTGTACTCGCCGGCGTCGTCGGCCTGCCCGGTATGGCCGGACATCACATTCGTGTCCACGTAGACCGGGTAGACCGGGTCGGTGACCGCGATCGTGTTGTCCGGGCCGAAGATGTCGAGGATGTTGCCGGTATCGCACTTGCTGCCGTCGGAGACGAATATCTCGTCGGCCGAAATGTCGCAGCCGCGCTCTTGGAAGTCGTGCTCGGCGATCGCCTCGCGCAGCCAGGCGTAGCCCTGCTCCGGGCCGTAGCCCTTGAACGTCTCGGCCTTGCCCTGGTCCTGGACCGCCTTCTGCATCGCGACGCGGCAGGCCTCGGGCAGCGGCTCGGTCACATCGCCGATACCGAGCTTGATGATCGGCGCTTCGGGGTTGGCCTGCGCGAATGTATTGACCCGCCGGGCGATCTCGGGGAACAGGTAGCCGGCCTTGAGCTTGAGATAGTTGCTGTTGATGGTGGGCATAGGTCTTCAATGGTTTGGCTTGGAACCGCAGATGAACGCAGATGGACGCTGATGAATACCGTCACACCCGCTGCAACTCTGTCAAGCTCTTTCCGATCTGCGTTTTCCGCGTTCATCTGCGGTTTCAAAGTTTGCCTTCCGCGAATTGTTTCGCGGCTTCCAGTGCTTCTTCGATCTTGCCCGAGTCCTTACCCCCCGCCTGGGCCATGTCGGGCCGCCCACCCCCGCCGCCGCCGACGATCGGGGCGGTGTGCTTGACCCAGTCGCCGGCCTTCAGGCCCTTGGCGATCAAGTCCTTGGGCACCGACGCCAACAACGCCACCTTGCCCTCACCCGCGTCCGCCGCAAGCAGCATGGCGGCGTCCGGCCGCTTCTTGCGGATCACATCCATCGCCGTCCGCAGCGTCTTGGCATCCGCCCCCGGGATCTGGGCCACGAGGTAAGACGCATCTTCGGAGGCACCTTCCGCAACCGCGCGGGCCGACTCGACCACGGCCTCTGCCTGCTGGCTGCCCCGGGCCTTCTTGAACTGCTTGACCCGCTCGCTCAGGCCGATGATCCCTGACTGGATTTTTTGCTTAAGCAGCAGCGGAATCGCCGCCTCGCCAAGGGCACGGCTCAACTCTTCAACGCCGGCCTCCAACGCTTGAGCCGATGCCGATCCGAGCGCCTCGACCCGGTGCAGCAGCGCCTCGCCCTCGGCCGTGGCTTTGTGGGCCGCGGCACCGGTCAGCCCGGTGATGCGCCGCACGCCCTTGCTGACCGCGTCCTGGCTGAGCACGACAAAGCCCTCGGCATCGCCGGTCTGTGCCAGGTGCGTGCCGCCACAGAACTCGACCGAGTAGCTCTGCCACTCGGGGTTGTCGGGGTTCGTAAGCAGGTCCTCGATTTTCACGCCTACGGAAACAATCCGCACCGTCGGCGGGTACTTCTCACCAAACACCGCCCGCAGGCCGTTGATCTTCAGCGCGTCTTCCTGCGGCGCGTACCCGGCATAGACCGGCAGGTCACGGCCGATGTCGTCGTTGACCTGCTTCTCGACGGCTTCGAGTTGCTCGGTCGTCAAGGCCGCGTTGTGTGAGAAGTCGAACCGCGTCTTCTCGTCATCGACGAGCGAGCCTTTCTGCATCGCATGGGCACTGACGTGATCACGCAGCGCGCGGTTCATCACGTGCGTGATGGTGTGGTTGGCCGCAATCGTGTTGCGGCGCACACGGTCAACCGCCATCGCGATATCAACGGGCTGATCTATACCGGCGTCGAGCCGTTCGCCCTGGACCTCGCCGAGGTGCAGGTGAACGCCGCCGATCTTGATCGTGTCTTTGATGGCGACCCGGACGGGCTGCGGGCCGCCGAGGATCACGACGCTGCCGGTATCGCCGACCTGGCCACCGGCCTCGGCATAAAACGGTGTCGATTGGAAAACCAAAGCAACTTCATCTCGCGCAGCCGCAGCGTCGGCGGGGATGTAAACCTCTCCCGCTTTCTTCATGAGGCAAAAGCGGTTCGGCTTCGGCGGGAACTCCGTTTGGTCGTGGCCAACAAACTCGGTCTCTTCAAACCAATCACTATCCAGTCCCAGTTGCACGAGTTCGAGCAGCGACTGCTTGGTATCCACGCCACTGGATTCGCCCCGGCTTCGCTCACGCGCGGCCGCCATCTCACGCTCGAAGCCTTCGAGGTCAACGGTCAGGCCGCGCTCCTCGGCCATGAGTTGGGTCAGGCCGATGGGGAAGCCGTAGGTGTCGTGGAGTTTGAACGCGTCTTTGCCTTTAATTGATGGCGGTAGAATTGGATCCCCAGGGTCGCGCATAGGCATGTCCCAGCGATCACGTGCTTTCCTTTCAGCTTCTTCAAAAAGTTGAATCCCTCGGTCCAGCGTCTTGCGGAAGCTCTCTTCTTCTTCCATCAACTCCGCCTCGACGTCAGCCTGTTTAATTTTGATCTCGGGGAAGACGTCGCCGAAGTTGTCGACGACGGCTTGGACGAGTTTGTAGAAGAACGGCTCTTCGACGCCGAGCGTCTGCTTGCCGAAGCGCACGGCCCGCCGGAGGATCGAACGCAGCACGTAGCCACGGCCCTCGTTGGTGCAGTGCGCCCCGTCGCTGAGCGCGAACGTCAGCGTGCGGATGTGGTCGGCAATGACCCGGTAGGCGATGTTGATCGGGTCTTCGAGTTGCTCCTTGCCCGCCCCGGGCACGTAGGCACGGGCACCGGTGATCTTTTGGATCGCGGTAAAGATCGGCTGGAACACGTCCGTGTCGTAGTTGCTGTCCACGCCCTGCAGCACGCGCACGATGCGCTCAAAGCCCATGCCGGTGTCGATGTGGTTGGCGGGTAGCGAATCAAGCTTACGGCACTTTGCGACCAATTCATCTCGCTTAGTTGTGCCATACTTCTCAAGACGATACCGCCGCTTGAACTCTAGTGGATCAGGATCGTTCCTGTCTTTCGGCGCAGGCGCTTTTTCAAAATCACGAACCTTATCGGCACCCCCTGGCAACCACCTAGAGTTGTACTGGATGAAGACCAGGTTCCATATCTCGACGACGGTGTCCTGCGCATCGGCATTCACAAGCGCAGCACCATCCTTATCCGGGCTGCGGTCGTAGTGCAGTTCGGAGCATGGGCCGCATGGGCCGGTGTCGCCCATCTCCCAGAAGTTGTCTTTTTTGTTGCCGGGGTGGACGCGCGACTCAGGCAGGAATTGGAGCCAGAGTTCTTTGGCTTCGAGGTCGGGTTCCAGGCCTTCGTTGGGGTCGCCTTCGAAGTAGGTCGCGTGCAGGCGCTCAGGGTCGATCTGCCAGACGCCGACGAGCAGTTCCCACGCCCATCGAATCGCTTCCTTCTTGAAATAGTCGCCGAAGGACCAGTTCCCGAGCATCTCGAAGAAGGTGTGGTGGTAGGTGTCCTTGCCGACGTCGTCGAGGTCGTTGTGCTTTCCCCCGGCGCGGATGCACTTCTGCGTATCCACCGCGCGGGTGAAGCTGGGCTGCTCGGTCCCCAGGAAGTACGGCTTGAACTGGTTCATCCCCGCGTTGGCGAACAGCAGCGTCGGGTCGTCGTGCGGCACGACGGGCGACGACGGCACAGCCGTGTGCCCGGCCTTATCGACGAAGAAGTCGATGAACTGCTGGCGGATCTGCGTGCTGGTACGGTGGTCGTGGTTCGGTTGAGAACTCGTCATGGCTGGGCGGCAGCGGTTGAGGACGCGGCAGTATACCCCAGCGACAAGCTCTATTCTTTGCCTTTGCTTGACGACCTTTTCACCGGTCGGTGTCTAGACTGCTGGCATGAAAGGCACACCGGACAACCCCAAGCGGCCGCCGTTTGATCGCCCGCACATCGTCGTGGTCGGCTGCGGGTTCGGCGGGCTATCATTTACCCGTTCATTCCGCGGTGATGCGACGGTGACCATTATCGACCGGCAGAACCACCACCTGTTCCAGCCGCTGCTGTATCAGGTCGCGATGGCCGGCCTGTCCGCGCCCGACATCGCCGAGCCGATCCGCTCGATCTTCCGAAACCGGCCGAACATCGGCACCATGATGGATACGGTCGAGGGGATCGACCTGGCCAACCAACACATCGAGACCGAGCTGGGCGGCACCGTCAGCTACGACTACCTGGTGCTCGGGATTGGCGGGCGGACGAGCTACTTCGGCAACGACCACTGGGCCGAGCACGCCCCGGGCATCAAGACGCTTGAAGATGCGATGCGGGTGCGGCGGATGGTGCTGACCTCTTACGAGTTGGCCGAGGCGATCGACGACCCCGAGGAGCGTAAGAAGCTGACAACGATCGTCGTGGTCGGGGGCGGCGCGACCGGGGTCGAGCTGGCCGGGTCGATGGCGGAGCTTTCGCGGGTGGTCTTCAAGCGGGATTTTCGGCGGATCAACCCCGCCGAATCGCGTGTCCTGCTCGTCGATGGCGGCGAACGGCTGCTCAGCGCTTTTCCCGAAGAACTCTCGGCCAGCGGCCAGCGGCAGCTCGAAGGCCTGGGTGTGGAGGTGATGCTCGAAACCCGGGTGCAACATATCGACGAGGAAGGTGTCGAACTCGACAACGGCCAACGCATCGAGACCCGCAACGTGCTGTGGGGCGGCGGCATCCAGGCCCCGGGTCTGACGCGTAAGCTCGGGGTTGAGTTGGGCGGCGGCGGACGGGTCCAGGTCGGCCCGGACCTGTCGATCCCCGGCCACCCCGAGGCGTTCGTCATCGGTGATGTGGCCGACGTCACCCTGCCCGACGGGAGCAAGGCCCCCGGCCTGGCCCCGGCGGCGATGCAGATGGGCAAGTATGTTGCCAAGCACATCCGCCGTGAGCTGCGATCGGGCCGGCCTATCCCGGTGCAGGAGCGCGGGGCGTTTACCTACCGGGACAAGGGCACGATGGCCACCATCGGCCGGACCCACGCGATCGCGGATATCGGGCCGCTGCACTTCGGCGGGTTCTTCGCCTGGATGGCCTGGCTGGCGGTACACCTGCTGCTGCTGATCGGCTTCCGCAACCGGGTCGTGGTGTTGATCCAGTGGGCGTATGCCTACCTCAGCTTCCGGCGTGGGGCGCGGATCATTTTCGGCCGGGATAAGCTGGTGGATGAGATCGAGCGGGAACTGTTAGACAAGAGCGACAAAACGTCGGTGGATCTGCCCCCGATGCCTCAGCCACAGGAGGCGGGCTTGAGTCAATGAACCGGCCGCGTAGCCTGCGTTGTTGCAAGTGCCGCAGAACTCGACACAATGCCCGTACACTTGCCATGGGCAAGGCCGACCCGTGGCCCCAGATGCCAGGAGCGTGAGCGGGAGATGCCAGACGTTTGTTTCTACTTTCAGGTGCACCAGCCGCGCCGGCTCCGCCGGTACAGCGTCTTTGATGTCGATGCGGACTACTTCGACGACACGTCCAACAGCCAGATCCTACGGCGGGTCGCCAACAAATGCTACATCCCGGCCACGGACCTGCTGCTCCGGCAGATCGAGCGCCACCGAGGCCGGTTCGTCGTCGCCTTCTCCCTGACCGGCCAGGTGCTCGACCAGTTCCGCCGGTGGACACCCGAGGTCATCGACAATTTCCGCAGACTCGCGGAGACCGGCTGCGTCGAGTTCCTGTCCGAAACCTACGACCACTCGCTCTCCTCGCTCTACAGCCTGCCCGACTTTGAAGAGCAGGTGCAACGCCACGACGAGCGCATCGACGAGCTCTTCGGCCAGACGACCTCGATCTTCCGCAACACCGAGTTGATCTACAGCAACGATCTGGCCACCCGCCTGCTGCACATGGGCAGGTTCCGCGGCGTGCTCGCCGAGGGCGTCGTCAAGGTGCTTGGCGACCGCAGCCCGAACCTCACCTACTCCTCGCCGGACGGCCTGCCGATCCTCCTGAAAAATCACAAGCTCAGCGACGACCTCGCGTTCCGGTTTTCCGACCCGAGTTGGCCTCACTACCCGCTCAAGGCCGACACGTTTGCTTCCTGGCTGACCGACAGCGACGGCGAAATCTGCAACCTGTTTATCGACTTCGAGACCTTCGGCGAACACCAGTGGGCCGAGTCGGGGATCTTCGACCTGCTCGGCGATCTGCCCGACGCGGTGCTGGCGCAGGGCGCCAAGTTCCTCACCCCCAGCCAGGCGATCGAGCAGTGTGACCCGGCTGGCGTCTACGACACGCCGGAGGTCACGAGCTGGGCCGACAGCGAGCGGGACATCTCCGCCTGGAAGGGCAACGCGATGCAGGCCGCAGCGTTGCAGGAGCTCTACAGGCTTGAGCCGGAGGTCCGCCAGAGCCGCGATGCCAGGCTGCTGAGCGACTGGCGCGAGCTGAGCACGAGCGACCACTTCTATTACATGTGTACCAAGTACTTTGCAGACGGCGATGTCCACGCGTACTTCAACCCGTACGAATCACCCTACGACGCCTATATCAACTTCATGAACGTGCTCGACCACCTCAGGGGGCGGATCGAGGCGTTGGTGGAGAGCGAATGACGCCGGCGAGCCGGGGGCTGTGCCCCCGGTCTGCCGCAAGGGGGATAGGACGCATTCAAGCTTTCGACGACTCAGATACAGACCGGGGGCACAGCCCCCGGCTCGCTACGGCAGTGACTCAAATCGTGTCGAACGCGCTCTCGATCAGCTTCTCGTTACCGCAGTAGATACATTTCTTGTGACGCGGATGCATGGGCCGGCCACACGCGGTGCACTTCGAGACGGTGCGGGTCGCTTTGCCGTCCTCTTTCCCATCCAGCAGGTCGATGAGCTTGACTCGATCGAGCAGGTCCTGCTCGGAGAGATGGGTCTTATCGCGCAGCAGCGACCACATCGCCATGTTGATCAGCGAGAGCCGATCGAGGCGCTCTTCGAGGCGGTGGAAGTCGGCGTCACTGGGGCCCTTGGAGGTCGGCAGCGAGGGCTGAGGCATCGCGTGGCCGGCGCCGCTGCTGTATCCAAACATATGCGCGTTAAGCATGCAATGGCTCCTGATTAATAGGGGTTTGCTCGTCTTGCGGGCCGGCGTTGCCCACAGGCCACGGGCGATGGCCGTGGCATTGAAACGAGCATACAGCGTTTGGATGCGCAAAGATAAGAAAACTCACATCACTTCCGTCGCCCGTGGGAACGAGCCGAGGACGATGAACTGCAGGCAGTGCTTGCGGGCCTCGGCGACGGCGTTCTGGAAGTTCTCGTTGTCTTCGTGCGCGACGAGGTCGACGAAGAAGCTGTACTCCCAGTTGACGCGCTGGCTGGGCCGCTTGTCGATGTGGGTCAGGTTCAGGCCGAAGTCGCGGAAGACGTTGAGCACCTCGGTCAGGGCCCCGGATTTATGCTCGGTGTTGAAGAGGACGGCCGTTTTGTCATCACCGGTCGGCCGGGTGTCCTGGTGGCTGATGATGAAAAAGCGGGTTGTGTTGTTGGGGTTGTCCTCGATGTTCTCGAACTGGATGTGGACCTCGTTTAGCTTGGCGGCAAGGGACGAAGCGATCGCCGCGGCGCCCGGCTCTTGGGCGGCGATGCGAGCGGCCTTGGACGTCGATGAAGCGGCGACCCGTTCGACGTTGGGGAAGTGTGTCGCCAGCCAGTTGCGGCACTGGGCGAGGGCCTGGGGGTGACTGTAGATCTTCTTGATGTCCGGCGCGTCGCAGTTGGCCAGGAGGTTGTGGTGGATCGCGATCAAGACCTCGCCGCAGATCCGCGCGGAGGTATCCGAGAGGGCATCGAGGGTGACCGAGACGCTGCCCTCGGTCGAGTTCTCGATCGGGACCAGGCCGTAGTCGATGTCGCGCCGCCCCACGGCGTCGAAGATCAGCGGGATGTCGGCCAGGTTGTCGTACTCGACCGAGGCCCCGAACTTCATCCTTGAGGCCATGTGGCTGAACGACCCGGTCGGCCCGAGGTAGCCGATCCGCAGGGGACGCTCAAGCGCGAAGCTGCCGGACATCAGTTCCCGCCAGATCGCCTCGACGCACTTGTCCGCCAGCGGCCCCTGGTTGTACGAGCGGATCTGCTCGAGCACCCGGCGTTCACGGTCGGGGACGTAGATCGGGGTGTTGCCCGCCCGCTTGACCTGCCCAACCTCAACGACGATCTCCGCCCGCTCATTGAGCAGCCGGACGATCTGCTGGTCCAACGCATCGATCCGAGACCGGAGCGGGGCCAGGGCGGCCTCGTCGGGGGATTCTGGCATGTTGGGATCAGATTTTACTTGCTTATCGCTCACAAGCGGTCATTGTAACGGTGAGGCGGAAGTCCGGGCGATAATGCCCCCGGCGGCACGCCCGTCCTTCACCCGAGGCAAGACCCAGGGCTATGAACGCGACCGAAACCCTCCAGCAATGGTTTGACGCATCGGGACGATCCCTGCCCGGGTTGACGATGGGCGGGCTGATCCTTTGTATGACCATCGGCCTGCTGGTCTGGCTGGCGGGGGGCAAGCTGCTCAAGCCGGCAATGGTTGTTGGCGGGCTGGTGCTGGGCCTGACGACCGGCGGGCTGCTCTCGCCGTTCATCGAATCGACGGGGTTCTTCATCGTCTTCATCATCGGCCTGGGGATCGCCGGGGCGCTGCTTGCGGGCCTGACGTTTCGGTTATGGATGGCGATGTCGGCCGCAGTTGTTCTGGCGACCGTCGTCCCGGCGGCGATGCTCGTCTGGCAGAACACCCCGACGAATCAGATCACCGGTCCCGGCGATACCGAGCAGCAGGCCGCCGAGGTCCGCGAGCGATACGAGACCGAGGCCGACCAGCTCTCCCCCGAAAGCCGTGAGATGATCCAAGGGCTCATCAAGCAGCAAAGCCCGACCAGCCTGGCCTCGGCCAACTCGATCCTCGACGAGCAAGGCGGCCAGGCCATCGAGGCGATCAAGGGGGTCGTCTTCGAGCACGGCGAACAGGTCAAACAGTGGTGGGAGCAGAACACGACCGCGGCACACCGGATGGCGATCTGGGGCATGATCGGCGGGGCGCTGGTCGGGCTGCTGATCGGGATCATCATGCCCAAGCACGCCGCGGCGCTGCAGTCGGCGATGGTCGGGGCGGTGCTGATCTTTGTTCCCGGCCGAGAACTGGTCGTCGGCTGGGCGCCTGAGGGGTTTGCGAACTGGATGCCGGTCAGCCCGCGGGGGACGCTGCTTGCCCTTGGTCTGATAACGTTGCTGGGTTTCTGCCTCCAATGGACGTTGTATCTCAAGCCCGACGATAAGTGAGCATGGTCCCGGCCCACGCTGCGCACGCAGCGGGCCGAACCCAAGGAGCCCGCCATGATCTCGCTTCTCGCGCAAGCCACCTCCACGACCGGTAACCCAGCCGCAGAGGCCGCCACCACCCCGACCTCCATCGACATGTGGGCCGAGGCACACCGCCTGTTCCAAACCGGCGTGAGCATCTTCTCGCAGGGCGACGCGTTGGCCCAGCCCCAGACACTCGTCGAGCACCTGACCCACCTCGGCACGATCTGGGCGATCGTCTTCCTCATTACCGGGATCGCCTGCATGCTCAAGGGCTACCAGTTCTACAAGTTCGTGGTCATCGCATTGATGGTGCTGATCGGCTCGTTGGCCGGGTACTGGCTGGGCACATCGATCCAGGCCCCACCCTTTATCACGGCCGGCTGTGTCGGCCTGCTGCTCGCGGTGCTGGCGGTACCGCTGATGAAGTACGCCGTGGCGATCCTTGGCGGATTGAGCGGCGCGTTTATCGGCGCCAATCTCTGGGCCGGCATCGGCCGGGCATTCGACTCGGCCTACGAAAAGAAGCTGTCGGACTTCAAAGAAGGAATCGGCACAGACCCCTCGGCCGGCCTGCTGGCCAAGCTCGCCGAGCACATGCCCGCCGACGCCTTCTGGATCGGCGCCCTCGCCGGGCTGCTGGCCTGCGGCATCCTGGCGTTTGTCCTTTTCAAGATCTCGATCCACCTGTTCACCTCGATCACCGGAGCAACCATCGCCGTGTTCGGGGTCATCGCCCTGCTGCTGAACATCGACAACTTCAGCACCACGGTCGCCGAGGGCCTGTCCAGCAGCGCCCTGGTCATCCCGATGCTGGTGCTGGTCCCCGCAGCGATCGCCTTCCTCATGCAGGAAATGAGCTCTGGCGCACTGGGCGGCAAGGGTGGCCAGGCCGCGGCGGCTTGAGGGCAAGCTCAGGGCACAAGGCCTGAGTCCAGTCTTCGAGACGTTTAATCCAATCGGTCCCAGGCCCGGTTAAAACCCGGGCCTGTTTTTTCAATCCGGATGACCAGCCAGGGCTCGCCCTGCTCCTCGCAGAACCAGACCGCGGCGCCATCCTCGGCGGGATAACGAAGCAGCCAGACCGACGCGATATCCCGCTTGGCCAGCGAGATGCGCAGGCCCTGCTCGCCTTCCGGGGTCAGTTCGATGTGACGGGTCGTTTCGCGGGTCACCCTCGGCATCGGCCCGAGGTATTCAAAAAGGTGCCCGATGACTTCGTAGTCCAGCGTGACGGTGCCCCAATCCCCCATCTCGGCGAGCAGGCCGGCCGCCTCATGGTTGGGCAGTCGGCGGCGCTTTGATTCGGGCAGCGCCGCGATGACCGCCGCGGGCGAGATTCCCAGTTCCCGGCTGAGCTGTTCGATCGGGAGACCCGGGTCTTCACCCACCGCCGCGCGGACCTGGGCGATGTCTCGGTCCTCCGGTTCGACTACGGCGCAGCCCGCCAACGAAACCAAAGACATCAACATCAATACGCAGCCGGCTCTTCGGACCGTCATCAGCATCATCCCCAGGGCCCGGCCTACTCGACACGGATCGTTGCCAGGACCGCGTTGACACTCGGCCCACTGACCGTAACCAGCAGGTCACCGGGCGTCTTGACTTCGAGCGTCACACGCGCCACCCCCTGCTCATCGACCTCGACGCTCTGATACACCTCCTCGGCCTTCCACAGCGTCACCCTGGCCCCGGGGCGATCGGTCAGGCCAGTCCGGATCACCAACTCGGTTGGTTCAACGGCAATGGCTTCGGGCAGGTCCATTGCCGGGCTGATCGGGTCGTCGGCCCGCAGGTCCAGGGTCGGATCGCCCAGCAGGTTCAACTCCGACTGGCACCAGTGGTAGCCCTCGGTGCGCTCGGCGTGCGGGGTCATCTCCTGCTTCATCCGCATGAACGCCTGGCCGGCCGTGCGGTATCGGCCCCGCTCATCCGGGGACAAGCCGTTCATCCAGAACCGTGTCATCGTCTCGGTGGTCCCGTCGAGCTTGCCCTCGGTGACCATCAGGCGAAAATCATGGCGTGGGTCGTGGAACATCGGCACCCCCTCGCGCGATGGGGCGATGATCAGCACCGCGCCGCGGCGCGGGGTACGCAGCATGTATTCGACGATACTGGGGTCCCGGGCCGAGTCGAACTGGCCGGTGAAACAAGACACGGTTGTCATCACCAGGTAGGCGTCCTGGTTGGTGAGTTGGGCGACGACCTGGGCGTCGACAAAGGTGTTGCCGGTGCGGTGCTCCAGTACCCAGCCGGGCAGGTGGCCGTGGCCGTGCATGTGCATCTTGCCGGCGGTCTGGTCGTTGATGAGCTTGAGCCAGTTGGTGGTATTCAGAGCGAAGTCACCGGAGCGCTGCTTGTCCCAGTGGGTCTGCGTATGCAGGAAGCGGAGGGCCTCGCCCCCGCCCCAGACGCCGGAGAGGTAGTCGTCCCAGCTTCGCCGGACCTTGGGCTCCGAGCCGTTGACCGTGTTGGAGTAGATCATCCGCCGAGCGAAATCGCGCGTGGGGTAGCGGGTCTCGTAGGCGATGATCTTGTCGGTGTAGGCGGCGACATCGGCGGGGGTGCGGACGGGGATGCGTCCGATCGCCGCGCCGGTCGGGTGGCCGTAGGCGATCGCTTCGCGGTCGTTGCGCCAGTCACCAAAGACGCCATCGCCGTTGGCGTCCCAGTCCGACTCGCCGGGGCTGAGGTAGTACAGGTCCGTGGGGATGTCGCGGTAGCGCATCTGGGGGTGCAGGGTGTCTCGGTCGGGTACCAGGCCCGTGCCGCGTGGTCCGCTGTCACCGCCGAGGATCACGTACCGCACGCCACGCTGCTCGATCGAATCCAGGACACCGGCCCGGATGCGTGCCTGCACGTCGTCACCCTCGTACGGCTCGACGATCTGCTGGACCGTCACGATCTGCGTGGGATAGCCCAACCGCGTCTTGAATCTCGCGAAGGGCTCCCAGGCCTCGGCCAGTGTCTCATCCGTAATCAGCAGGACCTTCGGTTCAACCCCCGGAGGGAGCGGGACCGCCCGGACAGGCCCGGCTAACGACCAGCAGCTCAAGCCATAAACCAACATCATCACAAGCCGCATGAATCCGCTCCAAACGGGGTCGTCACTGCTCTTCATTTCGCCTCATCCTGCGGCAGGTAACCGCGGTCATCGAGAAAGCCCAGCATCTGCTCAACGGTGGCATGGTAGTAGCGGTTCGGCCGGGCGTCCGGGTTGTTTTGATCACGCATATTGAAAAAGCCATGGGCCGCCCCGTCGTACTCGTGCAGCACACAGACCGCTTGCACCCGCTCGCTCGCGGCCTTGAATCGACGGACCGAGTCGATCGGCGTCGTCGTATCGGCCTTGCCGTGGAAGATCACGCTCGGCGGCTGCTCGGCGTAGACCCCCTCGATCGGCGAGAGCTCTTCCGCGTCGTCGCCCATGCGCTGCCAGCCAAAGCCGTTCGGTGGCGTGGTATCGATCACCGGGTTGAACAGCACGAGCAGGTCGGGCCGGCTGCTGATGTCCTGATCCTCGCCCTGTTCCTCAAAGCCTGTGACCAAGGCCGTGGCCGCCGCGACGTGGCCTCCGGCCGAGCCGCCACCGGCTGCGATACGATCGGGGTCGATCCCCAGTTCCTCGGCGTGCTGGCGGAGGTAACGCACGGCCGATTTGCCGTCGGCGACGCAGGCCTGCGGCATGGTGCCGTGCCGGCTGTGGACGCGGTACTCGGCCGCCGCGGCAAAGACGCCCCGCGAGGCCAGTTCGGCGCAGTGCGGGTAGAACTGCGTCGGTGCTCCGCCGACCCACCCCCCGCCGAAGAAGAATACGATAGCCGGCCGGCTGTCGCCCTCTGCCGCACCCTCGGGCAAAAAGACATGCAGGTGCAGCGTGACCTCGTTGCCCTTCGCGTCTACAGTTTGTTTGTAGGCGATGCGTCGATCCGGCCCGTCCGCCTGCCCCCGAGCCGGCATGACGAGCGAACCGATAACGAAGAACACCAGTAGAGAAAGGTAAAGCCGACTGCTGATCGGTTTACTTCGGCTAGACATCACAGGCCCCTTGCTTGGGATGGTCGTTGATGCTCGGTAAAACACGGCTATATCCTAGCCCGACCCCGTTGCCCGGCCAAGCAACGCCCAAACGGAGACCCACGATGCTCGACCACGGCAAGACCCCGCCAAGCCTCGCCCTGACCGCCGTACTGACGCTCTCGCTGACCGTCTTGTCCCCCGCGCTGGGCCAGGACCGTGGCCGAGACCGATGGTCCGTCCCCGACGGCGCGACCAGCGAGAACAACGAGATGCTCGAGCGGATGCTGCTGACCTTCCCCGACGCGGACACCGACAACAACGGCATCCTCGATACCGAGGAAGGCCGGGCCCAGATCGAGCGCTTCCGCCAGCAGTGGCGCGATCGGCAGGAGCAGCGCAACCAGCGACGCCGCGGCTGGGAAGGCGAGTCGTACCGCGACATCCCCTACGGCGAGCACGATCGCAACACCCTGGACATCTATGTCCCCACCAGTTCCGAGCCCACCCCCGTCGTTGTGTATTTCCACGGCGGCGACTTCATCACCGGGAGCAAGCGGGACTTTGGCACGCTCGACGCCCGCGACCTGCTGGGTGACGGTATCGCGGTGGCCAGCGTCGAATACCGGCTGGTCCGGGAGGCACCGTTCCCCGCCAGCTTCGACGACGCAACCCTCGCCCTGCAGTACATCCGCTACCACGCCGAGCACTTCGGCATCGATCCGGACCGCATGGTGCTGCACGGGGAGGACGCCGGGGCGAACCTCGCGCTCTACCTCGCGCTCCACGACGACCTGGCCCAGACGTTCACCGATGAACAGCGCAAAGACCTCGAACGCGACGCCCGCCGGGCCCTGGCTCGTGAAGAGCCGGTGGGGCCCCGGCCGGGTGATGACGATGAAGAAGGCGAAGAACGCGAGCCGCCACCGACCTGGCGCAACCCGGGCATCCTCGAGACTTCGACCCGCGTCCTGGCCGTGACCGCCCGGCACCCGTTGGCCTCGTTCGACCCACGCTACTGGCGCGAGCACGACATGCCGCTGTATCGGCACGAGCGGCGGCTACCGCTCTACCTCGACGTGCAGCACCTCGAGCCGTTCGACCTGCCGGACCTGATCGAACTGGTCGGCCGCATCTCACCGGTCAACCTCGCCTCCGCGGACGACCCGCCGGTGATGCTCAAGAGCCAGTACGAGGAATTGGAAATCAAGGAGGACACGAGTTGGACGGTCATGGCCCACCACCCGATCCAGATCCAGAAGATCGCGGAGGCCCTGAAGTCTGCCGGGGTAGACCCCGCGGTGCACTACGACGGCATCGAGGGTGTCCGACAGATGTCGGATGAAGCGTTCCTGATGCGGGTGCTGAACGACTAAGCCCGCAGCGCGGGGCCTGATTACTGACCACTGCCACTGATGATGGCCGCGACGATTGAAGCGGCCCGTTCCTGCCGGTCCTCGGAGACGCGCAGGTAGCTGGGCCAGTCGCGGACCCGCTGGCCGTTGACCTCTTCCCCCAAGATCTTGCGTGTCGCATCGACGCCGAGTTTCTGGCCGGCCCCGAGGCGTGGCGCGGCGTGGTCGAGGATGTCCAGCGGGCCGTGCACGATTTCCAGGTCACGCCCCGGATCGACGTTGGCACAGAGATGGAAGAGCACCTCTTCGTGGTTGTGGACGTCGACGTCCTCATCGACGACGACAATAAACTTGGTCCAGGCCATCTGCCCCGCACCCCAGATCGCGTGCATCACCCTTCGGGCCTGGAGCGGATACTCCTTACGGATCTTGATGAACGCGCAGTTGTGGAACGCGCCGAACATCGGCAGGTCGTAGTCGATGATGTCGTGGACGATCGTCTTGAGCAGCGGCAGGAAGATCCGCTCGGTCGCCTTGCCCAGGTAGTAGTCTTCCTGCGGCGGCGGGCCGACGATGGTCGTCGGGTAGACCGGGTTGTTCCGCATCGTAACCGCGGTGGCCGTGAAGACCGGGTAGCGATCGGGCAGGGAGTAGAACCCGGTGTGATCGCCGAAGGGCCCCTCGAAGACCTCCTGGTCAAGGTTGAGGGGGACGGTCGCTTCGCCGTGCCGGGGCCGGGGGTCGTATCCGATGCCACGGGCGCGGGTGCTGACCCGGCCTTCGATGACGATCTCCGCGTTGGCCGGCACGTGCAGGTCGATGGTCTTGCAGCGCGTCAGCTTGATCGAGCCCCGGTTCAGGAAGCCGGCAAAGAGCAACTCACTGATGCCCGGCGGCAACGGCGCGGTCGCGGCGTAGGGCAGGACGCTCTCGCCGCCCAGCACGATCGCGCAGGGCATGCCCTGGTCGTGCGCGTCGTTCGCCTCGTTGTGCTGCTTCCACGCGCGCCAGTGCCGGGCCCCGTCGTGGTGCATGTGCCAGTGCATCGCGGTGCGGGTCTTGTCGATCAGCTGCGCACGGTACATGCCGACATTCCGGCTGGGTCGCGGTTCTGCGTCCGCCTTGCCCGCGTCGTCGGGGTGGATCGTATACATCCCCGCCAGGGTGATATACCGCCCTTTGCCCCCGGCCGTGCCCGCCTGCTCGGGCGATAGTGGGTAGCCGCAAGTGGTCGGGTCACCGTCATCCGGCCAGCACTTGATGATCGGCAGGCGGGTCAGGTCGATCTGGTCACCGGTCTGCACCACCTCCTGGCAGGGCCCGGCCTTGACCACCTTCGGGGGCAGCTGCGCGATCTTCGCCAGCTCCAGGCCCTTCTTCATCTTCTCCATCAACCCCGTCGGCGGCTCGGGCTTGACCAGTTCCTCGACCCGGCGGGCCAACGCCTCGAGCCCACCGTCCTCACAGCCCAGCGCCATCTCGACGCGCCGGTAGCTACCAAAGGCGTTGATCAGCAGCGGGATGTCCGACCGTGTGCCATCGGGCAGCAGCACCTGCTCAAAGAGGACCGCCTTGCCGCCCAAGGTGTGGTGCAGGGGATCGAAGCTCTGGGCGTGATCGGAACGGTTCGCCGCGGGTGACTTACTCACGGCGTCGGCGATCGCCGCGATATCCAGCATGCACGACACCGGCTCGGTGACGCGGTGCAGCTCGCCCAAGGCGTCAAGCCGATCGATCAATTCGCCGCAGCTACCCATCGTCATCGTTCAGCCCGACTTCTTTCGTTTCAACCTCAGCGAATCAATCGACCAATTGCCGGCACCCACCAAAACGAACAGCAGGTAGGCCGAAGATTGGATGTAGTTCGCGCTGAAGGGTCCCCCCGGGCCATCCGGCTGGGCTTTGATCGTGTCAAGCTTAATAATCAGCGCGATGGTGAAACTGACCAACATACCAAGACCGGCCAAGCCAACCAGCCGCGTAAAGAGACCCAAGATCAGCATGATACCGACTAATACCTCGATCCAGGGCAACACATAGCCATAGGGCAACGCCATCGCGTCGGGCAACCAGGTCGGCTGCATAGATTTGAAAGGTCCTCGGTAAAAACTACCCAAACCATTGCTGATCTCCCCGCGCACCTTGCCAAACCCGGCCAGCAGCATGTACAGGCCTACCGTGATACGCATCCCGAGTAAACCTGCGTCGAGCATAGACTGTTGCGTCTTCATATCGCGTTCCTTTTTGGCTTGCAAAGGATAGGCTAAGGATCCTTGTCTATCCGAATTATTTGCCCAGCTCTTCCGCGCGACGTCTGGCCGCGTGCATCGCCTTGATAATCGCGTCCATGACCCCGAGGTCGTCCAAGAGCTCGCAGGCCTCCTGAGTCGTCCCGCCCGGGGAGGTGACCTTCCGTCGAAGCTGCTGGGGCGGCTCGCCTGATTCGACCAGCAGCTTCGCCGACCCGAGCAGGGTCTGGCCGACCACCCGCCTTGCGTGCTCGCCCAGCCCCAGCTGCTCGGCCGCCCGCTCCATCGCCTCGGCGAAATAAAAGACATAGCCGGGCCCCGAGCCAGACACCGCGTTAATGCAGTCGATTTCGTGTTCCTCAAGACGAATCGTCTGACCCACCGCGCCGAACAGTTCGAAAGCGAGTTCATCATCGCCCGGCTTGGCCTCGCTGCCCAGGGCGATCCCGGCCATGCCCTCGCCCACCAGCGCCGGGGTGTTGGGCATGACCCGGACGACCCGCGTCGGCTTGCCCAGCAACGTATTGATCTTCGCCGACGAGACCCCGGCCATGATCGAGATGAGTACCTGCTCGTCCGAGACGCCTCCCGTAAGCTGCGGCGCAACCTTCGGGAAGACCTGCGGCTTGACCGCGAGCACGATCTGTTGTGCCCTATCAACGACGTCGGTGTTGGCGGATGAGGTCGCGCAGCCCCACTGGTCAAATATCGCGCGGTTGGCATCCGACGGGTCCGAGGCGATAACCTGGCCTGCGGGCAGGACGCCGCCCCTGATCGCGCCGGCGGCGATGGCCTGGGCCATGTTGCCGCATCCGATGAAGCCAAGCCGGTAGTTCATGCCGTGTCGTCGTCCGGGGTGGGTTGTTGAGCGCGCTGCACGATCCATGCAGCACGGGCCGAGGCGGCCCGCTCTAGACTATCGAGCATGGCCGAGTGATCGCCCCGCTCAAGCCAATGCTCGACGCGTTCGCACTGGCCGCGCAGCCTGGCGAGCGCGTGGCGCACTTCGTCGTGGTTGGCGGCAAGGATGTCGGCCCGCATCGGTGGGTTACTCGAGGCCAGCCGAGTCGCACCCATAAAGCCGGTGGACGCAAGGTCCAGCCCGCCGTGGTCGGCCGCGATGCCCATTAACATCACCGCCACCAGGTGCGGCAGGTGGCTGACCAACGCGACTTGACGGTCGTGCTCCGACGGGCTCATCCGCAGCAGCGACATACCGAGCGAGGCCCAGAGCGATTCGACCAGCGCGATCGCCTGCGGGTCGTCATCATCGGACACCGTCATCACGCACGGCTTATCCAAAAACAGATCGGGGTCCCCGGCCGAGGGACCGGCGTTCTCGCTGCCGGCCATGGGGTGGGCACCAATCACTCGGCTCAGGTCCGCAAGCTCGGCTCGGGCGTCGGCGATGACGCTGGCCTTGGTCGAGCCGACGTCGGTCACGACCATGCCCGCCGGGCCATGCTCTGCGATCTGGGCGAATACGCCGCGGAACGCACTGAGCGGGACGGCGATCAGGGCAAGGGTCGCGTTTTCCAATGCCGCGGCAGGGTCGGTGGTAAGCGTGTCGTATCCGCCGCTCGCCCGGGCCAGGTCGAGGGTCCGCTGCCGCCGGGCCAGGGCGACGATCCTGCCGGCAAACCCGCGCTGCCGAAGGCCCAGGGCGACACTGGTCCCCAGCAGCCCGGGGCCGATGACGGTGAGCTGGTCGGTATGGAAAGTTGTGCCTGGCATTACCTTTGGGGTTAAACTATCACGTTTTACGATGAATAGCTCGGGGTATGGTGCCCGGTGGGGTGGGCATCCTGCCCGCCATCGCGGTGCAGCCGTGAACTTGTATACCAACCGCGCCGTTCCTGGACCTCACGGCGGGCGGGATGCCCGCCCCAACCTCAATCCACCCCAACGGTTTTCTAGAACGATGACCCAACTCAACGAGTACACCGGCACCTTTGAACTCGAGTTCGAGAGGCCGCTAACCGCGCTGGAGAGACAGATCAACGATCTGGAGGCCCAGAACGACCCAAACCGCTCGGCGGTGGGGCTGGACCCCAACGTCGATCTGGGCAGCGAGATCCGCAAGCTCCGCCAGTCGCACACCGCGATGCTCAAGAAGATCTACAAGGGGCTGTCGGCGGGCAACGTCGTCAAGGTCGCCCGCCATCCCAACCGGCCCCAGTCGATCGACTACATCCAGTCCTTCGTCAAGGACTTCACTGAACTCCACGGAGACCGCCAGTTCGCCGACGACGAGGCCATTGTCTGCGGCTTCGGCCGGATCGGGCCGCACAAGGTCATGGTCGTCGGGCACAACAAGGGCAAGGACACCAAGACCAAGATCGCCGCGAACTTCGGCTGCGCCCACCCCGAGGGCTACCGCAAGGCGCTGCGCTGCATGAAACTGGCGGAGAAGTTCGGGCTGCCGGTCGTCACGCTGGTGGACACCCCCGGGGCCTATCCCGGCATCGGGGCCGAAGAGCGGGGGCAGGCCGAGGCGATCGCGGTGAACCTGCGTGAGATGGCCCGGCTCAAGACGCCGATCGTCAGCGTGGTCATCGGCGAGGGCGGGTCGGGTGGTGCGCTGGGCATCGGCGTGGCCGACCGGATGGCGATGCTGGAGTACGCCTGGTACAGCGTGATCAGCCCGGAAGGCTGTGCGGCGATCCTGTGGAAGCAGGCGACACCAAAGACCAACGCCGATGCGGCCGAAGCGCTCAAACTTACCGCCGCGGACAACCTCAAGCTCGGCACGGTCGACGACATCATCGAAGAGCCGCTGGGCAGCGCCTACCGCCGCCCGGGCATGATGGCGGACAAGCTCGAGCAGTACCTGGTGCAGGCGGTGCGCGACCTCAAGCGTTTCAAGATCGAGAATCTGGTCAACAAGCGGTACGACCGGCTGCGAAAGATCGGTGAGATGACCGAGGCGTAACGGCCGGAGTATCCGGGTTCAATTACTGGATAAAGGCCAATATCCTGGCGAACATCGAGGTCAATAAGACGGTCTCGATCAGGGCGACCGCATAAACCAGCCGTAATCCATGCTTTTCGCCCCGCCCGCCGCGTGCAAAACATCGCTCACGAACATGGAGTGCGCCGATCATTGGCAAGCCAAGCCCCGAGACGACCATGATCATTGGGATGGCCCAGAGAATGACCGCGTAAAGCAGAAGGTAGATCCGGAAAAACAGCCCCGCCATGTCCTCGCCATTCTCAACAGATAGAGGGTTCATGGTTGGCTGATGCAGCATCATCCCCAGCAGCATGACGATCGGGCCAAGCAGCGTAAGCAGATAAAACCGATTGACCGGGTTTCTCACCAAGCGCCGCCACGACATGGCGACTCCTTTCTCGCTTTGGATCCGTTCTTTTCTACCCCGGATACCACAGAGAAGCAGGCCTAACCCCAACAGCATAACCTCGTAGCGCCAATCGGCAACAAGAATCCGCTCGGGAATCAGCTAATGTGAAACTGGGTAAAGTGCTGGCCGGGGATCATGGGGTTGGCGGCAGTAAATGCTGCCAGCGGCATGACCCGCTTGCCGGGAATCTGAAGCTCAAGCGGTCGGATCGCCCCGTTGGCACACGCAATCTGCTGGCTCTGGATCACGCTCCCCGGCTGCGCTGACGAGGTCTGCGTATCCAAACCTTCAACCCGCACGAGGGTCACGGGCGTCGGCTCGGCCTGCGCGCGATGCCAGAGGACCCGGCACCCCGGCCAGGGGGTCAGCCCATGGACACGCGCACGCACCGCGGCCGCGGGCTGGTTGAAATCAACCGTGCCGTCGGCCTTGGTGAATTTACGAGCCTTGGTCGCCTTTGATTCGTCCTGGATGACCGGGTTTAGCGTCCCGGCTTCGAGGTCGTCCAACACCCCGCCGATCGCTGCGGGGCCGAGCTGGGCGAGCCGGTCGTGCAGTTCTCCCGCCGTCTCGCGCGGGTCGATCGACAGGCTGGCGGAGCCGTAGACCTCGCCCGCATCCATGCGCTGAGCCAGGGCGATCACGCTGACGCCGGTGGTCTGGAGCCCGTCGATCATGGCCCAGTTGATCGGGGCCGCTCCGCGGTAGCTGGGCAACAACGAGGCGTGGAGGTTCACCGCCAGGCTTCCCATCGCATCGATCAACGGCTCACCGAGCTTCTGCCCAAAGGCGATCACCACCGAGGCTTCGGCCCGATATCCCGCGACCCGCCGAACAAATGCCGGTGAGTTGACATCGCCCTCTCGATGCACCGTGAGCCCGCGCCGGCTCGCCCACTGGGCCACCGGGGTGGGGGTCAAGACGCGTTTGCGGCCCGCGGGCTTATCCGGCTGGCTCACCACCGCCACGACCTCGTGCCGCTCAACGAGCGAGGCGAGGGTGGGGATGCCAAAAGCGCCAGAACCGAAGAAGAGTAATCGCATGCGGGCCGTTGGGTGGATGATTCAAACAAATGGCCAGGCGGCCTGAAAAAGAGCCGCGAGGGCGGGCCGGCGGGTCAATCTTTCGATTCGAGCTCGCGTACGGCGCGCTTGTTGGCCATCCGGTCGATCGGTGACATCCGATCCAAGATCAGCACGCCATCGAGATGGTCGTATTCGTGCTGCCAGATCCGCGCCAGCAGGTCGTCGGCCGAATCCTCAAATGGCGCGCCTTCTTGGTCAAGCGCGCTGATCGTGGCTTGGGCCGGCCGCAGCACCTCGGCGGTGACACCGGGGAGCGAGAGGCAGCCTTCCTCGCGGGCGATGTTGCCGCCGCTGGTTTGGACAATCCGGGGGTTGATGTAGACCCGGTCGTCACCCTCTTGCCCGCTAGCGTTAGCCACAAACATCCGCCAGGCCAGCCCGACCTGAGGCGCAGCCAGACCGACGCCCGGGGCCAGGTGCATCAACTGGATCATCCTCCGGGCCACGGCTTTGACATGCTCATCCACCTCGGGGACCGGCTCGGCCGGCCGGCGCAGGACCTCGGCAGGGTAGTGGACAATCTCTAGCTGAGCGGGGTCAACGGCCATCAAGAGGATAGTAGGCCGAGGCCCAGCGAGCCGCAAACCCCCCCTTCTTAACATCTCAAAGTCCAGGGCTGGACCACGATTCGAATCGTTAAAAATCGCTAATCCTTGCTGCAAAAACAACTTGAGGGTTGACCCGTGCCGATGGCATTGTCATAATCCATTGACGTCCGGTAATGTATTTGGGCGACACCGAAATTGATTACGGCCGGCTTCTTGATCTCACGTCTCGCGTTCGGGGCAAATTCTGCCTCAAATTCCTTCAACACAGGTTCGCTATTCAAATGGGAACAATCACCAAAAAAGAGCTTATCGATCAGATCGCTGATGCCACGGGTGAGAAACGTGTGGCAGTCAAAAAGGTTGTCCAAAGTTTCCTGGACTCCATTATCGTTGAACTGGGCAAGGGTAACCGCTTGGAGTTCCGAGACTTCGGCGTATTCGAGGTCAAGCAGCGGCGTGCTCGCATGGCTCAGAACCCAAAGACGCTCCAGCCCGTCGAAGTGCCCCCCAAGCGGACGGTCAAGTTCAAAGTGGGTCGGCTGATGAAACAGACCCTCACCAACCCGATGCCCGAGGGGGGTGACCCCACCGACCTTGAGCCCGCGGCTTTGCAGTCGGATTCTGAATCGTAAGCTCTTTTTTAATATTGCTTTATTTCATGTAAAGCCCGGCGATATCCTTCCGCTATCATGCCCCACGACGCGACCGGACTCGACGCGCTGCTTCTCGCTGAACTGTCGGATCTGCGCCGGGACCACCGCGAACGCACGCTTAGACCGTTTCCTGATGTAGGTAAGTTTGTCGAGGTCGAGGGACGTCGCCTCCTAAACCTCGCCAGCAACGATTACCTGGGCCTGGCGAATCACCCCAAACTCGCCGCGGCCGGCAGAGAAGCGATCTCTGCTTACGGCACCGGTGCCACGGCCTCGCGCCTGGTCTGCGGCAGCCTCGAAATCCACCGCCAGGCTGAGCTGAAATTCGCCAACCTCAAACACGCCGAAGCCGCCCTGCTCTTCGCGGCGGGTTATTCCGCTAATCTCGCCGTGCTCACCGCGCTAGCCGGGCCGGGCGACCTGATCTGCCAGGACAAGCTGAACCATGCGAGCCTGCTCGACGCGGCACGCTTCAGCGGGGCTCGGGTCCGGACCTACCCGCACCTGGACCTGAGCAAACTCGAACGCCTATTGGCTCAGCACGCCAAACAAACCGAGGCTCCGGTCGCGGGTGAAGACTTTTGGGACCAGGTCCAACCCGACGCCCGGGAGGCTGCGGGGCTTGAAGCAGCAATGGCGGATGTTGAACTCTCAACTCAACCCGCATCGACCGATGTCGATCCGATCAAGCCGGGAACAAAGCGTTTCATTGTCACCGACACCGTGTTTTCTATGGACGGCGACTGCGCGAACCTGCCCGCGCTCTGCGACCTGGCCGACCGCTATCGTGCAGTCCTGGTGATCGATGAGGCCCACGCCACCGGCGTGTTGGGGGTTCGCGGCGGCGGGCTTGCCCAACACCAGGGGGTTGCCGAGCGGGTCTACCGCTGCGGGCTAGGTGGGGTGGTCGTCAGCACGGCCAGCAAGGCGATGGGCGGGCTGGGCGGGCTGGTCACCGGCTCACAGGTCGTGATCGACTACCTGATCAACCGTGCGCGGCCGTTCATCTACTCGACCGGGGTCGCTCCCGCGCAGGCGGCGGTCGTGGCCGCTGCCGCCGATATCATCCTGCAGGATACCGAACGACGGCAACGGCTTGCGGAACACTGCCTTACGTTTGCGGCCGGGCTGACCAACCAGGGCTGGCCGGTTGCCGAGCACGGGCCGGCCACGCCGATCTTTCCCCTCATGGTGGGTACGGAATCGGCCGCATTGGCCCTGGCCCGGCGGCTGCAAGAACAGGGCGTGCTGGCCGTGGCCATCCGCCCCCCCACCGTCGCACCCGGGACCGCGCGGGTCCGGTGTTCGCTGAGGGCGGACCTGGATGACCAAGACCTGGAACAGGTGCTCGAAGCAATCGGCCGCGCCCTGTAATTGATCCGGTCAATCCGGTATCATCAAACGATGCAAAAGTCTTTTTATAAGTGCTACTGCCGGACCGCCTGCTTGCTTAGTCTCGCCGGCCTGCTGGTCTCGTCCCCCGGTTGTGAGCGGGCCTCGGCCGAGGTCGGCGGGGACGATCCCTCGGTAAGTGGACACACCGCCCGGCAAGCCGAGCAGGTGCCCGACTACCTGATCGATCCCACGCCCAACCCACGCAAAGTGATCTTCGATGCCTTGGAGAACGGCAAACTGAAGAATACCGGCGATGACCTGGCCTTCCTGCAGAAGATGCTGGAGCTGACCGGCGTCTCGTCGCATTCACAAGTCCTGGTTTATTCGCTGACCAGCCATCAGGACGCCATCATCCGGCGCAACAACCCCCGAGCGATCTACTTTAACGACGAGGTCTACATCGGCTACGTGCCCGGGGGCGTCATCGAGTACAGCGACGTCGATCCGGTACACGGCACCGGCTTCTACGTCCTGGATCAGACCGAGACCCAACATCCCCTGACGCTGCACGAGACCCAGAGCTGCCTGCTCTGCCACGAGGGCGGGCGCACCAACTACAACCGGGGCCTGATGGTGCGCTCGGTCTTCGTCCGTGAGAACGGGTTTCCCTATACCAGCAGCGGCTCGTTCCTGGTCAGCCACGACACGCCGATGAAAGACCGCTGGGGCGGCTGGTACGTGACCGGCGAGCACGGCGCGATCCGCCACATGGGCAACGTCATCGCCTCCGAGCCGGTGGACGGCGGGCGCGCCCGGGTAGACCGCGAGGCCGGGGCGAACATCACGGACCTCTCGCCCTACTTCGATCCCACGCGGTACCTGGCAACGGGCAGCGACATTGTCGCGCTGATGGTACTCGAGCACCAGGTCGAGATGCACAACCTGCTGACCCAGGGGGGCATCGTCATCAACGAGCAACTCGCGCGGAGCCGATCGATCGCCGAGCAACTGGGCGAGCCGTTCGACCCGGCCGCGTCCAACACCCTTCAGCAGGTCCTGCGGAGCAAGGCCCAGAAGATCCTGCAGCACATGCTCTACCTCGATGAGGTCGTGCTGGAGAACCCGGTCCGTGGCGACGAGGCGTTTACCCGCGAGTTCCGCGCGAATCGGCGGGAAGACGCGGCGGGCCGATCGCTCAAGGACTTTGACCTGGACACCCGCATGTTCCGGCATCGTTGCAGCTACATGATCTATACCCAGGCGTTTGAGCTGATGCCGGAACTGCTCAAGGCCGCGGTACTCGACCGCCTGGCCCATGGACTGAAGCCCGAAACGAAAGACTCGCTATTCGAGCATCTGGACGCGGCGGAGCGGGAGGCGATCCACACGATCCTGCGCGAGACGCACGCGGGCTACGCGGCCCACATCGGTGAGCCAATCGAACAAGCCGACTAAGGCTGTAGCATCTGTTCCGCCGCTTCGGCGATCTCGGGCTGGTCGGCCTGCTCGGCGTGCTGGACCGCGGCCATGAGCCAGTCGTCTGCGGGGAGCACCGCTTCGGGCTGAAGCTTGGCGCTACGTCCGGCTTGGAGGTAGAACGCAGCGGCCCGGGCCGGCTCACCTGCCAGGGCGTAGGCCTTGGCGGCGTGGGAGGTTGCTTCGGCCGCGGCCGGCCAGTTCCGTGCCGACCGCGCGTGGTCGGCTTCCATGCCGAACGCCTGAGCCGCTTCCAGGTAATCGCCCTCTTTGATTGCGATCCGGCCATTAAGACGGGAGGCATGCTGCCGGTACGCCGGTGAGTCGATCGGGGCGGTCTGGTTGGCGATCACCTTGGCCCGCTGCAAGTCGCCCTGCTCCAGAGCGACTTCTGCCTGGGACAACCGCCAGAGCACGCCGGTCGTGCCGTTGGGTATCGGCTCTAAGAGCATGCGGTCTGCAGCTGCCGCGTCGCCCCTCTCAAGGTGGATGCGTGCCTCAAGCAGGGCGCGTCTGGGCTTGCTCGACTCGGGCAGTTCCACGCCCGAGACGGCCAAAGCCGTTAATGCCTGGTCATAACGACGAAGCCTCGCCAGCGCCGCCGCCTGGCCGTAGGAAGCCAGGGCGATCAGTTCGGGCTGGTTGATCGTGTAGGCACGGTCGAGCGCCTTGGCATAGAGGGTGGCGGCCTGATCGGCGTCGCCGTAATCGAGCAGGGAGGACCGCGCCGAGGAGACATACTGGGTAAAAGAGCGGTCCCCGGCCGGGCGGTCGATGGGCCTGGGCTTGCTTGCACCGCAGCCACACTGGACCAGCAGGGAGCCGGCCAACAGGATACAGGTCACTCGATATATCACGGCGCCGCCTCCAGCGGGTCCAACTCCGCATTGTCTTGACCGGCGGCGCCGCGTCCACCCAAAAGCCAGTTGCCCTGGAGCTGCCGGGTCAGCTGTTCAAGCTCGTAGAGGGTCGAGCGCGTCTGGGCGATCAGGTAGGGCAGGTCATCGGTGGTACTGGCCAGGTTGTCGGTGATCTCGGGCAGACGGGGCGAGGCGTCTTTGACGTCGGCGAGGATGGTCTGCAGGGAGGCGAGTGTCTCGCCAAGGCGTTCGGTGACCTGGGGGATCTCGTCGGTCTGCTCGCCGAGCGCGGCGGTGATGTCCTGCACGTTACTGGCGGTGGCGCGCAGGCTGCCAAGCAGCGGTTCGAGCCGGGCCAGATCGGAGTCCAGCCGCTCGATCATGGAAACAAATCGATCGGCAAAGTCCGGGTCGTTGATCAGCCGACCCACCAGCCCCTCGCCCTCGGACAGCGAGACACTGATACGTTCGACCGCCTGGAGGGTGAGCGCGAGCTCTCCTTCGGGGTCGTTGAGCTGCTCGCCGATATCGGCGAAAGCGGCCAACGCCCGGCGGGCCTCCTCCAGGGTCGGGACGACCTGCCCACGGATCTCATCGATGGTGGTCTGCAGCAGGTCGGTCGGGGCGCGGTCGGCATCCGCCTCGATCACCGCGAACTCCCAGTCAAGCTCCTCACGATAGCCCCGGGTGATCTCGAGGTAGGAGTCCCCGGCGACACCAAAGCGCTTGCGGATCACCGCCGTTGAATCGGTGCGGATAAAGCCCAGCGCATCACGGCGGATCAGCACGTCGGCGTAGATCTGCTGCTCCGGGTCGATGATGATCTGTTTGACGTAACCGACCTTCGTCCCCAGGACTTCCACGTTCGAGCCCTCGCTGAGCCCAAACAAGCCCTCCTGAGGCAAGAGCACGCGGACCTCCTGCATCGGGTTGAGCCACCGCTCGACGGTGCCGGACTGGCTAAGGCCAAAGAGCAGCAGGGCGATCGCGATGATGACAAAGCTGCCGACCCATCGGCTGGCGTAGCGGGACTCGAGGGGGTGCGGGGGCTTCATCGTAACGGCTCCAACTGCCCCGACCGCCTCAGGCGAAACCGCCGACTGTCCGCGACGACCCCGAACGGCTCGGGCAGCTTTTCGTCCACCCAGAGTACCGCAGCGCCGCGGTCCAGTGCGGAGAGAACCCGGTCCAGCAGCAGTGGGACCAGCGCGCTGTCCCCGGCTGCGGGGCGTTCGAGCACGATCAGGCGGGGCTGGCCCATGAACGCCCGGACGATACCGGCGCGGTTCAGGTCGGTATGGCCAACCTCGCTGGGCAGGCCCAGCGGCAGGCCGGGCAGCTCCATCGCGTCGGCCAGCTCCCGGGCCTGCTCAAGCAGTTCATCGATCGGCCGACGGGTGTGATGCATCTGCGCGAGGACCACGTTCTCGGCGACCGACATCAGGGGGACCCAGCTCGAATCCGGCCCGGCGCGACCAATCCTGGCGCGCATCGCCGCCGCGTCCTCGGGCGGCTGGCTTGCCCAAGCCCGGCCGATGAACTGAGACTCCCCCAGGACCGGCAGGACGAGCCCACAGCAGGCGTCGCCCAGCAAGGTCAAAAGCCGGCTTCGATCGACCTGGACAAATACGAGGTCTCCCGCCGAGAGAGTCAGGTCCAGGTGCGCGGTGATCTGCACCCCGCCGATCTGCTCGCGGTATCGGGCCGACTGGAGCCGGGCGATGTGGGGCTGACGGGTTGGTTCGGCCTGGACGATCAAAGCAGCATCTCCCAGCAAACCGTCACCAACGCCGAGATAAGGAAGACCAGGACGACCCCCCAGATAAAACCACCGGCCAAGGCGGAAGGCAGGCGTGTGGATTGATCGATGCGCAGCGCCCTTCGACAACAGACCACCCCGATGAGTAATCCGATCAAGGCAGACTTGGTCAACACGGCGGCGTAGACCGAGGGTGAGACCGGGCTGGCGGCGGCCGCGGCGGAAGAACCAAAGCTGTTCTGGTCGTAGCCGACCGCAAACGCCAGCAAGAACCCAAAGAAAAACGCACCCACGATGAAGGCGATCGTCAGCCCCATTGCGGCGACCACCAGCCCCAGGACCCTGGGCAGCACCAGGAACAGGATCGGGTCAACGCCCATCGCGTCGAGGGTCTTGACCTGCTTGCCCAGCACCAGCGTGCCCAGGTCGGCGATGATGGCCGTACCGCTACGCCCGACCAGGACCAAACCGATGAGGACCGGCGCGACCTCGCGCACCAGGACAAAAGCCATGAACTGGCCGATCAACGCGTCCTGCCCGACCAGCCGGAAGAGGTTGAGCACCTGCGCGACCACCGCCACGCCGACCAGCGCGCTGAGCAAGGCCACCATCGGGAGCGCCGCGACACCGCTGTGCATGCACTGGCGCACGAACTCTCGTCGGACCGTACGACGCCAGGTGCCCGGCCTGACGCAGCGTGCTAAGACGACGATGCACAACCCGGCGATATCGGCCAACTCGTTCCATACGCGGATAACCCCTCGACCAAGCCAATCAACGGGGAACAAGACACGGTCCAGCGAAGACACGGTTGCGAGAGACGTTGGCTTGTCAGGCGGTACCGCCTGCCCAAGCCCAACGGATTGTCGAGGCAGCCGGCTCATGCCGTGGGCTCCAGTTCGTCGGTCAGGAAATAGGTGCCCAACGTGCCGATGCCGCCGGCAAAAAATCGCCCGCGCCGCTGTAGCAGGAAACGGCTCCGCAATAGCAGGAAGGCTCGCTCGCTGACCTGAATGGCGTCGCCGCTGGCGCGGTGGGCGAGTTGATCCGCGATCGCCAAGCAGGGCCCGGTGAGTTGGGGCGCTGCGCCGTTACCGCCAAGCTCTGCGGCGTACAGCGTGCCGACATCCAGCCCCATCTTCACCGCGACCCGGTCCGCGGGGTCCTGCTCACGGCTGAGCTGCTGGAGACGCAGTGCCAAGTGGGCGAGCAACACCGCCGACTGCTGACCCGCGGCGCTTGTGTCGTGATCCATCCCGGCGGCGATGGTGAGCCGTTCGCCCCCCAATACGATGCGCACTTCTGAACGGTCCTGTGCCCACCGCTCCGCAAGGCAACTGATAAAGTGCAGCAATGTGAGCGCGTGCTCCGATTCCGCCCCACCGCCGTGACCGGGGCGTTGATCGATACAGGCCACGACCAACACCGCGGTGTGCTCGTGGACCGACCGATGCAACTGGGTCACCACGGTGGCGTCGAGCCAATCGGCGGCGTCACCGTTCGTTGCACTATCCCGGCTTGACGCGCCAAGTTCGGTATGTGGCGCGAGGGCCGGCTCGACCACATCGCCCTCCGCGGGCTTGGTGCCGATACCCGGGCTGATCTGGGCCGCTCGGTCGTCTGCCCCAGCCAGCCTCACACGCAGCAACCCGGCGAGCGAGCGTGCGAAGCTGCGGGTGATGTCGGACCAGCCCCCGACCTGCCGGCTTGCCTCAAAGAAGATCACACCCAACGTCTGTTGATTGCCACGGATCGGGCACAGCAGCAACGACTCATGCCGCAGCGGGGTCAGGTACAGCTCGTCAAGCTCACGCAGGCCGGGCTCACCAGCGACCTCCGCGGCGGCCAGCAGCTCACCGGACTGAAACAACTCAGCCAGGCCCGGCATCGTCCGCAGGTCCAGCTCGGTCCCCGAAACGTGGCCCGCCCCGGACCGGTCATACGCATCGAGACACACCATCCGGTCCCCCTCGACCCGCCAGACCCCAACACGCTGGACCCGGACGGCGTTGGCCGCGTCTTCGGTCAGGCGTCTGAGCGCCTCATTTTTCGTTGGATCCAGCAGGTCCGGGTCATCGCTGAGTTTGGCGAAAGCCCCGCCCTGATCCAGCAGTTCACCCTCCCGCTCGATCACTTTCTGGGCGGTGTTGTCCGCCCGCACACCCTGCACGACGACAAAGCAGGTAAAGACCCCGACGATCCCCACGACCCCGAGCGACATCAACGCCGCCTGCCGTGTCCGCTGGTTGACAAAACCGACGTAGTCATCTTCCGGCACGACCAGCAGGACCGCCCACCCGCTGCCCACCGTATCGGGAAGCTCTGTCGCCGAGCCGCGGTAGCGCTCGCCATCCACATCCAATGCAAAGGCACCCGTTCCCTCGATGCGGTAGCGGTTGTAGACCCGGATCAACGCCGGATCGCCCAGTTCCTGGATCGGGGCGGTCTCGAGCCGACCATCGACCTGCTTCATCGTCTGGTCGATGTCCGGGTGGGCGACGATCCGCCCCTCCGGGTCAACGATCACTGCTCGGCCGGTCTCGCCGATATCCAGTTCGCTCAGGAAGCTGCACACCGCGTCGAGTTCGATATCCACGCTAAAGACCCCGGCCAATTCACCATCACGCTTAAGGATGGGATAAGCCGCGGTGACCCCGGGCTTGCGGTCGGTAAAGAGGATGTAGACGCTGGTCCAGTAGAGGCTGCCGCGGTCCCTCGCGCCGATGTACCAGGGCCTGACCCGTGGATCATAACGGTCAGCCGGCACCGGTTCGAGCCCAAGCACCCGGCCCTGACCATCACGGCGGACCCATTGGACCTCGGGGACTCGCCCGCTGCGCCGATCGATGATCTTCGTATCAATGTTGCCGCCGGGCATCCGCTTGGGCATCACAAAGTTGCCCCCGCCGTCAGCGATATTAACCATCGCAAACTGCGAATAAGTCTCAAGCATGTCGATGCTAAGCGCCTGCAGACGCAGCGGTGTCGGGCCCTTGATATTCACCCCGTTCCCCTCGGCATCGAGCCCGACGTTGTAGGACGGATTGAGCCCAAATGGCAGATCAGGGTACTTGCCCGCCTTGGTCGAACCGAGACGGACCATCTGCTCCGCCGGGCCGAGGTAGCTGACCACCTCGGTCTCGATCCGGTCGGCGGTGGTCTGGATCACGACATCCGACAACTCTAGAGCCTCCCGGCGGTTGGACTGGTAGTTGAAATACAGGATCGCCGCGATCGCGACCAGCAGTATCAGCACAAACTGGACCGGCACCAGCACCCGCATCAGCCGACGACGGCGAAACGCCGCCGCCCGGCGTCCGCTCTCAGTCAGGTCAATGATCTCATCGGCAGGCAATGACGAGCACTCCGCGGCTGGAATTGCCAGACCATCAGCCTGGCCCCCAAAACCCCCACTTTACCGCGCGACTTCCATTTGCGGACCCGTGATCAGCAGATGCTCAAACCATTGGCGAAAAAATTCAATCTCCCGCATAACATCCCGGCCGGTCTGGGGAATTTATTTGTTAGAGGAACCTCTTGACTGGCTCGTCTGCTGTATGTCAGAACGCTATCTAAATACCGAACAGGCCAGGCAACTGGCTGTCTACTGGGCGCGGGCCGAGCCGATCGTTCGTATTTTTGCCACCTCGGCCCTAGGCAACACCCACCTGGTCGAGGACGTCGTTCAGGAAGTCGCCTCCATTGCCACCGAGAAATTCGAAACCTATGACCCGGATCAGGGCGAGTTCTCCCGCTGGGCCCTGGGGATCGCCCGCTTCCGCATCGCTAAAAACATCCGGAGCAAGACCCGCGACCGACACGTGTTCTCCACCGAGATGATCAGTGAGCTGGCTTCGGTCGTCGCCGACCTCTCGACGGAGGTGGACGAGCGTAAATCCGCCCTGAAGCATTGTGTCGCCGCGCTCAAGGGCCGCAGCCGCCGGATCCTGGAGATGCGCTACCAGTGGGGCCGGCAGGTCCAGCAGATCGCCGAGGAACTGGGGATGACCCGGGTCGCCGTCTCCGGCTCGCTCCTGCGGACCCGCAGGGCCTTGGGCAAGTGCATCGAGAAGCATTTGAAACAGGGGGAGGGCCCGGCATGAACGACCCCCAGGAAATGATGGCCGCCTACTTCGAGGGCCAGCTGACTGCTGAGCAGGTTGCCGAGCTCGAGGCCTGGGCCCGAGCGGACTCCCAACACGCCCGCACCCTGGCCCGCGCGGCCATGCTCGATTGCCATCTCACCGAGTTGCTCCGCGAGCAGAACCTCGAAGACGTTGCCGCAGACCTATCGGAAGACACCCAATTTGGAGCCCTGGTCAAAGAAATCGATGCCTCCAGCCACGGCTCGGAAGTGGGCATCATCAACCAAGCCGCAGCCCGGCCAAGTACACCAAGCCTGCAAGCCAGGACCGGCCAGGCCGCCACGTTCCGCGAGGTCCTTGACATCGCCGGCTACCTTGCGTTTCGAGGCCTCAGGACCCGCCCCGGCGTCATCGCCATGACCGCCGCCGTGGTCCTGATCGGCGTCTTGCTCTACACAACAATCTTCGGCGGCGACAGCACCCAACCCGCCCCATCACCGATCACCCGGGCACCTGCCCCCGCTTACGCCCCTGAGCTACGCCCCGTCGCCAAGCTCACCGCCGAGCGAAATGCGGTGTGGGACCGCCGGCCGGGGCAGGACCTCTACGCGGGACAGCGGTTCACGCTCACCCAGGGGGCCGCGGAGATTACCACCAATCAAGGCGCGCTTGCCCTGCTGCAAGCCCCCTGCACCATCGCACTGACCTTCGATGACAACACCCTCTTGCTGGATCAAGGCAGGCTCATCGGCCGCTGTACAACCCCGGAAAGCCGCGGATTCGTCGTCCTAACCCCCGATGCAAAAGTCACCGATATCGGTACGGAATTTGGTGTGTTTGCGGAGGCGGAGCGCGGAACGCGGGTTCAGGTATTCGACGGCGAGGTGCGGGTTGCGACCAATCAAGCAAGCGACCAACCAAGGCAAACACTATCGGTGTTCTCACAACAAGCCGTTTTGATCCCGCCGGACAGCGGGTCGTTGGTCCGCGTCGACTTTGATGAGAGCGTCTTCAGCCTACGCCCCGTCGAGCATCTGGATGTCGTGGATATCGTTGCCGGCGGGAACGGCCTGGGCAGACGGTCGGGGATGGCGATCAATCTCGCGACCGGGCAGTACTTAACGTCTGAGCAGATCGCAACGATTCAACGTCAAGCATGGTCCCACGACAACGGCATGACCATCAACCCGATCGAGCAATCCCACTTCGTCGATTGCGTATTCATCATTGATCGCCTGACCGGCCGCGCCGAGATCACTTCGGAAGGGGGCGAGTTCGACGACTTCCCAACGATGCCCGATACGATCCACTCGGGTGATGCAAACGGTTTTATCCAGGCCACCCCCGCGAACACGGTGGTCAACCCCCCCTCTCTCGCCGATCACCAGCGGCCCTTCGCGCAGGTCGGGCGCGAAGACCTGGACGGGCGTTACGTGGTGATCCATGGCGGAGCGGGCATCACCTTTGATTTGCAAGCGATTAAGCAGAGACATCAAGGGTTCAATCTCGAACGATTTCACACGTTTGCACTCAATATCGAGGAGCAGAGCAGAGCAATCAGCCCGGCCCCAGTGCCGGCGACGGCAGACCTGTGGGTCATCGTTGATGGTGAGACAAGATTTGTTCGTCGATCGATCGACTCGAAGGATGGGGCAATCGAGTTGGATATCGCGCTGGAAGAAGATGATCGCTTTTTAACCATAGCTGTCTCACATGGTGGCGACGGCACATTCCACGACTGGGTCATCTTTAGCAAAGCAAAAATCCAGGGCAGCTACCGTGATGGGGGGACGACAGAATGAGCGGCAGCCCGTACCCACAACAGAGACATCGGTACATGGCGCGGCTTCTTTTCGCAAGCTGCCTAACAACGATGTTATGGGTTTGCACTGGCTTTTTGCCGGCTCAGGCTGCTGAGATCTATGTCCACCCGCAGGGTAACGATTCTCATCCGGGAACGGTTGCACAGCCCTTTGCAACGCTTCAACGGGCTTTGGACGAGGTCGCTCGACTGCGCTCAGCTCAGAAGAACCGCCCCGACCCGATCGTCATTGAAGTAGCCGACGGGATCTATCGCATCTCTGAGCCGGTTCGGATCACGAATCGGCACAGCGGTACACAGACATCGCCAACCATCATCCGTGCCGCCGACCATGCCACGCCGGTGATCTGTGGCGGACGCCCCATACAAGGCTGGCGGGTCGGTCGTGACGGCGTTTGGCGCGTGAATCTGCCTCAAGTCGCCTCAGGCGATTGGGCTTTCCGTGAATTGTTCATCTCCGGGCGGCGTGCGATCCGTGCCACTCATCCCAATGAAGGCTTCTTAAGGGTCGGGCGTGTTGCGAGCGACCGCCGATCGGGACTGGTTTACAAGCCGGGAGATATCAATCTTCGGGATACCGCCAGCGGCGATCTGGAGTTGGTCTTCCTCTACGACTGGTCGAGTGCAAGAGTGCCGGTCGCCTCGATTGACCCCACCAAACGCCTTTTGACAACGGCCTATCGGGTCGGGGGCGAATCACGCCACTTCCGGATGAATCACTTCGAGAAACATCCTCGCTATCGGCTTGAGAACCACCCCGCCCTGCTCGATACGCCGGGCGAGTGGTACCTCAACCGGCGAACGGGGCTGCTCCAATACATCCCGCTGCCCGGTCAAGACCCCGCAACAACTCAAGCGATCGCACCCGTCGCAACCAGCCTCCTAACCCTCCGTGGCGAAGAGCGCCAGCCCGTTCGGCATGTCCATCTGGATGGCCTTTCGTTCGAGCACTGCGGCTGGCCCATTCCGAGCGTCGGGTACGCAGGAAGCCAGGCTTGTTTCTATGACACCCAAGAACCCGGTGCGGGCTACTGGGAGCGCCGGAAACCGATACCCGCCGCGGTCACGATCGAGCACGCCAGATTCTGCACCTTTACCCATGGGCGTATCTCACATGTTGGAACAAGCGGCCTGTGGATCGGCCGACAGACCCAGGCCTGTACGGTTAGCCACAGCACGTTTTCTGATATCTCGGCCAACGGCATCATGATCGGCGAAGGGCAGATCAGGGAGGTCCAAGACCAGGGGCGTTGGTGGCAGCACGCTCCCAACCAGGTTTCGCGTCAAAACGTGGTGCGCGACTGTGTGATCGAGCAGGTCGGCCAACAGTTCTACGGCGGCATCGGTATCTGGGCCGGCATCGTCCAGGGCACAATCATCGAGCACAACGAGGTCCGCGACACGCCCTACTCGGGTATCTCCATCGGCTGGATATGGAAGCCCACGACAAGCCCCGCCGGCCAGAACCGAATCCGCAATAACCACATCCACCGCGTGATGCAACTGCTCAGCGATGGCGGAGGGATCTACACGCTCGGGCGTCAGCCCGGCTCCGTGATCAGCGGCAACCACATCCACGGGGTCCCCGTCAACGCCGGCCGGGCAGAATCCAACGGCATGTTCTTCGACCAGGGGACCTCGGGTTTTACCGTCGGCGGCAACCTTGTCCGCGATGTGGTTAAGTCGCCTTTGCGATTCAACAGAGCCCAAAACAATGCCGTCCAGTCGAACGTGCTTGTGCGACAGGGCCAGACCCCGCCGATCCGTTACAGCATCGGTTTCGATGAACAGCTGATTAGGAAGCAAGGCAACACGATCACCCGTCCAAGAGACTTTGTGATCAGCAACCACCAAAGACTCATCAACAACGCCGGCCCACGAACACCTGCCCAACACGATTTATAAAAAACGGGCGCGTAGCCCGTCTTCTGTTAGGCGGGCATCACCACCACTCTCCTATGGAGGAAAACCATGCTAAAGCATCTTGCAATCACCACATCACTCTTACTTGCGGGGGCTTCGAGCGCCGAAGTGATTTTCACGGTCTCGGATCAAAGGCCTGGTAGCGCTCTTCCTACTCCTCGTGCGCTATCCACCACGCAAGGCACTGTGTCTGCTCCATCAGTACTCCCCACAATGACGTACACGATCACGGGGCTGGACCTCACCAGTGTTGGGGGTACCGCGAGTGAAACCATCGTGTATGACGTCCTGTTTACGCAGACGGGTGGGACCGCGGTTGATTTCAACGGGTTCGGCAATATCGCCGTAACGGGTGGTGGGGGAGCTGATGCGCAGGTCGATACTACCGAAACGCTGACGGCTACCTTATCCCTCAACAGCACAACGTTTACCGGTGATATCGATCTCGGGATCGTATTCATGGCGGCTGGGGGCAATGGAGCGAATGATCAATGGGATGTCATCCACGACGGCGGGACAGAGTCTCTCGCCGGTACCGGCCCCGGGGTCAATATCGCTACCTTCGCCCCCTCATCATTCGTTACGCTAGACCCAACGGCAGGAGACGGAGTCAATTTCCAGCGATTCGATGTCCAAGTGACCGCCGTCCCTGAGCCGGGCTCATTTGCACTCGTTGGTCTTGGGGGGCTACTTGTCTGCGCTCGGCGTCGTCGTGGCTGATCTGCGCCTATGTACATCTAGAGCCTCTTGGCAGGCTCTCCGTTAACACGGTGAGCCTGCCTTTCAGGAATCGATCCATACCGATGAGTGTGCCTAATTTTGGAGTCCGTCACATGTACCGTACCCGAGCGTTTACCCTGATTGAGTTGCTGGTGGTGATCTCCATCATCGCCCTGCTGATCGCGCTCCTGCTGCCCGCGCTGGCCGTGGCGCGCAAGAGCGCCCGGCAGGTCCAGAGCACGACCCACCTCCGCGGCATGCACCAGGCCCTGGTGATCCACGCGCAGTCCAACAACTCCTACTACCCCGGCCTCGACTCCAGCGGCGAGCGCTTCATTGCCGCCGCCGATAATTACTCCGCGACCTCGGGCGGGATGGTGCAGGGACGCATGGCGATCATGATCGAAGAGGACCTGGTCACGCCCGACTACCTGATCAATCCCGCTGAACCCGAAATCAAGAGCCCGTACGATATCGGGAGCGGTGATACCTTTGATACCGAGCACTACTCGTACGCCATGATGAACATCACCGGTCCACGTGATGATTCGAACTACCCCGGGCTCCCGGTGGTCAACCCGACTTATGGCCGCTATGTCATCCAAGAGTGGCAGGACAATATGAACAGTGAGGCGGTGATCATGGGCGACCGCCTGCTTGAGGTGCGCAACAACAACTTTACCAACCCGCCTGACTACCTCGGCTTCTGGTCGAAAGAATACGGCGATTCAAAATGGGGGATTGTCTGGAACGATAACCGAGCCGAGTTTAATACCACACCCTACTTTGAAACGGAATACGGCGGCATCCGCAACAGCAACGACGACATCTTCACGCGGGGCTGGAACTATCATGGCAACACGCAGACCCCTTCGGGACAGGCCAACTCGAACAGCGCCGCGAATTGCTTCCTCGCCGCCAAGCTGGGGACCATCATCATTCAGTAGATAGACCGTATCGAAGCAATCCCTCGAAAGGGATGTAAGACGACAGGACATGAATAAACACTACGTTCTCAACGCATTTGTGAGTGCTGTGCTGCTGAGTTTCTCGCACACCGCCGCGGCTCAAACACAGGAGACCACAGCACGGATTCCAGAGCGCAGGCCGCTCAACGTGATCTACATGATGGCGGATGACATGGGTTTCGCCGATGTCACTGCTTTTGGTGGGCGTTTCGGTTACACGCCAAACCTCGATCGCTTAGCCGCGCAGGGAATGATGATGACCGAGTTTTATTCGGCCTGCGCCGTTTGTTCGCCGACGCGCGCGGCCATGCTCACGGGGCGTTACCCGCTCGCCAACGGCATTGATGGGCACTTCCCAGATCAAGCCGGTATTTATTTACGCGACCAAACCAGGCCTGATGGCGGGGCGGGCACACTGCCCGGCATCCTGCGCGAGCAGGGTTACCACACGCTCCACGTCGGCAAATGGCACCTAGGCGGCGTCGCGATGGTCGAACTTGCAGACCGCAAGGCTGGCCAAGGCGAGTTCGCCGACTCGCAAGGCCCACACGAGCATGGCTTCGATGATTATTTCATCAGCCAAGAAGACGCCGCAACAGGGATCCGGCGGGATTTAAACCAAAGAGCCGTGATCTATCAGCAAGGTGCCCAGCACCTGGTCCACAACGATGTGTATCTCCATAACCCTGATGAAAAACGGGATTGGACCGGTTTCAAAGGCGATGTCGCCACCGGCTTCATTGCGGAAATGTCTGAAACTGACCAGCCTTTTTTTCTTAATCTCTGGTTTGATGTACCCCACGCGCCTTTCGAAGACGCTCACGTCCCGCCGGCCTATCACTTCGACACACTCCACTTAAAGATGGACGAAAGGCTTGGTCGTACGGCTCATGTCCTGAACCCCGAACTCCAGAACGAGCGGCAGCGTGAGAATCATCGGCGATTCTTGTCCATGGTGACCTACATGGACCATCAGGTCGGACGGGTGCTGAAAGCGGTCGAAGACCCAAACGGTGATGGTGACACGTCGGATAGTATCGCTGAACACACCCTGATCATCTTTACCTCCGACAATGGCGGGGCCTGGCCCGCAGACAACGGGCCATTTTCCTCCGGGAAGGCCAGTGTGCGTGAGGGGGGGCTGCGTGTGCCGATGATTGTTGCTTTACGGGGCCGGATTGAACCGGGCAGCCGGTCCGAACAGATCGGCAACACGATCGATTTCATGCCCAGCATCCTGAGCATGGCTGGCGATCCGAGTGCGAAGGCAGTGGTTACGATTGACGGGATCGACCTCTCGCCAGTTTGGCTCGGTCGGGTCGAGGCCATCGATCGGGGGGTTATGTTTTCTGACCTCAGAGCGGTTTACCGGCACCAACGATATGGCGCCCCGCCAGAGCCCGTCGGCTATCTCATCGCAAGACGCGGCGATCTTAAGGTCATATTTGAAAGCAAGGATTCGGTTAACCCGATCGCGCTTTATGATTTGAGACAAGACCCGGGCGAAACCCATAATTTAATCAATCAATCCACATCGGTTGGCATTATCAAAGAGCTCACCTCCGCGGCCGAATCATGGATTGACTCGATGGCATCACCATCGGATTAGGGCGGTTGCTGATTCTCATCTCCGGCCACAGATGTTTGGGGTCGTGAGCGATCGGCTTCGGGAAGGCAACCGGCGGTTCAGTCTCGCACGGTGACCTTGGGCGTGGTGTGCCGCCGATCCATCGCGTGGATCGCGACCTGCTGCTTCATTGCTTTCACCACCATTGAGAGCTCGTCGGCGAGCTGGTCGTCTGAGGTGTAATTGGCGGTGGGGTCGCCGGCATCGGCGTGGCGGCGGAGCGCGGTGTTGATCGGGACGGTGCCGAGGAAGGGCACGCCCGTCTGCTGGGCGAGCATCTCGGCGCCGCCCTTGCCGAAGATGTCGTATTCCTTGCCGTCGTCGCCGATGAAGTAGGACATATTCTCGACCAGGCCGAGCACATCGATGCCGAGCTGGCGGAACATGGCGATCGCGCGTTTGGCGTCGTCCTGGGCGACCTTCTGGGGCGTGCAGACGACGACCGCGCCGGTGAGCGGGAGGAGCTGGGCCATGGTCAGCGGGACATCGCCGGTGCCGGGGGGCAGGTCGATGATAAGGTAATCGAGTTCGCCCCAGTCGGTCTGGGTCGCGAGCTGTCGGAACGCTCCGTGGGCCATGGGGCCGCGCCAGATCAGGGCCTGGTCTTCCTCGACGAGCGATCCGACCGACATGGCTTTCAGGCCGTGGACGTTATAGGGGATGATGGTGTTGCCGACGGCTTTAGGGGGATAGATGTCGGTGCCCAGCATGGTGGGCAGTGAGGGGCCGTAGATGTCCCCGTCCATGAGCCCGACGTTGTGCCCGGCCCGGGTGAGGCCAACGGCGAGGTTTACGGCGATGGTGGACTTGCCGACCCCGCCCTTGCCCGCGCCGACGGCGATAATATGGCGAACATCGGGGAGGGGGTTGTTGCCGCGGGCGGTGTCCTGCGGTGAGGCAGAGTCGTCTGCGGTATTGACCTTGCCCCGCACCGGCTGGGGGCCGGTCGCGGACAGGCCCGTCGAGAACTCGACCTCGACGGGCCCGACACCGGGCAAACGGGCCAGGGCCGCGCCGACCTCTTCCCGCAGGCGGGCCTTGATCGGGCTGTTCAGGGCATCGAGTTTGATGCCGACCCGGACCGCCCCGTCCTCGGCGATTTCGACGTGCTGGACGCGGTTGAGGGTCACGATATCTCGGTGCAGCTCGGGGTCGTTGACCCCCTGGAGGGCGGCAAAAACGGCGTCTCGGGTCGGCGGGGTGGGCATGGCGGGCAAGTCAATCTGGATTCAGGGCGGCTGGGTCAGGATGAACGAAGTATCGTACGGCACTCGCCTTAACCCAGCCAACCAAGAAAAATCTGTGGGGTTGCAATACGGCCCGCCGCCCGGCGTTTAACCGGGGTACTTGCACCAACTCAAACCAAGGAAATTGCCATGAAAAACCTGCTGACCCTTTCCCTGACCACCGCCTCGCTGCTGATCGCCTCGAGCATCTACGCCGGGACGAACTGCCGCAACGGCTGCGACCGTGATGGCAGCGGCGAAGAGGACCCGAGTGTTGCGGTTGTCGCCGAGGACGAGCAGATGCAGGGCGAGCGACCCCAACGCGACCGGGGCGAGGGGGCTGAGGGCGAGCGGCCACGTCGCGGCGGCGAGCAGGGCGAACGGCCCCGGCGAGGCGGCGGTGACCCGCTGCGTGCCCTGGACCTGAGCGACGACCAGAAGGAGCAGGTCAAGGAGATCATGGAGGCAAACCGCGCTGAAGCCCGGGAGATCATGGAAACGGCCAGGGCCGCAAAAGAAGCCGGCGAAGATGTCGATCGTGAAGCGATCCGTGAGCAGCTCGGCGCCCTAAGGGAAGCCGCCCGTCTCAACGTCTACGAGAACGTACTCAACGAAGAACAGCAGGCGAAGATGGACGAGATCCGCGAGAAGATGGAAGCCCGCCGAGCCGAGATGCAGGAGCGGCGTGGTGAACGCGGCGAGCGTCCACAGCGTGGCGGTGACAGCGATGGCGAGCGACCCCAGCGTCGCCGAGGCGGCGGTGAGGGCAGCGGGCTGGACCTGTAGAGCCAAGATCTCAGCAATCAATTCTGGCACGACGGCCGCCCCGCGAGGCAATGCAGCGTGGGGCGGTTTCTTCTATTGGTTGCCAGACGCTACTGCACCAGCCCCTTGGTCAGCCGCATAAACGCGGTCTCAAGGTTGATCTTCTCTTCCTCCAGCCGCATGAGCCGGAAGCCGCCGTGCACGAGTTTGCCGGCGATGTCCGCGGCCGAGGTGTTGTTGTCCAGCGAGACTTTGAGCACCACCCCGCCCCGCTCGACCTCGAGTACGCCGGGCATCTGCCGGATCGTCTCGGCCGCGGCATCGGTCCGGTCGGAGACCATGATGTTGACAATGTTCCCCGTCCTGGCGCGGACGAGCATCTCCTCGGTCGTGCCGATGAACTTCAGCTCGCCCTGCTCGATCACGCCAACGGTGTTGCACAGGTCCGCCAGCTCCAGCAGGATGTGCGAACTAATCAGGATCGTCTTGCCCATGCGGTGTAGCTCTTTGAGCAGCTCGCGCATCTCGATCCGGGCCCGCGGGTCCAGGCCCGAGGCCGGCTCATCCATGAGGAGCACCTTCGGGTCGTGCAAGAGGACACGCGCGACCGACAGCCGCTGCTGCATGCCCCGCGATAGCGAGTTCACGTCCGCGTCGGCCTTGTGTGACAGGTCGGTCAGTGCCAACACGTCGTCGATAATCGCCTTTCGCTCCTGACCCTTGATGTCGTAGGCGGCGGCGAAAAACTCCAGGTACTCCAGCACGACCATGTCTTCGTAGCTCCCGAAGAAGTCGGGCACGTAGCCGATGATGGATCGGACCTGCCGGGCGTTGACCGGGCCGACGGACATGCCGTCGATGCGTGCCTCGCCCCAGGTCGGCTTGAGGAGTGTGGCGAGGATCTTGATCGTGGTCGTCTTGCCCGCGCCGTTGGGCCCGATGAACCCAAAGGCATCGCCCTGCTCGATCTCCAGGTTGAGGTTCGACAGCGCCATCAGTTCGCCGTAGCGTTTGGTCAGGTTGACGGTCTGGATCATGGCCATGGTTGAGCCTTTAGGGGTTAGCTTTTAGCTGATAGCTTGCAGCCCTTGTCCTTTGACCCTGCTGCAGCCGGGCCCGGGCTAACAGCTAAAGGCTGATGGCTAAAAGCTCATCACAAATCGTATACCCAGCGCACGACCGTCCACCCCTCGGTCGGCGCGGGTTCGCCGTCGACTAGAAGCGGCATCGGGGCCCGACCCTCGCGCAGGTGGCCGATGACGATGAGCCGTCGACCGGTCAGCAGCTTGGTCAGGTCGATGTCCCGCATCATCGAGCGATGGTACGTCCAGTAGCTCGAGCCGGTTATCTTCTCAAACGTCGGCGGCGGGATCGCGTCAAAGAAGGACAGCAAAGCGAGGTCTTTCACTAAGTCACCATCGCCCGAACCGCCCGCGATGCGGTTGCGGGTGTGCACGACGTTTCCCAGATAGCCTTCAATCGTGAAGTCGCGTGCACCGGCACGGGGCGGGGTCCAGAGTAGTTGAGCATCTACCCGGGTGCCCGGCAGCACCAGTGGGTCGTTCGGTGCCCAGGTTTTTTGGTTGCTCGCGTTCACATACTGCCAGACCAGCGGCTTCCAAGTGTCGTCACCGACCGGCCCCGAGCCGCCGGGGCAGTAGACCACGACCACGTCGGTGAGCGGCTGGTCAAAACGGTGGGTGATGATGCCTGCCGGCAGGCCGTTGGCCCCGAGGCCAACTTCCGCGAGCGGCAGGCTCCATGTTTTCTCCAACCCCTCGCGCGGCCCGGTGATCTGGCCGACAAAGTCGGCGACGAACTGCTTGGTGGTCGCCCGGATGGGGAAGGCGATCCGGTCGGGCTGGGCCGAGTCATAGGCGTAGGTCTGTGTGTCCGGGTAGCCGGGGTCTTCGCTCTGCAGGACCAGGCCCGGGCTGGACAGCGCGTTGTGCAGGGGCTGGCTGATCACCCCGTCGGGCTCGGAGGGCACGGCCACCTCGACCGCGTCGAACCGGGGCACGAAGAGCGAGACCCACGATCGGGTGTGCACAATGTTGGTGTTCCCGTCGATGGTCATCACCGAGAAGTGGGTCGCCGAGGTGCTCGCCGGCCTGAGCAGTGACGCCCCGCCCCAGGCGACGGCGCTGAAGACCCCGATGACGGCGATGAAGATGAGCCAGCTGTGCCGGTCCATCCCCGAACCGCGCAGCACGGCCGGGAAGGTCAGCAGCGTCACCCCGCCGTAGAGCAGAAACAGCACGATGGCGAGGCCCAGTGTCAGCCCGGTGCTGGCCTGCCGTGCCACCCGGGGGCCGATCCAGTCGCCGATCTCGACCTGCGCCTGGAAGCCGCCGGGGCGGTTGTAGATCCGTCGGCCGTCCTGGCTGTCGAGTAGGGCATCGGGGATGATCTGGCCGGTCCGGCTCACGCGCCAGCCAAACACCCTGGGCCAGAGACGGTACATGTCGAACCCGCCGACCGTGTTGATCATCGCGCTGCTGCTCAGGTCCATCCCGATCAGGGTGACCTGGCCAAACCCGAAGCGCCGGCCGGCGATCAGCGTGACCGGCTCGGGCTGGGAATCGGGCTCAGCCCCTTCTTCCGCGGTCGGGCTGGTCTGAAAGATCGGTGTCCAGCCTCCCGCCTCTTCCAGGTCGATTCCGATCATCGGGACCTTGCGGGTGCTCTGCCGGACCGGGAACAAAGACGACGGAGCCTCCAACTCGACCTGCCGCAGGTCTCTCGTCTGCAGCGGGGCGAGCAGGTCGCTGACCCCCGAACTGGTCCAGGTCTGGCCGGCCTGCGGCAGAACAATCACCAGGTGCCCGCCGCGGTAAACCCACTCACGCAGCGCCCCGCGCATCGGCTCGGTGAATGAGATATCACCGGGATCGCCCCCCTCCGAGGGGCACCAGACCAGCGCACTGAGCGAGGCCAGGCCGTACCAACGGTCCGGCAGCGTCTGAAGGCTCAGCCCCTCGATCCGGTGGATCGGCTCGTGCTGAGAAGACCAGCGGTCAAACGGCAGCAGCCCCAGGGACGCGACCCCGCAGACCCCGATCATGTTGCGATTGGGCTCGATGAAGAACGGCTGGGGGACCGTGACCTCCTGCCGGGTCAGGAGCTGATTGGTATTCGCGTCCACCACCTGGAAGGTCCAGACACTGCCCGGAGAACTGTCCCACGGCGGGTTAGCGTAGAGCCAGACCCGCTCGTCACGCTGGGACCCGAGCGTCGCGGTGCGCTCGGCGACAACCTTGTCCTGGTCATCGTCCCTCAGCATCCAGCGGCAAACCACCTCCAGCGGCTCGGGCGACTGATTGAAAAGCTCCAGGCGGACCGGCGTCCACGACCCCCGGCGGACGTACCCGCCAAGGCCCAGGTGCTCGGCCTTGATATCCAGTGTCACCCCCGAGACCTGCCCATAAGCTCTCCCCCCGCCCGGGCTCTGCCAGAGCCCGACCATCAGCAACAGACCTAACAAAACTCGCAAAGAAAGAGGACCCGGCATAGGTTCTGGATTCTACCGGCGCGACACGGTCAATGCGCATCCGCAAGCAGCAGCGCCCTCCGATAACGCCTTGGCTCAGCCCGGTTGGACCTCGCTCTGCCTGGCGTCGATAGCAGACGCATGGACCTGACGACCAAGCTCGTGGCGCTAGCGATCATCGCGACGGTGTTCATCTTCGTCACCTTCGTGCTGCGCGTGCTGGGGGCCTGGAGCAATTATCAGATCCGCCGGCACGACCTCGTTGCCGAGTCCAAGCGGCGTCGGATCGAGTACCTGCGCGCCGTCTCCGAGCGGCGGGGTATGAGCAACAGCTCGATCGAGGTCGTGGATTAGAACCCCGAACGACTGGCCGGGTCGAGCTTGCCGCGCTAGGCACGCCGCGATGTGGTACTCGACCCACCAAACGAGCAAACTCGCCAGCGCAGGTTGCCGTATCCTGTCGGCATGGCCAAGCTCACTGTTACCGGCGGTCGGGTCATTGACCCGGCCAACGACGTCGACCAGATCACCGACCTGGTGCTAGAAGACGGTGTCGTCAAGTCCTTGGGCAGGGTCTCCGCGCCCGACGGCCCGAGCCTCGATGCTTCGGGCTGCATCGTCGCCCCCGGGCTGATCGACGTGCATGTCCACCTCCGTGAGCCAGGGCAGGAGGACAAGGAAACGATCACGACGGGCGCGGCCGCGGCTGTGGCCGGGGGCTTTACCAGCGTCTGCTGCATGCCCAACACCACCCCCGCGATCGACGACGACTCGATGATCGAGTTCGTCTACAAGCAGGCGGCCCGCGCGAAGTTGGCCCATGTCTTCCCCGTGGGCGCGGCGACCAAGGACCGGGCCGGCAAGGAACTGGCCGAGATCGGGCTGATGAACCGGGCCGGGGCCGTGGGCTTCTCCGACGACGGCACGCCGGTCGGCTCGGCCAAGGTGATGCACGACGCGCTCAAGTACATCGCCATGACCGGCAAGGTGTTCATGCAGCACTGCGAGGACCCGGACCTGGGCGGTGGCGCGATGAACGCCGGGGCTTTGGCCAGCAAGCTCGGGCTGTCGGGCTGGCCCGCGCTGGCTGAAGAACTGATGATCGAGCGCGACATCCGTATCAGCGAAGCGCTGGGCTATACCGCCCGCTGGCACGCCCAGCACATGACCACCGCCGGCGGCGTCGGCCTGCTACGTGAGGCCAGAGCCAGGTTTGATCGCGCCGTCGCAAACGGCCAGGCTCCCGATGATAGTTTCGCACAACCCGGCGGCCTGGGCCGGATCACCGGCGAGGTCAGCCCGCACCACCTGCTGCTCACCGAAGAGGCCTGTGCCGATTACGACACCCACGCCAAGATGAACCCGCCGCTTCGCACCCGGCGCGATATCGAGGCGCTCACCGCCGCGGTCGCCGACGGCACGATTTCGATCCTCGCCACCGACCACGCCCCGCACACCCGAGAGGAAAAAGAACGCGAGTTCGCCATCGCCCCCTACGGCATCATCGGCCTCGAGTGCGCCCTGGCCCTGTACATCAAGGCCCTGATCGACACCGGCGCAATCGATTGGCCAAGGCTGATCGCCTTGATGTCCTCCAACGGCGCCCAGCTCTGTGAACTCGCGGGCAAAGGCCACCTCGGCGTCGGTGCCCATGCCGATGTCACCATCATCGACCCGGCCCACGCCTGGACCATCGACACCAACGCCTTCGCGGGCAAGAGCAGCAACTGCCCGTTCGACGGCTGGCCGGTCAAAGGCCGGGCCATCGCGACCATCGTGGGCGGCGAGACGAAGCTGTGTCTCGACCCTGACCGCATCCAAGGCGATCAAACCTGCGCAACCCAAGCGGGCCACCTGATCCCGGTCGGTGCGGGGTGAGTAGCCAATGGCGATCTAATACCGCACACCCACGGCCTTGCAGAGAAAAGCCATGAACGGGGCGGCGGCGGCAAAAGCCGTTTCAACGTTGTCCAGAAACTTGGCCGAGCCCACCTCCTTGACCGAGATCGAGCGCATGGCGGTGAAATCTTTGCGCTTGAGGTCTTCGATACAAGGGTGGTCGGGGTCGAACCCGCGCGGCGGGCGTTTGAGCGCATCACCCGTCAGATCAAGAACTCGCTTGAAGTCGGCATCGTCTCGCGCCGCCAGCCATTCGTCGGGCTTATCGATGATGCGACCGCGGATCGCTTTGAGCGCCTCTGCATCCGGCCGCCAGATGCCCACCCCGACCATCGAGCCTTTCATCTCGTAGTCGTTGGGCACACTCGGTGGCTGGATGTGCACATAAAAACCCGGCGCGTGCACGTCCTTGCCCAGCTCGTGGCGGAAGTGCATCGCGATGTTGGTTTTGTAGGGTTTCTTGTTCTTCGAAAAGCGGACATCACGGTAAATACGCATCAGCGAGCCGCCCTGCTTGGCCGGGATCGCCGTCAAGTGGTGGCTGATATGTTCTAGCCTCGGCTCCATCTCAGAGATAAACGCCAGCGCCGGTCCAACCACCTCGGATTCGTACCGCTCTTTATTGGCGTTGAACCAATCGCGTGTGTTATGGGTATCCAGTTCCTTGAGGAAAGCCTGGGTTTTTCGGCCAAAACCGGCAAAAGCTGGTAAGGGATCTGGCATCGTTGTTCTCCCATGCGGGTCGCGTCGCAACGGTAGGGCCCTTGCCCAATCAGAACAAATGGTATACCCCGCCCCCCGGCGACGTTCTCTGCGGGGTAGAGACCGCCACGCCGTGGTTTCAATATGACAGTTGGGTTAAAGCGTAGGAAAAGGCCGCCGATCAACAAAAAGCCCCTCGGCGGGCTGGCCGAAGGGCTTGATCTGGCAGACAATCGGGGCGACAGGATTTGAACCTGCGACCTCCACACCCCCAGTATGGCGCGCTACCAAGCTGCGCTACGCCCCGAGTGCTAAGCATCGTAAGATAGCAAGGCTTGTATGGCCGGGCAAACCCTCTGGCCGATACCTCAAGTGCCAAAGACCCCGGCGACCCCTCAACACCCACCCGCCAAGATCGGAGTGCCCCGATGCCCGACTTTGTCACCTACTACTTCGAGCAGATCAAGGATACCGCCCGGTCGGTCGCCGACCCGCTGTTCGCCTACCAGTTGCTCGTTCACGGCCCGGCATTGTTGGCCGTTGCCGCCCTGCTCTTGGTCCTCGCGTTGAGCATCTCCCTGGGCAAGTCCCCGGCACTGCGCTATACCGCGATGGTGTTCTTCGGGCTCGCTGCGCTCGCGGCGGTCGGCGTCTGGCAAACCCACAACAGCGCTTCGATCATGCTCGAACAAGTCAGCGACGAGTTGGCCCAGACCCGATTCGATCAGCTGCTGCAGTGGGCCTGGGTCGCCCCGGCCCTGGCGTGCCTCGCGCTGCTGATGACCGTGGGTAAAGGGAGCAAGCTCCGCGCGAGCGGCCTGATCGTCGGTGTGTTGCTCGCCGGTTCGGCGGTGATCTCGGGTGCCCTGGTCAGCTACAACCACATCGTCGTCCACGAGCCGGAGCTGGCTCAAGCCATCAAAGACCGCCAGACCCTGCGAGCCAATGAACCGACAAACCCGTCGGATCAGGATGAGCCTGAATCTGGGCCGGATAACCCGAATGAGGACGACCCAGGCCTCGCGAACCGGCCGGCAGACCAAGACGAGCCCGAGGAGGAAGAGGGCAACACCTTATTTGGTGTGCCGGTGCCTTGACCTTCAAAGTCCTTGCAACCGTTTGTTCGCGGCAGCCGTCACGACATCGTCGATGGACCTGAGGCCGTGGTTTTAGCCGGGCTTATCGCCGCGATAGCAGACGGCGATGCCAAAGGTCAGAGGCCGTGCCTTGATCTCGGTCAGGCCCGCATCCGCCATCATCCGGATCATCCCCTCCCGATCGATAAAAGAATTCACGCTCTTGGGCAGGTACTTGTAGGCCCCGCTCTTGTCGCCGGAGATCAGCGTCGCGGTGCGGGGCATGATGTGCCTGAAGTAGAAGTTGTAGCCCGCCAACATGACCGGGTTCTTGGGCAGCGAGAACTCGAGGACGATGACGCGACCGCCGGGCCGAAGCACGCGATAAAACTCGGCCATGGCCTTGGCCGGGTCCGCGACGTTGCGGATCCCAAACGCGATCGACACGACGTCGCAGCACGCATCGGGCAGCGGGAGACACATGGCGTCGCCTTGGAAGTATTCGACACCGCTGTAGCCATCGCCATCTTTCCAGTCTTCGGGTATTTTTTGCTTAGCGATCGCCAGCATCTCGTGCGTGAAGTCGATGCCGATGACTTCGCCGGCCCCTTGGGTTTTGCGCCATTGATTATCTCGGAATGCTAGTGTCAGATCACCGGTCCCACAGGCGACATCGAGCACATCCCCGACCGCGTTATCACCCGCCATCTTCACCGCCGCCCGGCGCCACGCCTGGTCGCGCCACAGCGAGTGCACGCGGTTGTTCAGGTCGTAGCTGGGCGCGATCGCCGAGAACATCTGGTTGACCCGTTTGGCCTTGTCCGCGTTCTTGTGCGGGTTCTCGGACAGGTCGGCGTCGGTCCAGGCCGGGTCGGCAGTAGGCGGGTTGGTCTGGGCAGCGTCCATGAACCGATCATAGCGGTAAAGATCGCCCGCGAGCCGGGGCCTGCGGCCCCGGTCTGTCACAAAGATCGCGTTGGCATACACCCGAATCCAGCACCCTCTGAACGGACCGGGCCCGAAGGCCCCGGCTCGCCTGACCTGGTCAGTGCTTCTTGCAGTCGCATCCCACGTGCTCGATTTGACCCCAGGCGATGCCGGTGAGGGCTTCGAATGCTTCGGGGCCGACCATCGCATTGGGGCTTCCGTGGCGGGGCGGGGGCAGGGATCGCAGCCGGGCGAGGATGTTGCTCTGGAATTCGTCCTGGCGGAAAACGTAGGCCCCGGGCTTGTCGAAATCGGGGTAGTCCCGGACGATCAGCCGCTGCAGGTCGCTGATGCGGGTGTCGGGGGCGGGGTGGGTCGAGAGCCACTCGGGACCGCCCTGGCCGCCGCTGGCTTCCCGAAGGATCTCCATGACCTGGACCTGGCCGACCGGGTTGTAGCCCGCCGCGGCCATGTATTGCACGCCGTAGAAATCCGCCTCGGTCTCCTGGTCTCGGGTGTACTTGAGCAGGTAGAGCTGCCCCCCCGCCGCCGCGCCTAGCCCGATCATCTGGGCCCACTCGCTGTCGCTCAACGACCCGGCCACGGCCAGGCCGACCACGCCAAACTGGATCAGCATCGCCTGGCTGATCCGCTGGTTGCCGTGCCGCCGGGTCACGTGACCGATCTCGTGCCCCAGCACGCCGGCAAGCTGGGCCTCGTTGGTCATCTTCTCCATCAGCCCCCGGCTCATGAACACCTTGCCGCCGGGCAAAGCAAACGCGTTGATCACCGAGGAGTCCAACACGTGAAACTCCCAGACCAGGTCCTCCGGCAGTTGGCTGTGATCGACTCCCGCAACCAGCCGGGTCCCGATCTCGCGGACATACGCAACAACCTCCTGATCCGGGACCTGCCCACCGCCCTCGGCCAGGAACTGCGGGGCCGCTTCATTGCCCAGCTCGATCTCCTCCTGCCAGGACATCAGCTTCACGCTGCAGCCGCTGAGCAGGGCCAACGACAGCACCAGAGCAAAAGCGCGTCCGGTCAGGGGCCAAATGTGTTTCATGACAGTCTCCTATCGCTTCAAGACAGACGCCTGTTTGGAGTGTAACGATCAGCCCGCCTGGCGCGGCCTGGGTAACGAAATTATCTGGACCTCGCCTGGCAAGGCTAAACCATGGATCGTTGATTTGTTCGGCTACAGATGTTGACCTCGGACAAAGCCACGCCAGCAATCGATCAGGAAAGTCCGATCACACCACACAGAGCCGCGACTGGTGGATCGACGACCGGGCCCCCGATGAACAGAGTACACAGGCGTCGTGTGGACGTTGACGCCCGGCACAAGCACACCGGCAAGGCCGATCCCTCTTTAACACGGACGCCGACCCAACCCCCGCCCTCAGGGCAACCCCATGCGGAGTGATGCATGTCGAGTCGACGCAACGCGATCCTGGAACGCTTCTTTACCTGCCTGATCTCGGGTGACCGCCAGACGGCGCGCGAGATCATGGACGAGATCTTCGAGGCCGACTGCCCGGCCGAGACGGTCGCCAGCAACCTGATCTGGCCCACCCTCCACCAGATCCAGACGATGCGGCGAAACGACCAGATGACCCGCCTGGCCTACAACTACGCCACCCGCCTGCTGCGGACCATCTCGGACCAGCTCCAGTTCCGCCTAGAGCAGAAGGCACGCCGCGGCGTCTCCGCCCTGGTCGTGTGCGGGGCCGAGGAGTCGGAAGAGCTGGCCGGGCAGATGTGCGCCGACCTGCTCGAAGCCGATGGCTACGACGTCTACTTCACGGGGGGCGGGATCGCCAACGACGAGATCGTCGCCCAACTCGGTGAAAAACAGATCGATAAGCTCGTCGTCTTCGGCGCGATCGCACCGACCGTCCCGGCCACGCGCCTGCTCATCGACCATCTGCACGCGGTCGGCGCCTGCCCGAACATCCAGATCATCGTGGGCGGCGGGGTCTTCAACCGGGCCGATGGCCTGGCCGAAGAAATCGGTGCGGACCTCTGGGCCGAGGACCCGATCGACCTGGTCCAGGTGATGGACGAAGAGCCCCAGCGCCGGATGACCGCCGACCAGCGCACCGTCGGCCGCACCCGTCAGCAGCAGCAGCGTAAGACGAGCAAGGCGAAGGCGGCGTAGGCAAACAACAACTTCGATTAAGGCAAGGCGGCAGGAGTGTCGCCTTGTCCATTAGCCGTCTGGGTTGTCGATCAGCGATTGCAATCGCTGGGCGAAAACCGCGGGCAGACGACCGACCCAGGTCGCATCGATCAGGCCGACCTCCAGCATGTCAAGAACATGAACCCGGTCTTTCAGGCGATACGCGTTCAGTTTCATACGGACCAGCGTTTCCAGGTCGATCGTCCGCAGGTCGCCGACCATGGTGTAACGCTCGACCGAGGGGTTGGGCTCGGGGTCGTCTTCACGAACCATCTCTTCGCTGAAGACTAAGTGGACGGCGTCACGGGGTTTGGCTTCCGGGCCATCAAGGAAGAGGCAGATACCGGCCACTTCACGATAGATAAAACCAACCCGCTGCATGGCCTGCTTGATTGTGTCCAGATCGTTTCGGCGAATCAGCACATCCACATCCCGTGTTGTCCGCGCCGCTGCTTCATCAACCTGGGCGACCCAGACCCGCACGGCGAGCCCGCCGACCACGGCATAGGGCACACCCGCCTCTTCCAGCGCGGCCACCGCACGCCGCAGCCGATCCTCGACCCTATCCACGGCCCGCTCCATCCTCGCCCAAAGGGCGTCGCCGGTGATCTTGATTGCAACCATTGCTGCGATTCCCTCGTCCATTTTAGCAGGTGATACCAAACGCTATACCGAATCGACGAGCCACGCCAACACCTAGCCCAGCGAAGTGCCTGACACCGCGTTAAGATCAGTTTATGTCCGACACCGCCCTGTTCGAAAAAACCATCCAGCACTACCTCGCGCCGATCCTGCCCTACCTTCAGGACACCCAGGTCGCCGAGGTCATGGTCAACAACCATCAGGAGGTCTACATCGAGCGGGACGGCAAGCTGATCAAGACCGACGCGCAGTTCACTGACATCGAGGCCTACGAAGCGGCGGTCAACAATATCCTGCAGTTCACCGGCAAGTCGATCGCCGACGAAGACTTCCTCGTCGATACCCGCCTGCCCGACGGCTCGCGGGTCCATGTCGCTAAGGAGCCCTGCGCCCGCTTCGGTATGGCGATGACCATCCGCAAGTTCGCCAAGACGATGCTGGACGTCGATTGGCTGGTACACATCGGCTCGCTCTCGGCCGAGGCGGCCCAGTACCTGCGGGTCATGGTCAATTCCGAGCAGAACATGCTCGTGGCCGGGGGTACCAGCTCGGGCAAGACCTCATTGCTCAACGCGCTGTCGAGCTACATCCCCGCCGGCCAGCGGATCGTGGTGATCGAAGACTCGGCCGAGCTTCAGCTCCAACAGGACCACGTCATCTCGCTGGAGAGCAAGTCGGCCGACCGCTTCGGCCGGGGCGCGGTGCGTATCCGTGAACTCTTCCGCTCGTCGTTGCGGCTAAGACCGGACCGCATCATCATCGGTGAGGTCCGCGGCGAAGAGGCCCTGGATATGATCCAGGCGATGACCTCGGGCCACGGCGGGTCGATGGGCACGCTCCACGCCAACTCCGCCTTTGACGCGCTCAACCGCCTGGAGACCATGGCCCTGATGAGCGAGGTCGAATTGCCACTCGCCGCCCTTCGGAGCCAGGTCAGCTCCGCGATCGACGTGGTTGTCCACCTGGTCCGCCAGGTCGGCGGGTACCGGCAGGTCATCCAGATCGCCGAGGTCCAGCCCATGGAGGGTCAAGGCCACTACCAGCTCCGCGATATCTTCACCCTCCAACCGACGGTGGACGAAGAAGGGGTCAGGAAGATGCAATTGAAACCCACCGGCGAGCGTTCTCTGATCAGCGGGCACCTGAAAGAGGATGTCAAGCCGATGATCTCCGGGATAACCGCCGATATTTTTGGCTTGAATAACGCTTAACCCAGTACTATTCTGGGATTATGTGGAAGCCAAATTGGACCTCGCCGATAGACGACAATAGAGTTGAGTGTTCAATGCACAAGCTTTACCTGATAATCCGGAACAAGCTGATCGCCCTGCACGACGATGAAAAGGGCGCAACGACCCTTGAGTGGACCCTCCTGCTCGCCGCGATCGCCTTGCCCGGTTACGCCCTGATCCGATACGGGCTGGCCTTGCTGGCGGCACACCACGGGCTGGTTACAACGATGAACCAGATGCCGTTCTGACCTATCGACTGATACTAATTAAAACGAAGACGTAATTTGCTTGAGCGTGCCTCGTCGAATTAATAGATAAACCAAGATGATCGCCGGCTCCGCCGGCAGGAGACCGACATGAAGAAGTTGATTGCCCGGACAAAGCAAGGCCTGACCAAACTGCACCGTGACGAGCAGGGTGCCGAGGGCTTTGAGAAGCTGTTGATTATCGCCGCCATCGCCCTGCCGCTGCTGGGGCTGTTGATCTTCTTCGCCGGCGACCTTCGCGAATGGGTTGTCGATAACTGGGACCAGGTTAAGGGTGACGCCCCCGACCCGGCGAATCCCTGACACGGCAGTGACCCAATATTGACAGCAATACCCCGCACCAGGTGCGGGGTTTTTTGTTGGTCGGCCCCCTGCGGTAAGCAGGCCTGATGGTTTCTGATCCGGACATCTTGGTACCTTCTCCCTATGCCAGACCTGCTGCCCGAATGGATCGCGTTTGTTGGGCTGCTCGGCGTGGTCGTTGCCGCGTCGGTCACCGACATCCGCACCGAGAAGATCCCCAACCGGCTGACCTACCCGGCCGCGCTGGGCGCGCTGAGCTACTGGCTCCTCGCGGGGCTGCTGGCGGGGCGCGGCATCGGGGGGCAGGACGGCACGTTGGCGGCCTCGTTCATCGCCCTGCTCGCGGGGCTGATCCCGTTCTTCATCCTGATCACGATCGGCGGGCTGGGCGGGGGCGACATGAAGCTGATGGCCGCGATCGGCGCGATCGCCGGGCGGTGGGAGGTCGTGCTGGCGACGACGGTCTATGCGTTGCTGATCGGCGCCTTGATCGCAATCGTGCTGATGGTCAAGCACAAACGTGTCAAGCTGACGCTCTACCGGATCGTCGGCATCGCATCGACCCGGGGCAAAGCGATCAAGCCGGACGACCTGCCCGGCGGGCCAAAAGTCCCCTTCGCCCTTGCCGCGGCGGCCGGCGCAGCGATCGGTGGGGCTGAGCATATGCTGGAGTTGTGGACACCCCTGCTCTGGTAGGCCATCCCAAAAGAGGCTAACTGATTCGATCTACCGTGTTTGGGGACCGGTCGTTGCATTCGCCCCGATCTGGGTTGTAGAAAGCCCTCTCCTGCAAATACTCAACGGAAGGGATGATCTCGGCACGATGTGGCACGACCCGCAAACACAAGGCAATCTTGAGCCGAGTTGGCCGTTTTACACGGAAGACTGCCCGCAATGGGTTGTGGCCTGCGCGCCGGCCGGGAGCCGACGTACCAAAAGGGTTTCTGGGCAAATGCGGGTGACCGGCCTAGAATACGTATGCGATGAACAATTTCGTAACCGCGCTGGTATAAGAGGTTAAGCAGGCCCGTCCCTGACGATGGACGCGCCGAACGCCTCCTCCCCGGTGGCTCGCCCCTACCGATTGAACTCACGGGACCGCCCCATGAATCAAGCGAACTTCGGCCAACCCGCCGTCACGACCCTGACCGCCAAGCCCGGCGACAAGGTGGACAACTACACCATCATGGAACAGGTCGGGGCCGGGGGTACGGCCGTGGTCTTCCGGGCCCAAGACCACGTGCTCAACCGAGACGTGGCGATCAAGCAGATCATCGTTCCGGCCGGCGACACGGGCGACGAGATTCGTCAGCGCGCCGTAGCCGAGGCATCGCTGCACAAGCAGGTCGCGGCGAGCGACCCGAAGCTGCTGGTGCAGTTCATCGACATCATCAACGACGACCGCGGGCTATTCCTCATCAGCGAATTGGTCGATGGCCCATCGCTTGAAGGCATCCTTCAGCAGGAGCCACGCCCGATGGACCAGCGCCAAGCCCTGGGCATCGTCGCGGCATCGGCCAAAGCGCTCGATGCGGTCCACCGTCACAACATGGTCCACCGGGACCTCAAGCCCAGCAACATCCTGATGCCGCGCGAGGGCGGGCTGAAGCTGGCCGACTTCGGCCTCGCGGCCGTCGTCAGCGAGCAGCAGGCGATGGACGTCGGCTCGGTCCGTTACATGGCGCCGGAAACCCTGCGGGGCGAGCCGGCCACCGCCAAGAGCGACCTCTACGCCCTGGGCATTGTGGCGTACGAGATGCTGGCGGGCCGCGAGAAGTTCGACGAATCGTTCCGGACCATCCTCCGCGATCAGCGCAACCAGGCCATGCGTTGGGTCAAGTGGCACACCAACGTCCGCGCGAAGGCAACCCCGCTCAATCAGTTAATCCCGGGCATCCCCGAATCGCTCTCGGCATTGGTCGAGCGCATGATGGAAAAGGACCCCGCACGCCGTGTCGGGTCCTCCTCGGAACTGCTGGAAGCCATCCGCATGCACTTCGCCGGCGACTCGGCCGAGAACAGCCAGCACCCGGCGGGCCCCAAGCCCCACGCGGGGATGAACCAACCAGTCGTTACGGACGTCAGCGAGACCGCCGCGGTTCCCCAGCGCAGCAAGATCCCGCTGATCCTCGCGGTCATGCTGCTCGGCTGGGGGGTCCTGATCGGCGGGTTCTTCGTCTGGCAGGGCCAACAGAAAGATGAACTGGCCCAGCTCCGGATCGACGCGATCCAAGCGGACCTCGAGGGCGCCGACCGCCTGCACTTCGAGGAGAAGTACGCCGAGGCCGCCGCGGCGTTCGCGGCGATCCCCGAGACCCACACGATGACCAATAAGGGTCACTACCTATACGAGTTGTGCAGCGCCGGTGTATTGCGTTCCGAGGGCATGCTGGCGATCGAGGCGGGGGACTTCATCACGGCGGTCAGCAAGTTCGACCAGTATGCCTCTGTCTCGCTGCAGTGGGAAGACGAGGAGGTCGAGGCCGGCCCGAACGTGAAGCTATCTCACGAAGAAGCCAAACGTCTCTCAGAAAACAACGAGCAGCGTAAGACCTTCCAACTCATCGCCGATGGGATCCGTCTCCAGATCAGGGAAGGCAACCTTGACGGAGCCAGCCAGGAGATCCAGCGCCAGCGTGACCGTGACCCCGCCGAGCAAGACCTGGCCACGCTCGCGCGGCTGGAGCAACAGCTTAAGCAGATCAAAGACCTGCAGCGGCTGACGAATCTTTTCACAGCCGTTGGTGAACGCATCGACTCGCGTCGGCACTGGCGAAATATCCGCGGTTTCTTTGTGAAGTACCAGCCGATGATTTCCAGCACGCAAGGCTTGTTCCCCAGGGTCTCGGCGGATGACCTGGAAGAAGCGGTCGATGAGCTGGACAGCATCACCAATGAGTCATTGGCCGCGAACCCGACCGTGATCCAATTGGCTCAGGCGCTGGGCGGTGAACAACGCAAGCGAAGAATCGACCGGCGTGTTGAGGATGCCATTGCCGACAAGGACTGGCGTGAACTGGAAGACGCGCTCGAAGACAGGCAGAGAGAATTTCCCGACTACCCCAACGAAGCCGCTTACGCGGAGCTTAAGAAGATCAAGGTCCAGGAACTGCTGGACGAGGCCTCCGCCGCGCTCGCGGCGAACGAGCCCGACCGCGCCGACGGCTTGCTGACGCAGGTGCTTGAGCTCGACCCGAACAACGCGCAGGCGGTGCAGATGCGGACTCGCATCGCGGGGGCCCGGATGCAGGTCGCGGCCCGTGCGCGTGGCGACCGCCTCATGGCCGACGGCGACTACGCGGGTGCGATCACGGCATACAAGCAGGCCTTAGAGCATGGCCCTGACCTGGACGGACAGATCCAGGCCAAGATCCAGCAGGCCAACGGGCGCATCGCTCAGGCTGCGGCAGAAGACGCGCTCGACGCGGGCAACCTCGACCAGGCGAAGCAGAGCCTGGCGGCGGCGATCCTGCTGTTGGGCCGAACCGCCGAGCTTCTGGAGATCGAAAGCCGCATCGGCGAGTTGGATGTGTACCGCACGACCGTCGCCCAGGGGGACGACCTGTTTATGAACAAATCGTTCGGCAGCGCGAAGCGAAAATACATCGAAGCCCAGGCGATGTTCGACAGCGAGACCATCCGGGAGAAAATCCGGCTGTGTGACTTTAATGTCTGGCTCCAACAATGTGATACGGCCATCGCCCAGCGTGACTGGATCGATGCCGAGAGTAAGCTCATGCAGGCCGAAGAGATCCTGGTAAACGATCAGACCCGCGCCCGTCGAGAGACCATCGAGAACCGGGTGCAGTAACCCACCCGGTCGAGCGCCCCGCTCAGCCCCCACCGTCCCACCGCCCGCCAACCTTGACCCAGACCACGCCGAAAGAGTCACCCGAGACCGAGCCACCCGCCACGACCGGGCGGGCCTTGGCGATCGCTCGGCTGGTGATCGTGCTGGGCCTGCTGATTGCGACTGGCGTTCTGGGTGTCTCTGCGGCGAACGACCTGATGGACGGGCTGAGCGCGGCGCAGACCCGGACCAACGCGAACCAGCCGGCTGCCTCAGGATGGGGGCCTCACGCGCCGGGCTTTGTGCCGACCAAACCGCCACCAGGCGGCGTCCCCGGCGTCGCAAGCGAGACCAACATCCCCATCGATCGGGACCCGGGCCGGCTTGCCCCGCCGACCTATTCGGTCCGGTCGATCGCGTTGCTGCGTGACGAGGGTGGCGGTGCCTACACCGAGGTCGCCCAGTACCGGGTGAATTACACGGCCGTCGAGGCGGTGACCGAGCACTACCGCCAACTCGCCGAGGGCCGGGGCTTCAAGCTGCTGAGCCTGGCTGATGTCGCCAACCAGGGGCGGAACATGCTGATGCAGCGGGATGGCCAGACGCTGACCATTCGTGCCTGGCCGGTGGACCCCAGCCAACTCGGCCCGGTTCAGCCGCCGCTGCGGGCCAGCGCGGTAAACGTCAACGTCAGCTTGCGTTACCCTATCGGCAACCCGCCCGATCCTGCCGGGGATTGAGCGCCCGGGCTTTAGAACGACCGCCCACCGGCTCCCGACACCGAGCCTAAACCACGGATGCCTGCTATGAGCCAGATGCCTAATCAGAATGCCCCGAACGCCGGCAGCACCCAACTGGTGGTTGTCGGCGTGGTCCTCGCGGTGATCGCCGTCGTGCTGGTCAACGTCTACGTCGAGATGCGGGCCGCCTCGCAGAACGAAGACACCGTCACCGTTTTTCGATTCAAGGTCGCCAAAGATCGAGGAGACATAATAAAAGAGGGGGACCTAGAAACAATAGAGATTCCTTCCGATTTTGAGGACGCTTTTGGCGATGCAATGTCACCCTCAAGCTTGGATGCTGAAATGCCTGAGGGCGGCTGGGGCGAAACCTTGAATCAAAGCGTCCGCAAGAACGAGGTTTTGCGTTTCTCAATGGTCCAGTCCGGCACGCTCGACAGCGCCGGCCGGGATGTCGACCGCGGCACACGCATCTTCGCCCTGAAGGTCGACTCCAGCGAGCAGCCCCGCAACCTTGCCCGCGGCGACTATATCGACGTGCTCGGCGAGTTCGGGAGGGGCACCGGGGTGATGTACGTCGCCCAGCGGCTCGAGGTCGTCCAGGTCGGCGACCGGCTCAACAGCCAGTCCGAGGACGGCTCGCGGGTGCTGCGTTACAACAACATCTCCATCCAGGTCTCGCCCGATGAAGTGCTGAGTCTCAAAGCCCTGGAGAAGTTGACGGTCAACGAGCAGTTCAGCATCACCGTCCGGGCCGACGACGACTACGACATCACCATCACCACCAAGGAAGATAGCGTGTTGAACCAGGAACTGCTGCGGCGGATGGGTCTTGACGACTGACCCCCGGAAGTTTTCCCTGCACGCAAGATGGTTTTGATCAGCCGGAAGTGGCCGACTCGACCGAAGAAATCCTCCGCAACTGGAACCACGCCGCCGTATGGAAGTCTGGCTCTACGACCACACCCGCAACACCCGCGAATCCCTGGAGGTGGAAGGCGACCCGCTGACCATCGGCCGGGAAGAAGGCAACACCCTGGTGCTCAAGAGCCCGTTCGTTGCACGTCGGCACTGCCAGATCGTGCGCAAGGGCAACCAGATGTTCGTCGAGGCGCTCAGCCAGGCGGGCACCCGCGTTGCCAACCGCGAAGTCGTGGCCGACAGCCCGGTGGCCGTCGACTTCGGCGACGAGATCCAGCTCGGCCAGTTCAGCATCGCGCTGGTCGGCAAGCAGCGGCGCAAGCTCGGCGAAGAGGAGGACATCACCGACGCCGAACTGCACGCCAAGCTCATGGACCTGGAGCGCGATGTCCATGGCGAACTGCTGGACCGTATGAACCTGCGGGTCACCGGCCACCTGAACAAAGGCGACAACCGGTTTGTCGACCAGGTGCTCCATCACCTCGAAGCCCTGCTGACATCGCATATCGAAAAAGTGGGGCGAAGAGTCGTTCACTACGCCCTGCGTCAGCACCTGCGTCGGCTCGTGCAGGCCGAGGTCGTGCGTCAGTGTGAGGGCCGGGTCCAGACCGACTACAAGTCCGGCGATGACCGGCTGCTCGACGACCTGAAAGAACAGCAGATCGCCCAACTGGTCAACAACCTGGTCGATATGATGCCGCTGATCTTCGACCCCACCAGCGTGCAGGAAGACCTGGCGGTGGCGGACGAGGCGTTCGACGACCTGTTCGCGCAAGAGCTTCCCATGGTCCCCAAGGACCTGCAGCGCTACATCGTGCGACGCACGGTCGCCAAGGACATCCAGGACATCATGTTCGGTCTCGGGCCGCTGCAGGACCTTCTGGAGATGCCGTCGGTCTCGGAGATCATGGTCGTCGGCAAGGACCATATCTACATCGAGAAACAAGGCAAGATCGTCGAGACCAGCCGGACGTTCTTCTCCGACGACATCCTGATGTCGATTATTGAGCGGATCCTGACCCCGGTCGGCCGGCGGGTGGATACCTCAACGCCCCTGGTCGATGCGCGCCTGCCCGACGGCTCACGGGTCAACGTGGTGATCAACCCGCTCTCACTGGTCGGCCCCTGCATGACCATCCGAAAGTTCGGGTGGGTACCGTTTACGATGGACGACCTGATCGAGCGGGGCTCTCTGAGCGATCAGGCGGCGGCCTTCCTCCAGGGCTGCGTGGTCGGCCGGTGCAACATCCTGATCTCCGGCGGCACCGGCTCGGGCAAGACAACCCTGCTCAACGTGCTCTCGGCCTACGCCCGGCCCAGCGAGCGGATCATCACCGTCGAGGAGTCGGCCGAGCTGCGCCTCCCCCAGCCCCACGTGGTCCGCCTCGAAGGCCGGCCGGCCAACGTCGAGGGCAAGGGGGCGTACACGATCCGCGACCTGGTCCGCAACTCGCTGCGGATGCGGCCGGACCGGATCATCATTGGTGAGGTCCGCGGGGCCGAGGCGATGGACATGCTCCAGGCCATGAACACCGGGCACGACGGCTCGCTCTCGACGATCCACTCCAACACGCCGACCGACTGCATGAAGCGGCTCGAGGCGTTGGTGCTCATGGCGGTGGACATGCCGATCCGGGCGATCCGGGAGCAGGTCGTCTCGGCGGTGGACATGGTCGTGCAGGTCGCACGGTTCGCCGACGGTCGACGCCGGGTCACCACGATCTCCGAGGTCACCGCGATCGAGCCGGACTCCGGCGCGATCCGGCTCGAAGATATCTTCACCCTCCGAGACCCGTCCCAGCCCAGGCTGAGACACACCGGCTATATGCCAAGCTTTACCCAGGACATGATCCAGCGCAAGCACTTCGACGTCGAGGTGTTTTTGTAAGCTACCTGCCCGGCCGCTTGCGGCTTAGCTAAACACGCAACGAAACGAGACCGCGTTAAAACGCAAACGGCTGCGTCAAACCCCGGCTTCATCATGCTCGACACCCCCCACCTGGGACTGCGGATCTTCGCCTGCCTGCTGATGATGGCCGGGGTCTATCTGTTGATCCGCTACGGCATCGGGCCGGGCAAGCGCTGGGTCAACCGCCAGGCGGTCAGCTACGACCGGGTGCTGCGGCGGCAGCTTCTGCTGGATATCGATCCGATCCACGCGGTGTGGTTCAACATCGGCTCGGTCATCATCGTTTTCCTGGCGACGACGTTCCTCACCGGGACGCTGATCGTCGGGATGCTCTTTGCCGGCGTCACCGTCTTCATCCCCCACTTCACGATCAAGCACCTGGAGGTGAAGCGTCGTGAGAAGCTCGAGCGGCAACTTGTCGACGGGCTGACGACCCTGGCCTCGGGCACCCGCGCGGGGCTCAACCTGGTCCAGTCGATGCAGCTGATCGTGGACAACTACAAGGGGCCGATGCAGCAGGAGTTCCGCCAGATCCTCAGCGAGTACGAGATGGGCCTGGACCTGAACCTCGCGCTGCGGGCGGCCAGCAACCGGATCGGCAGCATGCTGTATCGGCTGACCTTCACCGCGATCGAGATGCACCGGGTCCGGGGCGGGGACTCGAGCGAGTCGATGGACCGCCTGGCCGAGTCGATCCGCGATATCCAGCGGCTGGAGGGCAAGCTCGACGCGATCACCTCGCAGGGCCGGCTCCAGGCCCTGTTCATGGCCGCGATGCCGGTGGTGATCATCTTCATGATGTTCTTCCTGCTGCCGGACCACACCCGGCTGCTGTTTACCGACCCGCGCGGGCGGATCATGCTGATGGTCTGCGTGCTGATGATCGCCGGGGGATACTTCTGGATCCGAAAGATTATGCAGGTGGATATTTAGGATTGTTTGGCTAACGCCGACTGGCTCACGATGAACCTTATCACCCTCATCCTGATGATCGCGACCAGCGCCTTTGTCTTCGCGGGGGTGTTTGTACCGATCTACGCGATCTTCCGATACCCGGTGCCCGACGAGCCGCCGGTACACCGGCAGATCGCGCAGGCCGTGGGGGCCGACCGGGAGACGGTCTTCGAGAACAACCTGGTCGCGCCGATCCTGAGCATGTGCATGCAGGTCTCTAGGCGACTGAATGTGGCTGGTCTGCGGGCGAAGGTCCGGCAGGACCTCAACGCATCGGGCAACCCCAGCGGATACACGGTGGACCAGCACCTTGCCTTGTGCCTATTCGCGTCGCTATCCGCAGCGTTGCTAGGCGCGGTGCTGGATGTGCTGCTGCTGGGCGGGCAGGCACTGCTCATGACGATCCCGATCATGGCGGTGATCGGCTTCGCCCTGCCGCTGCTGGTGCTCGGCTCGCAGGCGACCAGCCGGGTCCAGCGGATCAGCAAGCAGCTGCCCTATACCCTGGACCTGATCGCGTTGGTGATGGCGGCAGGGTCGGCCTTTACCGAGGCGCTCGAGACGCTCATCCGCGACGACCCCGAAGAAGACCTCAACCAGGAACTACAATTGGCGCTGTCCGAGATCGAGTACGGCTCGACCCGGGCCCAGGCGCTCAAGAACCTGGCCGAGCGGATCCCGCTGGAATCGTTGCGGGGCGTGGTCGGCGCGGTGAACCAGGCAGAGTCGCTGGGTACACCTCTGGCGTCGATCCTCAAGCTCCAGTCGGATATGCTGCGGACGCATCGCGGGGTGCGGGCGGAGAAGCTGTCCGCCTCGGCGAGCCTGAAGATCCTCATCCCCTCGATGCTGATCCTCATGGCCGTGATCCTGGTGATCTGCGCCCCGCTGGCGATTAACTTTATTGTGAAGGGTTCGATCTTTTGACGCCGCTACAGGTCCATATCACCGCCGGCCCGACCGCGGGGCAAAGGCTGCAGATCAATACCTCCCCGATCACTTTCGGCCGGGCCCCGGACAACACGCTGGTGCTCGACCTGCCCGTCGTCTCACGCAATCACGGCGAGCTGGCCTGGGAAGAGGACGGCCAGTGGGTCTTGGTCAACCACTCTCAGAATGGCACCCGGCTCAACCGCAAGCGGGTCACGACCAAGCCCCGGCCGATCACCGACCCGTCCTCGGTCATCATCGGCGAGCAAGAGGTCTTCCGGGTCAGCCTCATCTCCGCAAATACCGAGCCCGAATACGACCGGGACGACGAGCCGCCTACCGATCCCGACGGCCCGGCCGGGGGCAAGAACCGGACGAAGCTTTGGGCCGGGCTCGGGGTGTGGTTTGCGCTGTGCATCGGGATGTTTATCTTCTTTGCCACGCTGACCGGCGGGGATGACGGTGGGCCGATCTCGAGCAATGACATCCTGGAACTGACCAGCGCCGAAGAGGTCAGAGACCTGATCGACACGCCGGTGGTGCAGGGCACGCCCGACGAGACGGCCGCATCCGACGCGTTGCGTCGTGCTCGGGCGGCTTACAAGGCCAGCGACATCACCGATATGCACGTGGTCTTTAACAGCTACCGCGAGGCGATACGGTTCCTGCCGGCCCCGGGCGAACTGGAGCCGCTGGACGAGCAGCAGCTCAAGATCGCCGAGGACCGCCTGGTCACTGCCATGTTTGTGCATTACAAGGACGCCTACAACAAGCTGAACGCGGGGGACTTCGTGGGCGCGGTCCGGGCCGTCGCTGACTTTAGCGAGGTCTTCCCGATCAACGTGGACAACAAAGACAACCCGCTGATCAAGAGCATCCAGCAGATCCGTGAGCGTGCCTCGTCTCGGCTGGAGTAAGACCGCCTACCTGTTTATCCTTCTGCCGGATGGCGGACCCCACCCCACAACCCGAGCCGAGGCCCTCGGCGCCGATCACCGGCGGGTCCGTGACCCCGCTGTGGCGTAACTCGGGGTTTACGCTGATGTGGGCGTCGGTCGCCGCGAGCGGTTTCGGCGACCGGATCATCATGTCCGCGGCGCTGATCCTGCTGGGGTCGATGGCGGCCGAGACCGACGCCGGGCGGGTCAGCTTCAATGCCGCGACGCAGTTCTGGTTCTTCCTGCCCTACCTGGTCCTGTCCTTCTCGGCGGGGTGGCTGGCGGACAAGCTGCCACGCAAGTGGATCCTGCTGACCTGCGACGAGGCCCGCGCGGTCGTGTTGGCAATCGCGCTGATCGGCGTGCTCGGGCTGTCGGGCGACCCGGTCCTCCCGGCCGACCAGCGCTGGCTGGTGTATCTCACCCTGTTTCTGGTCGGCTCGCTGGCGGCGACGTTCAACCCCACCCGCAACGCGATCATCCCCCAGATCGTCGCCCAGCGCCAGCTCCAGGCCGCCAACGCGCTGATCGTCGGGCTCGGCGTCGTCGCGGCGATGATCGGCGGTCTCGCTGCGTCGTTCATCATGAACGCCGACAAGGGCGAGACCATCAAGGTCGGCCTGATCATCGCCGTCGCGTTCTACGCCGTCTCCGGCTCGTTCTTCGCCTTCCTCAAGCCGTCGGATTCCCACCGCGCCGTCGCCGAGACCGACCGCTCGCTGAAGCAAGCCATGAAGTACATCGTCAGCCACAAGGCCCACGTCCGGCTGATCGGGGTCTACACCCTGACCTGGGGCGCGGCGATGATCGTCTACAACGCCGCGTTGACCTTCGGCCACCTGCACTTCGGTTTCGTCGGTGACCGGCTCTTTGGCCACTACCAGTTCATTGCCGCGACGATCGGCGGGGGCATGCTCCTCGGGGCCGGGGTGATCTCGGCCATCGGCACCCAGCGGGAGTCGACCCTGGTCCTCAAGGTCTCGCTGATCGGCGCGGCATTGGCGATGCTGGTCTTCACGCTCGTGCCCCACCGGCCGGTCCACTTCGCCTCGGGACTGCTCATCGGGGTCTTTGGCAACATGGCGATCATCAACGTCCTGTCGATGCTCCAGGTGCTCAGCCCCAACTACATCCGTGGCCGGGTCATGGGGCTGGCCAACATCGTCTCGACCGTCGGCACCGTCACGATCAACGGCGTCATCTGGCAGCTGCCCAACGCCGATGCCTGGATGCCGGGCGTGGTCCTGGCGACCGCGGGCCTGCTCATCGCCGTCGGGGGGGTCGGGTTGTTCTATACCCTGACGCACGGCCCCATGCCCAACCGATTGGCGAACGCGTTCTGGCGGACCACCCGCTTCTTTGTGTTCTCCTATCACCGCCTATCGGTCCGGGGCAAGCACTATGTCCCCGCCGAGGGGCCGGTCATCATCGTCGCCAACCACACCACGGCGATGGATCCGTTCCTGATCCAATCCAGCGTCAACCGCCTGGTCCGGTGGCTGATGCTGCAGAGCTACCGCTTCCGCCTGGGCGAGCCGTTGTGGAAGGCGATCGACCCGATCTGCCTGGAGCAGGACCCGGCGACCGGCGAAAAGGAGGGGGCCGGTCGGCAGGTCCGCCAGATCGTCCGCGAGTTGAAGAAAGGCGACTTGGTCGGTGTGTTCCCCGAGGGCCACCTGCAGTACGACAGCCGCATCGTCAAGCCGTTCCAGCCCGGCGCGGCGGTGATGGGCAAGCTGGCCAAGGCGACGATCGTGCCCTGCTGGATCGACGGCACGGCGGTGAGCAAGCGGATGGTGGTCCATGTCCTCAAGCCCGGCCACACCAGCGTGACCTTCGGCCCGGCGTTCCGGGTCGACCCCAAGGCGAGCCCCGAGCAGTCCACCGCGCTGATCCGTGAGCGGGTGATGGATGCTGCACGGCGGTCGGCGACGCCCGGCGGGCGCTGTCCCAAGTGCGGGGCCTCGGTCCTGGGCATGTACGAGCGTGGCGAGAACAACTGCCCCGGCTGCGGCGCGGTGGTGCTGGACCCAGCCGCGTTTGATCCGACACCGTTTTGATCTATCGGCCTGACCTTGGCAAACTACCTCTGACCCGACGTTCCCCGCTCGAAACACCCACGCTTCAGGAGGCCTGCATGCCACGTCCCGTTACCCTCTTTACCGGCCAGTGGGCCGACCTTCCGTTTGATGCCATGTGCCAGAAGGCCAAATCGTTTGGCTACGACGGGCTGGAGTTGGCCTGCTGGGGCGACCACTTCGACGTCGACGAGGCCGCCCGCAGCGACAAGTACTGCAAGGGCCGGTGGGAGGTGCTCAGCGACCACGGCCTGACCAGCTACGCGATCTCGATGCACCTGGTGGGTCAGGCGGTTTGCGACCCTATCGATGAGCGGCACAAGGCGATCCTGCCCGAGGATGTCTGGGGCGACGGCGAGCCGGAGGGCGTCCGCAAGCGTGCGGCGAAGAAGATGGCCAAAGCCGGCAAGGCCTGCCGCCGGTTTCTGAACAACAAGCCGGGCCGGGGCAAGAAGGCCGGGGCCAAGGGAGACGACTTCCCGGCCGTGGTCAACGGCTTTACCGGCAGTTCGATCTGGCACGCGATCTACGCCTTCCCCCCCACCGACCAGGCCTACTGGGACAAGGGCTTTAAGGACTTTGCCAGGCGTTTCACGCCGATCCTCAACGAGTTTGAGAAGCAGGACGTGAACTTTGCCCTGGAGGTCCACCCGACCGAGATCGCCTTCGACATCGCCTCGGCTCAGCGCGCGCTCAAGGCGCTCAACGGGCACAAGCGTTTCGGCTTCAACTACGACCCGTCGCACCTGGGCTACCAGGGTGTGGACTACGTCAAGTTCCTCTACGAGTTCAAAGACCGCGTCTACCACGTCCACATGAAGGACGCCTGGTGGGGCCACGGCGACGGGACGGTCGGCGTCTTCGGCGGGCACACGACGTTTATGGACCCCCGCCGCTACTGGGACTTCCGCTCGCTTGGCCACGGCGATGTGAACTTCGAAGAGATCATCGTCGCGCTCAACGACATCGCCTACGCCGGCCCGCTCTCGGTGGAGTGGGAAGACGGGCGGATGGACCGCGAGCACGGCGCGACCGAGGCCGCCGAGTTTGTCCGGGCCGTGGACTTCCCGCCTAGCGACCTGGTGTTTGATGCGCAGTTCGATCAGTAAGCCCGGCAGAGACAACAGTGGCCGTTGGTTTTTCTTGCCGCAATAATGAGGTGTGATGGCGATCGACTGGTCCAACCTTGCCCAACTGTTCGCGCAAACCGTGCCGCCACCCGGCGGCGGGGGCGGCGACAACACCATTTACATGGTGTGGGCGATCGTGTGCTTTGGCATCGCCATCGTGCTGGTGGTGTTAGAGGCGTTTCTGCCGACCGGCGGGGTGATGGGGGCGTTGGCGGGAGTGGCCGCGGTCGTCGGGATCGTGTTGTTCTTCGGTTTCGACACGACCTGGGGGCTGGTATCGATGGCGTTCACGCTGCTCGCCCTGCCGTTTATCCTCGCGGGGATGATCTGGATTTGGCCCAACACACCGATCGGCCGGGCGCTGACGCTGCAGGATGAGGCGGAAGCAGACGCCGGCCAGCCCCCCGCCCCGCCGCCGTTTCCGGTCGGCACGCTGGGCAAGGCCGTGACCGACCTGCGGCCGGTGGGGGCGTGCAGCTTCGGGGGTAAGCGGGCGGACTGCCTGGCCGTGGGAGCCCTCATCGACGCGGGCACACCGGTGCGTGTCGTCGATGTCGAGGGGACGACGATCAAGGTCCGCCAGGACAGCGCAACAAAGACCGATCTGCCCTCGGCATAGCGCCGTGGGCTTCGCGTGCTGATGAATATCAATCAGGTCAGCCCGCGAGCGCTTCGATGCGTTCGGCGGGGCTGCCGATGTGACTAACCCGGACCCCGAAGTTCTCGCCGACCTTGACGGCGGTTCCCGTGCCCACCGGCTTGTTGTTGATCATCACTTCAAGGTGCTCATCCGAGGACTTGTTCATGTCCAGGATCGACCCCGGCCCCAGCCCGAGCACTTCTTCGACATCGAAGCGCCGGCTGCCGATCGTTACGATCAGCGGTACTTCGAGTTTGAGGATCGTTTCGAGATCGGTCGCCATACCCGGAAGGTATCGGTCCTTTTGATCAACCGGCTGCAATCTGTACTCACCCGAAAGACTGCTCAGCCAACTCGATGGCTTTGGCCATTGCGGCCGACTTATTGACCGTCTCGATGTGCTCTAACTCCGGATCGGAATCGGCAACGATGCCTGCGCCGGCCTGGATATCGACCTGCCAGGTGCCGGCCGTCGGCCCGGGCATGACCACCATCGTCCGCAGGGCGATGGCCATGTCCATGTTGCCCGCGAAGTCCGCACAACCTACCGCCCCAGCATACGGGCCTCGCTTGACCGGCTCCAACTCGTCGATGATCTGCATCGCCCGCACCTTCGGCGCGCCGCTGACCGTCCCAACCGGCAGGGTGTACCGCAGCGCATCCCAGGCACTCGTTCCCGGTTTGAGCCGGCCGGTGACCGTTGAGCTCAGGTGCATCACGTGGCTGTACCGCTCGACGGCCATCACTTCCGGCAGCTCGATGGTCCCGGGCCGGGCCACGCGGCCGATATCATTGCGTCCCAGATCGACCAGCATCACGTGCTCGGCTACGTCTTTCGGATCGCTGACCAACTCGGCCTCAAGGGCAAGGTCCTCGTCTTCGGTCGAGCCCCGGCGGCGTGTCCCGGCCAGTGGGCGGTTGATCAGTTCGCCGTCCTTGACCCGGCAGAGGATCTCCGGGCTCGACGCGACCAGCATCCCGCCCTCGATCTGCAGGTAGAACATGTAGGGCGACGGGTTGATCACCCGTAGCGCCCGGTAGATGTCGAACGGGTCGGCCCGGGTCTGGACACGGAACCTCTGGCTGGGCACGACCTGGAAGATATCCCCGGCGGCGATGTACTGCTTGGCTTTCTGCACGGCGTGCTGGTAGCCGCCATCGCCCATACTGCTGGGGGGCAGATCGGGCGGGGGCGCCGAGAGATCGATATGGCCGGCGGCGAGTTCTTCGCCCTTTGCTCTACCCCCGTCGTAGGGCCGTGTCAGCCGGTCCGTCAGCTCGTCAAGCCGGGCGATACCGCTTGCATAGCCCGCAACCGGGTCCTCCTTGGGCCCGAGCATGACATGGGTGATGACGATCACGCACTTGCTGACGTGATCAAACGCGATCACGTCGGTGTAGAGCTGCATGTGCAGGTCCGGCAGGCCGCGGTCGTCGGCCGGTGGGGACGGCAGCTTGTCGCCCTCGAGATAGCGTACGGTGTCGTAGCCGGCGTGCCCGACCCAGCCGCCGGTGAAGTCGGGCAGGCCCGGGACATCGACCAATTGCCACTCGGCGGTGATGCGGTCCATCTCACCCAGCGGGTCTGGGCTGGTAAAAGTTTGGGATGTCCCGGACGGCCGGTGGTCGTTGACCGCGACCTCCCGGCCGTGGGCGATGACCTCCAGGATCGGCTGAGCCCCGACGTAGCTGTACCGGGCTGCCCGGTCGCCGCCCTCGACCGATTCGAGCAGGAAGCTCGGGGCCATCCGATCGTCGGGCCGGACTAAACGGCGGTAGGCAAGCACGGGCGTGAGCGTGTCGCTGAACAATCTGCGGTAGAGCGGGACAAGCAGCATCCGCCCCGATTCACGGTGCGGGGCGACAAGCTCTTGAAACGGTTGGCTATCGGGGATGCAGGGCATGATCAAAAAACCAGTAGTAAGACTGTCGGGGACGGGGCAAAGCGGTCAGCAAGTCCGCCAGCGCCAATCCCGCCAGCCACACCTAAACTGGGCCAAGTCTGATGGGAAGGTTCGTTTGATCATCACATCTGCGTATCGAAGCGGTATCTTATAGCTGGAACGGGCACGCCGCACCCGCGAAACCTGCACCACCCCCGCGGCGATCAACCGAGCCATGGTTTGACGCATGATTGCTGAGACCTTCTTCAAACACTACGGGCTGACGGACAACCCCTTCGCGGCCGAGGAAGCGAGGCTGGACCCGATCTTTACCCGCCTGGATCGGGGTGGCACCGAGCACCCCGACTTCCCCAAGATCCTTGGCGAGATCGACCAGCCCTCCACCTCGGTGGTCTTCGGCGAAAAGGGCAGCGGCAAGACCGCGATCCGCCTGCTGATGGGCAAGAAGATCAATGAGCACAACCAGTCCGCCGACGCCCCGGTCCTGGTGGTGGCCTACGACGACCTGAACCCCGTGCTTGACAAGCTGCTGCAGCGACGCAAGCAGGACACCCAGGCCATGCTCAGCAAGTTCCGCCTAGAAGACCACCAGGACGCGATCCTTGCCCGGGCGATGACCAAGCTGATCTCCGCCATCCTTGGCCAGCCCGACCAGACGCCTGAGCCCGTACCTGAATCGCAATGGGCCGCCCGGGTCAAGAAGCTGCAGAAGCAGACCCGCCTGGACCTCGCCGTGCTTGCGGCCCTTTACGACGAGCCGGCCAGCGGTTCGCCCGTCCCCCGGTTCAAGAAGCTGCGCAGGAAGCTTAGGCTCGGCCCGTACCTCCCGCTTTGGTGGGTCTCGACGAAGGCCATCGTGATGAGCGTCGCGGCCATCGCGCTATATGTGACCTGGCGGCTGGTTGATGCCCCGCCGGTGTGGATGCTGCCCGCCGCGATCGTGGCCCTGCTCTCCTGCCTCGCGCTCTGGGGCCACTGGTGCTACCACTTCGGCAAGCTCTACCAGCGCAGCCGACGGGCGGTCAAGGAGATGCCGGCCGTGACCCGGTCGAGCAGGGACCTGCGATCTATGCTGGAGATGATCCGGCCCGGTCAACTCGCCGGCCAACCCATCCCCGAGCCGCCACGGCCCAATCAATCCCTCGGCGATAGCCGGTACCAGCTCTTTCGAAGGTTTGTTTCGGCACTGACCGAATTGGGATTTGCCGGAATGATCATCTTCATCGACCGTATGGACGAGCCGACGCTGGTCCACGGCGACACCGCCCGGATGAAGGCGATCACCTGGCCCATGTTCGACAACAAGTTCCTCAAGCAGGACCGCGTCGGACTCAAACTCCTGCTCCCATTGGAACTGCGCTACGAGGTCAACCGCGAATCGTCAGCCTTCTTCCAGGAAGCCCGCCTGGACAAGCAGAACCTCATCGATCGGCTCGAGTGGTCCGGCCCAACCCTTTACGACTTGTGCAACCAAAGGCTCACCGCATGCCACAACGCGGAGGGCGAACCCCCAACCCTGCGATCGCTGTTCAACGAAGATGTCTCCAGAGACATGGTTATCGACGCGCTTGACCAGATGCACCAGCCCCGCGACGCGTTCAAGTTCCTGTACGCGGTGATCCAAGAGCACTGCAAACTCGTCCCCGCCGACCAGCCAGACTTCAAAATCGCCCGGCTCACGTTGGAGTCGGTCCGCCGAGCCCAGAGCCAGCGTGTTCAGGAGCTTTACCGGGGCCGGGCCCCAGCCTAACCGTAATTTGACAAAGTTAGGCCGCATTGTCGATAATGTCAGTGAAGCGTGTTCCTCTGGCATCATTTGTTATGCAGGAATGAATTAAAATTTATTTGCCTATTCATTGTGCACCCCGGTATCGTCGTCCAAGATTTCAGCATCCATGAGCCTTAGGTTATACACAAGTGACTGCTCAACAAGGAAATACGTAGTTTTCAGCCAATGATTGTCGATCATGATGATTGCGGCATGATTCTTGTAATTAACTGTTAACAGCGGGCGTCGTAGGTGCTCGTTGAGGTGAAATCACCCCTGTTCCTCCCAAGGAGACCTGTTTTGAAGACCTCGAAACTGACTCGACTGTTCTCAACCGCCGCCGTTCTGGCTGCGGCAACCGTTCCCGCAGCAGCCCAGGAAGAAGCCGATACCGGCGTCTTCGGCGTCGAAGGCCTGGGAGCCTCGGTGTCGCTTGACGTGGTCAGCCAGTACATCTTCCGTGGCTATGAGCTCGAAGATGAGGGCCTGATCTTCCAGCCCGGCGCTTCGCTGAGCCTGGGCCTGACCGACACCGAAGACTTCACGGTCGGTGCCTATGTGGGTGCATGGCAATCGCTTCACTCGACCCCGACCGGTGCCGGCGGCGATAGCCCGGGCAGCTGGTTCGAAAGCGACCTCTACGCAGGTGTCACCCTGGAAGCGGGCTATTTCTCGTTCGACCTGGGCTACATCGGCTACTTCTACCCCAGCGATGCCTTCAGCGAGATCCACGAGATCGTGCTGACCGTTGGCTTCGATGACTCGGAGTTCCTTGGTGACTGGGCCTTTAGCCCCTACATCATGTACGCTCAGGAAATCGAAAACGACAACGGCGACGAAAACGCCTACCTTGAAATCGGTGGTGAGCTCGGCTTCGACCTCCAGGAAGAATTCGACCTGCCCTTCTCGGTAGCCCTGCCCGTCGTGGCCGGCTTCTCGATCGACACCTACTACCTCGACGCGACCGGCAGCGAAGAATTCTTCGGCTTCCTCAGCGTCGGCGCGATCGGCACCATCTCCATGAGCGAACTGGTTGGCACCGAAGACTTCGTCGGTGCCTGGGACCTCTACGGTGGCGTGACCCTGTTCCTGCTCAACGCCGAGGCCGCTGGCCTTAAAGATGGCACCGACAACGACAGCTTTAACGTCGTGGGCTCCATCGGCCTGAGCCGTGAATGGTAATCCAATCGTTTTCCAACGCTCTTCATCGTCGGCCCGCCCCCTAATAGGCCGGCACCGAATTGCGTCTCCTTAGGAAAGGGCTCGCACACCTGCGTGTGCGAGCCGTTTTCACCGGTAGCCAAATAGATCAAACACAGCCCCGCCTAATCGGCGGGGCTGTGTTTTTAGTCAGTGAGAGCGGGACAAAGACTATATAGCGATCTGGTCCAAGGCCTGGATCAATGTAGCGATGTCTTGCCGGGTCGTAAACGCCCCCGGGCTGACCCGCACCGAGCCCTCGGGGAAGGTTCCAAACCGCTTGTGGGCGTAGGGCGCACAGTGCAGGCCCGGGCGGACCGCGATCTCGAAACTATCATCCAGGATGGACCCGAGGTCCGGCGCATCAAATCCCTCGGCAGAGAAGCTCAGCGTGCCGACCCGGCCGGCCGCATCTGAATTGCCACAGAGGGTAAACCGATCATCGGCCTGCACAAAGTCGATCACCTGCTGAACCAACTGCTGTTCGTGTTCAAGCGTCTGATCCAAGGACCTGGACGTCACAAAATCGATCCCTGCTTCGAGCCCGGCGATCCCAACCGTATTGGGGGTACCGCCCTCGAGGTAGTACGGGTAGAGGGCGGGCTGGGTCGGGGTTGAGGAGTCGCCGCCGGTACCGCCTTCGCGGAATGGGACGAGCCGGCCGGTCGAACAATCCACCTGCTCCGAAGGCTCGGGCACGCGCTCGCCGACGTAAAGCCCGCCGGTGCCGGTCGGCCCGAGCAGCGATTTATGGCCGGGGAAAGCAAGCAGATCGACCTGCATCGCCTGCACGTCGATCGGTACGACCCCGATCGTCTGGGCCGCATCAAGGCAGAACAAGGCCCCGGCCTCGCGTGCGATCGCGCCAAACGCCGCGGCGTCTTGGATCGTGCCCACAACATTGCTGGCGTGGGTCAGAACGATCAGCCTGGTCGCCGGCGACAGGGCGGCTTTGACTTCAGCGGGATCGATCAGCCCGCTGTCGTCACAGTCCACCCGAGTCAGCTCGATCCTGCCGGACGCCGACATCGCCTGGAGCGGTCGGCTGACCGAATTGTGCTCGAGCACACTGGTGACCACGTGGGGCTTCTGCCCGTTGGAGGTGACACACTCGTTGACGACGCCCTTGATGGCGATGTTCAGTGAATCGGTCCCGTTGAGCGTGAAGACCACGCGCTCGTGGGTCGGGGCGTTGACCAGGCGCGCGAGCTTGAGGCGGACGCGGTCGAGCATCTCCTCGGCGGCGACGGCCATGCGGTGCCCGGCGCGGCCGGGGTTGGCCGCATCGTTGGCGATGAATGCCGCGGTCGCCTCGCCGACGCCGGGGGCTTTAGGGAAACTGGTTGCTGCGTTGTCGAGGTAGATCATTTCGAGGTCGGGATCGGGAGGAAGGAAACAGGCTCAAGCCCCATCGCTCGGCGCCAGGAACTGAGCTGGCCCAGATGCAGGGTCTCATGCCAAACCATCAGGTTTGCAATGACGGCCGATGTTGTTGGCAGCCAAGTCCGCCAGCGTTCGAGAGGCAAGGGCTGATTAAACACGGCCGGCCCCTGCTCCCGGATCCGATCAGCAATCTGCCGGTGCCCGGCTTCAAACAGCTCTCGGAGTTCACCGGGTTTGGCGTATCGATCCGGATCAGGCTCCGGCTTCGATTTCATGCCAAATTCCTCGTCGGCGGGGTCTTGGAGCGGCAGGCCTTGGATGATCACATCGATCACACGGTGGTAGGTCGTCAGGTGGCTGAGCACCCAGGCCGGGTGGTTCATCTCGCCAGCGGGTTGCTCAACAAACTGGGGCGGGGTCAGCCCGTCTGTCAGCTTCAGTCCGTACTCGCCGTTGCGTTCCCAAAAGATCAGGATGGTGTCGATGTCATTCATGTACAACCCGCCTTAAAACAGCGGCGGTCGGCCTTGCACGCGACGCCAGGTCGAGAGCTGTCCCAGGTGCATACCTTCGTGGCCGGTGAGCACAAAGCCCAGGAAGTCTTCAACGGTCGGCAGCCCGGGCCGAATGCGTTCGTTGGGGTTCTCGCTGGCCAACAACTCGGGCGAAACCGACGGCATCAGCGCCGCAAGGTCCGCGTGGCCCGTACGCCAGACACCCAGGATTTCGTCCCAACTCGGCATATCGCCCTGCTCACCCGTTGGCTTGCTGTTTCCGCCAAAGTGAGGCTGCCAAACGTCGAAGTCGATCTTCGGCTCACCCCCACCCATCGCGATGATCCGGTTGGCGACAAAGCCCAGGTGGCCCATGATCCAGGCCGGGCTGACTCCGCCATCGCAGATCAGCTTGTAGGCGTCCTCGGGTGCGATATCGTCCAGCAGCATCTCGCCGTAGCCGAGGAGGAACTGATAGACCTTGGTTTCCTGCTTGAGTGGCATGATTGCCTCCGTATGGTTGTCATTTACGCGCCAACATATTTCGCGTACACACTCTTGGCGACATTGGCCTTCTGCGTGCCTTTGATGATAGCGCGTCCGTCGGTAAAGAGCGTCAGTTCGTAGGGCTCGCCGTTGTCTTCGATCTCGGCGCGGAGCATAAACTTATTCGCCTTGACACTGCCGTGTTGCTCGAGGCGGCCTGCGATTTCGTTGAAGTCGAGCTTCTGGCCGTCGCCTAGCTTCTGGCTGATCTGCACGGCGTTGCGCCCGCAGAGCGTGGTGGTCCCCGCGGCAAACTTGCCGTCGAGGAACTCGAAGTTGCGGTGCTTGCAGCACTGGCAGTCGCTGACATCGTAAGCCTTGGCGACCTTGAAGTGGCGGGACGTGTTGGCCCAGAGGTCCAGCGTCAGCATAGTCGGGTTTACCGCGTCGAGGTTGCCGGTGAGGATCTTCAGTGTCTCCAGCACCTGATAGTTTGCGATGATCGATACGGCCGGGCCGATGACACCCGCGGTGTCACAGGTCGGGTTGAGGCCGGGCGGCGGGGCCTGCTCGAAGATGCAGCGGAGGCACGGCGTGGCTTTGCCCCGCTGCTCCCACTCGGTTGTGCCGGGCTCTGAAGCACCCTCGGCCACGGTGTGCGGCAGGATCGGGTAGCTGGCGCCGACCGTGCCGACCGCCCCGCCGTAGACATACGGGATGCCGTGCTTCACCGCGCAGTCGTTGGCGAGGTAGCGGGTCTCGAAGTTGTCCACACCATCGACAATAATGTCGACTTTCTTGCCGGACGGCGATTCTTCCGCGTCGGTGCCGTCGGGCTTGACCCCGGCCAGCCACTCGACGTTGGTGTGGTTCACATCGTCGACGACCGCGGACACCTTCACCTGTGAGTTGATCGTGGCGATCTTGTTCTTCGCGGCCTGGGCCTTGGGGATCGCGTTGGCGACATCGTTCTCGTCAAACAGGATCTGTCGCTGGAGGTTGGTGATCTCGATGAAGTCGCGGTCGACAATGACCAGGTGCCCGACACCGGCGCGGGCGAGCATGTTGGCGATCACGGTGCCCAGCGCGCCGCACCCCACCACGAGCGCGGTTGCGCCGAGCAGCCGCTTTTGCCCCTCCTCCCCGAACCCCGGCAGCAGCATCTGCCGGTGGTAGCGGGCGAGGTCGTCGGCCAAATTCTGGTTCTCGATGTTCGATGTTTGCGTTGCAGTCATGGCTCAGTTTCCGTTGGGACGCCCGATGTGGGGCCCTCCGGACATCGCACATCAAACATCGCATTTGTTATCCGACGACTAGTGAGCCGCCCTCGACGGGGTCCACCTTGACGCCCTTGCCCAGCAGGTGGTCGAGTGCGTCCTGGATGTCGTCTTCTTCGCCCTCAAACAAGACCGCCATGATCCCGATGTCTTGGTTCACACTCGCCTGTCGGATGTCGAAGACGACCTCGGGGAAGCGGCGGGACATCTCCCATAATCGGGGTTGGCTCTGTGCTCCGGCTTCAAACGTTAGCCAACACTTTCGGGTGATAATCGGCATGGGTGATTTCCTTCCTGGATCGACGAGGTAGAGGACTCAATCCACCGGCAACCGTGCCGGGGTAGATAGGCAAACAGGAATACTTTCTCCCAGTTTTGCCTCGCGTCCGCTTCCGCCGATGCCGGGAAGGCTAGCCCCCAGCGATCGCGAGGATGATGTCGACCTGGTCGGAAGGCCCTACCTTCGTCTCCAGGTTGTCGAGGAAACGGATGTCTTCCTCATTGACGTAGACGTTGATCGAACGATTCATCTGGTCTGCGCCGTTAGGAAACAGCTTGTCACCGAAGGACGGGTAGGTGCTCTTGAGTGAGCCGAGCACGTTCCCAATGGTCTGTCCCTCGGCTTCGACGGTCTCCAGCCCGCCGACCTGCGGCCGAAGCGCCGCGGGGATCGTGACTTTGATGATTTCTGACATCGATTCGCTCCTGGACGGCCAACCGCCCATTAAGGGGTATTGTAAGGTGGATAGTCTTCTCGGGACAGTGCGAAATGGCTTTCGCACGGGTTTTGCCCTCGATTTACACATGATTGGCGACAACTGGGCCACCAATCAGCCCGCCTTGGCGGCAGGGACCGGGGCCGAGGGCATGGCCTGCTCGTCATTGTGCTGCCCCAGCATCGCATCAAAATCCGCCAGCTTCGCGGGGATGGGCTCAACGTGCTCGAACTGTCCGTCCAAGGCCTCGATCGTCTTGAGCCCGTTGCCGGTGATGCAGATGCAGATCGGCTCGTCCCGCGGGATCTTCCCGGACTCGATGAGCTTGATCGCACAGGCCAGGGTGGTGCCGCCGGCGGGCTCGGTGAAGATGCCCTCGGTCTCGGCCAGCAGGCGGATCGCGGCGATGATCTGCGGGTCGGTCGCCGACTCGGCGTAGCCGCCCGACTCGGTGATGTGCTTGATCACGTAGTAGCCGTCGGCCGGGTTGCCGATCGCGATCGACTTGGCGATGGTGTCGGGCTTCTGCGGGTGGAAAAGCTCCTCGCCGGCCTGGACCGCGGTGGCGATCGGGTTGCAGCCGGCCGCCTGGGCTCCGTACATCTTCGGCTGGTTGTCTTCGACCAGGCCGAGCCTGATGAACTCGTGGTAGGCCTTGTAGATCTTCGGCAGGATCGTCCCGCCGGCGACCGGCGAGACCGTGTGCTTTGGCAGCCGCCAGCCGAGTTGCTCGGCGATCTCGAAGCCGTGCGTCTTGGCGCCTTCGGTGTAGAACGGGCGGAGGTTGACGTTGACGATGGCCCAGCCGTATTTGTCGGCGATCTGGGCGCACAGGCGGTTGACGTCGTCGTAGTTGCCTTTGATCTTGACCAGCTGCGGACCAAAGGCACGGGTGCCGACGATCTTGCCTTCTTCGAGGTCATCGGGGACCATCACGAAGGCCTTGAGCCCGGCGGTCGCGGCGTGTGCGGCGACAGAGTGTGCCAGGTTGCCCGTGCTCGCACAGCCGACCGTATCGAAGCCGAACTCGATCGCCTTGGTGACGGCGATCGAGACCACCCGGTCCTTGTACGAGTAGCTCGGGTAGTTGCACGAGTCGTCCTTGATGTAGAGTTCATCGACGCCGAGCTTCTCTGCAAGGCGATCGGCCCTGATCAGCGGGGTCCACCCGGAGTTGAAGCCGGTCTTCGGCTCGCCCTCGATCGGCAGCAGGTCCTTGTAGCGCCACAGCGACCGTGGGCCCGCCTCGATCGACGCGCGGGTGACCTTGCCCTGCATCGCCTCGTAGTCGTACTCGACCTCGACCGGCGAGAAATCGAGATCGCAGATGGTGCGCGGTTCGATGGGGTACTCGGCCCCACACTCCTTGGCTTTTAGACACTTGACGTAGCTCATCACAGTTCTCGCTTCGCTTCCCGGTCTATGTCGCTCGACCGGGTGCCCAAACAAACAACCCCTCTTGACAGAGCAAGAGGGGCAAGCCAAGCGGTCAAGAAAGCCGCGGCACCTGCCGCTCCTGATCTGCCCCCCAGCGCCAATTGCTGGGGGAAGGAATTCGCACCTCTCGCCTGCGATAGCAGCCGCGGTTGCGGTGACGTCAGCGGGCCTATTCCCTCAGTCACTCTTGATCAAGGCACAAGTATTTATATTTCGAGCGAAGCATTGTAGCGTGTGCCGCTGACAGGTCAATCCTTGACCCCGGCCACTGACCGGGGCGGAAGATCTACAATTGATCTCGATACTTACCACGCGAAGTGGGCGAAAGCCTTGTTGGCCTCGGCCATGCGGTGGGTCTGGTCCCGTTGGTTACAGGCCTTACCTTCACCCCGGCTGGCGTCGTAGAGTTCGCGGGCCAGGCGGAGGTACATCGGCTTGCCCCGCTCGCTGCGGGCCGCAGTGATGATCCAGCGGAAGGCCAGCGACTGCTGCCGCTTTTTGTTGACCTGCATTGGGACCTGGTAGTTCGCACCGCCGACGCGTTTGGAGCGGACCTCGACGTTGGGCCGAACATTTTCCAGCGCGGTGTGAAAGACCTCGAGGGCGGGGATATCGCCCTTGTTGCGTTTCTCGATCTCGTCGAAGGCGTCGTACACGATACGCTGTGCGACGGACTTCTTGCCGTCCAGCATGATGCAATTGATAAAGCGGGCCAGGACCTTGTCGCCGTAGCGGGGGTCGGGCTTGAGCTGGGTTTCTGAAGCGGTAAATCCACGGCCCATAAGAGGCTCCTCGGTGTCGGGCGGCGTTCGGCGATCTGTGGCCGGTTCGGTTCACCGCCGGGCGACGGGCCAGGCGATTACTGCCGCAGGACGATAGCAAAGGTTGGGTGAGTCGGTTGGTTGTCTTGAGTTGCGGCGCTAAGCCGCAAGCGGCTTTAGCCCTTGGGGCGCTTGACGCCGTACTTGCTGCGGCCCTGCTTGCGGCCATCGACGCCGAGGGTATCGAGGGCGCCGCGGACGACGTGGTAACGGACACCGGGCAGGTCACGGACTCGGCCGCCACGGACGAGCACGATGCTGTGCTCCTGCAGGTTGTGGCCTTCACCACCGATGTAGGCGGTGATTTCCTTGCCGTTGGACAGGCGGACACGGGCGACTTTACGCAGCGCCGAGTTCGGCTTCTTCGGAGTCACCGTCTTGACCTGCAGGCAGACGCCGCGGCGCTGAGGGCACTGGTCCAGGTCCTTGACCTTGGACTTGACCTTAGGCGTCCGGCGGGGGCTGTTCACGAGCTGATTAATCGTCGGCATAGTCGTCTCGGGGCCCGTCGGGGGCGCAGGGGAGGCCAGGTGTTCGTTTCTGTCGAGCCAAGTAGTTTACCCGGATTGACCAGAAACTGCAACCCCAGGGGATAAAGCCGGGCCACTTAGCAATGCCAGCACTTTTTCGGCCTGGGCCTGCGGGGTCAGGGGCTCGATCAGGCCGGGCAGAGCCTGCTTGGCTGGTTCCCGGCTTTCGGGCTCAATCAGACGCAGCAGGGCCTCGCATAAAACTTCTGGCGGGGCGCCACGCTCAAGAACGGTGGCATACGGCGCCTCGTTCAAGGGGTCTAGTAACTCGGCCGCCCCACACGCCCGGCTGGTCACCACCGGCTTGCCGGCCGCTAACGCAAGCAACACGGCGATCCCCCCCGGGTCGTAATAGGTCGGATGAGCAACGGCATCGGCCGCGGCGATCGCCACGTCCAGTCGCCGGGTCGGCCCGGCGAAACGGACCGCGTCACGTACACCGAGCTGCGCGACCCAGCTCAAGTGGGTGTAGCGGTACCGGCCGGTCAGGAGGACCACCGCCTCGCTGCCCTGGTTTCTCATCTGTTTAAGCGCCAGCATCAGCGATGCGAAACCGTGCAGGAGCGGCCTGGCTGCCGGGAACAGGATGATCGGCGTCTGTGTGTTGATGCCGAGCCCTTTGCGCAAGGCGATCGATTGGGCCTTAAGGGCATCGGTGCCGCGCGTTTGCCGGCCGATCGCCATCGACAAGACGTCCGCCTGCATGTCTGGGGCAAGAGCCAGGCGGCTGATCTCGTCTGCCGCCAGCCGGCTGGTCACGGCAAGACCGCTTGCCGCTTGTTCAGGTTTCGGACTCATCGAAAGCGACCTTCTTTCAAGAAGAACGCGCGATAATCCGGCGGGCCGATAGAGCGCAAAGGCCCGCTGGAGCTTTGACAGGATGCCGTCGCCGGCCGGGTCGGCGTGATGGAGCAGCCGGCCGCGCTCGGTGCCGCTCAATAACAGTGTCAGGTCTCCCCTGATCATCGGGGTCAGCGACAAGATTGCAGAGCCGCTCGCCCGGGCCTGGATCACCGTCCGCGCGGTCGCGCGGTACCACCCCACCAGCCGGTGCAAGCGCCACGGGACGACATGCAATTGCTTCAGCCTGGCGCCGTCGGGCTGGGCCCAGTTCGGGCAGAAACCGCAGTGAACCGTTACCTCGACCCCGCGCTCGGCAAGCGACTCGATCAGCGCCAGACCAGCCCGTACAGACATATCGAGCTGCGGGTCCAGGTGCTCGGCCACGACCATCAGCCGATCAACCGTCGGCTCTGGCGCGGCGGGCGGGGCGCTGTCGGTCACTGAACAAGCCCCCCGGGCATCTTCGGGAGCGAGGCCGTCCGCTGGTAGAGCGCCGCGCACGCTTCAAATGCGGTGTCGGTACGGATGCGATCGATGCTGGCCCGGCCATCGAAACCCGGGTCGTCTCGTGCGGCCACGCTGATGCCGGTAGCGACCAGGTGGTGCTCGGTCGCCACGCCGGTGTGCGACCACTCCGGGCCGGTCGGCCCAAAGAGCGATAGCGTCGGAACGCCAAGCGCCGCAGCAATATGCCTCGGCCCGATGTCGTTGGTGACCAGGAGGCGGGCCCGGCTGACCGCACTCTTGATCTCACTCAGGCCCATCGAATGGGCCGAGAAATCGATCACGGATGACTTGGCTGCCTCGATCAACTCGTGAACGACCGCTTCCTCTCCGGGCTGAGCCAGGACCGCGGCGGTGGTTCGGTAACGATCGTTCATCAGATCGATCAGGTGCGCGTAACGCCTCGGGGACCACCGCTTGGCGGGGTTGTTCCCGCCGGGCGCGATCAGCAGCAACTCGCTCTGCTGCGGGTCGCCCCCGTCTGGCTCAAGCCAGGCATCCACCCTGGCGGTCGCGGCGGGGTCGAGGGCCAACCGCATCCGGTGCGGCGGGTCGACCGCGCCGAGGTAGCGGGCGAGGCCCAGGTAATAGTCCAGCTTCGGTACCGGGACAAATTTGCCCTTGTGCCGACGGGGGATCAGGCGATCGGTCAGCAGCACGCCCCGGCCGTCCCGCTCGTACCCGACGCGCCGCGGGATGCCCGCCACCGCCGCCAGGGCCGCGGCCTTGAACGTGTCCGGCAACAGCACCGCCAGGTCCAAATCAAGCTTGGACAGACGCCGGCCCAGCCCGATGAGCGACCGGCGGCGCTTGCTCTTGCCCGGTGTCTTGCGGCGCCGCTGGCGTACGGTCAAGACACGGTCCACACAGCCCAGCCCGTCGAGTATCGCCCGGTGCCGACGCTTGATCACCGCCGTCATACTGGCCTCTGGGTAGAGCCCACGCAAAGCGTCGAGTGTCGGCGTCGCCATCACGCACTCCGAGAGCGATGCGGGCATCACGATGAGCAGGTCTCGGGGGTCCTGGTTTTGACGCTTGCTTGGCAAACAAGGACCTCCCCTTAACGATCAAACTGGAGCGTCGCAATCATGGCCAACTGCGCCAGCACCGCCACGCCCATCCACCGCAAAAATACCGTGTTGTCCGGCCCGCTCATCCACAAGCCCCCGAGCAGGCAGATGATCGCGATCAGTTGCAGCACGATCGCCACGATCTTGAGGTAGGAGAACTCGGCCGTCGCGTTACGCTGCATGCGCAGCTCCTGCAGGATCAGCCGCAGCGTCTTCTCCGGGCCCGGCGGCGCGGGCGCACCCGAGCCCCCGCCCTCCGCCTCCCGCTGGCGCTTGGCCTGGATCGCCTGGCGGATATTGTCAGGGATCTCACGCTGCACCGGCGGCTCGGGTGAAGGCTCGTCGGGTTGCTCGGGCGGGGCGGGTTCTTGTGCAGCGGCACGCTCGTTCGTCTCCGCCGGTGGCGGAGTCTCTGTCATCCCCCCACCGGCCGAAGGCGCACCCGGGCTGGCAAGGTAGGGCGCCGGCTCTGAGGGCTCGAATGTCTGGGTAGGTGCCTCGGGCTTGTCGACTTCGCCCTCTTCCTCTTTGAAAAGCCGCTTGCGGTAAGGCTTGGCCACGATCGGCTTGTCCTCGTCCTGTTCGACCGCGGCACCCCATGGCCGAAAAGCGCGGTGCGGCTTCGGCGGCTTGTCCTCGGTCTCCGCGCGGTCCTCGGCCGGGGGCCGGGCCTTTTGTAGTTCGGCGATCTTGGACTTGTCCCACTTCCGCCCGCCAGCCCGTAGACGCACCGGCTCAGTCGTGTCCGGCTTGCGCTGCTGGGCGATGATGCGGCAGGCCTCGATCAGCCCGCTCGCAAAAAAGTCCGGCGAGACCGGCCGTTCCGCGTCCGGCTCTTCGCTCACCACCCCCGCCAACTGCGAAGGGTCGATCTGCCGCAGCGACGCCGCGTCCTCCCTCAGGAGCACCGTCCGGGCCCCGGCGCGATGCCCCGCCTGAACATCGGTGAGTTGATCCCCGATCATCCAGCTCGCGCTCAGGTCCAGGCCCAGTTCCTCGGCCGCCTGGAGCAGCATGCCGGGATTGGGCTTGCGGTTCTCGTGGTCCTTCTTGTACTGCTTGAGGTTCCCGTTGGGGCTGTAGGGGCAGTAATAGAAGGCGTCGATCGACGCGCCGTTAGCACTCTTACGGACCAATTCGTTGATCCGCTGGTGCACATCGTGGACGTCGTCTTCGGTGTACCGGCCCCGGGCGACGCCGCCCTGGTTGGTCACCACCACAACCTTAAACCCCAGGCCACGCAGCGAGGCGATCGCGCTCGCGGCCCCGCGGGTCAGCTCCACCATCTCCGGGTCGCCGAGGTCGCCCTCGTTGTAGATGATCGTGTTGTCGCGGTCCAGGAAAACGGCCGGGGTCATCCCCATAGTGTACCCGGACGGGCCCGCGCCCTACCCCCCAACCAGCTGCTCGTGGATCACCCCGACCGCCTCGTGGATCGCACGGGGCAGGTCGTCGTTCACGATCGTCCGGTCGTAGATCCCCAGGCTGCGGGCCTCGGCGATCTCGTGGCGGGCACGGGAAAAACGCTTCTGGATCGTCGCCTCGTTCTCCCGCTGGCGGTGGCGGAGACGGTCCAGCAGGACCCGCTCGCTCGGCGGCTCGATGAAGATCGCAAACGCACCGGGCAGGTTCCGCTTAACCTGCGCCGCCCCCTGCACATCGATCTCCAGCATGACGACCGCCCCCTGGGCCAGGGCGTCCTCGACCGGCTCGCGCGGCGTGCCGTAGAAGTTATCAAAAACCTGCGCGTACTCGAGCATCTGGCCGAGCTTGACCTGGTCTTTGAACTCGCGTTCCGAGACAAAAAAGTAGTCCTCGCCCTCGACATCCTGGGGCGTGACCGGACGGGTCGTCATAGACACACTCAGCACCGCGCCCAGCTGCTCGCAGATGGCGTGGGTGATCGTGCTCTTGCCGACGCCCGAGGGGCCGGAGAGGATGACCAGCAGGCCGGGGGTTTGTACATCTTGCTCACCCATGGCTCGGTTCACGCCTCACCCACGAGTGACAGACACGCCATCCGCACCGCCAAGCCGTTGGCGACCTGATCGAGGATGACCGAGTTGGGCCCGTCGGCGACCGCCGACTCGATCTCCAAGCCGCGGTTCATCGGGCCCGGGTGCATGACCACGAGGTCCGACTTGGCCTTGGCGAGCCGCCCCGTGGTCAGGCCATAGAACGCGGTGTACTCCCGCTGGCTGGGGAAGGCCGGGCCGGACAGACGCTCGAACTGCACCCGGAGCATATTGACAACATCGAGCTCGGGAAGCGCCGCATCAAAGTCATGCGCGACCGTACAGCCTAGCGTCGCCAGCGAGCCGGGCACGAGCGTCGGTGGGCCGATCAGCGTGACCTTTGCCCCGAGCTTGGTCAGCAGGTGGATGTTCGATCGGGCGACCCGGCTGTGGGCGATATCGCCGACGACCCCGACGTGCAGGCCGGTCAAGTCGAAGTCGTCGGCCCGGTCCAGCCGCTTGGCGATGGTGTAGGCGTCGAGCAGGGCCTGGGTCGGGTGCTCGTGCGAGCCATCGCCCGCATTGACGACCGAACAATCCACGTGCTCGGCCAACTGCATCGCCGCCCCGCTCTGGTTGTGCCGGCAGACGATGATGTCCACGCCCATCGACTCGATGTTGCGGGCGGTATCCACCAGCGTCTCGCCCTTGGATACCGACGAGCCGGACGCAGACATGTCCAGCACGTCCGCCGAGAGCCGGCTCGCCGCCAAGCGGAAGCTGGCGCGGGTCCGGGTCGAGTCTTCGTAGAACAGGTTGACCACGACCTTGCCCAGTAGGTCGGCGTTCTTAGGCACCGCCCGGCTGGTCGAGACCCGCTCATACCCCGCCGCCCGCCGGAGGATCGTGCGGATATCCGCAGCCGAGAGCGGCTCGATCCCGACCAGGTGCCGGTGGGTCCAGGTGTTGGATGGGGAGGCAGTTGCGACCGTCATGCCCACATCCTAAAACAAAAAGATGCCACGGGTCGCGGTCGACGCGGCGCGTCCGATTCAGGCGTGAATGACGGTTGCGGGCGCCCGCACGGGACGCTTCGCGTCATCCGCTACACGCGTCCAGAATTACAAGGGCTGCTTCTTCGGCACGCCGGGCAGCCTCGGGTACGCCTTGGGGGTCGAAGCTTCCTTGATGATCGAGACGATCACCAGGTCGTTCCCAAACGACTCGGGGTACGCATCGATGATCGCCAGTTCCCCCGCGCCCAGCTTCGCCAGCGCATCGCCCGCCTCGTCCAACTCCTGCTCCACCCGGGGTCCCTTCATCGCCAGCACCCGCCCGCCGACCTGCACCAGCGGCAGCGAGTACTCCAAGACCATCGACATCGGCCCCACCGCCCGGCTGACCGCCGCCGCGCACTGCTCACGGAATTGAGGGTCCTGCCCGATCGTTTCGGCCCTGGCTTGAGTCACGACCGCGTTAGCCAGCCCCAGTTCGTCGATACACGACTGGATAAACGCCGCCTTCTTTCCCGTCGCCTCCAGCATCGTAAACCCCAGCCCCGGCCGAGCTATCGCCAACGGCACCCCCGGCAGCCCCGCCCCACTGCCAATATCAATCACCTGCTCGCCCTGCTCAAGCATGTCCAAGCCGGGCAGCACTGTCAGCGAATCAACGATCAACCGCCGCCACGCCGCATCCGCCTCCCGGATCGCGGTGAGGTTCATCCGCTGATTTGCCTCCATCACCAGCGCGAGGTATCGCGCAAGCTGATCAAACTGCTCGGGCGTCAGCTCGATCTCGAGCGTGGAGAGGTCTTCGAGGACAAAGGGTGGGATCATGCGGGAGAGTGTAGCGTGATCCATGAATGGTATTGAACACTCCGGAGACTGGGTGGGACTGACAAGCGCAGGCTGGGCGGAGCTTGCCCGTGTTTAATCTTTTCCATTTTTAGCCAAATCCAAACAGATCGTAGCAAGATGATTCCTCATCATTTCTTCCAATTTGCCTTGCTCAATAGTTCGTGATTGGCCTGTATCGAAAGATGCGCCTACATATGCACCCCATTGATTAGCTATATCCGCGCCAGCTTCTAATTGAAGCCGTGCCAACATCGTGCATTTGCGGTCCTCTAACTCTTGCGGAACCTCATTGCCCGCGTCTTGCTGTTTAACAAGCAACGTCCCAACGGCATGAGCTTCTGAAAATAGCGCAGCCATGTGCTGCTTGCGTCGCTCTCGGCTTTCCCGATTAAATGCGTCGATATCACGTTTCCTAGTAAACATGTGGTTTATGTAAGCACCGATCGCGCCTGAGAGTATTGCAATAGCTACACCTACTGCCAAAGTTGTCATTGTTTCCCAATTCATATGCGAAAGGTTAATTGAGGATCAGCCAAGTAAGCAATGGCCCACAGAAAACGTCACGTGGCGGGCGGGGTCGCTGCTTTGCGAAATACCCTTAACAAATACTCTTGATAGTATCTTCACCAACTCGTTCCAGGGATTCGTGAATTTTCAGGGCACGGAAACCTTGATGAATTCACGCGGCTTCAGGCGAGACAGGGAGGTGAGCAAAACGGGATAGATTGGCCGGATGGCTTCGATGGTATTCGCTTCCACCATGATCACAACGACAGACAAGGCCAACTCTTCAAGGTTCTGCTGATACTCCAGACCACGGTCGTTGGTAAGCAGCGCATCAAAGCCGTGCTGTGCGGCCAGCCGGAGCAATTCGCCATTTTCGATCCCGCTCCAATTCATGTAAGCCGTGGTGACGACATCATGCCCAGGCAATTCCAACCGGAGCTGATGAGGTAGGTTCTCGTCCAGCAGCAGTTTCACGCCGACACCGCGACGCGATTTACATCGTCCCGAAGCAACGAGAGCAGCTTAACGACCTGCTCCCGCTGGACCGTGGGAAACTGCTCCAGAAAACCGTCAATCGTATACCCGGCTTCCAGGTGGTCGTAAAAACTCTGAACAGCCACACGGGTACCGGCGAAACACGGTGTGCCGTGCATGATTCGCGGGTTGGACGTGATGATCGGCTTCATCCGTCTATTGTAGCCTCTTGCGTCCGAAACCAGCTACTGAAATATCGCATCCGCGTTATCAAACTCGAAGCTCGGCCTCGCGAGCATCTGGGGCCTTCGGGCGGCGAAGTTGATGACCAGGCCGATCATCACGAAGGTGAACAGCAGTGACGAGCCGCCGTAGGAGATGAGGGGGAGGGTGATGCCGGTGATGGGCATGAGGCCGACGGTCATGGCGATGTTGATGCTGGCCTGGGTGAAGATGATGCCGGCGAACCCGACGCAGGACAGGCGGGCGAAGGGGTCGCGGGAGCGGGCGGCAACGAGCAGGATCGAGCCGACCAGCACGATGTAGAGCCCGAGCACGGCCCAGCCGCCAAGCATACCCCAGCGGTTGACGATGACCGGGTAGATCATGTCGTTGTAATCAAAGGGAAGCTTGTTGTATTCGATGATCGTTCGGCTGTGGTCCGCGCCGTAGCCGGTGACCCCGCCCGCGGCGACCATGCGCATGGCAACGTCCTGCTGGTAGCCCTCGTCCTTGACCATGCGGTTGTCACCGATGACCTGGTAGTACATCGCCTCGATGCGGACGCGCTGGTGGTCCTGGAGGACCTGCATGGAGGGCGGGGCGAACAACACGATCGCGATGTTAAGGGCGACCGCCGCGAGCCCGATCCCCAGCAGCGCCGCGAGGTGGCGCAGCTTCGCCCCGGCGGCGGCGAGCATGACAAACAGGGTCGGCGCAAACAACAACGCCGAGCCGAGGTCGGGCTCCTTGAGGATCAGGATCACCGGCACGAACATGATGACGAACGGGATCAGCAGGCCCTTGAGCGTGCGGTGGTTTTCGCGGTAGCGCAGGTACCAAGCCAGGGACAGGATGAAGGCGACCTTGGCCATCTCCGAGGGCTGGAAGTACATAAAGCCCAGGTTGATCCAGGCGGTCGATCCGTTACGGACCGGGACGATGGATCGGGGGACAAAGGGGAGGATGACAAAGACGAGCAGCGCGATGGCGAGGCCGAGCATGGGGTAGGCCATGTGCCCGAGCCAGCGGGGGTTGGGCAGGATCGCGCAGGCCAGGGCGATGAAGGCGATGGGTAGCCAGCGTTTGCCTTGGACCGAGGCGAGGTCGTCGTTAACCGTGCCGATGGCGGTGATGCCGATGAGGATCAGCAGCAGCGCGGCCGCAAGCGCGTACCAGCCGGGGTGCGGCCGGGCAAGCAGCTTGAGTTGGTCGAGGATGGGGTGTTCGCTGCGTGGCATGTCGGTTCGTGGCGTAGGGCGGTTCTGGGGTGTTGGTACCAGACGCTTCGCGGCGCTCAGCGGCGGTGTAATGCTTGCTTGGGCTCAGCGGTTCGGTGGGTACTCGAGGTAGCGGTGTTGTTGGAGGGCATGGATGATTTGGTTGACGACCGGGCCGGCGATCTGGCCGCCCGAGCCGGCGTGCTCCACGATGACAGCGACAACATGCGTGGGCCGAGGGGCGCCGTCGGGCTGGACCAGGGCGACGACCCAGGCGTGGTCGCGGGGCTCGGTATCGACCTCGCCGGGGTCGACCTTTTCATTAAAGTTGTAATCGATCCATCGGACATCCGGATCGGCGGTGCCGGACTTGGCCATGACGGTGACGCCGGGGACATTGAAGATCGGTTGGCGGCGGCCGTTGCTGTCGAGGACGCGCAGGACGCTGGCGGTGCCGTCGCGTTCGCTGGCGGCGAGGCGCATACCCTCGAGGGCGACGCGCCGCCCGGAGGCACTGGGCTGGTGCTTCACCGATGGCCCGGCGTCCAGGCTCAGCCGGGGATGGACGATCAGGCGCGGGGGCTGGTCCATCTTGCCGTGAACCAGTCGGGCGTAGGCCGTGCAGACCTGCAGCGGGGTTGTGCTGACCGGCCCCTGGCCGATGGCGATGAAGCAGCCGTCGGCGTGGTTCTGAGGGATCAGCTTGCCGTTGATCGCTTCGCCCAGCCCGATCCGCGGGTCCACCCCGAGGCCGAACTGGCGGTACCAGGCGGGCAGGCGGTCTCGGCCAAAGCGTTCGATCAATCGCTCGGCCAACAGGCCGAAGAACGGGTTAGAAGAAAACTTGAGCGCTTCGATGCCATTGATCTCGCCACGCAGCGCGGTGTGGACCTTCCAGTACCAGTCGCGGTAGACCAGCGGCTTGTTCTCCCAGAGGTAGCCGGGCGTGTCGATGGTCTCGTTTTCGCCCAGGACGCGGTCGGTGATCGCCGCGGTGACGACCAGGGGCTTGACCGTCGAGCCTGGGGGGTAAGGCACCTGCCAACCGCGGTGGTACATCGGGCGGTTCAGCGGGTCGCGCCAGAAGCTCAGCGGGTCTTCGGCCAGTTCGTCGCGCGGCACGGCCGGCATCGTCACCGCCGCGAGGACATCGCCCGAGGCGATGTCCATCACCACCGCCCCGCCGTTGAACGGCATGCCGACCAGGTCCTGCTGTTCTTCCCCGCCGTGCCAGGGCTGGAACACCATCAGCCCGAACTCGGGCGACATCACCGCCTGGACCTGCGCCTGCAGGCGGATATCAACGCTGAGCATGACGTCCCGGCCGGCCTGGGGCAGGACCTCGCTGGCGATCTCGCCGGTGTTGAGGTTGGTCGTGCGGACGCCGCGCGTCCCGCGGAGCACGTGCTCCATGGCGTACTCGATGCCGGACTGGCCCAGACGATCACCGCCACGGTAGCCACTGAGATCGAAGCCACCGCTCTCCGGGAGGAACGGCTGGTCGTTCACGTCTTCTGCCCAGGCGTCACGCATCAGCCCAACCAGGTGCGTGCTCACGCCTTTGACGTCGATACGGATCGGCTCAGTATTCTTCAACGGCTCGGGCAGCGTCGATCGGTCCAGCGTCACGTGCATCGTGTCGTGCGGGTACCGACGGACCGTCAGCCGACGCAGCTCGACCATCTCAAACACACGCATCGACCAGGCCTCGGCCCGGTCGCCCTCGGTGCGGCCGATGACGATGAAGTCTTCCAGTTGCAGGCGCAGCTCGTCCCGCAGGTCGTGCAAGACGGTGTGGTACTGGTTCTGCTCGGCGATCGGCTCTTCAACCTCCGACCTCGGCACCGGCTCGCCCCGCTCGGCCTCGGCCTGTTCCTGCCGCTTGTTCCAGATATGCGTCTGCTGGGCGTGGACCCAGCGCGTGATATTGTCGCGGCGGTCCTGCATCTGCCCCGGCTTAAGCCGGCCAAGCTGCTCCAGCGTCGTAAACAGCATCTGGACCTGCTGGTCGTATTCACGGTGGAGCGATTCGACCTCTGCGTCGCGCTGCGCATCGTCCATGCGCTCCCAGGCCAGCTTGTCCGCGCGGGCATCGGCGATGGCCTGTTCGTGGGCCCAGTCGCCCGTGATCACCGAGAAGTGGACCGCGACCTCCCAGCCCGGCTCGTCCTTGGCCAGTTCCAGCCCGTTACGGTCCAGCACCCGGCCACGGACGGTGGAGGTAAAGCGCGTGGCCTGGAGCTTGGCTTCGGCCTCGGAGCGGGCCTCGCGGAACGACTGGCCCGTGGTCAGGCCGGCCGTCGCGATACCGAGCGTGGTCCCAATCAACAGCGCCAACGCCGTCAGCAGGATCAGCCGGCGTTGGAACATGCTGGGGACAGCACTGCGGAGCGAGGAACGCATAAGGCAGGGTCCGATAAGGCGATTCGGTCGTGGCGTGTGGGGCTGGTCAAGCGGTGGCGACAGCCTCCCGCCGTTGGGGGCCGCTGATCGAGCTATCGTCTATATCTTAAGCAACGCAACAAGCGGGGGGTCGGCGTCGACGGGGCAGGCCATGGCCCGGGAATCACACGCTTATCTGCCCTGCCCGGCGACCGCCTGGTCGGCCAATAAACGCAGGTCCGAGATGGTCGACTCCGCCAACGAGCCCGAGTGCAGGTCGCGGACCCGCACCTTGAGCCGATACTCGCCTACGCCCAGCGACGCGGGCAGGTTGACCGGTTGGATCAGGAAGAAGTCTCGCCTCAGGTTCCGCGACTCATCGACGATCGTCTCGGGCTGCTGCCGCCAAAGCACGACCTCGCCCCGCCGATCGTACAGCTCCAACTCGACCGAGACCTTGACCTGGTAGGTCTCTTCGGCGGTAGGCTGGCGGATAAAGTCGTCGATCTCGATGTAGACCAGCATCCGATTGACTTGGCCCGCGGGGAAGCGGTGGCCCTCAAAAACCTCGTAAACACCGTAGCCATCGACCCGGCGGCAGAGCTCGGCCTGCTTGATCGACAAGGGCTGCTCGCCGACCACCTCGCTGAGCCGATCGATCATGCCGGACATATCCAGGCGCGAGCCGGGGTCGGCGACAAGCTGGTCGTAGGTCACGGCGATCATCTGGTGGAAGCGGGCGACCTGCTCGCGGCTGCGCGGGTCCAGGTCGTTGAGCAGCCGATGGTCCAGGTCGTGACGCGGGGTGAGCAGGCTGACCGCCGCCGCGTTGAGCGCCTTGAGCCGGGGGTCATCGCTCGAATCGGCGATATCAGCAAGCAGCGCGTCGACCAGTTCACGACGGGTCGCGTCGGCCAGCGCGAGCGTTTGGCCGTCAGCCTCAGCTGCGGGGCGGGCCTCGGCAGAGCCTTGCGCATTGGTTTGCTGGCGTTCCTGCTGGGCCTGGGCACGCCGGGCTTGTTCGGCGGCTTCGAGCTGGGCGCTGCGCTGTTCGATCTCTTCGAGCTGACGCTGACGCAGCTGGTGCTGCAGCATCTGGTTCTGCTGCTCCAGCCCGTCGAGCCGGTCGAGCAGGGCCTGCATCTGCGGGTCGGCCGGGGGCCGGGGCGTGTCCGCGACGGTGCTGGGTTGGCCGGGCGTCCGGGGTGTGGCGACGGCGGGACTGGTCGGCGGCGACGAGCCACAGCCCACCAGCGCCAGTGAAGCAAGCAAGGCGGCCGCGGTCATCCATTCGTGAAGCGGACGGGTCATCGTGCCTCCTGCACACCCCATCGGGGCTGCCGCATCGTTGAAGCGGAAGCGGCGGGCTTATCCATAAGCCAAGTTGACGGCGGATCAGATTGCACGCGCAAGTCTTGCGCTGTCCTTGTTATCGGTCAGCGTGACACAGATCGCTTCAAGATTTCCCCGGCCGTTGCCCAGGCCCGTCTTCGTCCGTGCGTCTGCCCGCAACGCCGCCACCAGCATCCCAGCCGCTTCCGTCGGTTCGAGCCGGCGAACAACGTCCATGAAAGGTCGGACCTGCGGCCCCCAGACCTTGGCCGCCTTGGTGATCGCAGACTCGTTTTCCCCGGCCCGCTTCATCGCCGAAGCCACCGCCAGCTTCCGCGCCAGGTCGATCACCGACCACATGACCGGCACCGGGTCGTTGCCGCCCAGATCAATCAGCTCGCCGATCTTCTCCAGCGGCGCGGCCGCCCGCCCCGACGCAAGACCACGCAGCAGCGGCTCCTGCATCACCCAGGCCTTCTCCTCGTTGCCCCGACCCACCGCCTCTTCGACCAACGCGGCATCGATCGGCTTGCCACCGGCCATCAGCGCGAGCTTGCCCAACTCGGTATCAAGCAGCATCAGGTGTGGGCCAAGGCGTTCGACCAAGAGCGAGGCGGCGTTCCGCTGGATCGTCGCCCCGTGGGCCTCTTGGGCCCGACCCACCAGCCAGCCCGCGGCCTCGGCCGGCTTGGGCGCATCACACTTGATCACCGCGCCGACCTTGGCGATCAGCTTGTCCAGGTTGCCCTTGTTCCACGTTGAGCCTCGCAGCACCAGCGTCGCGTGATCGACCGGCGACTCGGTGTACCGCTCCAGCTCCTTGCGGAAGCTCTTCACAAACTGATCGGCCTCATCCACAACGACGAGCTTGTACGTGACCATCAGCGAGTAGCCACGCAGCTCGTCGAAGATGTCCGAAAGCGTCGCGGCCTTGCCATCAAAGCGGAACGTCTCGATCTCGCCGTGCTCGGCCGAGAGCGACGCTTTGAGCTGGCCAAGGTGCTCCTGCATCAGCATCGTCTCGCCGCCGTGTAGAGCAAGAACGCGGGTGTCGGGGCCTATCGCGGGCCTGGTGGACTTGCGGGCTGTGGGTTTCTTTTTGGGCATCTTGGTATTTTTGGTTTACGCCAAGACGCCAAGACGCCAAGGCCGCCAAGAGAAGCAGGCACAGTCACACGAGCGGCCCACCGCCATCAACTGGCTCTTCTGGTTCATCAATAATAGCGGCATTCTTGTGTATCCCAACGCCGCCTCGTTCCTCGGGCGCGGCCGATTGATACCGCCCACCCCAAGAATGCCATGCCAATCGGGATAAATCTCCAGCTCGGCCAATCCAACCCAAACGCCATCAGCACGCAACCCAGTAAAACAAGAGCACCGACCAAACCAAACCACAACTTCCACTGCATCCACCACCCCGACTCAAGTCCTTTAATTTCAATCCAAGCCATGCCTTGAGCTTGCCTTTCTCGGCGTCTTGGCGTCTTGGCGTCTTGGCGTCTTGGCGTCTTGGCGTCTTGGCGTCTTGGCGTCTTGGCGTCTTGGCGTCTTGGCGTCTTGGCGTCTTGGCGTTCAATTCTACGGCTGCAGCTTCTCGATCATCATAGCCGCCAGGGCAAGCACGGTGAAGAACCCGACCAGGTCAACGATGGTGGTCACGATCGGGCCGGCCGCCATCGCCGGGTCAACACCCACCTTTTTCAGCAGGACCGGCACCGTCCCGCCAACGCACTTGGACACCGTGACCACAAACGGCACCGCCCCGCCGAGCACCAGTGCCAGGTAGAAGTTCTGCTGCCAGATCAGCACCACGACAAACAGCACCGCCCCCAGGCCCAGGCCGATCAGCCCGGCAACAACCAACTCCTTGATCAACACACGGGTGAAGTCCTTGGTCCCGATCAGCCCCAGCGATAACTCGCGAATGCTCACGGCCACGGCCTGGTTGCCCCCGCTGCCACAGATCCCCGCCACCACCGGCAGGAACGCCGCGAGGATCGGTAGTGTCTTGACCGTCTCCTCGAACAGCGCGATGACGGACGCCGAGACCAGCAGCAGCAGCATGATCGGCAGCAGGAAAGTCAGCCGTCGCGCAGCACGCGAGGCAACGCCCATCGAGCGAAGCTCCTCACCGCCGATGATCCCACCAAAGCGCAGGAACTGACCGGCCTCCCGCTCACTAAGTGCCTCCTGCACCGCCGCCCGCTGGACCACGCCGACCAGCTTGCCGGTCCGATCGACCACCGGCACCGCCGTCAGGTCCACCCGGTCGAACAGGTCGTGCAGGTCATCCAAGGATGCACTCAACTCGACCATCACCGGGTCGGGGACCTGCACGCGCGTCACCAACTCGGCCGGATTGACCAATAGGATCGACCGCATCGGCACCACACCCAGCAGCTTGTCTTCATCGTCGATCGTATAGAGGTACCGGACCTCGTACTCGCCGTAGAGCTCCGCGTTCTCCTGGAGATCGACCGTCACCTCGCGGACCGTTTGTGTCTCGTGGTACGCGAGGTACTCGGTGATCATCAAGCCCCCGGCCGTGTCCTCGTCATACTGGAGGCGTTCGCGCGTGTCGAGCGCCTCGGCCGGGTCCATCTTGCTGAGGATCGCCTCGGCGTTTTCCTCGTCCAGTTCAGCAATGACATCAACCTGCTCGTCCGAGTCCATCTCATCGAAGATGGCGGCGGCGGCGGCCGGCTCGAGCTGCTCGACGATGTCCGCCGCGTGCTCGTCGACGAAGTGCTCCAACAGGTCGGCGGCGAACTCGGGCTTGTGCCCGGACAGCCGGCTGAACATCGATGTCCGGTCGTCATCGCTCAGGTGCGAGACGGTATACGCCGTTTCTTCCGGCGGCAGCTGCTCCAGGAACTGAGCGATCGCCTGGTCCTCGCCGGTCGCGATTAGTGCCTCGAGCTGTTCGATGGGCAGGATGTCGTAACTGGCGTCAGACATGCGCAGAGTTTACCAGTCGAACGACAATGGAAGTGATCGGCGAGCCGGGACCTGTGGGCCCGGCCTGATATACCCTGCCCATGGTGATGGGAGCTCTGACTTTCGGACGGGACCGGGGCCACAGGCCCCGGCTCGCTGATTACTGTGAGAGGTGGTCTTGCAACCGTTGCAACTCGTCCGCATCCGTCTGCTCATAGTGCAGCGGCGTAATCGTAACGTAACGCTCATAGAGCTTGTCCACGTCCGTGCCCTGGCCCGGGTTGGAAAACGCCATCGAGTCCTTGGCGCGGTAGCAGATCATGCCGTCCTCGTCGGTGGTCTGCTCGTAGCGGTCGAGCATGTACCCGGGGTTCAAAGGCACGCCGATGGTTCCTAACGGCTCGGCCCCGCCGTCCAGGATCGGGACGTTGACGTTAAAGAGCGTGCCCGGGTCGATCCCGACTTGAAGAATCCGGTCGATGGCGGATCGCGCGTGAGCCGCGGCCCGCGGCCAGTGTTCGTGGTCGAAGTCGCCCAGGTGCAGGCTGACCGCGATGGCGGGGATACCCAGGAAGGCGCCCTCGCGGGCCGCGCCGACCGTACCGGAGTAGTGGACGTTGACCCCGACATTCGCGCCGTGGTTGATGCCGCTGATGACCAGGTCGATCGGTGATGGCACCAGCTTGGCCACGGCGAGCTTGACGCAGTCTGCCGGCCGGCCGTGCACCGCCATGCCCTCGAACCGATCGCAGGCGTAGGGCTCGACCCGGATCGAACGGTGCAGCGTGATCGCGTGGCTGGTGGCGGACTGCACGCGGAACGGGGCGACCACGTGTACCTCACCCAGGTCGGCAATCGCATCATGCAGCGCGTGCAGCCCCCGGGCCTGGACCCCGTCGTCATTGGTCAGCAGAATACGCATGGCGGCAGGGTACCAAACAACAACGCCGCCCTCGCGGACGGCGTTGCGTGATCAGCATGAACCGAACGACAGACTTATTCGCCGTCCTTCTTCTCCGCTTCCTCAGAATCCTCTGCCGAGGCCTCGGCATCTTCAGCGGGGGATTCTTCCGCAGCGGCCTCTTCCGCCGGAGCTTCGGCAGTTTCTTCTTCCGGCTCGGCGACGGCGCTCGCGGCTTCGTCTTCCGCGGACTCGCCCTTGGCCAGCTTGGCGGCGAACTCCATGCGCTTATTGCTCTTGGCCCGACGCGTGCGCTTACCCGCCAGCTGCGGTCCGGTCTCTTCGCCGGTGACGAGCTGCAGCACGCAGAGGTCTGAGCCGTCGCCGATCCGGTGCTTGCCCAGGCGGATGATGCGGGTGTAGCCGCCGTTGCGGTCGGCGTAGGCCGGGGCGATCTCGTCGAAGAGGTGCTTGACGATCTTCGGGGCGCGCTTCAGCTCGCCGTAGCGGTTGCGCTCGACGCCCTCGGCGTCTTCGTCCTTGATCATGTGTTTGTCACCCCCCAAGGCCGAGATCACCCGCCGACGGCTGGCGAGGTCGCCCTTCTTCGCCGCAGTGATCAGCCGCTCGACAAATGGCCTGACGGCCTTGGCCTTGGGCACGGTGGTGGTTATCTGCCCGTGGGTGAACAAGGCGACGGCCATATTGCGGAACATCGCCGTACGGTGGTTGGTCTTTCGGCCGAGGGTCCGGCCGGCAACGCGGTGCCTCATCACGAATCTCCTTTGGGTTGGGGGCGGCGGGTGAAGCGTTCCCGCCGTCCAATCCACTCCCGCGATCTCGCCGAATCGGCGGTCTTGGTCGCGGGGCATGGGGCCTGACACAGGCCCGGGGCATCGGGGGCCCCAAACACCCGGCCGACCTCTAGGCCGACCGGGATCAAATGGCGTTCTACTCTTCGAACTCGATCTGGTTGACTTCAACCTCGGCCGGCATCTCCATGCCCAATTCCAGGTTCAGGTCGGCCAGCTTCCGCTTGACCTCACGCAACGAAGTACGGCCGAAGCTGCGGACCTTGAGCAGGTCAGGCTCGCTCATCGATACCAGGTCCGCCACGGTCTCGACCTTCGCCGACTCCAGGCAGTTGCTCGCACGCACCGACAGGTCCAGTTCACTGACCGGCATCATCAGCTTGCGGATCAGTTCTTCGTCCACCTTCGCCGCGGCGGCGGCCGACTCGCTGGCCACGGCCTGGCCAAGCTCGAAGTACTGCACAAACGGGTTGAGGTGCTTGCGCAGGATCTTGGCGGCTTCGACCAGCGCCATCTCCGGCGTCACCGTGCCGTTGGTCCACACCTCCAGCGTCAGCTTGTCGTAGTTGGTCTTCTGGCCCACACGCGTGTCTTCAACCTTGTAGCGGACCCGCGTCACGGGGCTGAAGATCGCATCGACCGGGATCAGACCGACTTCGATCTCTTCTCCCGGATCGTTGTACTGCTCAGACGCGGGGACGTAGCCCCGGCCCTTCTCGATCGTGAACTCCATATCGAACTCGACCTGCTTCGTCAGCGTCGCCAGCACAAGGTCGGGGTTGTGGATGGTGACCGAGGTGTCGGCCTCGATCAGGTCGCAGGTGACCTCACCCGGGCCCTCGGCCTGCAGCCGCATAGATCGCCCTTCCTCGCTGTCCAACGAGACGACCATGTTCTTCACGTTCAGGATGATGTCGGTGACATCTTCCATCACACCTTCGAGCGTGGTGAACTCGTGCGGCGCGTCCTTGATCTTGACGCCGGTGATCGCGGCGCCCTCGAGCGAGGAAAGCAGGATCCGCCGCAGCGAGTTGCCGACGGTGGTGCCGAAGCCGCGCTCGAAAGGTTCGATGGTGAATTTGCCGTAGGTCTCGGTCAGGGTCTCCTGATCGGCGATCACACGGTGGGGAAGTTCCAGGCCACGCCAGCGGATACGCATGGTGGTCTCCTTGATCTTTACGCAGCGGTCCAGGGGTGGGAGGCGACCCGCGATTCACGCATCGGCCGGCTGCTGCGTGAGCCGGCGTCAGCTTCTGCTCGTGGGGCGGTTGTTGTTTCGTGATCGGCGGATTGCCGATGCAAATCAGAGGCACGTTCGACCGAGGATCGAACACTAAACGGCTTGCTTAGACGCGCCGCTTCTTGCGGGGCCGGCAGCCGTTGTGAGGGATTGCCGTGTGGTCTTCGACCGCGGTGACCTTCAAGCCTGCTCGCTGCAACGCGGTGACGGCCGACTCTCGGCCCGGGCCGGCGCCACGCACCTTGACCTCGACCTCCTGCATGCCGAATTTCTTGGCCTTGGCGGCGGCCTCTTCGGCGGCACGCGTGGCGGCGAAGGGGGTCGACTTGCGCGAGCCCTTGAAGTTCACCGTGCCGGCCGAGTCCCAGCAGAGAGTCTCGCCGTTGACGTCGGTTATGGTGACGATGGTGTTGTTGAACGTCGCTTTGACGTGGGCGATGCCACGCGTCACGTTCTTGCGGACCTTCTTGGTCTTCTTGGCCATGGTTGGCGTTCCTTTAAGCTGCGAACCCACTTTCCTGGGGGCGGGGTCCTGGCTTGGCGGCCCGGGCACAGTGCGCGGGCGCTATGGGGTCTAAAAATTCTTCGCGTCTTTTGAACGAAATATGAAGCCGGGCGCGATTTACTTCATCGACTTGACCGACTTCTTGCCGGCGACGGTCTTCTTCCGGCCCTTGCGGGTACGGGCGTTGGTTTGGGTCCGCTGACCGCGGACGGGCAGGCCGTAGCGGTGGCGATCGCCGCGGTAACTACGGATGTCGCGGAGGCGCTGGATGTGCTGGGAGGTCTGCCGGCGCAGGGCCCCCTCGATCAGGTAGGCGTTCTCGATGATGCCGTTGATCTTGGCGACATCGTCCTCGGTCAGGGTGTGGGCGCGCTGCTGGCCATCGAGGCCGGCCTCGTTGAGGATGTCCTCGGCCAGTTTAGGGCCGATGCCGTAGATGTACCGCATCGAGATACGCAGCGGCTTATTGTCGGGGACGTCGATACCAGCGATACGGGGCATGGTGGTTTCCTTGAAGTTAGTCGGCTCCGCTATCCGCTTGGGGCGGGAACCTGGCTTCGGGGTACGGCTTGTTTAGGTTCAGCGCTGACGGGCCTTGAACTTGGGGTTGCTCTTGCAGATCACAAAGACCTTGCCGCGGCGACGAACGACCTTGCAGTCGGCGCTGCGTACCTTGGCGCTGCGTAGTGAGCTGAGGATCTTCATCGTCGTCTACCTTTCGGTCTTGATTGCTTCTTCGTTCGGGCTAACGCCATCCGTTCAAAGCGAATGGCTTTCGTGTCTGTCAGTGCCGGTACGTGATCCGGCCCTTGCTCAAATCGTACGGGCTGATCTCGACGGTCACGCGGTCTCCCGGGAGGATGCGGATGTAGAACTTGCGCATCTTGCCGGAGATATGCGCGATGATCTCGTGGTCGTTTTCGAGCTTGACCTTAAACATCGCGTTGGGCATCGCGTCGATAACTTCGCCATCAAGTTGGATCGTGTCTTCTTTGGGCATCCGGTCCAGTTCATTCGTTGCGGGTCGGTTGCGTCTTAGCGTCCGTCGGTCAGCACGTCAGCGCCGTTTTTCGTGACGGCGACGGTGTGCTCGTAGTGTGCCGACGCTTTGCCGTCGAGCGTCACCACCGTCCAGTTGTCGGACAGCGTCTTTACGTGACGCTGCCCCAGGGTCAGCATGGGCTCGATCGCGAGCACCACGCCTTCTTTGAGCAGGATGTCGTGCCGGCGCAGCTCTTTGCTGACGTAGTTGGGCACCTTTGGGTCTTCGTGCATCGATGCGCCGATGCCGTGTCCTACAAACTCTTCCACCACGCCGTAACCGCGGGCCCGGGCGTAGTTCTGCATCAGCCGGGCGATCTGGCTCCAGGTCCGGCCCGGCTGGATGTTCTCGATCGCGATCTCCAGGCAGCGCCGGGTCGCCTCGCACATCCGCCTCACGTCGTCCGGCACGTTGCCGACGAGGATCGTGTTCGCCGCGTCGCCGCACCAGCCGTCCAGCTTCACGCCGCAGTCGATCCCGACCACGTCGCCGTCCTGGATCATCCTCTCCCCGGCGATCCCGTGAACGACCTCTTCGTTCACGCTGATGCACAGGGTGCCGGGGAAGCCCTCACCGGGCTTGTAGGTCGGGTAGTTCTTAAACAACCCGACCGCCCCGCTCTCGTCGATCACCCGCTGCGCCTCTTCGTCGAGCTGCCGGGTCGTCACCCCCGGCTTACACATCTGAGCCATGCGGTTGTGGACCTTGCGGACCACGCGTCCCGCGGCTCGCATTTTCTCGATCTGCTCGGGCTTTTTACGGATGATCATGTCACTCGCCGCGCGGCCTGAGCCGGTTGTCGAGCGAACCGGAGATTGTACCTATCCCCGCCTGCCACTTCAACCCGCCACCGGCGGTTCCAACTACCGTGTCCGGCGGATCTTGGACCCGCCCTTGCCGCCATCCCCGCTCAAAAAGCCCCCGTAGTTCCGCATCAGGAGCTGGGCCTCGATCCGCTGGACAAAGTCCAGCATCACGCTCACACAGATCAGCAGCCCCGTCCCGCCGAGGAACTGGGTGATCATAAAGTCGATGTCGAACATCCCCGTCATAATCGTGGGGATGATCGCGATGATGCATAGGAATCCCGCCCCGACGTAGGTGATCCGCTCCATGACGGTCTCCAAGTACTCGGCGGTCCGAGGGCCAGGCCGTAAACCGGGGATAAAGCTGCCGTGGTCACGGAGGTTGGTCGCGGTTTCTTCGGGGTTGAACTGGACGGTCGTCCAGAAGTAGCTGAAAAAATAGATCAACGCGATGTAGATGAGCGCGTAGAGGAACCCCGTCATATCCGCCAGTTCATCGCGGAGGAAGGCGATGAACGCGGTGAGGTAGTGCATAAAGCCGGAGTCATAGCTCTCGACCGGCATCGCCGAGTAGAGCCACTCCAGGATAATGGCCGGGAAGATCATCAACGATGAGGCGAAGATGATCGGCATGACCCCGCCGTGATTGACCCGCAGGGGCAGGTAGCTCTTCTGCCCGCCGTAGACCCGGCGGCCACGGGTGTGCTTGGCCTGCTGGATCGGGATACGGCGCTGGCCCTGGGTGATGATGACCGAGCCGGCGGTCACGACCACGAAAGAAGCGACCAGGAAGATAACGGTCATGATGCTGAACGAGCCGGCCCCGCCGCCGGTCAGGGAGAAGCCCTTGACCACCATCGTGATCGCGTTGGGCATCATCGCGATGATGCCGGCGGTGATGATCAGCGAGATGCCGTTGCCGATGCCATACTTGTCGATCTGCTCACCCAGCCACATCAGGAACGTGGTGCCCGCGGTGAGCCCGAGGATCCCGCTGACCCAGAAGATCAGTGTCCCGCTGTACTGGGGGTAGACCAGGCCGTTCTGCTGCATAAAGCTCATCCAGAACGCCGACTGCACCAGGCAGAGCCCGACGGTGGCGTAGCGGGTGTACTCCTGGATCTTCTGGTGCCCGGCCGGGCCTTCCTTCTTGAGCGCCTTGAGCTTTTCGGAGACGCTGCCGAGCAGTTGGAAGATAATCGCGGCGGAGATGTAGGGCATGATGCCCAGCCCGAAGATCGTCGATTGGCTCAGCGACCCGCCGGTAAAGATCTGCATGTAGCTGATCAGCGTGCCGACCCCGCCGCCGGCCGATTCCTCGGCCCAGCGCTTCAGCTCGGACTGGTCCACCGCCGGGAGCGGGATAAAGAACCCGATCCGATAGATCACGAGCATGCCGATGGTGAAAAAGAGCTTGTTGCGAAGCTCTTTGATCTTCCACATATTGATGAATGCTTGCAGCATGCAGTGACCTACTACTCCTTAAGCGTCGCCCCGTCCTACGCGACCGTGACCGAACCACCGGCCTGGGTGATCTTCTCTTGGGCAGACTTGGAAAACTTCGCCGCGGTCACGGAAAGCTTCTTACTTACATCGCCCTGCCCCAGCACCTTGACGGGCAGCTTGGTGTCACGGATCAGGCCGTGCTTCACCAGCATCTCCGGGTTTACTTCGGCGCCGTCATCAAAGCGGGCCTCGATCGCCGAGATGTTGACGATCGCGAAGTGCTTCTTGAACATCGCATTGGAGAAGCCCCGCTTGGGGAGCATCTTGAACAGGGGCGTGCCGCCACCGTTGTGCGGGGCGCTGTTGCCCGAGCGCGAGCCGTAGCCCTTGTGGCCTCGGCCACAGGTCTTGCCTCGGCCCGAACCCGGGCCACGACCGACGCGTTTGCGACGCTTGTGTTTGCCTGCCTTCTCGGTGACCTCGTGGATCATCATGGCGGGGGGTCCTTCCTGGTCGGCCTATGCTGCTAGGCCAGAGCTGTTGGTTTCATTCAGATCAGAGAACAATTGTAGCCCGAGTCATCGGGGGCTCACTCGGCGGAGGGTTCGGTCTCCGTCGGGGCCTCAGGCTCGGGTGATTCGGCAGGCTCGGCTTGAGGAACCTCGGCATTCTTTTCCTGCTTTGGCTTCTTGTCAGTCTTGGGCTTCTCGGCTTTAGGCTCAGCCTTGGGCGCAGCCTCGGCGGCATCTTCCATCGCGGCCTTCGAACTGGCGAGCATTTCGTCGACGGTCGAGGACTCGATCTCCACGCCACGCAGGGCGGCGATTTCCTCGCGCGAGCGCAGCTGCTTCAGGCCGTCCACCACCGCCTTGGTCAGGTTGATCGCGTTGGTCGAGCCGTACGCCTTGGTCAGCACATCGCGGACCCCGGCCATCTCGAGCACGGCACGGACGGTGCCGCCGGCGATGACACCGGTACCCGGTGCGGCGGGGATCAGGCGGACCGACGAGGCCCCGAATCGGCCGGTGACCTGGTGGGGCAGGGTCGAGCCACGCTGGGTGAGCTTGAAGATGTTTTTCTTGGCGGCCTTCTGGGCCTTCTCGATCGCGGCGGGCACGCCACGGCCCTTGCCGTAGCCGACACCGACACTGCCGTTGCGGTCTCCCACGACCACCAAGGCCGAGAAGCTCATCCGCCGGCCACCTTTCACGGTGGTTGCCGTACGGTTGATCGCCACGGTCGTGGATTCGAGGGCTGAGGTTTCGTCGAGGACTTCAGGCATGGTTGGGTCCGGGGTTGGGCCGACGCATTCGGCCGGGGCTGTCTTCAATCAGTGGTTGCCAATCAGAACTTCAGGCCGCCTTCCCGGGCGGCGGTGGCCAGGGCCTTGACCCGGCCGTGGTAGCGGAAGCCATTGCGGTCAAACGCGACCGTCTCGATACCGGCGGCCTTGGCCTTCTCGGCGATCTTGGTGCCGACGGTCTTGGCTGCTTCAACGTTGCCGCCTCTGGCGACCTTCTCCTGCACGGTGCTGGCCGAGGCCAGGGTCTTGCCCGTATAGTCGTCGATGACCTGGGCGTAGATGTGCTTGGAGCTGCGGAAGACCGACAAGCGGGGCTTTTCGGTCGAGCCGAAGACACGCTTGCGGATGCCGGTCTTGCGGCGGCCACGGGCCAGGGTTGATCTGCGTTGTGCGTCCATGTTTTAGCCGTTTCTCTGCTGGGTTCTTGCTGGCTAGCGAGCCGGACTCATCTGCGTGCCCCCGGGCCACCGTGGCCCGAGACACATGACCCTCGGCTCGGGGTCTATCTTATTGACGGATCAGCCGCCAAAGGCCTTGCCCTGCTTCCGCAGGATGCGTTCACCGAGGTACATGATGCCCTTGCCGTTGTAGGGCTCGGGCTTTCGGTGGGCACGGATCTTCGCGGCGGTCTGTCCGACCAATTGTTTATCTGCCCCGGTGAGCTTGATGTCCTGGCCCTTGACCTCGGCGGTCACGCCCGTGGGCACCTCGACCACACGGGTATCGGCGTAGCCGACGTTCAGCTCGACCTTGTTTCCTTTGAGGTTGGCGCCCCAACCGACACCGACGATCTTGAGCTGCTGGGTGTAGCCCTCGGCCGCGCCGGTGACCATGTTCTGGATCAGCGCCCGGGTCGTGCCGTGCATCGCCTTGGCAAAGCGCGTCTCGGCGACGCGCTCAACCGAGACCTGCTTGCCGTCGTCGGTCAGGCTGACCTTGACCTCGGGCTTGGTCTGCAGGCTCAGGTTACCCTTCGGGCCGTTGACCGAGACCTCGTCGCCGTTGACCTTGACGGTCACGCCCTTGGCGATATCGACCGGTTTTTTTCCGTTGCGGGACATTGCTCGTTCCTTTCGGGCGGCGATCGTTTGTCGCGACGCCTTCATGCAAAACAAGTTCGGGGTCGTGGGTTACTCAACCGTACACAGCAGCTCGCCGCCGACTTTTTGATCCCGGCACTGCCGATCGCTCAGCACGCCCTTGGGGGTGGTCAGGATCGCGATGCCCAGGCCCGCGAGCGGGCGCGGCAGGTCGGCGACCTTGCGGTAGACACGGCAGCCGGGCCGGGACTCACGCTTGATTAGTTGGATCAACTGCTCGCCGTTAGGCCCGTACTTCAGGTCGATGCGGATCAGGCCTTGGCGGCCGTCCTCGATCACGTCGTAGTCGCTGATGTAGCCCTCGGACTTGAGGACATCCGCGATGCCACGGCAGACCTTGGAGTTCAGCACGCGGACCTGCTCGGACTGGTTCCGCGTGGCGTTGCGGATGCGGGTGAGCATATCGGCAATCGGGTCGCTAAAGGCCATGTTCGTCTCCGGGTCGGCCAGTCTGCTGGCCTGAGTACCTGCCGGGCGGTTGAGGTCCGGGGGTTTACTTGATTACGCTTGGGTTCGGGTCGGGGTTGTTCCAGCTGGGCTTACCAGGACGACTTACGCATGCCGGGGATCTTGCCCTGCAGTGCGAGCTCGCGCAGCTTGATCCGCGAGAGCTTGAATTTCTTATAGACCCCACGGCTGCGGCCGGTCAGGGCGCACAGCGAGCGGACGCGGGTCGGGCTGGCGTCACGGGGCAGCATCTGCAGCCCGGCGTAGTCGCCTTCCTGCTTCATCTTCTGGCGGCGCTCCGCGTACTTGTCCACCGTGGCCTGGACGCGCTTGTTGCGTTCGATCGTCGCTTTGGTTGCCATACTGGTTTCTCTTGATATTGGGCCGGTCGAGCCGGCGTTTCACAGGGTCTTAGTTCTTTTTCTTCGTCGGCTTGACGAAGGGGAAGCCCATCTCGGTGAGGCAGGCCTTGGTCACGTCGTTGGTCGAGTTCTTGAACACCAACGTGATGTTCATGCCGTGGGTGAACTGGGCCGCGGCCATATCGACCTCGGGGAAGATGCCCTGCTCGGTGATGCCGAACGAGTAGCTGCCCCGCCCGTCGAAGCTGGTCGTCTTCAGGCCGCGGAAGTCCTTGATCCGCGGGATGGCCAGCGTAACCAGCCGATCAAAAAACTCCCACATCCGCGGGCCACGCAGCGTGACCATCGCGCCGACCTCGTACCCGACACGCAGCTTGAAGTTCGAGACCGCCTTCTTGGCCTTCTTCATGACCGGCTTCTGACCGGTGATCACCGACAGGTCCTCGATGACCTGGGCCTTGGCCTTGGGGTTGAGCTTCGTGCCGTCGAGCTGGTTGCCCATCCCGACACTCAAGACGATCTTCTCGAGCTTGGGCATCGCCATCGGGTTGGTGATGCCGAAGTCGGCCTTGATCTTCTCGGCGACGGGGCCTTCGAATTGTGTTTTTCTACGCGGGGTCATCGGGTCTGCCTTTCGCGACGCCACGGGGTGTGCGTGGTCGGTTTACGCGGGGGATTGGCGGGGTTTAGTTATCTCGCTTTTCGGAGGACCGAGAGCTCTTCTCCAGTCGTCACGGCCACGCGAACCTTGCTGCCGTCTTCTTTCGTGATAAAGCGCACACGGGTCGGCTTGCCGTTCTTGTCGACCGGTGCAACGTTGGAGATGTGGATCGGCATCTCCAGGCTGACGACCCCGCCTTGGGGGTTCTGCTGGGACGGACGCAGGTGCTTACGGCGGACGTTGACGCCCTCGACCAACACCCGCTCTTCCTTGACCATCACACGAAGCACCTTGCCCCGCTGGCCCTTGTCGGCGCCGGCGGTGACGATCACTTCGTCTCCAGATCGTACGTGTCTTGCCATGGTTCTTAGCCTTTAGCTTTCAGCCATTAGCTCCTAGCTAATGCGGTTTTCCGTCCTTGCCTTAAGCAATTAGCGACTTGCTAAGAGCTAAGGGCTGGTTTCACACCACCTCGCTGGCCAGCGAGACGATCTTCATATAGTTCTTCTCACGCAGCTCACGGGCGACCGCACCGAAGATACGGGTGCCGCGCGGGTTGCCGTCGTTGTCGATCAGCACGATCGCGTTCTTGTCGAAGCGGACGTAGCTGCCGTCGGCCCGGCGGATGGGGTAGTTGGTCCGTACGACCACGCCCTTGACGATCGTGCCGGACTTGATGTCACTGCCGGGCAGCGCCTTCTTGACCGAGCAGACGACGAGGTCGCCGATACCTGCGGCCGGGCGGGTGAAGCTGCCGCGCGAGCCGGATCGGCCCAGCACACGGATCACGTAAGCGATCTTTGCACCGCTGTTGTCCGCGACGTCTACTCTGGATTCCTGCTGGAGCATGGTCGTTTCCTTCCGCCATCACGTTGCGGCGGGTTTGCTGTCATTCTCGGTCCGGCTTACTCGCCATCTGCTTCGGGGGTTTCCTGACCGGGCACTTCCTGCTGGTGGCTGACCTCGGCCGGGGCCTTCTCGATCACCCGGACCAACCTCCAGGACTTGGTCTTGCTTAATGGCCGGCAGGGCGCGATCTCAACCCGGTCGCCCATGCCGCTCTGGTTGGTCTCGTCGTGGACCTGGTACTTGGCTTCGCGTCGCAGGCGCTTGCCGTACTTGGGGTGGACCTTCTGCAGTTCGACGGCGACGGTGCGGGACTTGTCACGCTTGTCACTCGTGACGATGCCGACAACGGTCACGGCCTGCTTACGCGGGGGGGTTGCGGTCTCGCTCATGGTTAGCGCTCTTCCTTGTTCAGTTCACGCATGCGTTGTTCGGTTTGCAGGCGGGCGATGTCCTTGCGGATGTTGCCCGGTTCACGGTTGTTTTCGAGCTTCTCGGTCACCGCCTGCTGACGCAGCTCAAACAGCCGGGAACGCAGCCGCCCGGTCTCTTCGACGATCTCGGCGTCGCTCATCTTGTGTAGTTCGGTCTTCTTGATCGGCATGGTTCTAGCCTTATGCGATTCACTTATTTCCGGCGGGTCCTACGCGTGTCGGCGTTCCACGAAACGGCACTTAAACGGCATCTTGTGCGCCACGCGAGCGAACGCGGCCTTGGCCAGGTCCTTCGGGACGCCCGAGATCTCGTAAACGATCGTGCCGGGCTTGACGCGGGCGCACCAGTACTCCGCCTCGGCTTTGCCCTTTCCCATACGGGTCTCGAGGGGCTTTTTCGAGATCGGCTTGTCCGGGAAGACCCTCACGAAGAGCTTGCCTTCACGCGAGACGTACTGCCGGGCGGCGATTCGGCCGGCCTCGATCTGGCGCGCGGTCAGCCAGCCTCCCTCGGTCAACTGCAGGCCGAAGTCGCCGTAGGCGACGAAGTTGCCCCGTCCCGCGTCGCCCTTCAGCTTGCCGCGCTGCTGCTTGCGGTACTTGACTCGTTTTGGCATCAGGGGCATTGCTAGCTCCTGGGTTCCTTAAGGGTTCTGAAAAATCGCCTCGGCATACCGGGCGGTTGGTTTCGTTTAGCGGCGGCCCCGGGCACGCGGGCGGGCACCGGCGGCCTTGGAGGTGATCTCACCCTCCTTGACCTCGTGGTACATACCCTTGTAGATCCAGACCTTGACGCCGATGATGCCGTAGGTCGTCAGCGACTCGGCAAAGCCGTAGTCCACTTCGGCCTGCAGGGTCTGCAGCGGCACCGCGCCCAGGCGGATCTCTTCGGTCCGGGACATATCGTGCCCGCCGAGCCGGCCGGACATCTGGATCTTGACGCCCTTGGCCCCGGCGGTCATCGCGGCCTCCGCCTTCATCTTCATCACCCGGCGGAAGCTGGCCCGCTTAGCGAGCTGCTCGGCGATCGACTCACCGACCAGCTTCGCGTCCGCGTCGGGGTTGGTGACCTCGATGCAGTTGAGCGAGACGTTGCGGCCGGTCATCCGCTGCAGCTCGGCGGTCAGGGCATCGATATTCGAGCCTTTTGGCCCGATCACCAGGCCGGGCCGGGCGGTCTTGATGATGATTTTCAACTCTTCCCGCGTGCGCTCGATCTGGATATCCGAGACCGCCGCGAAAGGACCGCGCCGGTTGAGCTCCTTGTCCAGGAACTCGCGGATCTTGAAGTCCTCGATAAGCAGCTCGCCGTAGAGCGCCTTGGGCGCGTACCAGCGGCTCTTGTGGGCCTCGGTGATCCCGACGCGGAAGCCGAATGGATGAACTTTCTGTCCCATGGTTTGCCTTGGTTGGGCCCCGTTTGTTTGGGGCGGGCATCAGTCTGTAGTTCGATGTTTCTGTTCGCTGGTTAAGGACTAGCCAACGTCGACGCCAACCGTCAGGTGGCTGGTCCGCTTGAGGATCGGGTGGGCCCGGCCGCGGTCCTTGGGCTGGAACCGCTTGATCGTCGGTCCGCTGTCGACGCGGGCGTCGGTCACGACCAGGCGACGGATATTGGCCTCGGCCTGGTCGGCGTTGGCGACGGCGGCATCAAGGACGTTCTTGATCATCACGGCCCCGCGACGCTTGCTCATCTGCAAGATCGTCGTTGCCTCGCTGACGGTCTTGCCCTTGATCAGGTCCATAACCAGGCGGGCCTTGGTCGGGCTGATGCGGGCCATGCGGTGTTTGCTGGTAAATGCCATCTCGAACTCCATGCCGGGCCGGTCGACCCATGCGAAGGTTTGTCTTCCCGTGGGTTACATGCGGGACCGCTGGGCCTTGGTTCCGGTGGTGTGGGACCTGAAGGCCCGGGTCAGTGAGAACTCGCCGAGCCGGTGCCCGACCATGTCCTCGGTCACGAACACGTTGTTGAAGACCTTGCCGTTGTGCACCATGAAGGTGTGGCCGACGAACTCGGGCACGATGGTGCAGGCACGGGCCCAGGTCTTGATCGGCTCGCGCCGGTCCTGCTGGTTCAGCTTCTCCACCTTGCGGTAGAGCTTGAAATCCACGTAGGGGCCTTTTTTCAGTGAGCGAGCCATGCTTGTGTTCCTGACGGTTCGGACGGTTCGGACGGGCGTCGGCCCGGCCTGGTTCTTTGTTTAACGGAGCTTGAGCTGACCGTAACGCTTGCTGACACGGCGTCGGACAATCCGCTTGTTGCTGGCCTTACCCCGCTTGCGTGTGCCCCCGCCCTTGGCGAGCGTGCCCGAGCGCTGGGCCGGCGGGCGGTTGCCCGACGAACTGTTGTCCCCACCGCCCATCGGGTGTTCGTGGTGGTTCTTGGCCATGCCACGGACGTGCGGGCGGCGGCCGAGCTTGCGGCTGATGCCGGCCTTGCCCAGCCGTGTCTTGTTGTGATCAGAGTTGCCGACCTCGCCGATGGTGGCCCGGCACTCAACCGAGACCTGCCGGACCTCACCGGAAGGCAGGACAAGCGTGGCCCATTTGTCCTCGCGGTTGGTCAGCCGGGCATACGTCGCCGCCGAGCGGCAGAGCTGGCCACCCTTGCCCGGCTGCAGCTCGATGCAGTACAGGTTCAACCCTGTCGGGATGTGCTTGATCGGCATGCAGTTGCCGGCCTTGGGCTCGACCTTCTGTGAAGAGGAGACCACGGTGTCGCCGTCGGTCAGGGTCTTGGGGGCGATGATGTAGCGGACCTCGCCGTCTTCGTATTCGAGCAGGGCGATGTTCGCCGAGCGGTTCGGGTCGTATTCAACCCCGACCACGGTCGCGGCGATGTCGTCCTTCTTCCGTGACCAATCGATACGGCGATAGCGTTGCTTGTTTCCCCCGCCGACATTTCGGTCGGTCAGCTTGCCGTGGTGGTTGCGGCCGCCGGTCTTGGTCTTCTTCTCCAGAAGCTTCTTCTCCGGCTTGGTCTTGGTCACCTCCGAGTAGAGGTTGACCGAGGCGTTGCGCCGACCCGGCGTGGTTCGTTTGTAGATGCGGACTGCCATGGTTTTCAGCTCTTAACGGTTTGCTCTTGGCCCCTAGCCCGGGCAATGCTCGGACAGTTTTCCTGCTTCGCTAGCGGAGTAATCAGAACAGGTCGATCCGGTCGTCGGCGTGGAGTTGAACGACGGCCTTCTTCCAGTCGGACTTCTTGCCCTGACCAAACCGGTTGCGGAAGTAGCTTCCTTTGCGGACCTGGGTTGCGACTTTGACCACGCGGACGCCGTAGAGCGACTCGATCGCGGCACGGATCTGAGGCTTGCGGGCCCGCATGTCCACCTCGAAGGTATAGCGATTGACCGGCTGATCGGCGCGGTCGCCTTGCTTGATCACACGGGAGGCTTCCCAGGTCGACTTCTCGGTGATGATTGGGCGTTTGATAATGGTGCCGGGTTCGAGCATCAGGCCATCACCTCCTCGACAGCGACTTCGACGGCGACTTCGCGGACCGAGGCCGTCGCACGGTTGATGTAGTCCTCAAACGCCGACTTCTCGGCCACGAGGAATCGGTGATTGAGCAGATCGAACACGTTCAGGCGGTCGACCTGGGTCAGACTGGAGTTGGGTAGGTTGCGGGCCGACTTGCCAAGGGCCCCGCGGGTGTCGCCGAGTGCGATCAGACAGGTGCGATTGATTTCTAGCGCCTGGAGCAACTCGGCGAACTGTTTCGTAGAGGGGGTGTCGAGTTCGAAGCCCTCGACCAGCTTGATCTCGCCGTCGATCGCCTTGGCGAGGATGGCGTTGCGGTTGGCCAGCCTCCGCATCTTCGCGGGCCTGTCCTGCCGCCAGGAGTGCGGGACTTTTGCCTTGGCGTGGCCGCCGCCGCGTAGGATGTTGGCCTTCTTATCGCCGCGGCGTGCGTTGCCCGTGCCCTTTTGTTTGTAGAGCTTGCGGGTTGATCCCCGGACCATGCCCCGGCTCTTGGTGGGGCTGTTCAGGGGACGCTTGTTCGCGTGGATCCGGACAAACGCCTGCTTGAGCAAGCCGTGCATCACCTCTCCGCCGAGCTTGGACTCGTCGAGGGGGAGGGTGCCGGTCTGAGAGCCGGTCGAGTTGTATACGGGGATCTCGATCATCGTTATCTACCTACGGTGCCGGTCTGCCGGCATGCGTTTGGTTCGCCGCGAGAGGCAGCCCGGGCGGGCTGGGTGTCCCCTTCGACTCGGTATTGAGCCGGGTTGTCGCGACGAAGCAGTTTCGGGTCTATTGGGCCGACTCACATCAGCCCAAACCGACTTACGACGCCTTGGCGAGTTTCGCCTTTGTTTTGTATAGCCGCGTGGCCTCCCGAATCATCAGCAGGCCCTTGTTCGCACCGGGGACCGGCCCCTTCACGAGCAGCAAGCCCTTCTCACTGTCAACTCCCACGACCCGGATCGACCGGACCGTGACTCGCTCGTTACCCATCCGCCCGGCCATCCGGATGCCCTTCTTCAGGCTACCGGTGCCGAGGTTGCTGGAGCGTCCCCCGATCGAGCCGGGGCTGCGGTGCTTCCGCTCGACGCCGTGGCTGGCTTCCTGTCCGGCAAATCCGTGACGCTTCATCGCGCCCTGGGTGCCCTTGCCCTTGCTGGTGCCGATCACATCGACAAACACCACATCCTCAAACGACTCGACCTTGATCTCTTGGCCAAGCTCGTACTCTGCCGATTCGCCCTCGCCCAGCCGCACCTCGCGGTGTACCCGCTTGGGGCTGAGTCCCGCTTTGGCGTCGTGGCCGATGAGGGGGAAGGTCGAGTTGCGGCCCTTCACATCACCAAAGGCAATCTGGATCGCCTCGTAGCCGTCGCTGTCAACGGTCTTGACCTGGCTCACGAAGCAGGGGCCGGCCTGGATCACCGTGACCGGGATGTTCCGGCCCTCTTCGTCGAAGAGGCGGGTCATGCCGACTTTGGTACCGAGGATTGCTTTTGACATCGTTAATCTCCGGAGGCGTCCAAGGCTGAACTTGGCAAGCTGATCTTGGATTTCACCAGAGGATCATGCCTCGCTTGATTGTCTGCCCGACCACCGGGGCCGGGATTTTCTGATTTCGCCGCCGCAAGAGCGGAGATGGTTTTTATAAAACTGCAGAAGCGGTTACCCACTTCCAATAGCTAGAGGCAGGGTCAGGCTTTGATCTTCACGAACACACCGGCCGGGACAACCAACCGGTTGAGCGCTTCGACGGTCCGCGGGTTGGGCTCGCGGATGTCGATAATGCGCTTATGGGTACGGATCTCGAACTGCTCACGTGACTTCTTGTTCACGTGGGGGCTGCGGAGGACGGTATAACGCTCGATCCGGGTCGGCAGCGGGACCGGGCCGGACACGCGGGCGTTGGTACGCTTGGCGTGATCGACGATTTCCTTTGCCGAGGCGTCTAAGGCCTGGTGGTCATAAGCTTCCATCCGGATTCGTATCTTGCCTGACATCATGTCAAAGAGCCCTGCCGCTGAGCGGCTATTCGGTTGCTCCGGGCGGACGGGCAACGCCGATCGACCCGAAGCGAGCCGAGTAGTTTAACTATCTCAAGGCTCTTGTCAACGTGGGAATCTGAGGTCTGGCCAATATTTATCGCTGAGAACGTGTACGAGAAGGTGGGGCGGGCATCTTGCCCGCCGTTCGAGCGCCGATCGAAGCAGGTCTTTTCACGACGTCGTCGTGACGGCAGGCTGGAAGCCTGCCCCACCTCAGGCACTTCTCGTACATGTTCTGAGACCGCCCCACACCAGCCTAGATCAGGCGGGTACACTGATCACGGACTTGTTGGAGACCTTGATTCATGCAGACCCTAGAGCTTGAGTGCCCTTCCTGTGGCGATTTGCTTGAACTGGACGTCGGTTTTGCCGGCGGTGTCTGCCGCTGCTCAAGCTGCGGGACACTGATGACCGTACCCGACGAGGCCGGCAGCGGCCCCGAAACGCTCACCCGGCCCGACCGCCCGGATGATCCCGGATCGATCTCGACGCTCTCGGCCTCCGACTTGCTGCCCGCCGACGATGCCCGGCCCGAATCACCAACCTCCGCCCCGCCAAGCCGCGACAAGCCCGGTCGGACCGCGCGGAGCAAGGCGGGAGGCAGAACCTCCCGCCGATCAGGCAGAGCACGAGGAAAGGGCAAGAAGAAAGGCAAGGGCAAGACCCTCGCCGAACCCATCGAAGCCGGCGAATACCAGACCGCCAGCGGCAAGACCATCCGCATTGACCGTACCACCAAGGTCCCTACCGCTCGGCAGCGAAAGACCGCCCGGATCGCCACGGCGGCGATCATGATCGGGGTGACCCTCGCGATCGGGGTGACCTTTGTCGTGCTCGCCATTGTTTTCCTCAAGCCACCGGACGATTCTGATCTCGAGGCGGAGCGGCTAGCGGAAACCGCCGCCCGAGAAGCGCTCAACCCCGCGTTCATCTACCGCCCGAGCGCAAACCCACTCAACCTTGTTGACCAGAACATCCTCGGCCTACCCCCGACCCCGCCAACCGCCGTCATCTACCAGGCCGACACCCAAAACCAGAGATGGGTCGAAGACTTCGCCACGCTCCTGGGCGGAGGGATGAGTAAGCCGGAAAATCCCCGGCCCATCGCCCTCTTCGCCGTGGGCGCTTCGGGGGTCCGGTCGCACGGCAATGGGCCAACCGATTCGCACAAGGCCTCGGCCGTTTCGAGCTTCATTGCCGGGCTCGATACCACCGACGGGCCGGAGCTTGCCCCTGCGATCAGACAAGCGCTGAAGATCGAGCCCCACGCGATGGTCCTGATTGTCTCGAATGCGGCCAGCAATGATTTTGAGGCGTGGTCCAAGGCGCTGGCGGATCGGGGCGATCTGGTCGTTCATATCCTCCTGATCGAAGACTTTTCATCTTCACTGCGCCAGTGGCACAACAAGCACAGCAACGGCGGTAAGTTCGAATCGCTCGTGCGTGAAGACCTCTCCGGCTGGGTCCGAGATGCGGATTAGCAGCGCAGGACCGCCCGGCACGCTTAGGGATGAGGCCTCGCGGCAGCGGCCCATCTCAAACACTCAAAGCACTGGGCTGGGTGCCATAGAGCATGATGTAGAGATCGTTGAGGAACTTGGCGAGGAAGAAATTGGCGATAATGATCGCGATGAAGCTGGTGACAAAGGCGTCGGTCGTCGCCCGGCCGACGCCGGCCGCGCCCGGCTCGCAGTGAAAGCCCTTGTAACAGCTGATCAGCCCGATGAGCAGGCCGAAAGCGACCGCCTTGATCAGCCCGGTCATCACGTCGAAGATGCTCACCAAGGCGGATGAGAACCGCCAGTATTCGCTGGCCTCGACGCCCAGCCCGATCACGACCACCAGCCACCCGCCCACCATGCCCAGCAGGTCGCTCACCACGGTCAGCAACGGCACCATGATCACGCAGGCACTCACCCGGGGGACGACCAGGTAGTTAACCGGGTCGGTCCCCATGACCCGAAGCGCGTCGAGCTGATCCGTCACACGCATGGTCCCGATCTCGGCCGAGACCGCCCCGCCGACCCGGCCCGCGATCATCACCGCCGCGAGGACCGGGCCGATCTGCTTGACCACCGAAAGGTTGATAATCCCGCCGATGCGTGTTTCCTGCCCGATCGCACGGAACTGGTCGTACATCTCCACGCCAAGCACGGCCCCGACGAACGCACCGACCAGCATGACCACCGGGATGCTCCGGGTACCGACCTGGTAGAGCTGAGGCAGCAGGAGCCGCAGGCGGCCGTAGGCCGGTCGGCCGGTGACAAACCAGCGCAGCGTATTGAGGGCAAAGCGGGTGAACCGCCCCAGGCCTTCAAGCCGTTTGGCGATCTGGACCCCGATCCCGGCGATCGCGTCGAGGACGAACATACAAGCTCCAAAACCGAAGGCTTCATCCTACCGGGTTGCAGGCGATCGCGCCGCCTGACACCGCTACATGTGTCGGTATGGCTAAAGAAAACGCGGGCTAACGACTCGGTCGTCGGGCCCGCGTCCGCTTGAAAAAGGGTGGTTGAGGAGATTCGAACTCCCGACCCCCAGGATCACAACCTGGTGCTCTAACCAGCTGAGCTACAACCACCAGAACCGGTCACCCATCACAACTGGCCCAGTCGCGTGAAAATAGCGCCGTCACCCCGTTTTGTCAACCGCTGGAGCCGCCTTGAGGCTCGTCGTCCTGCCATTGGGGCCCATGGGCTGTTCAACACCGTTTGCCCGGCTTTCCAGGCCGACTTAGAATCCATTTTATGAATGCTCTATCGAAGCCTGTCACCGTGTTTGTGCCCATCCGCCGAGTCCTGGTGATGATGATGATGACCTCGCTGATCGCGGCTTGCCCCGGGTGCGGGGCGTTTAAGAACCCGATCGTGGCCTATTCCGATGACGGCGAGCTGCTGCCCAATCCGGGGGGCAAGGGCCTGGTGGTTAGCCCCGCGCCCTATATCCCCGACGTGCCGATCCCCGTGGGGTTCAAGATCGTTGCCAGCCAATCGAGTTCCAGCTTCGACGGCCGGGTCCGAACGGTCTACCACTACTACCAGGGCCGAGCCAACCCCGGCGAAACCGTTGCGTTCTACCAGGCCCACCTGCCACGAAACCAGTGGGAGTTTGTCACCACTTCGACCGGCGGCCAAACCACCACCCTCCGCTACGTCAAGGGCCCCGAATCGCTGGCCCTCTCGGTCCGCCATGTCCAGGGCGTCTCCAGCGTGACCGTCGAGATCGGTGGCTGATCTGCTTCTAGTCGATGAGAAGCCTGGGCTGCTTACGCCGCTCTTTCGCATATCCATCTATACTGTGGTCCTGATCCGATCCCCCGACCGGTGGGCCTACCCCCTCGTTGCCATGGACTCCAAACAACGCCACGATCTCGAAACCAACGACCTGCGCGAGTTTATCGATAACTTCAAGGACTTCTGGGATCGCAACGGCAATCACATCCTGATCGTCTTCATTGTGGTGGTCGGCGGGTACGCCTCGTACAACCTGTACAACAATTGGCAAACCGGCAAGACCGAAGACGCGGCGCAGGCCCTAATCGAGACCAGCAACCCGGCCGCGCTGCTGACCGTTGCGCAGGACCATGAGCTTGTGTTTAACGAAGCAATGCGGCGGGCCGGGGATCAGTTCCACGCCCGCGCCCGACAGCACTTGATCGCCGGAGACGTTGACGAAGCGAGGCAAGACCTCGAATACGCCACTAACACCTACCAGGCCTTGGCTGATAAAACCGACAGTGAGGCGTATCGGGCCAACGCCTACCTCGGGCTTGCCCGGGTGGCCGAGAGTATGGAAGATTGGGGCAAGGCCGAGGGATACTACAAACAAGCCGAGCAGGCCGCCGGGGAGAAGTACGCCTTCCTGGCCAACCTCGCTAAGCAGGGGCTGGAAGACCTCGAGACCCTGCGTCACCCCCTACCCTTCGGTGAAGACGCCTCGCCGCCCGTCCTGCCCGGACCCGACACCCTGCCGCCCGATGACGGTGTCCCCGAATTTCTGCGCCGACCTGAAAACGCGCCCGGCGGCGAATCGGTGCCGGGCGAGAGCGGCGAGCCGATCCCGGGTATCGACCTGAACCCGGGCGAGTAGCCAAGCCTCGATCAATTTGGCAAGTCCCATGCCGGGCCCTCCGATGACCTGGCGAGTGTTTTGCACTGCCATGTAAAGCGGCCCGCCATGCCCGACCCGTCTCACCCCGAGTCCGCCGAGTCCTTGGCGAGGGCGCGCCGCTATTTCGCTGAATCGGTCGAGGACCTGGAGCAGGCCGGGGCCGAGCGCATGTCCTGGACGATGAGTAAGGACGCTTCGCTGCGGCTGGATAAATACGTGCAGGGCCGACTCAAAGGCACCAGCCGCAGCCAGGTCCAGAAGCTGATTGAGATAGGCGCGGTCACGGTGAACGGCAAGCAGTCCAAGGCCTCATTCAAACTCCGCGGTGGTGACGTGGTCCAAGTCGTCGTCCCGCCCAAGCCATCCGAGGACCTCGAGCCCGAGGACATCCCGCTGGACATCCTTTATGAGGACGACGGCTTTATCGCCATCAATAAACAGGCCGGCGTCATCGTCCACCCCGCCCGCTCACACCTGCACGGCACGATGCTCCACGCCCTGGCCTGGCACTTCAAGCACCGCCCGGGCAATCGGGTCAACTTAGAGAGCCCCCCGCAAGCCGCTTGCGAGCGCAGCGATGCCGCAGATGCGCCCCCTGCTTCCGCACTCTCCAGCATCGGCCAGCAAGAAGCCCGCCCGGGCGTGATCCACCGCCTGGACATGAACACCACCGGCGTGATCCTCTTCGGGAAGCAGGACGAGTCGCACTGGCTGTTAGCCAAACAGTTCGAGGACCGCACGAACACCAAGGCCTACCTCGCCGTCGTACACGGCACGCCGGACCAACTCGCCGGGGCGATCGAGCAGCCCCTGGGCAAGCACCCGACGATCCGCGAAGGCCAGGCCGTGCGCCACGACTCGACCGGCAAGTACGCGCTGACCTTGTTCCGTGTCCGCGAGCGCTACGCCGGCTACACGCTGGTCGAGTGTGAGATCAAGACCGGCCGGACCCACCAGATCCGCGTACACCTGCAGTACATCGGCCACCCGATCGTCGGCGACCTGTTGTACGGCGGCGAACTGGTCGGGCCCAAAGAGATCGCCGCCCCACCGATCCCCGCCGGGGCTCGGGTCAACCTGTCCTACGCCCGGGTCAAGGACGAGGGCAAGAAACTCGAGGCCGTCGCAGAGCAGCGCGTCGCGCGGGGCGAGGCCCACCCCGACGGCCCGCTGCTGATGGGCTACCCCGCGCTACACGCGGCTTACCTGCAGGTCCAGCACCCGCTGACCCGAGCGCCCATGACCTTCACCGCCCCGCTGCACGAGCCGATGCGCACGCTGGTTCACGAGCTACGCAAGCACCCGCACCCCGAAAGCATGAAGGGGCTGCGCAACGGCTGCTATATCGATCTGGACAAGGCGGCCCAGTAGAGTGGGCTAAGCGGCGCGCAGCCCACCGCCAATCATGATCGATGCCCGATCAGCACCACGGAAAGTCCTTGACCACCTGCCGACCTTGCCCAATAATTTGGTGAAACGGGAGTTTCCACCATGCAAATCTCTAAGATCACCAACATCCTGCAGAAACAACCCTTTCAGCCCTTCGAGATCGTGACGTCTTCCGGCAGCCGCTACCTCGTTAAGCACCCCGAACTGGTCTGGGTCGCCAAGGGGGCCTTGTACGTCTCGCAGCGAATCGAGCAACCCGAGGAAGGCGAGATGGTCGCCGACCCCGCCACGATCTCTTACATGCACATCACCGAACTCGTGCCGGTGCCCGAGAAGGCGGCTTAATGGCAAGTGGAGAACTCTTTGCAACGACAGACTGAATCTTTCCGCTTATGGGCCAAGGGTCCTTGGGGAGGTTTGGTAATACTCAGTGGCATCGGTGTGGGCTTAGTGATCGTTTCGATCGCAGCATGGTCAGGTGCATTTAGCTCAATCAGCATTGACACAGGCAGGTTCCCAGCATGGATCAGTTGCGTAGCGCTGATTGCAATTGGTGTTTGGCTGATCGTAGTGGGTACCGGTCGCACCCTGATCGTTGTGGACCATAATGCCGGCGTAGTTCGCTGCAGATCGGAATTGCTCGGACTTCGTCCAAAAACCGAGGAATACACGATTGATTCCATTCAATCGATTCGTCTTGAGCGTGATGAGGACCAACATCCAAGGATTTGGCTCGATGGTGATGAGTCAAAGTGTTTGATAGCCGGGGGTGAATTCGATCATTATCGCAGGTATTGCGAATGGATTGCCGACAGGATCAACTGCCCGCTTGAGATTTCGAGTGACCGAAGCGTTGATAGCGATTGGTAGTGGGCTGCGCTCCGCTTAGCCCACCCTACGCCAGAAACTCAGAGCGCCACGTACGCCACATCGCTCACCGCCTCGCGCATCGCGGCGGGCTCGTGGACGTCGGTCGCAAACGCGTCGCCCATCTCCCGGCGGGTCTTGGCCGGGTCGTAGGTCTGACGCGTCGCACCGGTGGCGACGTGGATCAGGTCCAGCGCGGTCTGGCCCTCGGCCCGGGCGAACTCGATCGGCAGGATCGCCTGCTCAAAGCTCTGTAAACGATGACTGACGTTCTCGAACGTCCCGCCCTTCTCCGCCCAGGTCACCGCGGGCAGGAGGACATCCACCTTCGCGGACACGTTGGAGGACAAGGTGTCCAGCAGCACCGAGAACCGGCCCTCCAAAAGTTGGAAGATGCCCGGCGTGGACCAGTCACTTGGGTAATTACCCGTCAGCAGCAGACCTTTAATCGCGTCGGCGGCCTTGGGCAACGCGTCAAACTGAACCACCGAATCGGTGATCTGCCCAAGGGCGCGACGTACACCACGGGCGTTGGGGGCTTTCTCCGCGTAGATGGTGTATCCGCCGGGGAAGGTCTTGTCTTCGCCGGCAAATGGCACCGGACCAACGGCCAGCGTCGCGTCCGGGTCCAGTTCACAGATCGCTCTGCCCAGCAGGTACGCCTCTTCGCAGGCCAACATCGGACTGACGACGACCGCGAGCGAGCCCTTGCCGTGCTCCTGAACCACACGTTTGAGGCCGTCGGCCGCGGCCGCAAGGCCCACGTTCCAATCCACCGGCTTGCGGTGGCCCAGTTCCCCCTCGCCCTTGAGCGAGGGTGTGGTCAGGCGGTCTTCGCTGTGGATGAACTTCCAGCCGTAGCGGATCTCGTCGCTGGTCCACCACTTGTTGACTTCGAGATTAGTCCGTGGCTTGACGCGGTAGACCTGATTCTCGTTCCACTCCAACAAGATGTTGTCGCCGCTCGCGGTGATGCCATCGATGCTCGGCGTCGAGGACAGGTTCCACACCCGCATCGACATCAGAAAGTCTTTATCCAAGAGCGCACCAACCGGGCAGATGTCCACGACGTTACCCGAGAGCTCGTTGTCCAGCGGCCTGCCCGGGAAGACATCGATTTGTTCGGACGAGCCCCGGCCGAAGACCCCGATCTCCCCGGTGCCGGTCACCTCGTCGGTGAAGCGTTGGCAACGGGTGCACATGATGCAGCGGTCCGAGTAGAGCAGGACGGTCGGGCCCAGGTCTTTCTTGGGCTGCTTGATCTTGTTCTCTTCGAAACGGGACTGACCGTTGCCGAACTTGTAGCTGTAGTCCTGCAGCAGGCACTCGCCGGCCTGGTCACAGACCGGGCAGTCCAGCGGGTGGTTGATCAGCAGCAGTTCCATCACCGCCTTCTGGTTGGCGATGGCCTTGGGCGACTGGGTATGGACCTCGCTGCCGTCAACGGCGGGGGTCTGGCAGGTCGGCATCAGCTTGGGGATCAACTCGAGCTGGTTGTCATTCCGCGGGTTGGGCTGGGCGACCTCGGCCAAGCAGATCCGGCACGACGCAGCGATCGACAGCCCATCGTGGTAGCAGTAGTGCGGGATCTCGATGCCGCTGTCCAGCGCGACTTGAAGGATGGTCGGCTTCTTGTCGCCGTCATACGCACAGGGTCGGCCATCGATGGTGATTTGGGGCATGGGCAAATCCTGATCTCGTGTTAGATCAGTTTAGCAAGGACCCGATGGGATGGCTTCACCGCCGTGTTGCTTTGCCTTACAATCCCTGCTTAGGCCTAGGTGGTTGCCCGACGGCTTCACCTACCCCTTCAATCACGGGAGCAAGATGCCGCGCGATATTCCTGTCGGCAACGGGCAGATGCTCGTCGCCTTTGATGACAAGTACCAGGTCCGGGACCTCTACTTCCCTCGGGTCGGGCAGGAGAATCATGCCGGGGGCCAGCCCTGTCGGTTCGGCGTCTGGGGGACGATCCCTGAAAAACGCTGGAAGGACGATCCAGAGGAACGCCGTCGGCGGCGGGTCTACTGGTCCGACAAGGACTGGGCGATCCAGCGCGAGTACGTGCCAGATACGCTGGCGACGCAGGTGGAACTAGTCAACGAGGAACTCCAGATTAAGCTGCGGTGCAGCGATGTGGTGGATTACCACCGGCCGGTGATGGTCCGCCGGATCGAGGTGATCAACCTGGCCGACGAGGACCGTGAGGTCCGGCTGGTGCACCACCACGACTTCCAGATGTACGGTTTCAAGGTCGGCGATACCGCCTATTACGACCCCCAGCTGCGCAGCGTGATCCATTACCGCAAAGAGCGGTACATCATGAGCTGCTTCTACCTTGACGGCGAGCAACAGACCGACGAATACGCCACGGGCACGGCCGGTTTCGGCGGGGCCGAGGGCACCTGGCGCGATGCGGAGGACGGCAAACTCGGCATGAACCCGATCGCCCAGGGCGCGGTGGATTCGACGATCCTCTGCTCGGTGCAGCTCCCGGCCAACGCGACACGGGTCGCCTACCTCGTGCTTGGCTGTGGGTACAGCTACGGCGACCTGGATGAGCTGCACCGCTTCCTGCACCGTGAAGGCCCGCAGCACGTCATCGACCGCACCAGCGCGTACTGGCGGCTCTGGCTCGCGGCGACACGGACCAACTTCGACGATGCGCAGGACAACGGCATCAGCGAGAAGGTCGTCGAGCTCTACAAGCGGTCGCTGCTGACCGTGCGGACGCAGATCGACAACGGCGGGGCCATCATCGCCGCCAACGACAGCGACTACCTGCAGTTCTCCCGCGACACGTACTCGTATCTCTGGCCACGGGACGGCGCGTTTGTCGCCGACGCGTTGGACGCGGCCGGGTTCCCCGATGTCTCGCGCAGCTTCTTCAAGTTCTGCAGCAAGATCATCAACCAGCACGGGATGTTCCTTCACAAGTACACGCCCGACGGCGCCCCGGCCTCGTCCTGGCACCCGTGGGTCGACGGCAACGGCAAGCCCCAGATGCCGATCCAGGAAGACGAGACCGCCCTGGTCGTCTGGGCGCTGTGGCGGCACTACGTCCGCTACCGCGATATCGAGTTTGTCCGCCCGCTCTGGGTCACGCTCGTCCAGCCCGCGGCCGACTTCATGCTCCGCTACCGCGACCCGGAGACCAACCTGCCGCTCCCCAGCTACGACCTTTGGGAGGAGCGCTGGGGGGTGCACGCGTTTACCGTCGCGTCGGTGTACGGCGGGCTGAAGGCGGCCTGGCAGTTCGCGGTATGCTTCGGCGACACCCGGCGTGCGCGACGCTACGCGACCGCGGTCGACCAGCTACGCGAGGCGTTCACCAAGCACATGTGGTCGGACAAGCTAGGCCGATTCGTGCGTCGGATCGAGCCGACCGACGCGCTGCGTGTCGCCGAGTTCATGGCCGACATGTTCGAAGACCGTGACCCGCGCGCGAACCTACCGAAGGTCATCGACAAGCTGCCGGGGGTCAAGCCCAACGGCGACGAGCCCACAGCCAAGTCGGCCGCCTACCAAATCGACGAGGTGCTCGACGCGTCCATGTTCGCCATCTTCGCGATGGGCCTGCTCCCGGCCGGGGACGATCGCGTCCGGGCCACCATGCAACAGATCGAGGACCGCCTGACAATCAAGACCGATGTCGGCGGGGTCGCTCGCTATGAAAACGACTACTACCACCAGGTCAGCGACCGGATTGATGAGGTCCCCGGCAACCCCTGGTTCATCTGCACGCTGTGGATGGCCGACTACCAGATCGCCAAGGCGAAGACGGCCGAGCAGGTCAAGCAGGCGGCCAAGTACCTGGACTGGGTCGCGGACCGGGCACTGCCCAGCGGCGTCCTGGCCGAGCAGGTCCACCCCGAGACAAACGCCCCGCTGTCGGTCAGCCCGCTGACCTGGAGCCACGCGACGGTCGTCGCGACGCTGGTCAGCTACCTCAACAAACTCGAAGCGATCAAAGCTTCAGCCATGTCGGGCACGTCCGTCGGCTCCATGCTGCCCGAGGCGGCAACCCTGCGCGAAGACGCTCACCGGCACGCGATCCGTGATGCGGTGCCGCAGATCAGTAAAAACCAGTCTTGATCGTGTGTGATCACCCGCCCATGTGGCTGACAAGGTAGGCGACGTAGCCGCCCAGTGAGATCGCGCCGACCGCGAGGACGAGGCAGACGGCCATCAATGCGGTGTTGACCCGCTGGTTGCGCTGGTACATCTCCCGCATCCGCTGGTCGTTCGCTTTAGTCTGCTCGGCGACCCCGGCCATGGACGTACGGGTCTCGGATAAAGTCTGATTGAGTTGCTGGCGGGTCTGTTCCCCATCGGCTAAGTGGTCGCGGATGCCGTCCAGGGCCAAGCCCTGTGTGCCGGCGGCGGTGGTCAGGTCACTCACCGCCCGGGTCAGGTCGGCGTTGGTCTCGCCCTGGCTTTGCAGTTGCTGGTTGATCAGTTCGAGGGTGAGCGACTGGGCCCGCGTCGCCTCAGGGATGTCCCGGAGCAGGCCCGGCAACGTGTCCATGATCTCCAGCATCTGGCGGTTGCGCTCGGCCGTCTCGTCCATGTGGGCCCGTACGGCCTTCATGGTCTCCAGCACCTCGCCATAGCCCTGCTTGAGCTGCTGGAGCGTAACCTTCGGGTTGTCTTCGGGCTCGGATTCGGCCGGGCTCATCAGCGCGGCCTCGGGCGGTTCCAGGCGGGTCGCAGCGACCTCGACGGGCTTTTTGTTGCGGCGGGCCCAGGCGAAGAAGCCACGGGTCTTGGTTTTGGGGCTCTTCTGGGCGGGCTGCTTCGCGGTGTCGGTGGTGGCGGTCGGCATGTCGTACTCCATTGTGTTTGCCGAGAGACTGAGCGCTCATCCATGAGCGCTATTTTAGAATTCAGGCTGGGTGAGGAGACCGGGACGGAACTATCTCCTTAGGATTTTGGATCGGGCAAAGCCGGTTGGCTGCTTGAATACTCAGGGGTCCTAACCCGTCTTACACATCGCTCATCATCGCCAACTATTGAGCAGCCTTGACCAGCACGGTCGGAGCCCCCGCCGGGTCTTTGAACAGGCACTGGCTCTGTTCCCGCCGGATAATCTGCCCGCCCAGCGATTCGATCCGGTCGCACTGGGCCTCGAAATCCTCGGCTTCGAAGTAAAGCACCCACCCGTGGTGCCAATCCGGGAAGACCGCTTGCTCGACAATGCCAAAGATTTCCTTGCCTTGCTCATCGACAAGGCTGTATGAGGTGTAGCCGTTGCCTTCGTCATGTGGCGACTGGTTAAAGCCAAGCAGGTCAGTGTAAAAGTCTGCCGTCTGCTTGGGCTGCCCGGTGATCTGATCAATCCAGCGCACGCGCAGGAGTTTTGGTTGCTGAGTCATCGCGGATCGCCTCGGCGGGTAAAGTGCGGTCTGTCTTGGTTGATTATTCCGGCAGGCTCATCCCGCCCGCCAGGTCGGTCACAGCTTCACGCATCAGGTCGTGGGCCTTGGTCACGGCGGCGTTGAACGCGGCGGCGACCAGGTCTTCGACCATCTCGCGGTCGGCGTCGCTGCCCCCGCCGGTCAGGGCGACCAGCATGGCCGGCTCGATCCGCAGCGATTGGACCTCGCACTTGCCGTTCATCACCACGCGCACCGCGCCGGCGCCGCTCTCGGCCTCGACGGTCTTCTCTGCGAGTTTCTGCTCCAGGCCCTCGGCCTTGCCCTTGATATCGCCGAGGTTACCCATCATGGAAGCGAGGTCACGCAGGTTGCGCAGTTGATCAAACATCGGGGGTTGGTTTCCTTGCGTCGGGTTACGGGTCCGTGTCTCGCGAGTCCGTGGGGCGTTGTTCGGGCCGGTCCCGTTCACCGGGCACGCCGATGAGGCCGGTGAACGGTGCGACGCCGATGTCCGGGTCGTCAAAGCTGCCCCGGATACGATACGCGATGAGGTTGTCGGTGACCGAGCCCAGGGCGTCGCCGACCCGGCCGAGCGAGGCCAGGCCGCGTTGGAACGGGCCGGCGTTGAGGACCATGTCCAGCCGGTTGTTGAAGTAGACCTTGCCCCGGCCACGCATGGCGAACCAACTGCCGATGATCTCAAGGTCTTCAAAATAGATGTGGTCGCCACGGAGCCTGAACCGGGCCTCGCCCTGGTCGCTGCCGTCGTCCCGACGCCGTCTCAGGTCGCCACGGCCGGCCATGAAGTCGATGACGTCTGAGATCACCGCGATCTGGGCGATCCGTCCGCGCCAGAGCCTCGCCTGTCCCTGGCCGTAAAGCTGCAGCCCCTCGCCCTGATCGGCCAGCGGGGCCTGCACCGAAACATCAACATTCAATAGGCCCGCATAACGCGGCAAGCTATCGACCGGCTCCAGGGTCTTCTCCAAGTTCAGGCGGTCGGCCCCGAGGCGGATATCGGCATCAAACGCCTCATTCAACTGGATCACCGCGTCGCCGCGGACCCGGCCCTCGAACAGGTCCGCATCGATCCGGCGGACCTCTACCCGCCGCTGAGCCATCGTTGCTTCCAAGCGTAGACGGTCCACCGGTAGGACGTACTCGCCAGCCATTGCGTGGCCTTCGTCAAGCTGCAGTTCCGCCTCAAGCGTTGAGTCGCGCCAACTACGCACGTTAAACGCGCCGGTCGCGGTCAGCCGGGCGTCGCCACGGAGGTCGAAATCCTCCAGGACCTGCTGGACCTGCGGGGGCAGGTCCCGGTGCTGATCACGCTGGAGCTTCATCTGCAGCGCGAACTGCCGTACATCCATGGTCAACGCGTCGAGGTTGAAGCTGCCGTCCAACCGGGCCTTGAACCGCGGCCCCTGGCTAAGGTCCAAGGCCACTTGGTAGGTCTTGGGGCTTGACGCTTTGATATCGACTCCCGCGGCCAGGCCGGTGAACGTCAAAGGCTGGGTATCGCCGGACCGGGCCTCGTAGACCAACGCCCCTGCCCTGAAATCCAGGCGGGTGATGCGAAGCAAGTCGCTGATCGGCGAAGCCTCCTTGTCGGGTTGGGGGCCGCTGATCGGCGAAGCCTCGTTGTCGGGTTGGGGTTGGATCAGGTTGGAAAAGCCGATCAACCCCGAGCCATCGCGGGCCTGGACCAATCGAACGGTGGGTCGATCGAGGTCGAGCTTGCTGATTCGAAGCGGCTTACCTTCGCGCGGCAGTTCCTCGAGGATCATCGTGACACGCTCGGCGGCGATGATGTCGATCGTCTGCCCCGGGTTGTCCGGGTCCGGGGCGGTGATTCGGAAGTTGGTGAGTACAACCGTGAGCGGTGCCTGGTAGGCCAAGGAATCGAAATCGCACTCGGGCACCAGGTGGGCGTTGACGGCCTCGCGGAGCTCCGAGGCGATCCACGACTCGACCGGGGTATGCCCCGCCCCGCCGGTGCCGACGAATAAGAACATAATCGCCGCCATGACGAGCAGGACGATGCCGCCTAGACCGACCGCAGCTTTTTTCATCATGGCCATTGGCTGATCCTACGGGGCTGGGCCGAGGCGGGCCCGTGAAATTACCAAGCTTATCCCGTGCCGGGCTCTTTCGTTTCGTTGTCCGGGGGAGATTCGCTCTGCTCGGGACGCGCATCGAGGAACTGGGCATCGGGGAAGGCATCCAGCACGTCCTTAACCAGCGGCAATCCGATGGCACGCTGGCGGTCGGCCTGGGATGGGCCGGGCCTTGCGCCGGCAGGGTCGGTCGACGGCGAATGGTCTTGCTGCGTGGGCGAGGCCAACTCGACCCGCATTGGACGGCCAAGCAGCTTGGTTAGTTCCCCGGCCAGACGCTCGCATTGACGTGGGCCGACAAACCGGGCGATGTCGCGTTGGCCGGGCCGGGGCCGGATGGTCGCGACCCCTTGTTCCCGATCCAATCCTCCCAGGGACACACGGTCGACCCAGGCCAATGAAGAGACCTGTTCGACCCGCCTCAACACCGCTGCCCACACCGCCGCGGGTGTGGAGAGGTCGGCGGGTTCGGGGGCGCGTCCGGCCGGTTCATCAGGCAGAACGGGTTGGGTCGTGGATGTAGCCGGAGCGGGTATGCGTTGGGAAGGCGGGCTCGGTGAAGCGGCATGCGGCCCGGGTATGGCATCAACTACTTTTTTTTTTCAGCCCCCGCGAGCACCGCCGTAACATCGGCCATCTTCTCGGCCAATGCCAGGCGCACCAGCACTGCATCGAGCAGCGCCCTGGGGTTCGACGACGCCTTGCTGTTTCGGCTCAGGCCCTCGCACAAAGCGATCATATGCACCAGCCCCGGGGCATCGAACCGGGCCGCCTGCTCGGCCGCAGCGTCCCTGGCCTCGGGAGACAGCTCGATCAGCGGCGAGTCCCTGCCGCACGCGGCGATCAGCATCAACTGCCGCAGCCGTTCGATCAGCACCTCGATCAACTGCTCCTGCCCGATGCCGCCGGCGATGACCTGGTTCGCCAGAGTCAGCGCGGTCGAGGCCTCGCCTCGCGCCAGCGCATCGACCAACTGGACGACCCGCTCCCGTGGCGGCAGGCCGAGCATGGCCTCCAGGAGCTCGGCCGTCAGGGGCTTGCCGTCCCCGGCGGCGATCACTCGGTCCATCAGAGATAGCGCGTCACGCATCGAACCGTTGCCAAGCACGGCGACCTGGTACAGCACCTCGTCGTCCGCCTGAACCGACTCGGCGGTTAAGACCTCGGTGAGGTGCTGCTTGATCTGCGCGCTGGGGATGTTCTTAAAATCAAATCGCTGGCAGCGCGAATGGATCGTCGCGGGGATCTTGTGCGGCTCGGTCGTCGCGAGGATGAACTTGACGTGGCTGGGCGGCTCTTCCATGGTCTTGAGCAGCGCGTTGAACGCCGCGGTCGAGAGCATGTGGACCTCGTCGATGATGTAGATCTTGTAGCGGGCGTTGGCGGTCGGCGCGAGCCCGGCCGAGCCGATGAGGTCGCGGGCGTCCTGGACCGAATTGTTGGACGCGCCGTCGATCTCGATGACGTTCAGGTCGTCGCCGCGCATGATGGCGTCGGCCATACGCTGCTGGACGTCGGTGTCGGGGTAGTCGAATCCCGAGTCGGGCTTTGGCGCATCGGGGACCGTGGCCGGGGCATTAAGGGCACGGGCGAAGATGCGGGCCATGGAGGTCTTGCCGACACCGCGGGTGCCGGTGAAGAGGTAGGCGTGGGCGACCCGTCCGGCTTTGATGGCGTTGATGAGTGTCCCGGCGATCGCGCCCTGGCCCACCACGTCGCCGAACGACTGGCTGCGGTAGCGTCGGGCTAGGACGGTGTAGGCCATGGGTATGAGCCGTTTGCGGTCAGCCGTAAGCCATTCGCTTAAACCCTCCGCTGCCTTGAGCTCATGGCTGAAAGCCAAAGGCTAGCGTCTCACACAACACGCCTCATCGACAGACGGCCAGGACACCGACGGCACCGGGCAAGCATCCCTTAGGGCTGCTCCGATCAAGGCCTGGCCCGGTTCGCGAGCCCACCCGTGCACCGGGCCCAGCCGCCTGTCGATACGGCGCTTGCCCGGACGGCACGCCGAACACCGCGAACCGATCAAGATACCCCGGCCAAGGGAATCGGGCAAACCGCTTGGCGATTACGCTGATACGGATTATGCTATGAGATGTCTCTGAAACCCCTTCTTGCCATATGCTTACATCATCGGGGCACAACCTGATCCTCTTCGTCCTCCGCGGGCTGGTCCTGGTGTTGATTACCGCGATTGCGGTCGGTTATCTGCTGGCCAACCAGGAGCGTGGCGGGATCGAGTTGAGTCAGTTTATGTTGCTGTTGATCCTGGCCGTGGGCGGGGCCGGGGTCGTCATCGCCGTCGATGCGTTCTCGCCTAAGAAAAAGCTATCCGCGATTTCCGGCGTCTTCCTGGGCCTGATTGTCGGGCTGATCGTCTTGCTCCCGCTGTCTTACATCATCGATCTGATCGGCGTGCTGGTCGAATCGGGCAACCCCGCCGAGCAGGCCGCCCTGGCCAACCTGCTGCGTGGGGTCAAGGTGATCCTCGGCGTGATCACCTGCTACACATGTATCTCCCTGGTCCTGCAGACCAAGGACGACTTCCGGTTCATCATCCCCTACGTCGAGTTTGCCAAGCAGATCCGCGGCAACCGGCCGATCATCCTCGATACCTCCGTCATCGTTGACGGGCGAGTCGTGGATATTGTTGAAACACAAATCATGCAGGGGTCTTTGATCATCCCCAAGTTTGTGCTTGAGGAGTTACAGACCATCGCGGACTCGGGCGACAAGCTCAAGCGTGCCCGTGGTCGGCGGGGCCTCGAAGTGCTCCAGAAGCTTCAGGCCAACGACAAGGCGGAGGTCCATGTTGAAGACCGCGAGGCCGAGGGCATCGACGTTGATCAGAAGCTGATCGATCTCGCGCAGCAGATGCAGGGCCGAGTCATGACCAACGACTTCAACCTGAACAAGGTGGCGACGCTGCGTGGTGTTGACGTGATCAACCTCAACGACCTGGCGAAGGCGCTTCGGCCGATCGTGCTGCCCGGCGAGCACATGACGGTCAAGCTGGTCAAGCCCGGCGAGAGCCCGACGCAGGGGGTGGGGTATCTCGATGATGGCACGATGGTCGTGGTCGAGAACGGCCGGTCTCACCTGGACCACCAGGTCGATCTGATCGTCACCAGCACGCTTCAGACCAGTGCGGGGCGCATGATCTTTGGCCGGTTCGCCCATGAGGACGACGATACCCCAGATTCAGAAGCCGAGACAATAGAGGCCATCGAGAAGACGACCGAGCCCAACGGCCCCAACCCGGGTTCGGGCCCCTACCCCCCGACCAGTTCACGGCGAAAACAGCCCAGCGGCTCGCGGCGCAACCCTCGTCGCGGCTAAGTAGGCAACACCACATGCGGATACATCTCTCTAAAAGACATGCCCGCCACAGCTACGGTTGATCGGGCAGGGCTGCTTAAATGGATCCCATAAAAACGAAGGCGTTTATTGCTTCATGAGCCGCCGGGTAACGCCCGGCGGACAAGCGTCAGGTAACTCGTCCGCCACGTGTGACGTGGCGGCTTTCCAAGACCTGACGGGCGTATGAGTTTTTTGGGATTCGTATTAGGCACCGACGACAGCGCCCATCGCCTGGGCCATGGTCGTGCCCAGATCAGCGGGCGATTCGGCAATCGCGCAGCCCGCGTCGCGGAGCGCGGCGATCTTCGACTCGGCCGTGCCTTCGCCGCCAGAGATGATCGCCCCGGCGTGGCCCATGCGGCGGCCGGGCGGGGCGGTGCGGCCGGCGATAAACGCCGCGACCGGCTTGGTGACGTGTTCCTTGATGAATTGTGCGGCGGCCTCCTCATCGGTCCCGCCGATCTCACCGATCATCACAATGCCCGCCGTCTCGTCGTCGCCCTGAAAAAGCCCAAGCACTTCGACAAAGTTCAGCCCGCGGACCGGGTCGCCGCCGATGCCGACACAGGTCGATTGGCCCAGGCCCTGCCGCCCCGTCTGCCAGACCGCCTCGTAGGTCAGCGTGCCCGACCGGCTGACGATGCCCACCGCCTTGCCGGACTTGCTCTCGCCGGCGGGCGTGTGGATGTAGCCGGGCATGATCCCGATCTTGCACTGACCGGGGGTGATGATGCCCGGGCAGTTGGGCCCGAGGAGCGTCGTCCCCTGATACCTCGGCAGGCTCAAGGTTTTCTTGACGCGCATCATGTCCAGCACGGGGATGTGCTCGGTGATGCACACAATCATGGTGATCCCGGCGTCGGCGGCCTCGAGGATCGCGTCCGCCGCGAAGGGAGGCGGGACGAAGATCATGGTCGCGTTGGCTTGGGTCTGATCCACGGCCGCGGCGACCGTATCGAAGACCGGGAGCCCGTTTTCATCGGTTTTGCCACCCTTCCCGGGGGTAACCCCGCCGACCATGGCCGTGCCGTATTTCAGGCATTGGGTGGTATGGAACTGACCCGCCGAGCCGGTAATGCCTTGGCAGATCACCTTGGTATCGCTATTGACAAGGATGCTCATAAGGCGGGCAGGATAACGGTTTTGCCCGGCCCCGACAAAACGGGTGGATTCGATCCGGGTATTTTGGCGCATCGAAGGCTAGCCTGGCATAGGTCGGCAAGCCGCTTAGAGCCATTGGCTTGGTTTCTGGCAGTGCCTTGGCTCCCCCTCCCTCCCAGGGAGGGGGCCGGGGGGGAGGGTCGGGTGCCCGAAATCGAAGCGAAGCTTGCGGAAAGAACACTTGCGCTGCCTGGCGATGTGCGGATCGCGGGCCGCGGTTGATGTTACGCCTCGGCCCACACCCCCGCCCACACCCCGGGAGGGGGAGGGGGCAAGGCGGCCACAGCCCTTATTGTCGCACGCCCCGCTAAAACTGATAGATAGCCACAAGGGAGTC
>JBCDHS010000004.1:0-152672 GCA_038749735.1 Planctomycetota bacterium
CGGGGTGGGGGCCCCCCCCACCCCCGGGCGGGCGGGGCGTGGCGGCCCGGCCCCCCCCCCCCGGGGGGGGGTGTGCCCCGCCCCCCCCCCCCCCGGCTCGCGGTCAAGCTCCCCGAGGTTGCTCAGCGCGAAGCGGAACGCGTTCCACAGCTTGTTGGCAAACTTCTGCCCCTCATCAAACTTCTCTGACGTGTTCCGCGCCAGCGGCATGTCATCGGTTGGTTTTTCTTTGCCCGACGCAACGCCGTAGCTGGAGACCATCTTCTCGCCGTTGTGCTCCTGGATCGGCGCGGCGACCTTCACCCCGCCCGGACCACTGACATATTTCGGTGTAAAGGTTTCCCCACTTCCGGGGGCGACCATGTCGACGGGCAGGCGGACGTCCTGCGTTTGCGTGGTCATCTTGGTGAGCGTGTAGCGCATGGCGTCGGCGCCGTGGCTGTGGATGATGTCCATCGGGTCCACGCCGTTGCCCAGCGACTTACTCATCTTCTGCCCGTGCCCGTCCTGGATCATCGCGTGGATAAACACGTCGCGAAATGGCAGGTCCCCGCCCTTGAAGTAGCGGTTGAACATGACCATCCGCGAGACCCAGAGCGTGATGATCTCGCGGGCGGTGCAGAGCACCGAGGTCGGGTTCCAGGTTTTCAGTTCATCCGTTTCGCCCGGCCAACCGAGCGTCGAGAGCGGCCAGAGCGCGGAGGAGAACCAGGTGTCGAGGACGTCGGGGTCTTGTTCGAAGCCCGCTCCATTTAGCCGAGCGATAAAGTCTTCCTCGCCACCCCAAGGAGCAATACAAATGAACCACTCGTTGCCAAATTGCTGGGCGAATGCAACACCCTCGGATATCTCATAATCAAACTCTATAGAGGCATCGCCCTGATCTATTGGCCTTGCCCACACCGGAATCCGGTGTCCCCACCAGAGTTGTCGGGAGATGCACCAATCTCGGATGTTTTCGTGCCAGGTCTGGAAGGTCTTGGCGTAGCGGTCGGGGGTGAAGGTCAGGCCGCCGTCGCTCGCTTGTTCCTTGTAGAACGCGGGGTAGCTGGAGGGCTGGCGCTGGGGCTCGGCCATCGCGCGCAGGGCCTCGCCGCGCAGCTTGTCGTCCGTCACCTTCACGTACCACTGGTCGGTGTAGTACGGCTCGATGGGCACATGGCTGCGGTAGCTGTGGCCCACGGCGTGGCGGTAGGGCTTGACCTCGGCCATCAGGCCGTTGGCCTTGAACCACTTGACGATCTGCTTGCGGGCTTGTTCACGGGCTAAGCCAACGAACGGTTTGAGCGTCTGGTTGCCGCCGGGGTTTTCGGAGCCGGGCCAGCCGTGGTCGATGGAGATCGACGCGTCGGGGGCCATGACGTTGATCACGCAGTTGCCGGCCCCGACCTGGGCCTCGATCACGTCGAGGTGCCGCTGGCCGATCTCGAAGTCGTTGGGGTCGTGGGCGGGGGTGACCTTGAGGAAGCCGCTGGCCATGCGGGCTTTGCCGTCGTCGCTGTCGGGGTCGGGGATGACCACGTAGTCGTCCCCGACGATGGGGATGACGCGGTTGACGATGGGCAGTTTCACGAACTGGCCGATGTACTTGGCGCGTGGTTCGTCTTCGGGGTTCACGGCCACGGCGGTGTCGCCGAGCATCGTCTCGGGGCGCGTGGTGGCGACGGTGGCGTATTCGCCGGTTTCGATCCATTCGGTGTCAGCACCCGCTGAAGCGGGGGCTGCCTGGACGATCGGGTACTTCATGTAGTAGAAGTTGCCGTCGATGTCCTGCATCTCGACTTCGTCGTCGGCCAGGGCGGTCTGGCTGACCGGGTCCCAGTTGACCAGGCGCTTGCCGCGGTAGATCAGGCCGCCCTTGAAGAGCTGGAAGAACGCCTCGCGCACCGCTTTGGCGCACTGGTCGTCCATCGTGAACCGTTGGCGGTCCCAGTCGCAGGAGCACCCCATCTGCTTGAGCTGGTTGGTGATGGTCTGTTCGTACTCGTCTTTCCACGCGGTGATCTTGTCGATGAACTGGCGTCGGCCGTCTTCGCCTTCGAGCTCCATCTGCTTGTGTTCTTTGAGCGCGGGCTTGCCCTCCTGTTGAAGGCGTTTATCGACGACGCTCTGGGTGGCGATGCCGGCGTGGTCGGTGCCGGGCATCCAGAGGGTGTTGAACCCGCGCATGCGGTGGTAGCGGGTGAGCACGTCCTGGAGGGTGTTGTTAAGCGCATGGCCCAGGTGCAGGGCGGCGGTGACGTTGGGCGGGGGGATGACGATCGCGTACGGCTCACCGGGCGCATCGGGCGAGGCGGCGTAGGCCTTGGTCGCGAGGTAGCGTTCGAGGACCGCCGGCTCCACGGCCGTGGGGTCGTACTGGGGGGGCAAGTCGGCGGTTGTCTTGGTCGTCAGCATGGTCAGGGTCTAGGGGCTGGGCGAGCGCTTGCGCGTTGTTGCTGGGTCCCACAATGATCGGCTACCTTTGTGGTGGTCCATCATCGTAATCAAAGCCTTGTGGGTGACCCGCATTCTATGTTCGGGGCATCGTTTCAACCCTCCAGAACCACCCACTGCTTCTCGGGGATGCCCAGGAGGTAGAGCACGCTTTCGAGGGTGAGGTGGTTGATGCGGAGCTGGGCCTGCTGCTGGACCTTGGGCTTGGCGTGGTAGGCGACGCCCAGGCCGGCGCTGGCGAGCATGAGCAGGTCGTTCGCGCCGTCGCCGACGGCGAGGGTCTGGTCGGGGGTGAGCTTGAGGTCGGCGGCGATCTCCCGGAGCAGGTCCTGCTTGCGCTCGGCGTTGACGATGGGCGGGATCACCTTGCCGGTCATCTGGCCTTGGTCGATTTCGAGTTGGTTGGCGTGGTAGAAGTCCAGCCCCAGCCTATTCTTGACCGACTCGGCGAAGTAGGTGAACCCGCCGGAGAGGATGGCGGTGGTGATGCCGCGGGCCTTGAGCGTGGCAATCAGGGTCTTGGCCCCTTGGGTGAGGTTGAGCCGATCGGCGACGGTGCGGAGGGTCGCCTCGGGCAGGCCGGCGAGCGTCTGGACGCGGTACTGCAGCGAGGTATCGAAATCGATCTCGCCCCGCATCGCACGCTCGGTGACCGCTGCGACCTCCTCGCCCCGCCCCGCTTGCTTGGCCAGCTCGTCGATCACCTCGTGCTGGATCAGCGTCGAGTCCATGTCGAACACGGCCAGCTTGATGTCGGCGAGGAAGGCGTCCTTCGGTAGCCAGTTCACGTCGGCGTGGATCACTTGGGCGAGCTCGCGCATCGCCTCGGGCAGCATGTCCGGGTGCAGCGGCTGGCCCTCGAACGCGAGTACCGCCGCGTCGGCCCCGGAATGAGTCGCGGCATCGGTGGCGGCTGCCTTTTCATCGGGGTGCCGAGAGAGCGGCGTAATATTGGCCAACTCCATCTGCTGGGATGCCAAGGCAGTAGCGACCGCGCGGAAGTGATCATCGGTCAGGCGGGGTGCGGTGAGGATGACGATCGATCGGTTCATGGGGCAGGGCCGAGGATGCGTTGAGGGGCGCGGGGGTCTAGCGTCGCTTGCGTTTCTTGTATTTAGGCTTCTGCTTGGTCGAGCCTTTGAGGCGGTTGGGTTGGCCCGAGGCGCGGGCCATCGCCGCCATCTCCGCGCTGCCCATGCCGGCCATGGACTTCATCTTGCCGAGCATCCCCATGCCCGACATCTGCTGGCCCATCACGCTGATCATCTCAAAGCCCTTGACCAGCTGCGAGACATCCTGCTGCCCGGTGCCCGAACCCTTGGAGATGCGGCGGCGTCGGCTGTTGTTGAGCAGATCGACATCCTTACGCTCGTCCGCGGTCATCGACTGGATAATCGCCTCGGTGCGGTCGATCTGTTTTTCTTCGATGGGCAGGTCTTTGAGGGCCTTGCCGATGCCCGGCATCATCCCCAGCAGCGACTTCATCGACCCCATCTTGCGGATCTTCTTGAGCTGGCTCAGGAAGTCGTCCATCGTCATCTTGCCCGCGGCCATCTTGTCCTGCAGGGCCTGGGCCTCTTCCTCGGAGACCTGCTCCTGGGCACGCTCGACCAGCGAGACGATGTCGCCCATGCCCAGGATCCGCCCGGCGATCCGCGCGGGGTGGAACGGCTCGAGCGCGTCGAGCTTCTCGCCCGTGCCGATGTACTTGATCGGCTTGCCGGTCACGGCCTTGACGGTCAGCGCCGCGCCGCCCCGGGTGTCGGAGTCGAACTTGGTGAGGACGACGCCGTCCAGCTCGAGCTGGTCGTTGAACGCCTTGGCGGAGTTGACTGCGTCCTGCCCGGTCATCGCGTCGATGACCAGCAGAATATTCTGGGGCATGAGCGCGGCGTTGACCCGGCGCAGCTCGCCCATCAGGTCGTCGTTGATGTGCAGCCGGCCTGCGGTGTCGAGGATCAGCACGTCGGTCTTGTCGGCCTTGGCCTGGGCGAGCGCGCTTTTGCAGACATCGACCGCGACGCCCACGGCCTTGCCGTACTCGGCGCACTTGTCCGGCTCGCCGTAGAAGCTGACCCCCCCGGAACCTTCAACCTCGCGCTCGACCTGTTCGGCAAGGACCTGAAGCTGGGTCACCGCGGCGGGGCGCTGCAGGTCCGCGGCGCAGAGCATGACGGACTTGCCCTTTTTCTTCAGGTGCGCCGCGAGCTTGCCACAGGTCGTTGTTTTGCCCGAGCCCTGGAGGCCGCACATCATCACCACCGTCGGGCCGGGGCTGACGTACATCAGCTCGCTCTCGGCCGAGGCCATGCCGGGCACGTAGCCGGCCCCGTCTTCGTTCGCCGCCTCGAGCGCCTCGTCGCCCCCGAGCAGGCGGACCAGCTCGTCGTTGACGACCTTGATCATCTGCTGGCCCGGCTCGACGGACTTGAGCACCTTCTCGCCCAGGGCCTCGCGCTTGACCCGCTCGCAGAATGCCTCGGCCACCTCGTAGTGGACATCTGCCTCGAGCAGGGCCGAGCGCACGTCGTCCATCGCGTCTTCGACGTTGGACTCGGACAGCTCTGCTTTGCCCGAGAGGTGGCGGAGGGCGTTTTCGAATTTGTCGGACAGGTTGCCGAACATGGTTGGCTCCGGTTTGGCTTGGAAACATCACCGACCCCGCGCATCGACGGGGTGGGCTCGGTTTTCGGGTCATGTGGGGCCTTGATCGGAGCCGATCAGATTATAAGCACTCGATCAAATCCACGTGTTAGAACGTGTACGAGAAGTGCCTTAGGTGGGACAGGCGTCTCGCCTGTCGTCGCGGCGAAGCCGTGAAAGAACGTACTTTGGGCTGCGCCCAAACGGCGGGCGAGACGCCCGCCCCACCTATTCGTACACGTTCTTAGGGCATGAACCGGATGCCGCCGTGCTCCCGCATCAACCGGCCGACCGTTGTGCCGCTGCGGTCGATCGCGATCTGGGCCAGGTGATAGGCGGCGTGCATGTGCAGGCATTTGACCGCGTCAAGATTAGCCGTGCCCCCGATGCCCTTGCGACGAAGCGATTCGGCAAAGCCATGGTCGATGGCGAGCTGCTGCTCGTCCTGGCTGAGCATGGCCCACCGCCTCTGGGCGTACCGCTGGTGGTCGTCATGGGCGTGGTGCTTCAAGGCGGGGTCTTGGGCGAGGAGCGCTTCGATCCGGCCGACCCCTCCGCGGCGTTCCAGGTCGCTGATCACCTTGCTCAAGACCGGGTCGATCAGCCAATAGAGGGTGGGGAATGGGACGGGCTGCTGGCCTAGCCAATGGATGGGGTGGTTGGTGATGACGGCGGGTCGGCCCAGCGCATCTCGGGCGGCGACGGCGGTCACCCCGTCAGGCTCGCGGCCGATTTGTTGGCTGATGTAGGCGCGGTCGCGCGGAGAGATGGCGGGATCGGCGTCGGTCATATGAGAAAGAGGGTCACGAAAGCCGGCTCGGCCACACTACTCAACCCGTTCGACATAAAACATCGAGTCGGTCGCCCGCGGGCCGATGAAGTGCCAGCTTAAGGGGTCGTTGCGTTCGAGTTGGCGGTACTTGGTAAAGATGTGCTCGGCCCATGCGTACTGCTGGTCGATGTTTTTGTTGATCCGGCGAGTGTCGGTGGACTTGATCAGGGCTTGCTGGATCAGGTCCCAGTTGGGGTCCTGTCGGATGAGCAGGTGGGCCTCGTTCCACTCGATCGGGTAGCCGTGCACGCCGGTCGTCCCGTGGAAATGGGTATTCTTGGGGTTGGGCATGTGGTACCAGTAGCAGAGGAAACGGTCCTTGTCCGCCACGCCGGTGGTGTTGGACCCGCCGGTGATCAGCCGGGCGTGTGACACCCGGCCGGGGTGCTGGCCCCACTTGTTCTTAGCGATCCAAAGCTCCCGGCTCTTAACGTCGAACACGCCCACGTGGGGGTACCCGGCCGAGAGCTTCTGGGTCGCATAGGTCTTGTTGATCAACGAGGTTGTAGACACCTGCTTATCCGGGCTAGGGCGGGCAAGGTTCGTCAACGCAACGGGGTCCTTGGGGCGACCGTCAGGGGACCATGAAGGGCGTATGCTACCGCTGTCACGCCGGCCGACGACGTCAGAGATCGGTTATTCTAAGGCCCCTGCTGAGAATCCCCCAATAGGAGTAACCCGCCATGGCGGACGCCGCGGCGCCCATCGGGCCCACCACCACCCCGACCGTCACCGGCACGGTCGAATCGATCGGCGAGCAGACCCTCGTGCTCAAGCTGCCGGGGACGGATTATCGGCTGCACCTGGTCCCGGCTGAAGGCAGCGCGTTCGGGGTCGGCCAGCGGGTCACCGGGGTGGTCCGGGCCCACGCCCAGCGGATGGACGTGGTCCCGGCCGGGGGGCGGTATGTCGAGCCGGTGTTTGGCAGGCCCCGGCGGGTGCAGGGCCGGGTCACCGGCGGCAGCGTGCAGCGGGACGAGGTCTACGTCAAGGCCGGGCCGGGCCTGGTGATCCAGCCGATGGCACCCCAGCGGGCGGGGGACTTCGCGGTCGGGCAGATGGTGAGCTTCGATGTGAAGCGCGGGGCGACCTTCACACCGGTGGACGAGCCGGCCTGAACCACCGCAGAAGTTGGGCAGCCTAGCCGCCCCTCATCAGGCCCAAGCCCCGAATAGCCGACAATCCCTTAAACCCTTGGTCGACATCCCGCGCCGCGGGGTCGTCAGCCAGCCACGCCCGCTTTCCTTCGTTAAAGAACCGATAACTATGAGCCAGGCCAGCAAACGCATCCTCGTCACCGGCGGCGCCGGGTTCCTGGGCAGCCACATCTGCGAGCGGATGGTGGACCAGGGCCACGATGTCATCTGTCTCGACAACCTCTTCACCAGCCAGAAGCACAACATCGAGCACCTGCTGGAGAAGCCGAACTTCGAGTTCATCCGCCACGACGTCACCCAGCCGATCACCCTCGAGGTCGATCAGATCTACAACATGGCCTGCCCCGCCTCGCCCGTGCACTACCAGTACAACCCGATCAAGACCATGAAGGTCTCGGTCATGGGCGCGATCAACCTGCTGGGCATGGCCAAGCGCACCGGCGCACGGATCCTCCAGGCCTCTACCAGCGAGATCTACGGCGACCCGACCCCGGAGCACCACCCCCAGACCGAAAGCTACCGCGGCAACGTCAACCCCATCGGCATCCGCGCCTGCTACGACGAGGGAAAACGCGCCGCAGAGACGCTCTTCTTCGACTACCACCGCTCCAACGGCGTCGACATCCGCGTGGTCCGCATCTTCAACACCTACGGCCCGCGCATGCACCCCTTCGACGGACGGGTCGTCACCAACTTCATCGTCCAGGCCCTGCAGGGCCAAGACATCACGATCTACGGCGACGGCAGCCAGACCCGCTCGTTCTGCTACTGCGACGACCTGGTCGATGTCATCATCGGGCTGATGAACAACGACGCATCGCCCGACCCGTCGTTCGTCGGCCCGGTCAACATCGGCAACCCCGGCGAGTTCACCATCAAGCAGCTGGCCGAGTTGGTCATCAAGCTGACCGGCAGTTCAAGCCGGCTCACCTACCTGCCCCTGCCCAACGACGACCCGCTGCAGCGCAAGCCCGACATCAGCGTGGCCAAGCAAAAGCTGGACTGGGAGCCGAAGGTCCCGCTCGAAGAGGGCCTGAAAAAAACCATCGCCTACTTCAAATCGGTCGATCTGAACAGCTTCCGCAAACCGACGGATCACACGGCCCACAAGTCCTCCGAGAAGGACAAGGTCGCGGTGTGATACGGCGAGCCGGGGGCTGTGCCCCCGGCCTGTAACAAAGCGGAGTGACCTTGCTTAAGCGCTGGGCCCGAACAGTCACAGACCGGGACCGCAGGTCCCGGCTCACCGGCTTGCTACTTGGGCATCTGATCAATAAAGGCGTTCGCCTCGGCGATCGACCGCTCCATCTCGGCGATCAGCTTCTCGACGTCCTGCTCGATCTCCGCCGCCGAGCCCTGGATCGAGCTGATCGCCTGCGCGTTGAGGTTGTGCTTCAGAAAGAGCACCTGGTCCTTCATCGCGGCCAGCACCGGCTGCATCGTTGCCTCGGCCCGCCGCATCGCGTCCACCATCTTCTCGTAACGCTGCTGGGTGTCCCGCAGCATCTGCTCGCTGGTCGAGCGGGTCCGCGGGTCGGTGTACTCGTCCAGCTCCCGGGTCCACTCGGCAAACAACGCCTCGGCCACCGACTCGACCGAGCCGATCTTGCCGCTCACGTCCTCGGCTGCTTCCTCGCTGTCTTCGTAGTCCTCGGCGAGTTGTTTGTACATCTTCTCGAGGTCGCCGCCATCGAAGTTCACCACGCTCTTGAACTGGTCCAGTGCGGTGGCGAACTGCTGCTTCGCGTCTTCTTGTTCATCACGGGCATCTTCAACGCGGTCCACCAGGATCTCACGCTTCTCGTAGCCGAACTTCTCCAGCGTGCCGTAATAGACCGACTGGCAGCCGGGTAGCACCGCCAGAGTCAACATCGAAAAAGCAACAAGCAGCAATCGTAAGTCCATCGCGCAGACTCCTTGGCGGGAGGTTTGTGCCCCCGTGATCTCGATTCTAACGGGCGGCACGGCTAGAGTACGGACCAGAAGAACAAAATCTCACCACCGGAGCAGACGATGCCCACCGCCCTACCCGCCAACCAGATCACCGCCGCCCTCCAGGACCTGCCTGGTTGGGCCTACGCCGACGAGAAGATCGGTAAGGCGTACCAGTTCAATGACTTCAGGCAGGCGCTGGCCTTTATCGTCCGGGTCGGGCTAGAGGCCGAGACCGCCGGCCACCACCCCGAGCTCTTTAACGTGTACAACCGCGTCACGATCCACCTCAACACCCACGACGCGGGAGGCAAGGTCACCCAGAAAGACCTCGACCTGGCCGGGGCGATCGAGAGGATCTGAGTCAGGAACAAACCTACATCCCGCCATCGGAGCCCACAGATTGCAATTTGTGGATCGCTGCTCAGGCAATAATCTAAAATGCGGCACACCGGCTTGCCGCCCCTGCCCGAACACCCCTACGGACATCAGACGATGAGCCCGACCGAAGTAGTTTTCGACCCCGCCCATGGCCAGTTCGCGACCGAGACCCATCGCAGCGTCCTGGACCCGACCGACCTGTTCCTGCACCGGCACATCGGGCCCAACTCGGAGGAGTTGGAGGACATGGCGAAGGCCTGCGGGTTTGAATCGGTCGAGTCGCTGATCGATGCGACCGTGCCCGACTCGATCCGGATGAAGCAGCCATTGAAGCTCGGCAGCCCGCAGGGCGAGTACGACATGCTGGCCCGGCTTAAGGAGATGAGCCGGAAGAACAAGGCGTACAAGAGCTACATCGGGATGGGCTACCACGGCACGATCATCCCGCCGGTGATCCTGCGGAAGGTGCTGGAGAACCCGCGCTGGTACACGCCCTACACGCCGTACCAGGCGGAGATCGCGCAGGGCCGGCTGGAGGCGTTGCTCAACTTCCAGACGATGGTGAGCGACCTGACGGGCCTGCCGCTGGCCGGCGCGTCCTTGCTCGATGAGGGCACCGCGGCGGCCGAGGCGATGGCGATGTGCCACGGCATCGCGCGTGGGAAGCGGCCGATCTTTGTCGTCGCCGAGGACTGCCACCCCCAGACGATCGCGGTGCTGCAGACCCGCTGCGAGTCGATGGGCGTCGAGCTGCGCGTCGCGCGGGGTGGCGACATCGAGCTCAGCGACCAAGTCTCGGGCGTGCTGGTGCAGTACCCCAACACCTGGGGACAGATCAAGGACTACCAGGCGCTGGCCAACCAGGTCCACGAGGCCGGGGCCCTGCTGGTCGTCGCGACCGACCTGCTCGCGCTGACCCTGATCAAAGCCCCCGGCGAGTTCGGCGCGGACATCGCCATCGGCAACTCACAGCGCTTCGGCGTGCCCATGGGCTTCGGTGGGCCCCACGCCGCATTCCTCGCGACCCAAGAAGCCTACGCCCGCAAGATGCCCGGGCGTCTCATCGGGGTCTCCAAAGACGCGCACGGCAACCCCGCCTTCCGCATGGCCCTGCAGACCCGCGAGCAGCACATACGCCGCGACAAGGCGACCAGCAATATCTGCACCGCGCAGGTCCTGCTCGCCATCATCGCCGGGTTCTACGCGGTCTACCACGGGCCCGAGGGCCTGCGCTCCATTGCGACCCGGGTCCACGCCGCGACCCGTGCGCTGGCGAGAGGGCTGCAGGCGCTTGGCCGGACGGTCAAGACGGAGGTCTATTTTGACACCCTGGTGGTCGAGGTCTCGGACGCAGAAGCCATCCACGCCCTGGCCGCGAAGTTCGAGATGAACCTCCGACGCATCAGCGATACGCACGTCGGCGTCGCGCTCGACGAGACCGTCTCCCGCGACGACCTCAAGGCCCTGCTGAGCATCTTCAATCGTGGCATGCCCGCCGACCACCTCGACCTGGACGAACTGGTCGGCGACAAACCGCTGGACAGCCTGGGCCCCATCGCCCGGACCAGCGACTACCTCACCCACGACGTCTTTAACCGCTACCACAGCGAGAGCGAACTGCTGCGTTACGCGGTCAAGCTGTGTAGCAAGGACATCTCCCTGGCCGACAGCATGATCCCGCTGGGCTCGTGCACGATGAAGCTCAACGCTGCCAGCGAGATGATCCCCGTCACCTGGCCCGAGTTCGCGAACCTCCACCCCTTTGCGCCGACCGACCAGACGCTGGGCTACAAGCTCATGTTCATGGAGCTGGAGGACTGGCTGAGCGAGATCACCGGCTTCGCGGCCTGCTCGCTCCAGCCCAACGCGGGCAGCCAGGGCGAGTACGCCGGCCTCATGCTCATCCGCAAGTTCCACGAGGCCGCGGGCAACACGCAACGCGACATCTGCCTCATCCCCGTCAGCGCGCACGGCACCAACCCCGCCTCCGCCGTCATCGCCGGCATGAAGGTCGTCCCCGTCAACTGCAAGGACAACGGCGACATCGACCTCGATCACCTCAAGCAGCAGGCCGAGGCGCACCGCGACGAGCTCGCCGCGCTCATGGTCACCTACCCATCGACCCACGGCGTCTTCGAGACCGAGATCCGCGAGGTCTGCCAGGTCATCCACGACCACGGTGGCAAGGTCTACATGGACGGCGCAAACATGAACGCGCAGGTCGGCCTGACCAGCCCCGGCCTCATCGGTGCCGACGTCTGCCACCTCAACCTGCACAAGACCTTCTGCATCCCGCACGGCGGCGGCGGCCCGGGCATGGGCCCGATCTGCTGCACCGAGGACCTCGCGCCCTACCTGCCCAGCCACCCGATGGACAACACGACCGGCGGACGCGACCCCTTCGGCACCGTCTCCAGTGCTCCCTACGGCAGCCCGGCGATCCTGCCCATCTCCTGGATGTACATCGCCATGATGGGCGCCGAGGGACTCACCGATGCGACCAAGGCCGCGATCGTCAACGCCAACTACATGGCCGCCCGGCTCAAAGAACACTACGCCGTGCTCTACACCGGCACGAACAACACGTGCGCCCACGAGTTCATCCTCGACGTCCGCAAATTCCAGGACACCGGCGTCACCATCGACGACTTCGCCAAACGCCTCATGGACTTCGGCTTCCACTCGCCGACGATGTCCTGGCCCGTCGCCGGCACGCTCATGTTCGAGCCCACCGAGAGTGAATCCAAGGAAGAGCTCGACCGCTTTTGCGAAGCGATGATCCAGATCCGCGCCGAGATCGCGAAGGTGGAAGCCGGCGACTGGCCCAAGGACGACAACCCGCTGCACAACGCGCCACACACCGCCAAGAGTCTGCTCGCCAGCAAGTGGACCCACCCCTACACCCGCGAGGAAGCGGCCTACCCGCTGCCTTACCTGCGCGAGCACAAGTACTGGCCCCACGTCGGCCGGATCGACAACGCCCACGGCGACCGCAACCTCGTCTGCACCTGCCCGCCGATGGAAGACTACTGCGAGACGGGAGACGCTTTGATACCCTAGGTCAATGCGATAAACTGCTTGTATGCCTTTGGAATACCCTGATTTCGATCGGATTGTAAGCGACCCCGATATCCTGGATGGCCAACCCTGTATACGTGGTACACGGCTAACCGTGCGGCGTGTGCTGGCCATTCTTTCGGAGCTCAAGACGAACGAAGCTGTGATTGAGGGATACCCTCAGTTGAATGATGAGTCCATCCGTCAGGCAATCGCATTTGCCAGTGCAGCACTCGACGAGAAGATTGTCCCAATGAAGCGTGTGTCGTAATGCGACTATTGCTTGATGAGGGCGTGCACTTCAAGGCCACCGGGTTACTACGTGATCATGGAGTTCAGACTGAACATGTTCTGGAAATAGGCCTTCGGGGTGAAAAAGATGAACGCATTTTGAAAGAGGCTATTGCCCGCCGCGCGGTTCTTGTTTGTTTTGACAGTGATTTCCATAAGATCCTCGCGCAAAGTCAAGCCGTTAAGCCAACTGTGATACGCATTCGTGAGGATATCGTGAACCCGGCAATCATTGCGGAATTATTGATCACGACCTGTCAAAACATGACCGACCTGATTGAAGCGGGGGCTGCGATTTCTGTTGATCTGGAGTCCGCTCGGGGCAGGAAACTCCCGCTTAAGTAATTCATCAGGCTTCCACGGCGACCACAACCTCGTCTGTACCTTCCCACCAATGGAGGCATATTCCGACGGGGCTGCGAGATCTAAGCCGGTGGGAACCTTTTGCGCAACCGGCCGTCTGTTCTTATCATGGAACGCTGCCGGGTGATGAAAACAGGACTGCTGCTCTTCACCACCCTCGTGTTGTTGGGCTGCGCGCATGACAATCGGGTCGTCATGGATACGGGCCTGCTCATTTCACCACGCCAGTCGTATTCGGTCGAGAAAATCCGCGACGGCCTATACGACACGACAAAGGACTGGCAAGAACGGTTTGGGTTGGATGGAAGGCTTGCGATCCGTGAGGGGCGCATTCATACCCGGCTGCCTGCCGCTGATCATCCGGTCGAGTTGTCGTTCCAGGCCATCCCTGCCGACCCGGGCTGGTACACATTCGTTTTTGTGCTCGTCGACCGGTTTGAGAAACCAAATCAGGTCGTCTTGGTCCATCTGCTGGTGTATGAAGGCGTGATCAACCCCACGCCACTCGTCATCACGCCCTTAAGACCACAAGGCCGTTTCAATCACCGTGTTAGCCCGGAGGAGCAATTTGTGGTCCAATGGCATGACTACGACGCGGTCGCCCCTCTTGGCGGCGGCTGGCGACTCACCGACGTAATCTATACCGACTGCACCGCAAATCGAGACAAACCCGGCTTCCCCGGCTTCGATGACCGCGGCGTCAAGTAACCCGTTTGCACCTGCCCGCCGATGGAAGCTTATTGCGAGAAGAAAACTTTCCAGGTCAAGAGATTGATTGATTGCATAGCTCGTCCGTACCCCGACCTGGCGGTCATTGCTTGTCATGAGTATTCGATATGACCCTGCTGCGTGCCAATCCATCTTTCCAATACACCAACTCCGATGACGGGTTGGCTTTCTGGTCTGATTACCTCGGGTTCCAAGTCATTTACGACGAAGGCGTTGGTAAACTGCGGGTCGTGAGAAAGGACTCGGTAACCATCCTCTTGGAAACCAACAAGGCGTATGCGAAGCAGTTGCCACCGCTGCTGCGTATTGAAACCGATGATGCCGCCGCGTTATGGGCCGAGTTGAGCGTGAAACCGGAGCATTCGGAGTATGTACACGAGAGGTTCGTGGCCGGGCCGGAGTTGAGGCCCTGGAACGCTTGGGAGTTCGCGGTCCAAGACAAACGTGCCTGTGTGGTCTTCCAGCAGTGGCGGGTATAGCCAAGCGTACCATAGATTTTTATGGCCCCTATTCAGTGAGTCCACCTTGTCAGAACACAGCCGAAGAAATCTGCTTCAAGCCATGCTTCTACTCGGCGTCCCGCCCATGGCGCTACCGCTCTTGCCCGGATGCCATTCCCCTACCAGCCCTGCAACTGAAAGATTGGATGGTTCAAATGCACCGCCAACTGGAGACGCGATGAAAGTCCACTATCTCGAGGTGGTGACCCCGGAACCCGAAGCCCTGTGTGCTCAGTACGCCGCCATATATGACGTTGCTTTCTCCGAACCTATCGCCAACCTCGGCGGGGCCCGCACGGCGGGACTAAGCGGGGGTGGGATGCTCGGTATCCGCGGTCCCTTGCGAGAGACAGAAACGCCGGTCGTTCGGCCCTACATCGCTGTTGACGACATTGAAGCAGCGGTTAAATCCGCGACAGAGGCCGGGGCTAAAGTCGCGCTGCCACCCATGCCGCTCCCGGGCTACGGCACCTGCGCGGTCGTCATACAGGGCGGCATCGAGTGCGGGTTCTGGCAACTCTGACGACAAACCCGTCGCGAGAGCGCGCGACTAGTCAAGCACTGATACGTATCCGATAAAAAACGAAGGCGTTCATTGCTTCATGAGCCGCCGGGTAACACCCGGCGGACTAGCGCTCGTCCGCCACGTGTTGCGTAGCGGCTTTCCAAGGCCTGACGAGCGTATGAATTTTCGAGGATTCGTATTACTTCACGCTCTCCAGGTACTTCGCCAGCAGATCACGACACGCCTCGAGGTCGCCCTTGTGACACATCTCGGTGACGGTGTGGACGTACCGGCCGGGGACGCCAAGGGTCATGGCGCGGCAGCCGCCTGCGGTGCGTTGGATGCCGCCGGTGTCGGTCCCTCCGCGGGCCATGATCGCGCGCTGGGCCTTGATCTTGTGCTTCCTGGCCAGGGCCTCGAACTCCTCGATCAGGTCGTAGTCGCCGATGACCGAGCTGTCCATGACGACGATCGAAGCGCCCTCGCCCAGCTTGGTGACGTGGTCGATCGGCGGCACGCCGGGCGTGTCACAGGCCAGGGTGATGTCGATGCCGATGCCGATGTCGGGCTGGACGGTGTGGGCCGAGGCGACCGCGCCGCGCAGGCCGACCTCTTCCTGCACGGTAAAGACGCAGTGGACCTCGCAATCGTGGTTCTTGAGCTTGCGGCAGGCCTCGATCGCGGCCCAGCAGGCGATGCGGTTGTCCATCGCCTGGCTCACGAAGTAGTCGCAGATGTCGTAGGTCGGCGCGTTGATGACAACCATATCGCCGATCTTGACTTTCTTCTCGACCTGGTCCTTGGTCATGCACAGGTCGATCAGGAACTCACGGACCTCGGGGATCTTCTTGCGCTCCTCGGGCGGGGCGATATGCACCGGCCGGCCCGACGGATTCATAATCCCGGTGAGGTCTTTCTTCGGGTCGTTAGGATCGGGGCAGAGGGTGACCGCGCGGGCGAAGAGGTTACGTGTGTCGAAGCCGCCGACGGGGTTGACGTAGACAAAGCCCTTGTCGTCGATGTGGGTAACCAGGAAGCCGATCTGGTCCATGTGCGCCGCGAGCATGACGCGCGTGGCCCCGGGGAAGGACCCGGGCTTCTTCTTGCCCTTGACCGGCTTGGGGTTGGGGTGCTTGACCGCGATGATCGAGCCGAGCGGGTCGGTGCTGATGTCATCGAAGATAGGCTTGATCTCTTTGAGGATCAGGTCGCGGATGCGGTGTTCCCGCCCGGGCACGCCGGGGGTGGTGCAGAGCTTTTCGAGGAGTTTGGTATTCATGGCCGGGATTGTAGCGGGTGACGGGATGGTAGGATTGCGGCGATAACTGGAGACTTCTATGCCGATACGCCGCGTGCTTTGTCAAACTTTGTTCTTGACCGGTGCCCTGCTCTTCCTGCTTGCCGGCTGCCATGCTCAGCCCGGATCAAAAGGGGCGACCGGACCCCGCAAGACGGCCGACCGGCCCAATGTCGTGGTCATCATCACCGACGACCAGGGCATCGGCGACTTCGGGATCGCGGGCAACGCGGTGCTCCAGACCCCGCACCTCGATGCGCTGGCCCGGCGGAGCGTGTCGGTCTCGGACTTCTACGTCAGCCCGGTCTGCTCACCGACGCGTGCTTCGCTGATGACCGGGCGATACCACATGCGGACCCAGTGCATCGATACGTACCAGGGTCGGTCGCGGATGTCCCCCGAGGAGGTCACGCTCGCCGAGGCGATGCGCGGAGCGGGCTACGCGACGGGGATCTTCGGCAAGTGGCACCTGGGCGACAACCACCCCATGCGACCCACCGACCAGGGGTTTGACGAGGCGCTGATCCACCGCGGCGGGGGCATCGGCCAGTCCTCGGACACCCGTGACAAGCCCGGCCAATACACCAACCCGGTGCTGTACCACAACAACCACGAGGTCAACCCCACCGGCTACTGCACCGACATCTACTTTGACGCGGCGATCGGCTTTATCAACAAGCAGGCCGAGGCCGGCCAACCCTTCTTCACCTACATCGCCACCAACGCGCCGCACGGCCCGTATCACGATGTGCCCGAAGGCCTGCTCGCCGAGTATGCAGCTAGAGACCTCTCGGCCATCATGGCCCCCAACGATCACGGCAAGCCCGAGGCGATCGATCGGCTGGCACGGATCGGCGCGATGATCACCAACATCGATCAGAACGTCGGCAAGCTGGTCGGCTCGCTGGAGGCGAGCGGGCTGATCGACAATACCATCATCCTCTACCTCAACGACAACGGCCCGAACACCCGCCGGTACGTCGGTGACCTGCACGGCCACACGTTTCGCGGGATGAAGACCGAGGTCTACGAGGGCGGGATCCGCAGCCCGCTGTGGGTCAGGTGGGACGGTGTGCTGGAGCCGGGGCGGCAGGCCGAGCTGATCGCGGCGCACATCGACCTGATGCCCACGCTGCTGGACGCGTGCGGGGTCGCTGCGCCGAAGGGGGTTGTATGGGACGGCCGAAGCATCCTGCCGGTACTGAACGGCGAGCGCGAAACGCTGCCCGAGCGGGCGATCGTCGTCCAGGCCCACCGCGGCACCGCGCCGAACCGCTACAACAACTTCATGATCCGGCGGGGTGATTGGAAGCTGCTCAACGCGACCCGGCCCTGGGGTAATCAGGATGAAAAGGACCCCACCTTCGAGCTCTACAACCTGTCGCAGGACCCGGGCGAGTCGAACAACCTTGCGAGCGATCGGCCCGAGAAGCTGGCGGAGCTGCGCGCCGCGTACGACGCATGGTTCGACGATATGACCGCCGACTTTGCCCGGCGGCGTTTCCCCCAACTGATCGTGATCGACCCGACGCGGGAAAACCCAGCGATGCTGACCCGGCAGGACTGGGACGGCTCGGCCTGGCCCCTCCGGGTCGACAAGCCCGGGCGGTACGACATCCGGCTCGAGCTGGGGCCGGGGCGGTCGGTCCCGGGCGAGGGCTGGACCGCGCGGCTGGTCGCGGGTGAGCAGGCCTTCGAGCGGCCGATCGGGGCGGGGCAGTCGACCGCGCTGTTTGAGGCGGTGTCCTTGCCCGCCGGCGTGATGTCGATGCGGGGAGTATTCGTCAAGCAAGGCCAACGGGACCGCGCCGCCCACCACCTCCGCGTCATCGGGCGTTAAGCCGGCCGACCGCCAGCGGCGCGCGGCTATGATGCGCGTTATGGCTTCCAACAACGCAAAGCTCGCCGCGATCTTCCAGCAGATGGCCGACCTCAACCAGGTGCTCGGCGGCAACCGATTCAAGACCAACGCCTTCCAGAAAGCGGTCCGGGTGCTGGACGACTTCACCCGCGACGTCGGCGATGTCGACCCGCCGGACCTGCTCGACGTCGATGGCATCGGCAAGGGGATCGCCCAGAAGATCGAGGAGTTTCTCAAGACCGGGAAAGTCGAAGAACACCAGGCGATGCTCGACCAGGTGCCCGGCGGGGTGCTGGCGATGCTGGGCGTGCCGGGCCTGGGCCCCAAGGGCGCGGCGCAGCTCTGGCAGGAAGGCGGGGTCGAGACGATCGGGCAGCTAAAGGCCAAGATCACCGATGGCTCGCTGCAAGAGCTCAAGGGTTTTGGCAAGAAGAAGCTGGAGAACCTCAGTAAGTCGATCGCGTTTGCCGAATCGGCCGGGGGGCGGGTCAACCTCGGGTACGCGATGCCGCTGGCGATGGGGGTGATCGATCAGTTGCGGGGCATCGCGGGGGTCGAGCAGATCGACTACGCCGGGTCGCTGCGCCGGGGCAAGGAGACGATCGGCGACATCGACATTCTGGTTGCGGCTCACCCGAACGCCGCGGCAGGGGTCATGGATGCCTTCGTCGGCCTGCCGATGGTCGCGGAAGTGCTCAGCCACGGCGAGACCAAGTCATCCATCCGCGCGACCGACGAATTCCACCGGATCCAGGTCGACCTGCGCGTCATCGAGCCGAAGCACTGGGGCGCGGCCCTGATGTACTTCACCGGCAGCAAGGAGCACAACGTCAAGCTGCGCGAGCGTGCCCTGTCCATGGGCTACACCCTCAACGAGTACGCCCTGGCGAACAAAGACGACAAGACCCAGCACGTCGAGACCCAAACCGAAGAGGCGATCTACCGGCGGCTCAAGCTCGGCTGGATCCCCCCCGAACTGCGGGAAGACCGGGGCGAGATCGCCCTGGCTGAAGAACATACACTCCCCGCCCTGCTTACGGTCAAGGACGTGCGGGCCGACCTGCACACGCACACCACGGCGAGCGACGGGCGGTGGTCGATCCGGGAGAACGCGCTCGCCATGGCCGGTCGCGGGCACCACACCGTCGCCATCACCGACCACAGCAAGAGCCAGTTCCAGGCCAACGGGCTGGACAACGATCGGCTGGTCCGGCATATCGAAGCGGTACGCGAGGTCTCCAAGGAGCTCAACGGCAAGATCACCGTGCTGGCCGGCAGCGAGGTGGACATACTCGCCGATGGCTCGCTGGACTACCCCGACGAGTTGTTGGCGGAGTTGGATGTCGTTGTCGCCTCGCCGCACGCCGCGCTGAGCCAGGACGACAAAAAGGCCACCGCCCGCCTGCTCCGCGCGATCGAGAACCCCTACGTCACGATCCTCGGCCACCCCACCGGCCGGCTGGTCAACCGCCGCGAGGGCCTAAACCCGGACATCGGCGCGTTGGTCCGTGCTGCAGCCGACCGTGGAATCGCGATGGAGATCAACGCAAACCACTGGCGGCTGGACCTGCGCGACACCCACGCCCGTGCCGCGCTCGACGCCGGCGGTAAGCTCTCAATCAACACCGACGCTCACGGCCCCGGCGACCTCGAACAACTGCCCTACGGCGTCCTCACCGCACGACGCGCGGGTGCGACCCAACAAGACGTGATCAACTGTATGAACTCGGAACAACTAGAGAAGTGGCTGAAATCGACGCGTCACTAAACCCCGGCGAGCCGGGACCTGCGGTCCCGGTCTGCCGCGCAGTTCTCGAATTGCCGCGCCTTAACGGTATTCATCGTACGAACTGACCGGGGCCACAGGCCCCGGCTCGCAAGGAGTTTCAAGCCGCTCTGAACCCTTCGATATCATGCGACATCTATCAGACAGAGCATCCAAAATGTTCCGGTTGATCTTCAGCGTCGGTGTTGTGTTGATCGGTTGGTGTCTTCCCACCATACCGCCGCACAAGGGAAGGCTCGGATGCAGATTTTTTTATCCGCGAACACCACGGCGTCGAGTCCCGGCGGGAATAGTATTCCCACAGATTGAATTACCCTGACACCAGCACGTATCAACGTGCGGTCATCCATTTATGGAACCCGATCAACATGAGATACCACGCCCTCGCCACCCTCGTCCTCCCCCTGGCCCTGGTCGGCTGCAAGAGCAACACGATGCCCGACGCCTCCCTGCAAAACCAACTCGACGATCGCAAGGCCCAGTGGGCCCAGGGCGCGACGCGGCAGACCCAAACCACCTACGACGAGGGGGTCCAGGCCATCATCGCGACCGGTGTGCTCGACTCGGCCAAGAACGTCGGGGACCGAGCCCCGGGCTTCACCCTGCCCGACCCGCTGGGCCGGGAGGTCGCGCTCGATAGCCTGCTCGGCGAGGGCCCGGTGATCGTCGTGTTCTACCGCGGGGCGTGGTGCCCCTACTGCAACCTCACCCTCGCGGCCTGGCAGGAAAGCCTCGAAGAGGTCCACGGGCTGGGCGCCGAGCTGGTCGCCATCAGCCCGCAGCTGCCCGACTACTCCTTGACCTCCCAGGAGAAGAACGACCTGCAGTTCGCCGTGCTCAGCGACGTCGGGCACCGGGTGGCCGACCGTTTCGGCATCGTCACGCAGGTCACGCCCGGGGTCCTCGCGCTGTGGGAGGGTAAGATCGACTTGGCCGCCCACAACGGCGACACCATGGGCAGGCTGCCGCTTTCCGCGACGTACCTGATCGATACCGACCGGACCATCCACTTTGCCCACCTCGACGCGGAATACCGCAACCGTGCCGAGCCGAGCGAAGTGATCGCGGCATTGCGGGCGTTGCAGATCGATCAGGGCCGGATCGAGGAGCCAACCGAGCCCAAAGATAGCCGACGGCGACGGGCGTACTAACCCCACGACTGGCTCGGGTTCCCTGCCCGGCAGCTTGATCCCAACAGCCCCCGCCCGTCTGTTTCTCCCGCGGGTGGGACTTATTCGTTGAAAGCTATCAATCCCGGGCGGCCGGGTCGCTTGGCGTTCTGCTAAGATTGCTCGATATGGACTGCTTGGCCTTCCAACTCTTCAACCGATCGGGGACACTTCGATGACCATGGAAATACGCTACTGGATCATGATGCTAGCGGCGCTGATGCTACCCACCCTCACCTCGGCCCAGCCGATGATCGACCGTGTGCCGGACGACGCGATGGTCTACGTCGGCTGGCGCGGCGCGGACGACATGGGCGAAGACTACGAGGGCTCGCACCTGCAGGGCGTGGTCGAGCTGACCGGGCTGATGGACGCGCTGCCGCAGATCACCGACGCGCTCAATGCCTTCGCCGACGAGGAGATGAACGAAGAAGAGGCCGACCTGGTTAACGCCGGGGCGATGATGTGGGAGAAGGCGTGGTCCGGCGGCGCGGCGATGTACATCCTCCCGCCCCTGCCGGCCGACCCCGATCAGCCCGGCCCACCACCGATCCCACGCATCGCGGTCCTCTGGAACGACGCGGCCAACGACGGCGAGCTCCGCGAAGCGCTGGCCATGATCGTCGGCTTTGTCAACGAGATGGGCATGGCCGAGGCGTTCTTCGGCGACATCGGCGACACCCTCTTCATGTCCGTCGGGTTCGACCCGGGTGAAGATGCCCCGGCCAACGGCCTCTCGGCCAACGCCGACTACCAGACCGCCGCCGGGCAGGTCCAGCCCGACGCAGCGCTCACGGTCTACGTCAATGTCCAGCAGATGCTGAAGATCGTGGACGACCTGACCGAGCAGCAGCGGCAGATGGCCGAGGAATGGGGCGAAGAGCCCGACGAGATGGTCCAGATGTGGCCGACGCTGCGGGATGTCTCGGGCCTGGGCGGGGTCAACCGTGCCATGATCACCGCCGGGATCAAGGACAAGAGCTGGCAGACGCAGATGTTCCTGGAAGCCCCGGCCCCGCGTAAGGGTGTGCTCACCCTGATCGACAACGACCCGATCGAAGACGCCCGCCTGCACCACATCCCCAAGACCACGACCTACCTCCAGGCGTTGACCATGGACCCGGCCAAGGCCATGGACGTGGCCTATGAGATCATGAGCGCGCTGGACGAGAGCCTGGTCGAGGAGTTCGACGAGATGCTCGCCGAGGCCGAGGAAGAGGTCGGGATCGACTTTGAAGCCCAACTCATCGATACGCTCGGCCCGTACTGGACGATCTACATCGACCCGATGGTTTCGGGCAACAGCCTGACCAGCCTGGTCCTGGTCAACGAGCTGCGCGACGCGGACGAGCTTGAGAAGACGCTGAACAAGCTGACCGAGATGTTCAACGAGGTCGCGTCGGATGAGTTGGACCTGGACAACGAGCCGGTCAGCGTGAAGATGCACCGCATCGAGATGGACGGGGAGACGGTCACGTACCTGGGCATCCCCTTCATCGCCCCGTGCTGGATGGTGCACGACGACAAGCTGTACATCGCCCTGTTCCCTCAGGCCCTGGAGATGGCGCTGGCGCACTCGGGCAAGGCCGAGGACTCGATCCTGGCCAACCCGAAGTTCCAGTCGACCATGGCCCGGCTGGGCGACGTGCCGCGGACCGGGCTGTCGTTCTCCGACCTGCCCGCCTCGGTCGCGGAGGGCTACGGGATGAACCTGCTCTTGGTCCAGGCGATCGCCGGGCTGGCGGAGATGGTCAACGAGGAGCCCTCGGCGATGCGTCTGCCCCCGGTGGGCAAGCTGATGCCCTTCATCGAGCCGGCCGGCGCGGCGATGTGGGTCGACGACCTGGGTCTGCACATCACCTCGCTCGAGCCGTTCCCCGCCTCCGGCCTGCTGGGCCCGGGCAAGGGCATGGGCGGCACGCTGATGGTCAGCGGCCCGCTAGCGGTCGGCATCATGCTCCCGGCACTCGGCTCGGCCCGGGAGGCCGCGCGGGAGGCGGAGCAGCTGAGCCAAGTGCGTGAAATCACCCTGGCAGCGCAGATCTATGCCGCGGACAACAAGGACCAGTTGCCCGAAGACATTGCCCAACTCGAAGACTACGGGGCGACCTGGGACAACCTCATCAGCCCGAGTTCGCTGCGGGCGCAGGACCGCCCCTTTAACCATGGCGAATGGGACCGGGCCCGCCAGCAGCGCTTCATCCGCGAGAACAGTTCGTACGTGCTCGTCCCGCTCGGCAACCTGGGGAGGCTCGATCGGCCTTCTGAAACGGTCCTCGTTTTCCAGCGCCCCGACGATAACCCCGCGTCCGACGGCCTGGTCGTCGGCTGGGCCGACGGGCACGTCACGATGGAGTATGACCAAGAATGGATCCAACAGCTGCTCGAAGACCAGGCCGGCAAGACCATGGACGAGCTGATCCAGCGGCAGGAAAACTTTGCGGCTGAGCAATAGGCTCTTATCTCTTCACAACCCCAACAACCGCGTTGCAGCCGACTGCAATCGAGGTTTTATACGCATCCCCAAAAATTCATACGCTCGTCACGTCTTCGAAAGCCGCCACGTAACACGTGGCGGACGAGCTGCATGACGCTTGTCCGCCGGGTGTTACCCGGCGGCTCATGAAGCAATGAACGCCTTCGTTTTTTGTGGGATACGTATTACATGCCCGTGCCAACGGCATAACCGGCAGACACCGAATGCAAATCCTGATCCGCGGGATGCGGGCTTGCCGATCCGCCGGGCCGCTTTGCATAGTTCGTATATGCCATGCATCCATCCCACGCGCCGCCGGATACGCCCCGCCCGCCGCGGGTTCACCCTCGTCGAGATCCTCATCGTCGTGGTGATCCTCGGCATCCTCGCGGCGATCGTGATCCCCACCTTCTCCAACGCCGCGCAGGACACCCGCAAGACCACCTTCGCCCGTGACCTGAACACCTACACCCAGGCGATCATGCGCTACCAGGTCGATACCGACGAATACCCGCCCGACGGCAGCTCGGGCAGCATGCCAGCCGAGCTTGTTGGGTATGCCGACGGCGGTCGCTGGGGCGAGGGCACGCCTATCGGCGGGGCCTGGGACAACGAGACCGACGACTCGTCGATCACCGCCGGGGTCGGCGTGCACTTCGACGGCAGCGGGCAGACCCGTGACGCCACGTACATGACCGAGATCGACCTACTGGTCGACGACGGCGACCTTGAAAACGGAAGCTTCCGCCGACTCGCCGCCGGGCGGTACTACCGCGTGATCGCGGAGTAGCCGAGCCGACCTAGACCCGGGCTCGGCCTGTTGCGTTCGGGCTGCAAAACGAAAAGCCCCGCGTATCTTTGGCGGGGGTTACTCCAGCTCATGCGGATCACGACATGGTTTAAGCCGTGCCCAGCGGCGGCTCGATGCCCCCGCCCTGCTGATCGGCCATCTTCTTGCGGGCCTCGTAGTTCTGCTGCACGATCTGGTCGGCCCAGCAGTACGTCGCAACCTCCATCATCACCGGGAACTTGTCGAACGCTTCCTGATATTCGTCCAGCTCCGGGCCCTCGGCGTTGCCCTGGGCCTCGGCCATGAACTTCTTCTGGATCAGTTGTACCGCTTCGTTGAGCTGCATCGCTCGCTCCTTGGTGAAAGGGTCTGATTCGTTGGTCATCGGTGCCCAGCGAGGGTGGCCGAGGTAAGGCCAACACACCAGAGCGGCACATCATACCCCCGATCCCCCACTACCGCAGATCGATGGCGTATCATGCTTGAGGTTGTAACTCACAAGGAGCCACGATGGCGATGATCGCAGACATCCGGGCCCAGATGCTCCAGGCTATGAGGGACAAGGACCTGCCCCGCCGGGATATCCTCCGCGTCCTGCTGGGCGACCTCGAGACCGCCGAGACCCGCAAAGGCTCAGCCATCAGCGATGAGGAGTGCCTACAGATCGTCCGCAAGCTGGTCAAGTCCAACGACGAGACCCTCGCGACCAACCCCGACCAGGCGACCCGTGACAAGCTGGCCGGCGAGAACCAGATCCTCGCCGAGTTGCTGCCCAAGACCCTGAGCGTGGAAGACATCGTCGGGGCCCTGGGCGACCACGCCGACGCCATCCGTGCCGCGGGCAACGACGGCCAGGCCACCGGCATCGCCATGCGGCAGCTCAAGCAGTCAGGAGCTTCGGTCCAGGGCAAAGACGTTTCCGAGGCCGTCCGCATCATCCGCAGCGCCTAGGCGCGACCACCCCAGCCGGCCGGGTTGATTAGGCAGTGATCTGCTCGCAATCCCGCCAATTAACCACACAAATCCGCGGGCTCGGCAAGGTAGCGCGGTATAGTGGGTTCATGATGGCCGAGAGAGCCTTGGCTACACTCGGCTGTTGCTTGTCTTTCTAACCTCAATGGGGATTCATCGATGGGTATTGAGTTTCTTCTGGTGATGATGCTGGGGATGGGCACCGGCAACGACCTGCTGGACTATATGTCCAGCGATTACTACTGGCAGATGCAGGGGGTGGCGGCGGTCAACGCCCAGGCCATGTCCGACATCCTCGACGACAACACGGCCGACGCGACCCAGCGATTGATGGCGATCCGCACCCTGGGCGAGCTGGGTGACGACGCGGCCCTCGGCAAGCTTGAGCCCCTGGTCGACTCCAACGAGCCGTTTGTCGGGATCTACGCCCGCCGATCGATCGCGTGGATCAAGGGCGCGGACCCCGAGCTGTTGACGCCGGTGACGGCCGAGGACTTGGCCAAGGACGTCGCCCTGCTCCCGCCGGACTCGACGATGGCCGCCCAGCTTTCGATGAAGCCCGGCATGGGCCCGATCGACTGGAACGCCCTGCTCCCGGACTTCCCGCAAGGTGCAGGCCCCAATAAACAGGAGATGATCGCGGAAGTCAGCCGGGAGCTGTACCAGCTCATCGAGATGATCGGCAACGTCCGCCTCGACTCGATCACCTTCGGCACCAACTTCAATCAGGACGATGACGACGGCACGATCTACCTCATCGCCCGCGGCGAGTACGACCGCTTCCGCGTGATCGACTTATTGCAGCAAGAGGACGACGAGTTCAAGGGCTACAGCGTGGGCGACACCGAGGTCCTCGTGCTTCAGGAAGAGTGGCAATCGGTCGCGTTCGTGATGCCGACCGACCAGATGCTGGTCTTCCTGTTCAACGCCGACGGCCAGCGCCAGCTGCCGATCGACGAGGTGGTCGACCTGGTCGAGAACGGTGACGCGCAGCTCGCCCTAGACGCGGAGATGCTTGGGCAGTATGAGAAGATCGATACCCAGTCCGCCCGGGCCTGGTTCATCACCAGCGTCCCACCCGTCCTGATGCAGGACAACGAGTTTGAGGAGATCTTCGGCCCGCTGGAGGCGGCGCGCATCGTTGCCACCGACGCCGAAGACGGCAAGGACTTGATCGAGATCCAGTGGGTGGGTGAGGGTAAAGACGAGGCCGAGGTCGCCGCCGCCGTGGAGGTCCTCAATGGCTACCTGGACGAGGGCCGGGCGGGGATCAGAGAGGAGATCGCTCGGGAGCCGGAGATGCGGGCCATGTTTGAGCCCTTCGTCGAGATGATGGATTCGATGCGGCTGACCGCCGACGGCAAGAACATGACCGGCGGGATGCTCGTCCCGGCCAACATGGGCATCATGATGCCGATGATTATGATGTACGGCTTCTAGCCTTGCCCGACAGGGTTTCGATCCACGCTACACTGTGCCTATGCGCGAGCTGACCCTCCCCGCACGACTGGTCCTCTTGCCCGGCCTGGGCACGGCACCCCAGGTCTTCGAGCCACAGCGCCGCGCGTTCGGCGACAAGCTGATCGCCCCGGCGTTTATCCCGGCTCAGGGCAACGAGTCGATCGAACGCTACGCCAAACGTTGGGCCAAGAAGCTAAACCCGATGCTAGCCGAGGCGGGTGGGCCCCTGCCGCTGTTCCTCGGTGGGCAATCGCTGGGGGGGATGATCGCCCTGGAACTTGCGATGCACCTCGAGCCCCGGCCGCGGGCGGTGCTGCTGATCGCCTCTTCCCGGCGGGCCGACGCGCTAACGCTGCCCGTCCAGTTCGCCCAGCGTCTATCGACATTCCTGCCGGGCGCACCGATGGGGCTGGCCCGGAAGCTGCTCGCGTTGGGCTGGGCCCTGCGCGAAGGGCTGGACGACGAGGGCAAAGACATGTACGTCGATAGCATCACCAAAAGCGACGACGCCTTTCTCAAATGGGGGGCGAGGGAAGCGATGGACTGGCCCGGCTTCGACCCGCCGGACAATTACCCCCCGATCTACCAAGTCCACGGCAGCGACGACTGGATCATCACCCCGCCACCGGCCAATCAAGCCACGCTCATCGAGGGCGGCCGGCACCTGATCAACTTCACCCATACCCACTCGGTCAACCGGTTCCTCTTCGACCACATCCTCAAGCACACGCCCGAAGCGCACCTCGCCACCCCGGCCATCGAAGACCCACACACCACCGCCCAGCGCCGCCTGCAGCTCGAAGGCGCCCCGGTCGGCACGCCATTGGCCTAACCCCACCGTCAACCCCGATCAAAAACACCCCCAACTGATGCGGGGGTGCTGTTCAAGATCAATCACTTGGCGCGACAACAAGCGCACTAACCGTTCCATCCGGGCCAGTGCTCGTCGTTGCGGGTGTATTGGCCGGTGTCCACCGGCTCGAAGAACACCCCGACCAGCGGGTGGACGATCGGGTCGTCCATCTCGATCGGCTCCAGAGATTCCTCGGCCGCGTAGGTGTTCCCGCTGCTGCCGTGGACCAGCACGTGGTACCAGGGCTGCTCCTTATTTAGCTGGACATGTGCGGTGTCGTACCACTTGTCGTCGGCTTGGCAGCGGATGTCGAAATCGACCACCACCCCGCGGTAGCCATACCGCTTGTGCCGGACCACCTGTCCAACGATAAAGCGGGGCAGGTCGCCGGGGAAAAAATCAGGGATGTTGACGGGCTGATGCTGGCTCATCGCAAGCTCCTTGGTTAGGGAGGGGCTTCACTTATGCCAGGCGGTTCTACCTGATCATACGCACCAGAAAGGACGTGGATTCGCTTTCTAGTGTTATCACTTACATTTTGTACTTTTTCCGATATCCCCTGCTATGTGCAAATCTTGCATGCACCCAGGGCTTAATCGCTTTATCGGGTCGGACGGGCCCGAAAACTATAGAAAAACCGTTTGCTAACCTCGCTTTGAGGCAGGAAACAGGGTGTCCGCGAAAATAGGCGTGTCTCACACCGTCGATCGAATGAAGCCACTATTCCGGCACCGGGAGCATCTCCTCGTAGCGGAACTCCGGCTCATAGGGTGCATCGTAAGGCTGACGCGCGGGTGGGGGCGGGATCACCGCGTTTTGCCGCGCGGTCGTATCGCGCACCGTGTCTTGGCGGGCCCGATCCTTGAGGGTGCGGTCCACGATCCCTCCCGGCGCAGCCAGCGGATCGAAACGGACCTGACCGCGCTCGGTGACATAGGCGAAGCTGTTGCCCCGGCCGACCCGAGCCAGCCCCAGATAGAACGGCTCGGCCTGCACGAACTGCGGCACCAGCCCCTGATTGGCCGCCTCGTTCACGTAGCCCCACCGCCCGTCGAGGCGGACCATCGCGTACAGCCCGGCGGTCTGGTTGTCACGCCGATCCGTCCGCCGGGGCGTGGCCCGCTCACGCTGGCGCTCGCTGGGAAGCAGGAAGTCGTTCGATGCGACGGCGTTGTCAAAATCGTCGGCCTCGTCGAACTGCGGCTCGATCAGCCAGCGGCCGTTGCGATGGATGTAGCCCCACTTGCCCTCGATCTTGACCGCGGCGTAGCCGTTGTGAAAATCACGCGCGTCCTCGTACGCCGGGTCGATCGCGAAGCGGTGGGCCAGGGTCAGGTAGCCCCACCGCTCCACCCCGTCGCGCAGCGTCGCCTTGACCCGGGCCAGGCCCTCGTGGAAGTCGCCCAGCAGGGTCACCCGCCCCGACTCGTCGAGCCAGACCAGCCGGCCGCGCTTGTCGATATAGCCCCACCGCCCGTCGGGTGTCTGCACCGCGGCGAACCCGTTGTGGAACGAACGGACCGCCTTGAACTGAAGCGGCACAACCACCTTCCCCCGCCGATCAACAAAGCCGCACCGGCCGTGACGCATCACCCCGGCAAAGCCATCCTGGAAACGCAGCACGCCGTCGAACTCCATCGGCAGCACAAACCGGCCGCTCAGGTCGATCACACCGAAACGCTGCCCGTCACCGACCACGGCCGTGCCATCCACAAACCGGTCGGCAGAGTCAAAGACCGGCTCAATCACCCAACTCCCGTTGCCGGTGATGTAACCCGTCTTCTCGTTGTGGACGGCGCGGGCCAGGCCCTCGTACCCGTAATCGGTCCACTGGAACTGCGGGAAGCAGATGATCTCGCCGTCCTGGTTCATCAGGCCCCAGTTGCCGTTGAGCTCGATCGGGTACATGTCATCGATCGGCGCGGGATCCACCTGCTCGAGTTGACCGATCGGCCGGTCGCTCTGAAAAACCCAGTTGGGCCCGGGCACCGGCTCACGGCCTTGAGCAACGGCTAGAGTCGCCGGCAAAAAGAGCAAGGCCAAGCACCATGAAAACGGTCGTGCGGGATTCATTTGCGTGTCCTCGGAGTAAACGGGCGTCGTCCAGCCCATTGACAGTGTAGGCCTTGTAACCCGCCGCCCCAAGGATTTCTACAGAGCCCGCACAGGAACGCTGGACCACCCCGGCCCGACCGGTAGGATAACTCCGTGACCGATGCGTCTGACCAGGACCTGATGATCGCCCCGGGGGTTGTGCTCAAAGCCTCGAAGCTGTCGTTTACTTTTTCACGCGCGGGTGGCCCGGGGGGCCAGAACGTGAACAAGCTCAACACCCGCGCGACGCTGACGGTCTATCACAAAGACCTGGCCCAGGTCCTGCCGGTCTACGCGCTCACTCGGCTTGCGTCGGTCGCCGGCAGCGCCACGACCGCCGAGGGCCTGCAGTTCACCGCCGCGGACAGCCGCAGCCAGCTGGCCAACCGCAAGGCCTGCCTGGACAAACTCCGCGTGGTACTGGTCGAGGCGATGCGTCGGCCGAAGATCCGGCGCAAGACCAAGCCATCCAAACGCGCCGTGCAGCAGCGCTTGGACGCGAAGAAGCAGCGTGGGCAGGTCAAGCAGCTGCGTAAAGACCCGAAGCGGGAGCAGTGAATCGGTATGACGGTTGGCGCACACGCTTGCGCTATTCGTCGATCCCGATCACGCCCTGGGCGACACGGGGGCTGGCGTTATCCGTGGCTGGCTCGGCGTCGTATTCGTTGAAGTGGATCACGACCGATCGCCCGAGGATGCCTGTGCCCGGCCGGACCAGCGAGATACCCCCGTAGACCTTGTCGTAGGTGGCGTTGCCGTCGGCGTCGGACTCGAGGTGGCCCAAGTCGCCGACGTAATCGCCGTGGATGTGATGGTCTTGATCAGCGTGGGTGTGATCGTTGGGGCCGTGGCTCTGATCGCCGGGGTTGAAGTGGCCGGCCGTGGCGGTGCCGTCGGGCGCGGAGATATCGCCGAGCTGGTGGACCTGGAAGCCGTGCTTGTGGTTGGGCTTGAGTCCCGAGACGTTGGCCTGGACGCGCAGGCCGTGGTCGGTCTCGGTGAAGCGGACCGTGCCCGCGACGCTGGGGAGCTCGGCATGGCCCGTGGGCCTGAGCACGCAGATCGCGGCTTCGACCTCGGCAAAAGCCTGGGCGTGGTGATGGTGGTGATGGCCGTAGTCCGTCTCGCCGGGGTTTGGCGGCGCGTCACCACAGGCCGGGATCAACGCGAGAGGGGCGGCCAGAGCGGCAGTGGTCAGTAAGTGATTCAACATGACGGATTGCTTCGGGGAGCGTGGATGGGTGTTTGCCGCATCATATCGCCCGCTATAGCAATTGGTTTCGTTTCTGGCCCTGCCTTGGCTCCCCCTCGCTCCCAGGCAGGGGGCTGGGGGGAGGGTCAAGGCGCGAGATCAACTGCGGCAAACGGTCAGCAACATCTCACGCGGCGCAAGCGTTCTTAACGGATAGTTCACTTCGATTTCGGACACCCGACCCTCCCCCCCTGCCCCCTCCCTGGGAGGGAGGGGGAGCAAGGCAGCGACGGACCCCAAAAGACACCAACGACTCTACTCATTCAATGCCGCGGCGGTGAACTGTTTGGCGTCCTCGGTGTGGTGCCAATGTTCGCTTGGGCCGAAGCGTTGTTCGTAGCCCTGCCAGAGCTCGAACCAGTAGGCGAGGAAGGCGTAGGGGGTGTACTGGCCGTAGTGCTTCTCGATGCGGCGGTGCAGCTTGGACGGGTCCTTGGGCCGGCGGACGCGGTAGGTCTTGCAGTAGTGGCGGTACGTCTCGGTGTCGATGGCCAGGCGGTCGTAGAAGCCCAGGAGCATGCAGACGTTGGCCGCGGCGTAAGGCCCGATGCCGTGGAGTTTGAGCAGCGCGACGTAGACCTCGGCGCTGGTGCGCTCGGGCTGCTCGAACCAGTCGAGGTCGAGCGTGCCGTTGGCGACATCGCGCCCGAGCTTGGCGATACGCCCGGCGCGGTAGCCGACCCGGCAGCGGGTCTTGAGCCGCTCCTCACCAAAGTCCGCGACCTGCTCGGGCGAGGGGAAGGCGCCGTGGCCGACGTGCTCGACCAGCAGCCGGTTCATGTTCACGGTGTTAGGCCAGGTCACGTTGCAGGAGGTGATCGTCTTGACGATGTCTTCGAACAGGTCCGCACCGCGGAACAGTCGGGCAAAGCCACGCCGCTTGGCCGGCTTGTGCAGGCGGTACCAGGACGCGACATCTTCATCGACCCTCAACATGCGGACGTACTGCCTCTTGATCTCGCGCTGGTCCGCGCGGCCGAGCGTTCGGCTGCAATAGATCGTCACGGGCCTGCCCTTACCGCTCTGCGTCACCCGGGTCCGTACGGCCTTGCCGGTGGTATCGCGCAGCACGCGGTGGAGCTGTTGCGTGTCCCGATCCCATTGCGAGGGCGCGAGCAGGAAGTGGCCGTAGGAACAGACGGCCTTGAACAGCTCGAAGTCTTTAGGAACTTGTAGGGTCAGGCGGGACGGCATAAGGAGGACTCTATAGCGCTGTATGACCAAGTTTATTGGGTGGTTCGGCTCCCTCTTTCTGAAAGGGAAAGGGTTTGGGTTGAGGCTCGTCGTTTACATCTATACCAGTCTTTCAATCAGCCGAAGCGGGTTTCCCGCGAGAGTGCTTACCGTTTGCTTTTCTGCGGGATCGTAGCCCCGACCCTCACCCCAGCCCTCTCCCTGGCAGGGAGAGGGAGCAACGCGGGCCGCTGCTTTTGGTATGAGTGCGCCGTCGGCGCTCACCGCCGAAAGTTTGCCGCCTCGACGTAGGTCGGGGGCAATCGCTTATCCAACGGGAACAGACGGTCGCAGAGGTTCTTGCAGAGCCGGTCGCCGAAGTGGCGGTAGAGGCCGTAATGGTCCTCGATGCCCTGTTTCAGTTCGGTGGCGGATTGGCCTAGCGTGTCGTGCCAATCGCTGGCGAAGTCGATGAACTCCAGGCAGCGGTCTTGGGTCCACTCGAAGTGGTACTGGAAGGCGTAGGTGGTCAGCCCGACGCGGAAGGCCTGGGTCTTGCACCCGGCCGAGGCGGCGAGCGGCGCGGGCGTGCCGCCGGGCGGGGTCTTGGTGACCTCGCAGCCGTGGGCGTGCATCTGGATGCTGTCCCAGGGGATGCCGGCGAGGATCGGGTCGGTCGTGCCGAAGAAAGACTGGGTGACCTTGGCCATGCCGAGTTCGGGCGTTTGCATCCGCCCGACCTCGCCGCCCAGGGCATGGGCGATGAGTTGGGCCCCGAGGCAGACGCCCAGCACGGGCCGGCCGGTCTCGTGGGCCTGCCTGATCAGTTCGATCTCGCCGGGCATCCAGGCGTGCTGATCGATCTGGTCGAGGTCCTGCGGACCGCCCATGCTGATCAGCCCGTCGATGTTGTCCAGGTCCGGGGGGAGGCTGTCGCCGTGGTGGACGCGGACGACCTCGAGGTGGTGGCCGTGGTCGCGGAGGGTCTCGCCGAGGCGTTGGGACGAGTCGAGGTCGTGGTGTTCAAGGATGAGGATGGCCATGGGCGTGATTGCTGGGTTTGGAAGGGTCGGAGGTGTCCAGTGCAGAGCATAACGAGAAATGTCCCATGGTTGGTCCGCCCAACGGGCTCTGACCGATAAACCGAAAGATGAGCACCTCCCCCCACCTCCTGATCCTAAACCACGGCGGGCTTCGTTCGCTGGTGGCGACGGCGCTGGCCCATGCGGAAGAGCCCAAGCCGAGGCTGACGCTCTTGTACGTCGACGACGGCCGAGACAGCCGGGCCACTCGACGGGCGATGATGCGCAGGCAGGCCGCCTTCTTCGGGATCAGCCGGGTGACCGAGTTGTCGATGCCCCACCTCTACGGGCACGGGCACGGCCGGGCGCCGGACGGCGGGGCGCAGGGCCTGTACGTCCGTGGGCAGCTGCTGCTGGCGGCGATGGCCGAGGCCAGGCAGCAGCAGGCCGAGGCCGTGGTCTGGCCGGTCTCGGTCGCGGGGGACGTCAAGCAGGCGGGGCTGGCGACCGAACAGTCGGTGCTCTGCGAACACCTGGCCCAGGCCGAGGCCACGCCCTCGCCCCGGGTCGATTCGCCGCTGGCGGAGCTGACCGACCAGCAGGTGATCGAGCTGGGCGAGCAGTTGGGCGTGGACTGGGCCATGGCGTGGAGCTGTGTCCGGGCGGGGGAGACGCCCTGCCAGGCGTGCTCGGCCTGCCGGCGCCGACAACAGGCCTTCGACAAGGCCGGCGTGGTCGATACGCTGCTCAAGCCGGCCGGGGCCGCGCGTTGATCGCTTTAGATTTCGGGCTGGCCGGGTTCACGATGAGGCCGGCCGTCCTGAGGTCCCCGCAAACGTTCGCGGTCGCGCTCGCGCAGATCGTTCTCCAGCGCCCGCTCGATCTCCCGCTCACGGACCTCGGGGTCTTCCAGCTCTTGGACCCCTTGTTCTAGTCTTTGCAGCTGGCGGCGGAGCTTCTCGATCTCCATGCGACGCAGCTCCAGCCGGATATCGAACAGGGTGGCCACGTGTTCGCGGATCTGTGGACGCAGCTCGTCCATCTTGGCCTGGTCACCTTCGCTCTCGGCCCGCATGTAATGATGTCGCAGCGGCCAGAGCTGTTTCATCGTCCGCATCGACTGCAGGTGCAGCTCAAAGCGACGCGGCTCGGACAGCTTCATCTCAACAAACTCACCGATGCGCGGGAAGGCGCGGGCGATGCGCTCGGCCGCGGCCTGCGGGTCGTCCTGCGCAAGCTCGCGCAGCTGCTCGGCGACCTCCGGGCGGAACTCGGCCATGACCTCCAGGGCGACCTCGATGTCCTCGGCCCGGATGCCCGGTCGTTCGTGGCGGTCGGGGCGGCCTTCACCGCCACGCTCGCTACGCTCGCCGCGGCCCTCGGGCGCATTGCCCTGGCCGCGGCGCTCCTCCGCCCGCTGACGCATCCGCTCACGAAGCTGCTCGCGGTCGACCTCGCGCGGCGGGCGTTCATCACCGCCCTGCGCCAACGTCGGGCCGGCCAGGCCAAGGATGAGGATGATCAGGAGCAGGTGTCGTTTCACGGTAAACCTTATTGGTAAACGGGGCGATCGGGTTACAGGCTGCCTTCGCCGGAGAGCTCGGACCAGAGCTGGGCCTCGAAATCATCAATCTCGCCGGACCACAACCCCTCGTCGATGCCGGTGATCCGGCTGTCGAGCTGTTCGATCTCGTCGTCGATCGCGAAGCTACCCTCGAGATCGACCTCGGCAAAGTCGGGATAGTCGTTCTCCTGGTCCGAGCCGGTCGGATCGGGGGCGACCACGACCGATCGGTCGCTGGGGGTGCCCGGCTGAGACTGCGTGGCGACATAGACACCCAGGCCCGCCGCGGCGATCACGGCCGCAGCCGCGGCGTAGCGCAGCGCCGGCAAGCCGATCCGGGCGAGCACCGGCGGTGTTGTGTCTGCTTCTTCAAGCGCCCCACGGGTCGCCGCGAGGACGCGGTCATGCAAGCCGGCGGGCAACTCATCTGCGACCAACACCTCGTCCAATAGCGCGTTGAGCGAGGGGTCGGTCAACGCGAGGACGCGGGCCTCGAGGTCGGCGGGGCTGGCATCGGCGGCCAGGGCATCACCCACCAATTCAGCGATAGCCGGGTCATCGGGTGGATCGGTCGGGGCGGGTTCGTGTGGGTTCATGGCTGGGTCTCCAGCGTCTGCGGGTCACCGTGAGATCGGTTTCTCAGGCGGTGCGGGCCTCGGGGGTGGTCGGTGGATTGAGCAGTTGTTTGAGCTTGCCCAGGGCCCGGTGGCCCCGGGCAAGGACGGTGCCCAGCGGCTGATCCAGGGCCTGAGCGATCTCGGCAAAACTCAGCCCCGCGGTGTGCCGCAGGTGCAGGATCTCCTGATCGGCGTCGGACAACGAGGCGATCGCGCTGCGCAGCAGATCGACCTGTTCGGCCCGCGCCAAGACATCGAACGGCTGATCAGAGCCAGCGGGTGCGCCGGCGATCACCTTAGACTCTGCGGCGGCCCAGCCGCTGGCCTGATCGCCGCCGCTGGAGCCGGCCGACGCCGACGGGCTCATGTCCATCGGGCGGGCCTGTCGGCCTCGGCGGCGCATCTCGTCCCGCAGGCCGTTCATCGCGATACGGAACAGCCAGGGCTCAAACTTGCCCTGCTCGCGGTAGCCGCTTCCATTCGGGTTGTTCGTCAGCTTGCGCACCACTTTGACAAACGTCTCCTGGGTCAGTTCCTCGGCCAGGTCGCCGTCCCGGCACTGCTTAAGCAGCAGCCCGTACACCCGGCGGGTATACGTCTGCACGATCGTCTGCCAGGCCGCACCGTCACCGCTTGCGGCGCGGGCCAGCGTCTGGTCGAGCGGGCTGGGATCGGTCTCACGCATACCGTATTCCATTCGGATAACGCCCCAGCATACCCCGTTATTGCCCAGCAAGACCCTTTATCGGCGGGCAAAAAACCGCACCACCCCCCAAATAACGCACCAAAGGCTGGCGGACCGCCCCACCATGGCTCATACTGGCCCCGATGGCCAGCACCACTTTCACCATGCCCGGCGAGGACCTGGACCTCGCCGACGGACCGGCCGTAGCCGATGTCCTGCACCGGGCCGCCGAGCACAACCGCCAAGACCCGCTGCGGAAAGGGGCGAGTGTCCACCTGCCCGCCGAGGGCCGGCTGATCATGACCGGCGACCTGCACGACAACACCCTGGGGCTGACGCGCATCGTCAAGCACGCCAGGCTCGACCGTAAACCCACCAACCGGCTCGTCCTGCACGAGATCATCCACGGCCCCAACCGGGTCAACGGCATGGACCTGTCCATCCGCACCCTCGCCCGCTGCTGTGCGGTTAAGTGCGCCTACCCCGAACAGGTCTACATGCTCTTGTCCAACCACGAACTCGCCCAGCGACGGCAGGAACACGTCTTCAAGGACAGCTCCAGCGACGTCGAGGCATTCAACCTCGGGCTTGAGCATCTCTACGCCAACGATGCCAAGCAGGTCAATGCCGCATTCGAGGACTACGTCGATTCGCTGCTGCTCGCGGTCCGCTGTGCGAACGGCGTGTTCTGCTCCCACTCCCTGCCCGCGCCGCGCGACATCGAGGGCTTTGACAAGTCCGTCATCGACCGGGACCTGACTGAGTTAGATAACCAGATCAACGGCTCGGCCCACAACATGGTCTGGGGCCGGCACCAGAACATCCAGCTCTGCCAGGAACTGATGCAGGCCTGGGATTGCAAGGTCTTTCTGATCGGCCACCAGCCCGCCGAGATGGGCCATGAAGAGCTGTGGGACGACATCCTCATCCTCAACAGCGACCACAGCCACGCCGTCTGCCTGCCGATCAATCTGAAGAAAAGCTATACCCGGGACGAGCTGTCGGCCTTGGCCGTGCCGCTCAACGCGATCCCGCTTTAGCCGAGGCATTCATCTCGGCCTGGACCCCCACATCGTTGAGCCAGAGCATGAAGCCACCCGGCGTGAAGTTCTGCGGCTGTCGGAGGTCCAGCACCGAAACCACATCGCCCTGCTTGTTCATCGCCATGACTGCGGGGATCCCGTTGACGTGGTATTGCTGGCCGGTGGCCTGATTCGGGTTGTCACGGGAGCGGTCACTCAGATCGACCTGAACCGCGACGTATTGCTCGCCAAGCAATTGATTGACGCCGTCATCCTGGAAAACATTCTTCTTCAACCGCTGGCAGGGCGGGCACCAACTGGCGGTAAACAGCACCACCATCGGCCGATCCTGCTCGGCGGCGACCTGCTTGCCCGCGTCGAGACCGTCCTGCCAACCCACCATGACCTGCTTATCAGTGTTCTGCCCCGAGCGCAAGTCCAGCACCACAACCCAGGCCCCGATCACGACCAGCACCGCGACCCCCCAGCCGATGATCGAGCCGGGCGAGGCACGCCTTTTGCCGGTCTGTTGGGTTGAAGCGTTCATGCCAGGTCCATATCGGCGATGCACAGCATTAGCCATCACGGCCTGTCCGAACAACCCCGTGGCCCGACGAGATATTCCAATCCGAGTCTTGTCGCAAAAAACGAAGACCACCGAAATTCCCCGCAGTTATCGGGCGGGGTCGTCACGGGCATGGTTGGCAGACAAGAACTATCCCGCGGCCGCTTCTTCGCCGAGCAACTCAAGGCGCTGGATTGCCTCACGCTTGCCGATGCCGCGGATCGAGGCCAACGCCTCGCGCTGCGCGGCCCGGGGGGTGGACTCACCCTTCTCCCATTTGTAGATGCTCAGCGGCGAGCAGCCGACCAGTTTCGCGTAATCAGCGGCTGAGAAGTCCAGCTTCTCGCGGTGCTTTTTCAGCCACTTGGCCGAGAAACGCGGGGAAGAAGCCGCCTCGATCGTGCCGTCGGCGTGCTGGACGATCACTTTCGGCTCGCTGGGTTCCTGCAGGCGGGTCTTTTCCTGCTTCTCCAGGAAGTTCAGCCGACGATTCAACTCGGTGTTGACCCGCTTGAGATCGGCGATCTCGCGTCGCTGGTCGGCGACCTGCTTGATCGTCTTACCGACCTGCTCGCGGATCTCTTTACGCGCCAGCCGGCGGACCTCTTCGTTCAACACACTGATCAGGTTAGGCATGGACCTGTTCCTCTCAACACGGTTCGGGGTGCAATGATCCTAAAAGATTTGATACTTCACGATTGGTAATCGAACGGGTTATCGTAACAGAAATGATTGAAAAAAACCGGGAGTCGATCATGATTCTATTTATCACGGGTTGGAAACAAAACCCACGAATATCTTAATCCGGGATAACGATCGATGTTCCAGTAGTACAAATTCAGCCGATAGCGACGCTATGCCCCGGCCTAAGCCCCCCCATTACGCAACTAAGCAGGATGACTGGCCCACGTGGCGAAACCGGTTGCACGAGATCATCTTTGAGGCCGACGACCCGGTCGGCAAGGCATTCGATATCGTCCTGATGGTGGCGATCCTGCTGAGCGTGGTCGCGGTCATGCTCGACAGCGTCGCCGGGATCAACCAGCGGTATCACACCTACCTCATGGTCGTGGAGTGGTGCTTCACCATCCTATTCACGATCGAATACATCCTCCGGCTGATCTGTGTGCGTCGCCCGATCCGTTACGCACGCAGCTTCTTCGGCGTGGTCGATCTGCTCTCGATCCTGCCCACCTACCTGAGCATCCTGATCCCCGGCGCCCACGAGCTGATGGTGATCCGCACCTTCCGCCTGCTTCGGGTCTTCCGGGTGTTCAAGCTGATGCGTTACCTGGGCGAGGCCGACGCCCTCAAGGCCGCGCTCTACGCCTCGCGGCACAAGATCGCGGTGTTCATGACGACGGTCCTGATCATCGTCACCGTGATGGGCGCGCTGATGCACCTGATCGAAGGCGTGTACGAGGGCAACCCCCAGTTCTCCTCGCTGCCCCAGGCGATGTACTGGGCCATCGTCACCATGACCACCGTCGGCTACGGCGACATCACGCCCACCACGGCGATCGGCAAGTTCCTCTCGGCCGCGATGATGATCATCGGGTACAGCCTCATCATCGTGCCCACCGGCATCATCTCCGCGGAGATGGCCTCGGGGAGAAAACCACGCGAGATGGCCACCACCCAGCACTGCCCGCACTGCGGCAAGTACGGCCACGAGGCCGACGCCGTCTTCTGCAAGTTCTGTGGCGGTCGGCTCAACCCGGAACAAGAAGACTGAGTATCACTCGGCCAATTGCGGCTGATCGGCCGAGACCTGCCCAATATCCGCCTTGCGGATCTGGTAAACGCTGCGGACACGCAGCACCGTCTCCCAGTTCCACACCTCGCCCGGCTCCAGCACCGGGGTCTGGATCTGCTCATAGCCGAGGATATTCTGCTTGTCCTCGGGGTCAAACAGATCACCCTGCCCGAGTGAAGATGAGACGGCCACTACAAATGTGTATCGATAAGCCCGCGACGAGGTGTTGCGGAAGCTGCCGGACATATAGACCTGCCGCGGGTCGTACTCGATCTCTTCATCGATGGTGGTGGTGACGTTGCCCAAATCGTCGGTCCGGATCGTGACGCGCTGGTCGGTGCCGATTGGGATCAGCGCGAAGCTGTGGGTGTACCGCCAGCCCGGGGCCATCTCGTTGAGCACGTTGACCCGCCGATGCCAGAGCTTGAGCCGTCGGGCCGCCTCATCGGCCGCCGCCGTGCGCTGCCACCGCTCGCCGACGGCCTGAAGCAGCAGGATCGCCCGAGCGGCCTTCTGCTGATTGAACCGGCTCCAGTTGACCGCGTCAAGATCGCCATCCAGCCCGACGGCCTCGCCCAGCGACAACGCCTCACGCAGCGCCAGGGCCGCGCGGATCTCGCGCAGCTCCCGGCCGTCACGGGACAACTCACGGGCGATCTCGCTGAACGGCTGACCCAACTCGTCGCCACGCAGCAGCGCCTTCATCCGGGTGGCGTTGGCGTAAGCGCCCGGACGGTCGTCCAGCAGGCGGGACCGGGTCGCGTCGAGCTGCTGCTGATGCCAGATGCCCACGCGATCCATGATGCGGGCCGCCTCGGCCGCACGACGGTCATCGCCATGGCCCAGGTCGCGCCGCAGCTTGCGGAGCACCGGCGTCAGCGACCCTTCCTGACGATTGAGGATACGGACCTCGGTGGTGTAGTACGCCAACTCCAAGCCCGCGACGATGGGTCGGCCGGCCGAAGGGCTGCGTCCAGTCATCAGCGGGTAGATCAAGCGTGACTCGACCGAGACCATCTCGTTGATCGTCTGGGTGAGGGCGATCAGGGCCGGGACCCCCACATCGCCGACGCGCATCTGCCGGGCCTGCCCATCAAAGCGTAGCCGCAGATCGGTCAGCACGGCCTGGGGGAGGTCGCTGGTGAGGGCCCGCTGATCGAGGTTGGCCTCCCAGGCCTCGGCGATCGCCGTGGCCAGCGCGTGGTTCTGATCCTCGGACAAGTCGGTCACCGCGATGAGCGTTGGTGGCGCGTCGCCGGCCGAGCGGGTCACGACTAATCTTCCGGGCTCGGCCATCAGCGTCAGGGCCGTGCCGTCCTCCAGGTTGTTCTCACGGATCGAGAGCGACCATTCCTGCCCCAAGGCGGTCGAGGCAAGCAGGCAGGCGAGCAGCGACAATAGACATCTTCTCATCATAAGCCCCAAGGATTTAGCCGTTATCGCGGCGCGTCTTGATGTGGTTAGAGTTCGGCCCAAGCTTCACATCGATCGGAAAGGAAGGATGCCGACGCGTGCTCTGGCGTTACGCCAAACCGCTTTCTGTTGCATAGATCCAATCCGCGAATAGGGTGGCGGGGGTTCAAGCAAGTTCAACCGATCAATTCAATGTCGTCAAGGCACGATACTGAATGGACGCTGCCCGGCCGAGTTTGTTCCGTCCGATGATACATTTGACCTGCGTGATGCGCATCACCGGGCCAAGAGCACCAGCCCGAGGTTCCAGGCGTTAAAGCCGGCGTGCACGAGGGTGCAGCAGAGCAGCGATCCGGTGCGCTCGTAGACGTAGCCAAAGACCAGCCCGAGGACGATTAGCGCGGGGAGCATGTGCCAGCTTGTTACCGCGCCGTGGTGCATCAGGCCGAAGACGGTTGCCGTGGTTAGTAAAGCAGGCCAACGGGACTCGGTCCCCGACAAACGCAGCAGCGCGGTCTGCATCACGCCACGGAAGCTGATCTCTTCGATGACTGGCGCGAGGATGGCCGCGGTCAAAACAATGAGAAGGATGCGGGCCGGGTCACTCTCGTAGAGGAGCGTCTCCAGGGTCGAGTGGCCGGTCTGGGCCTCCGGGTCCATCGGCTTGCCGATGAGCTGACCGAAGAGAACCGTGACGATCGTCGCGGCCGTCGCCAGGACCACCGCAACGGGCACCGCGACCAGCGCCCACGCCAAGTCGCGCCGGGGCCAGCGCGGGATCAACCCGACCTTGCGCAGGCCGGCCTCGACCTGCGTGGCGCGGTAGAGCAGGACCATCAGCGCCGGCAGCCCGAGCAACACCGCCGACAAAGGCCCGGCCAACACCCCGACCCCCGCCTCGGGCAGGGACAGGTCCAGGTCGCGGGTCGGGCCGCGGTCCAGGGCCCGCTGGCCCAATAGGCCGCACCAAGCCATAAAGCCGAGGATCGCCGCGGCCGCGGGGAGGGACAGCAGGTTCCAGCCGAGTTCGTTGAGTAGCTCTTGCAAGGCCGACCAGCTTAGCGGATGCGGGACATGGGCCGAGGGCCATCGCCGTGGAGGATGTGTTGACGGGGCGCTCAAGATCCGCCTCGCGGATAGATCAACGATTGCCAAATGAGCTTGGTGCGATTACCCTTAGCGGTTCGGATTTTTGTACCCACGATTGGGGAGTTTGGATGTCTCAGCTCACGGCATGGTCGCCCTTCTTTCAGAGCCAGGCCCGGATGAAAGGCAGGTCGCTGCAGCTGGCCAACAAGGTCAAGCGGCTGTCCCCGGAAGAGGACGAGTTGGTCCGCGCCCAGGTCCAGGGCGAGAGGCTGATCACCGTCAGCGTGAAGAGCGATGGCCGAAGGGCGTCGATCGAATGCGACTCGCCCCAGGCCGAGGACGGCGTGTTCTGCGAGCACATCTGGGCGACGCTGCTGCACCTGATCCACGAGCCGGACGGCCCGGGTGCCTCGATCCACGACATCATCAAGCTCCGCCCCCAGCCGCCCAAGGCCCGAAAGCGTGAGCTCGACGAAAGACCGGTCAGCCGCGGCAACGAGCCGCAGTGGATGGGCCGGCTGGCGCTGCTTCGTCCCTCTTCTACAGACGTGCAGGAAGAGGCTCAGGGCGTCTTCCCCGTGCAGCGGCAGGTGTGCTTTGTCGTGCTGCCCCGCGCCTCGACCCGACACAACGGGCTGGTCGTCGAGCTGCGGCAGCGCACCGCGACGGCGACCGGCTGGGGCAAGCCCAAACCATTCAAAGTCAGCGGCGACGTGGTCCGCCAACTCACCGACCCGGTCGATCGGGAGATCTGCGCCCTGCTGCTTGGCGCGGTGTGGGTGACCGAGTTTGAAGCGAGCGACGCGTACTCGCTCTCGAGTCGCAGCCACGCGATGTACCGCGTCGCGCCCCAGGCCCAGCGGGCGCTGCTCAAGCAGATGATCGCGACCGGGCGCTGCTACCTCGACGCCGCCGATGACGAGGGCGGAAACGACACGTTGACCTCCGTGACCTGGGACACCGGCGAGAACGAGCAGGACACCTGGGCGCTCTACCTCCACGGGGTGTACGACGACCTGGAGTTGGATCCGGGACAAGCAGACGAGCCCGAGACCCTTGAAGACGGGCCGCTTGATGACTCCACAGCGTCGTTCATTGCGGGGCAGCAAGCCGACGAGAAGGAAGGTGTGGCCGACAAGGCCGTGATTGATGACCTGCTGATCGATCTGCAGATACGTCGTGCGGGGCGGCGGGTTTCGATCGAGGTCCCCGAGCTGGTGCTTGGCGGTCCCGACGGGCTGGTGATCCATCAGGGCCGGGCATCACTGTTTGACGACCGCGAGGCGTGGCGGTGGGTCAGCCAGTTCCGCGATGGGCGGTACACCGACGACCAGACGGGCCGGTCGGTGCTGCGGGTCGAAGCGGATCAGGTCAACCGATTCCTCGATCGGTTGTACATGCTGCCGCATCTTCCGGACCTGGACCTGCCCGAGCGGCTCGGCCGGGCCGAGCAGACCGTCGAGCCGGTGCCGCACGTTGACCTGTTCAGCCCGAACTCGGCGCCGGCGATGGAACTTACCAGCAGTATCGCGAAGAACCACGTCGTCGCCCGCCTGTGGTTTTCCTACGGCGAGCAACGTGTCAGCCCGATCCAGCCCGGCCGGTTCGTCCCCGTCACCCCCGCCGGCCCCAGCGAAGGCGAAGACCCGGCGGATCAGCCGCCTCAAGGCGAGTCGCCCGAAACAGCCAACGGCGAGGCGGCCGCATCAACCCAAACCATCACAGACACCGTCAACGGGCAACCACAGAACCCCGTGCCCGACCCTGAAGCGTTCGGCGACAACCCCGAAGACCTGCCCACCGACTCGGCCCTGCTGATCCGCCGAAACCGGCGGGCCGAAAGACAAGCCATCAACGCCTGCTCGACCCTGGGCATGCGACATATCACCTCGCCCTCGGGCGACGCCCTGCTGCTGCACAACCGGCTGATGCCCAACGCCGTCGGCTCGCTGCTGCGTCGCGGCTGGGTCGTCTCCGCCGACCAGCGGCTGATCCGTACCGCCGGGCCCCCGGCCCTATCCATCACCTCGGGCATCGACTGGTTCGAGCTACGCGGCAACGTCAGCTTCACCGGCGAGGACGGTAAGACCCAGCAAGTCGCCCTGCCCGAGATCCTCGCCGCCGCCCGGGCCGGTCGAAACATGGTCACCCTCGGCGATGGCACCCAGGGCCTGCTCCCCCAGCAATGGCTCGAAGAGCACGGCCTGCTCACCGCCATGGGACAGGTCAACGGCGACCACGTCCGATTCCGATCGTCCCAGGCCGCGATGCTCGACGCCCTGCTGGACGACAAAGAGCTGATCGAGGTCGACCAGGCCTTCGCCCAGGCAAGAGAAAGGCTGCGCAGCTTCGAAGGCATCGAGTCGCTCGACCCGGCCGGCGACTTCCTCGGCTCGCTCCGCAGCTACCAACGCCACGGGCTGGGCTGGCTCGGCTTTCTCCGGCAGTTCGGGATGGGCGGCATCCTCGCCGACGACATGGGCCTGGGCAAAACCGTCCAGGTCCTCGCCATGGTCCAGGCAAGGCGGCTGGGTGAGTCCAAGCACCTGGACGAGCTGCTCACCCTCGGCGAGAACGAGACGAATCAATCGCAAGAGCTACCGAAGAACCCTTCGATTATCGTCGTCCCGCGCAGCGTCGTCTTTAACTGGGTCGACGAGGCCCGCAAGTTCACCCCGGGCCTCAAGGTCCTGGCCTACACCGGACCCGACCGAGACCAGCACCACGAACACTTCGGCGATTACGACCTGATCGTGACCAGCTACGGCCTGATGCGCCGCGACATCGAGGTGCTGCGCCAGACCGACTTCGACTACGCCGTGCTCGACGAGGCCCAGGCGATCAAGAACCCCCAGAGCCAGTCCGCCAAGGCGGCTCGGCTGATCCAGGCCCGCCACCGCCTGGCCCTCACCGGCACGCCGATCGAGAACCACCTGGGTGATCTCTGGTCGATCTTCGAGTACCTCAACCCCGGGATGCTGGGCTCGTCGGCCAAGTTCGCCGAGCTGATCCGCGGCGCAACCAGCGCGCGGGGTAGCGGCGGACAGGCCACCCCCACGCCCGGCGCCCTGCCGATGGACATGGAAGCCGACGGCGCCGAGGCCGAACTCGCCGCCGATCTGGCCTCGGGTGGCGCCAAGCCGGCCGATGGTGCCGAGGCCCTGCGACAGATCGCCACCGCGCTTCGGCCGTTCATCCTCCGCCGGACCAAGAGCCAGGTGCTCGACGACCTGCCCGAGAAGACCGAGCAGACCATCATCTGCGAGATGGACCCCGAGCAGCGGCGGATCTACGACCAGCTGCGCACCTACTACCGCGGCAACCTCATGCAGCAGATCGACGCCGCATCGGGTGGCAAAGGCAACCCTCCCCCCACCGATGGCGACACCGCGCAGAGCACTAGCTCCGCAGGCAAGGGACTGGGCCGTGCCGCGTTCATGGTCCTCGAAGCCCTGCTCCGCCTGCGTCAAGCCGCCTGCCACCCCGCGCTCATCGACAAGACCAGCGCCGTCCAGTTCGACCGCGAGAACGTGCCCTCGGCCAAGCTCGACGAGCTCGAACAACGCCTCGACGAGATCATCGACGAGGGCAGCAAGGCCCTGGTCTTCAGCCAGTTCACCTCGATGCTCGCGCTGATCCGCAAACGCCTGGACCAGCGCGGGATCAAGTACGCCTACCTCGACGGCCAGACCCGCAACCGCAAGGACGTCGTCCAACGCTTCCAGACCGACCCGGACCTGCCGGTCTTCCTGATCTCGCTCAAGGCCGGCGGCGTCGGGCTCAACCTCACCGCCGCCGAGTACGTCTTCATCATGGACCCGTGGTGGAACCCCGCCGTCGAGGCCCAGGCCATCGACCGGACCCACCGCATCGGCCAGAAGAAGCCGGTCTTCGCCTACCGCCTGATCTGCGAAGACACGGTCGAACAGCGCATCCTTGAGTTGCAATCCCGCAAGCGCGACCTGGCCGACGCCGTCGTCGGCGGCGAGGGCAACATCCTGGCCAACCTCAGCCGGGAGGACCTGGAGCGGTTGTTGAGTTGATCGACTCCGTTAGAGCAAAACAGCACCCCGACGCCTCTTTCCACGCGGTTCAGCGGAAGGGGGACATCGCAGGCGCCTTGCCCTTGAAGTCAGGCGGCTGACGCGGGGTTCAATCGATATCGGATCATTCGTTGCCCGAAACACCGCTATCGCCGTCGACCACCATCAGAGCGTTGGCCTGACCAGGCGAGTTGCCGGCCGGGATATTGGCGTCTTTGAACAGGTCGTCGGCCGTGCCACCAGGGCCGGCGAACGTATTGATCTGCCCGTTGCCGTACTTGGTCTCGAACGCGTTGTGGGTCTGCTCGAAACCCACATGGTTGTCGTTCCAGACGACCGTGCCCTTCCAGTCCCCCGGGTCGTCGGTATGGATCGAGCGGACCTGCGTGTCGCTGGTGCCCGATCCGGTGTTGCGGTCGCTGAGGACGATCGCCCGTGAGTTAAAGGTGTCTTTCCACTCATCGGCACGAGCCCTGGCGGCAGGTGCCCGACCTGGCTCACCTTCGATCGAAAGCATAGCGTACGAATAATGTTTATCGCCCGAACCGGCATTCCAGACAACCGGCGCGGGGATCGAGCCGGAGCCCGGGTCGTAGATCGCTACGTTGCCGACCTCGCTGGGGCTGATGGCAAACTCGGGGGTAAAGGCGTTCTCGGCAAAGAGCTGCCAGTATCGCGCCTCGACGCTGTCGCCATCCCCCGAGCCATTAAACCCGGGATAGTCATTTAGGCTCTGCCCCCCAGCAGATCGGTCCTCAATGATATTCCCCATGGCATCCAGGCCGGCATAGTTAGCGCGGTTGGATGAACTAGTCATCACAAGGCCTTGGTGTACGCCGCGCATTTGAGTCGAATTCTGCATCCGCCGCGCGGTACGCCGTGCGGCCCCGATGGCTGGAAGCGTGATGGCAATAATCAGCATGACCACGATCGCGACCGCGAAGCTGGACCCGCCCATGGCGACCCCGGCGATCGCCTTGCCTCGGCCGGGGATGTTCCGCGGGCCGCCGGTCTGGTTCACCGCGATGATCCCGACGATCAACGCCGCGATGCCAAAGATCAGCAGCGGCGAGAGTAAGATCGCAAGGATGCCCAGGACCAGCGCCACCGTCGCGATCCCCGGCTCGCGCGGTGTTGGACCCGAAGGTTGTCCGTAGGGTGGCTGGGGCGGTGGGTACTGACCCTGTGGGTCTTGGGGTGGGTGCTGGCTCATGTCGGCTCCGGGAATCGAGGCAGGATTCCCAAGAGATTACCCTGAGCCGGGGCACTTGCAAAGCTACAAGATTTAGCCGATCTCGACGTTGCGAATCGCCTCGTACTGGATCTCGCGGGCGGCGCTGGCGAAGTCCTCGCGGGAGCGTTCGCTGTCTTCGCGCTCGACGATGTAGGCGACCGCGTCGCTAAAAAGCTCCTCCACGGGCGGCAGGGTAAAGCGCTGGCCGCAGCTGTTGCACCGCGCCGGCCGGCCGGCGGCCTCGAGCGGCGCGGCCAGCGGCGTCTGACAGTGCGGGCAGTGGGCCAGGCCGCGTTGGGTTTTGGGGGTCTTGATGCGCGACATCCTCATGCCTCCGGGTACGGCAGTTTGGCGGGTCCCGCTCCGGGACGCTGCCGGGGTTATCGGCCCCACCCCCCGCAGGATTGCCGGTCGCTTGACAAGAATGTCCAGCCAGGGTTGGTCTGGTCCGGTCGGGGAAGATGGGGGGACCGGCGTACCCGGAGAAAGGTTTTGCCGTGGCCGCGCCGGTATGCTCGTGTCGCTAACCCCCTGCCCCGTAAGGACCACCCATGGACAACCCGGGCGACATCCAGGCGTTTCTCCGTGGCAAGATTTTTACTGTGGTCGGCGCGTCAACCCATCGCCAGAAGTACGGCAACAAAGTATTGCGGGTCTACCAACAGAACGACCTGCCGGTATACCCCGTCAACCCTCGGGCCGAGTCGATCGAGGAGTTGGCGGCGTACCCTGATCTCTCGTCGTTGCCGGTCGTGCCCGACGGGGTTTCGATCATCACGCCGCCGGCGATCACCGAGGGGGTCGTGGATGAGGCGATCCGTTTGGGGGTGGGTGGGCTGTGGATGCAGCCGGGTGCGGAGAGCCCATCGGCGATCGACCGCGCGGTTCAGGCGGGGGTGAACGTCATCGCGGGGGGGCCTTGCATCCTCGTGGTCCTTGGCTTCCGGGAGCGGTGATCTTCTCACTCAGATTTAGCATTGGTGCGAGTGCCCCCAGCGGATAAAGTAGATGAGCTTGCGTGATGAAACGGATCATCAACGCACTTCCATCTCTCACCGATAAGGAAAAGACCATGCTTAGATCGCTGATGATGTCGGCCCTGGCTTGCGGGATGCTGGTGATGTTTGGCTGCTCGGAAGAAGAGCCCATGGACGTGCAGAACCGTTTTGAAAACGCAAAGGACCAGACCAACGAAGCAGGCCAGCAAGGGCAGAACGAAGCAGAAAACAGGGCCGATCAGGCCCAGCAGCAAGGTGAGCAGATCGGCGAGGACCTCCAGGACGGGGTAAACAACGGGGTTGATCGGGTTGAGCAAGAGGCTGAGAACATCGTCAACGAAGGTGAGGACCTGCTCGACCGGGCCGAACGCGAGGGCCAGGACGCCCTGAACAACCTCCGCGACTAGCGGCTTGGGCTTAGACGATCGGGCATCGGATCGGGCCGGTGCCCTGAAATCTCACGGCAGGGCCAGGCAGTAGGCCATAACCGTGCTCAGGACCAGCAAATAGGCAAACAACACGTTCGCGAGCGCGATCAGGCTGTGGGTTGGTGTCGAGGCCTGGATCGGCGCGTCGGTAGATGGGCGCGTGGCGACTTGGGCGGGTCGGGGTGCTTGGCTTGGCATGATGTTGACGCTCGGCGTGGGGGGGTGGTAATTCGCGGTGAAGGGCTACGTCCATCGCGGGCAGATTGGCGTAAGATGCCGTCTGGCACGACTGTCTTTACTTTCTCGCTTGGAGATCACCGATGAATCAACTTGGCTATTACGTCTTCGCTGCGAGTACCGCCCTGATGCTCGGCGGCGTCGCGATCTCGCTGGCGGATATCCGTGAGCAATACCTGCGCTGGGAAGTGCATGACGAGGAGCGTCCGCTGCCGCCGGTCGTTGACCCGGGCCACCCGGGGACACAGGACGACGCGGGCAAAGCGCCCTCCGACGCGATCGTCTTGTTCGACGGCGAATCGACCGATGCGTTGGTGAAAGCCAATGGCGAACCGATCGGCTGGCGTATCACCGAAGACGGCGCACTGTCCACCGTCCCAAGGACCGGCAACATCCAGTCCAAGCAGTCCTTCGGCGACATCCAGTTGCACGTCGAGTGGCGGACCCCGCCCAGCCAGGCGCAGCGCGGCGGCCAGGGCCGGGGCAACTCCGGCATCTTCCTGATGGGCAAGTACGAGATCCAGGTCCTAGACAACAAGGACAACGACACCTACGCCGACGGCATGGCCGGGTCGATCTACGGCCAGCGCCCGCCGATGGTCAACCCCGGCCGAGGGATTAACCAGTGGCAGACCTACGACATCATCTGGCGTGCCCCGCGCTTTGATGACCGGGGCAACCTGGTTGAGCCCGCCTACGTGACCGTGCTGCACAACGGGGTGCTGGTGCAGAACCACACCGAGGTGCTCGGCCCGAGCCGCCACAAAGCACGCACCCAGTACACGGCCCACCAAGCCAAGCTGCCCATCGTCTTCCAGAACCACGGCGAAGAAGCCCACTACCGCAACATCTGGGTCCGCGAGCTGCCCCCTGAAGACTAATTCAAGAACCGGTTATACGTTTCCTACAAAAAATCCCACAAAAAACGAAGACGTTCATTGCTTCATGGGCCGCCGGGTAACACCCGGCGGACAAGCGTCAGGTCGCTCGTCCGCCACGTGTGACGTGGCGGCTTTCCAAGGCCTGACGAGCGTATGAATTGTTTGGGATGCGTATTACTCAAAAAGATAAAACCCTCGGCCTATACAAAGCCGAGGGTTTTTGATTGACCGAGGGTGAACCTTTTATTCGCCTTCAACGCCAGGCTCTTCGGCCGGGGGAGGATCGGGCAGGGCCTCGAAGCTCAGCAGCTCGACGCTGAAGAGCAGGGTGGCATACGGCGGGATGCCGCCGCGGGGCAAGCCTTGTTCGCCGTAAGCCAGGTCGTAGGGCAGGGCAAACTCAAACTTCGCGCCGGGCTTCATCAGTTGAAGGCCCTCGGTCCAGCCGGACACCACCTGGTTGAGCACGAAGCTGGCGGGCTGGCCACGCTCGTACGAGCTGTCGAAGGTTGTGCCGTCGGTTAGCTTGCCCTCGTAATGCACGGTCACGCGGTCGTTGCTGTCGGGCAACTGGCCGTCGCCGGGCTCGATGATCTTGTACAGCAGGCCGGACTCGGTCTTCTGCCAGCCTTCTTCCTGCTCCTTGGCGTCGAGGTAGGCCTGGGACTCGTCCTTCATCTTCTGCTCGGCGATCACCGCGAGGTACTCGATGTAGGCCTGGTAGGTCTCTTCGACCTGCTCCTTGGTCAACGTCAACTCGGGCAGTTCGACCGGGTCTTCGCCTTCCGCGGGCGGCTCGGCAGACTCGGCCTCGCCCAGCGCCAGGCCCTCGTTTAGTCCCTTAAGGTAAGACTCGACACTCAGGGGCACGTCGTTCTGCCCCATGCTGCTGCCCATGAGCAGGCCCGCGGCGCGGCTTTCGCTATCTTCGGCCAGGCCGGCCTGCAGCCCCTCGATGAAGCTCTCCACGTCCATCTGGTCACCGGCATCGAGGATGCGGCGGGCCAGGCTATAGCCCTGGGTGTAGTCTTCGGCTTCGACCTCGAGCCCGGCGGAGACCCCCTGGCCGTACTCTTCGATGTTCAAGTCCGGCTGCTGCTCGGGGATGCCCTGGGCATCGAACCGGCCGATGGCGTAGCTGGCACGTTCCTCGCGGGTCTCAAAGCCATCGGGGTCGGGGAACGCGTCTTCGTCGGCCAGGTCGAAGTGCGTGCCGTCGCCGGCGTGGACCGAGGTCGCGGTGTGTTCGTGGTCGTGGGCCTCTTCGCCAGCGTCGTCCTGGGCGACGACGACGGCGAGCGTCCCGCCGGTGGACAGCGCGGCCGCGAGCAGCAGGCCGGTCAGGTGGTTGCGGGTCATCAATAAAGCTCCGTTTGGGAAAATCGCCGCGTTTCGCCACGGCAAACAAGGGGGGCAAGTATACCGGATGCTACGAGCGCCCGGCCTCTGGGGTTTGATGCTCTACAATGACGCCTAGTTCCACGCCCGCTTACCCGAACCACGCCCGGAGGCCCCATGCCCCTTGTCACCATTGCCCTCGGTGTCCTGCTCATGGTCATCAGCATCGGCACGTACGCCATGGCGAATCAGCCCCCCTGGTCCGCGTTCCTGCCCGCCGTCCTGGGGCTGCTCATCATGGGCTGCGGCATCGGATCGCTGGTTAAGCCCGAGCAGCGCAAGCACCTGATGCACGCGGCCGTGCTGCTGGCGACACTGGGCATCCTCGTGCCCGTCATTGGGATCATCATCTTTATCGTCGAGCTGAAACTGGACGAGGCCTTGCGGCTGGTGCGGATCGTGCTGGTCAGTCTGGCCTGTGGGGGTTACCTATATTTCGCAGTCCAATCCTTCATCAAGGCCCGCAATACCCGCGAAGAGAATTCCGGGGGGAAGCCGGATTCAACCGGCGATGAATGACCCGCCGTGGCATAATGCCGCATGGAGTTGCCCGGAGTTGTTTACGACGTGACGTTTTACCAACCCATCCACTGCCGCGTTGATGCGTATACCAGCCTGCGCGATCAACTGCCCCAGCTCCATCAGACCAGCGGCCTGGTGCGTTCAGCGGTCGCCGTGTCGATGCACGAGTTGGATGACCCCGACCCGGTGAAGGTCGAGGCCGAGCTGGATGATTACGCCCAGCAGGTCCTGGACCGGGTCGTTGGTGCGGACCCGCGGGCGCTGGTCGCTCACACGCACCTGCTGCTGTTTGAAGAGGCGCGGTTCCGTGGCAACCTCGGCGACTACGAGAACCCGCGCAATAGCTACCTCTCCAGCGTCCTGCGTACCCGCCTGGGCCTGCCGATCTCGCTGACGCTGGTCTACAAAGCCGTGCTCGAACGCGTCGGCGTGCCGGTGCTGGGCATCAACGCCCCGGGCCACTTCCTCGCGGGCATCCCCGCACTGGCCTCGGGTATGACCCAGGCCAACAGCGACCTGGCGCTGGTCGATCCGTTCTCGGGCGGCCGGCTACTGACCCGCAAAGAGGCCCTGCAACGCGTCGCGAACCTCGCCGGGCCATCGCTGCTGCTCGACGGCGACCTGCTCGCCCCGGCCACCCATAAGCAGTGGCTGCTCCGTATGATCCGCAATCTCATGTCCGGCTTCGAACGCAAGGATCAGCAGGACGACCTGGCGGCCATGCTCGAGATGCTCCGCCTGGTCGAAGACGAAGCCGAGTAAAACCGCCAACGGCTCCAACAACCCCTCCGGCAAAAGAACGCAGCGACGGGCCTTGTTCTTTGGCCCGTCCTACGCGCTATCATTCCTCCATGCAAAACCACACCATCCTCCTCGTTGGCCACTGCGGCTTCGACTCCGGCTCGCTCAAGTCCCTTGCGCAGTCGGCCGTACCGGGCAGCACCGTGGCCCGGATCAACGACGACGCTAGCCTGCAGCAGCGACTGGCCGAAGCCGACCTGCTGCTGGTCAACCGTGTGCTGGACGGCCGATTCGCCTGCGGCTCGGGGGTAGAGCTGATCCGCGGGTTGGCTCAGCGGCCTGCTGCCCCACCAATGATGCTGGTCAGCAACTACGAAGAGGCCCAGGCCCAGGCGGTCGAGGCCGGGGCCCGGGCGGGGTTTGGCAAGTCCGCGGTGGGCCGACCCGAGACGGCCCGGACCATCGCGGAAGCAGTTAAGCAGTACAGCAGCGCCTGAACCGGGAAGCCAGACGGGCATCGCGCGATAGAATCGGTCCGCGTTGTCTTGCCCTACCCCACAACCCGTGCGTCAACCCGCCTGGGCAAAGTGGCCCGACGACAGGCTGCTCGGGCTCAGGCTCTGTGACCTCGGCCTCGAGTTGAGGCGCTGCGCCCCGCTGCAGGCCCAGGTCGACAAGCTAAGAGACGAATTCGAGCAAAACGGGATCACGCGGTTTCGCCCGCACTGCTGGCTCAGCTCGGAGTGGTTCAGCCCCGACGGAACGCCGGGCATCGCCATCCCCTTCTATCTCGCCCACCCCCGGCTGACCCGGCTTGAAAAGAACCAGATGCTCGCCGTCGAGGGCGGCACAACTCGGCAGTGCATGCAGATCCTTCGGCACGAGGCCGGCCACGCCATCTGCAACGCCTACCGCCTGCACCGCCGCAAGGCGTTCCGTGAAGCCTTCGGCCCGGCGACCCAGACCTATCCCGATACCTACCGGCCCAACCCCGCCTCGCGCCAGTACGTCACCCACCTGCCCGCGTGGTACGCCCAGGCCCACCCGGCCGAGGACTTCGCCGAGACCTTCGCGGTCTGGCTCACGCCCGGCGGGCGGTGGCGTCGCAGCTACGCCGGCTGGCCGGCCCTCCAGAAACTCGAACTCGTCGATGGCTGGATGAAGCAGATCGCCAGCCAGACCCCGCCGGTCCGCAGCCGCCGACGGGTCGAGCCGCTGAACTCACTCAAGACAACCCTGGCGGAGCATTACCGCCGCAAGCGCTGGTTCTACGCCGACACGTTCCCCGATTTCTACGACCGCGACCTGCGCAAGCTCTTCTCGGCCGACCCGCGTTACGCCAGCCGACCCACCGCCGCCAGCTTCCTCCGCCGCAGCCGACCGGCGATCCGCGAGCAGGTCGCCAAGTGGACCGGCACCCACGCCTACACGATCGACCAGGTGCTGCGCGACATGATCGACCGCTGCAAGGAACTCAAACTCAGGCTAGCGGTGCCCGAAGCGATCGCCCGGCGAGAGGCCACCCTGATGGTCACCGTGCAGACCATGAACTACATCCACGCGGGGCACCACCCCCTGGCGCTCTAGCAGCGAGCCGGGAGCTGTGCTCCCGGTCTGTTGGGACCACCGCTTCGACCCTACTTGTCGTCAGCGAGGCTTTGGAATAGACCAGGGCCGCAGGCCCCGGCTCGCGGGAGCTGCATTAAACCGATGAACCGGTTTCACGATTGCCGATATAAACCTTCATGGCCCGCCCCCAGCGCATCCTGCTGCTTGTCCACCCCGACTGCGTCCCGCCGGACACGATCGAAGGTTTATCGGACAAGCAGACCGCGCCGTACAAGACCGAGTACGACGTCATGGCCTCGCTGCACAACCAGGGGCACACCGTCAGGGTGCTGGGGGTCGCGGCCGACCTGGGCCGGATCGGCCAGGCCATCGGCGACTTCAAGCCGCACATCGTCTTCAACCTGCTCGAGGAGTTCGCCGGCGTCGGCGTCTACGACACGCACGTCGCGGCCTACCTCGAAGCCGCGCAGCAGGCGTACACCGGCTGCAACCCGCGCGGGCTGATGCTCGCCCACAACAAGGCCGTGTCCAAGATGATCTGCCGGTACCACCGCATCCCCGTGCCGCGGTTCCACGTCTTCCCCCTGGGCAACCGCAAGGTCAAACGCCCGGCCAAGCTGAAGTACCCGCTCTTCGTCAAGTCGCTCACCGAGGAAGGCTCGATCGCGATCTCCCAGGCCTCGGTTGTTTACGACGATCAGCAGCTCGCCGAGCGCGTCGCGTTTGTCCACCGGCAGACCCGCACCGATGCATTGGTCGAACAGTACATCGACGGCCGAGAGCTCTACGTCGGGGTGATCGGCAACCATCGGCTGGACACCCTGCCGGCCTGGGAGATGGACTTCGCCGACCTGCGCGAGGGCGCCCCGCGTATCGCCACCGGCAAGATCAAGTGGGACGAGGACTACCAGGAGCAGATCAAGCTCAAGACCGGCCCGGCCAAAGCACTGCCCGAATCGGTGACCGATACCCTGCCCCGGCTCGCCAAGCGGGTCTACCGCGCGCTACAACTCTCCGGCTACGCCCGCCTCGACTTTCGGCTTAGCCCCGAGGGCAAGCTCTACCTGCTCGAAGCCAACCCCAACCCCCAGCTCGCCTTCGGCGAGGACTTCGCCGAGTCGGCCGAGCACGCCGGGATCAGCTACGAACAACTACTCGGCCGCATCCTCAACCTCGGCAAACGCTACCGCCTGGTCGGGCAGGTGTAACGCCGTGGGCTAGGATCAGGGGATGCCTCACGACTACGCCATCATCGTGCCGGCCTACAACGAAGAAGTGCAGCTCGCGGTCACCCTGCCCGCGATGCGGCGGGCGATGGCCGAGATGACCGAGCGTGGCCAGTTGATTGTCGTAGACAACAACTCGACGGATGCGACCTCACAGATCGCCGCGGGACATGACACGCGGGTCGTCTTCGAGCCGATCAACCAGATCTCCCGTGCGCGCAACGCCGGGGCCGCGGCCGCGGATGCCGGGGTGCTGATCTTCATCGATGCCGACACCACCCCCGACGCGGCGCTGATCCGCGAAGCTCTTGATGCGATCAAGTCGGGCCGGTACTGTGGCGGCGGGGCGCGGGTCGTGATGTCGCCCCGGCCGGGCCTGGCCGTGCGGATGGTGCTGGGCTTCTGGAACACGGTGTCCCGGCTGTTCAAACTCCCGGCCGGCTGCTTCTTCGTCTGCGAGCGCGACGGCTTTGACGCCGTCGGCGGCTTTAGCGAACAGGTCTACGCCAGCGAAGAGATCTGGCTCGCCCGCCAGCTCAAGAAATGGGGCAGGAAAGAAGGCAAGCGGCTCACGATCCTCCCGGGCCCGATCACCACCTCCAACCGCAAGACCGACAACCCGGCCCGAGTCCTGGGCTGGGTGCTGTTCCTCACGCTATGCCCGATCGCGGTGCGGTACCGGCGGCTGTGCGGATACTGGTATAAACGGACGGAGCATGCTTAGGCCATCGACGGGGCTCGTCTCTTAACGCTCGGCATCGCGAACTCGCCGAGTAGCGAACCTGACGTCTTCAATCCCCATCTCATTCAACATATCCCACATGCCCGATACCAAGGCGAACCTCGTCTCGGCGTCCGCCCGAATAACCACCACACGATCCAGGGAAAAACCGGGAACGCCTTGTAACTCCGCACCCAACTGATCGCCTTCAATCCGCTCGCCATCCAAAGTTAAATCACCGTCTTTCGTGATCTCAATGAGAATGGCGGCGAGCGGCTCTTGGGTATTCAGTTCGATCCGGTACAACCCCTTATTCGCCGTGATATACAGCGTCCGGCCGTCGTGGGCGAAGGTGCAGTTGGTGGTCTGTGGGCCGACGTCGATGGTGGTCACCAAGTCGCCCGAGGGCTCGAAGACCCAGACCTTGCCTTGCCCGGTGGCGTAGACCCGGCCCCTCACGTCCACACACATCCCGTCGCTGCCCCGGCCCTCGCCGTTGTTGAGCTGCGCGAATTGACGCTTGTTCTCGACTTGACCGGGATCAACGATGTCGTAGGCGTAGACCCAGTTGGCGGCGTGGTCGGCAACGTAGAGAACCGATTCATCGGGGGAGAGGACGATGCCGTTGGGGCGGGTGAGTTCGGCATCCATACGGGCCGAGGCCGGCTGTCCAGGATTCTGGACCCCGCTATTGATGTGACGGAAATAGACACCCTCGATGTCTGACTCCATATCTTCACGATTGCCGTAGCGGGGGTCGGTGAAATAGATATTGCCCGACGAATCAATCGCAAGGTCGTTGGGGCTATTTAGCCGTACCGCGTCACCATGCCCGTCCCGTCGTGCGGATCGCATGCGGGCTGCTTTGATGATTGGTACAAGGGGGTCGTAATCGGTCGCATTTTCACCCACGATCCGCCGCAGATCCTCGGCTACCGACGGCCACCCCGGGTGCAGTGGGTACATCAGTATGCCCCGTGCCTTGTGGCAGCACATGTATAGATCGCCCTCAAACCACATCAACCCATTCGCCCGCCCCGTGTCCTCGCGGAAGGTCGTCGTCTCCCCGCTCTCCGGATCGAACTTGAGGATCAGCTCGGCCGGGATATCGGTGAAGTAGATGCACCCGCCCGGGCCGGCGGCGGGGCCTTCGGTAAAGCGGTAGCCGTCGGCGACCTTTTCGACGACCGCGCCCTCGGGCACGAGCTGGGCAACGGCGGGCACCGCGAGCAAAGTGAGGACGGTCAACATCGATCGAAGCATCGTAAGACTCCCGGGGATTAGACCGAACCAGTGTATGTGCAACACCATGCAGAGCCAAGAGCCGTACCGCTACAATCGCTAGCAATATGAACAAGCTCCGCTTCGGCATCCTCTCCACCGGGAACATCGCCCGGCAGCTCGCCCAGGGCGTTGGCACCGGCGGTAAGCGTTCAAACCTTGCGGCCGCCGCGTCCCGCTCGATGGACTCGGCCCGGGACTTCGCGCGGCGCTACAACATCCCCACCGCCCACGGCTCGTACGATGCACTGCTCGCCGACCCCAGCGTGGACACGGTCTACAACGCCCTGCCCAATGCGCTGCATAAACAATGGACGCTCAAGGCCCTGGCCGCGGGCAAGCACGTGCTCTGCGAGAAGCCGTTGGCGATGAACCATGCCGAGGCGGTCCAGATGTTCGACGCCGCCAAGAAGCACGGCCGGGTGCTCATCGAGGCGTTCATGTACCGCTGCCACCCGCAGACCCAGGCCATTGTTAAGGCAGTGCGTGACGGCGCGATCGGGCAGGTCAAGCTGGTCCGCACCAGCTTCTGCTACCGCACCAAAAAGATCGCGGGCAACGTCCGCTTCGACCCGGCACTCGGCGGCGGGGCGCTGATGGACATCGGCTGCTACTGCATCGACTTCACGCGGCTGATCCTCGGCGAAGAGCCCAGCTCAATTCTTGCCGTCGGCCGGATGCACGACAGCGGCGTAGACATCGCCGCATCGGGCGTGATGCAGTATCCAAGCGGGGCCGAGGCGACCTTCAGCTGCGGCATGGACACCCAGGCGAGCAACCTCGCTCAGGTCTGTGGGACCGAGGGCTATATCGACGTACCCATCCCTTGGAAACCGCCGACAAAGGGCGCGAGCTGGTCGATTCGACGCATGACCCCGCCGAAGCAGGACGCGGGCCACCTCCAGCCCGGCCCGCTGCACGAGACCCACACCGCCGACGCCGGCCAGCCGCTCTACGCGCTACAGGCCGATGCGTTTGCCCGTTGTGTCCTCGACGGCGAGCCGGCGTTTGTCTCACCCCAGGACTCGCTCGCCAACGCCCGGGTGCTCGACGAGCTGAAGCGGCAGGTCCACCCCTGAGGGCCCAACCCGAGCGGAACCGATTTCGGGCATAATGCCTCGTCCACCCGCAGGAGACTGTTCTGATGAAGGTTGCGATCGCCGCCGACCACGCCGGCCTGCCGCTGAAAGAGCCCATGGCCAAACTCATCCAGTCGATGGGCCACGAGGTCCTGGACCTGGGCGCGCACGAGTACGACAAGGACGACGACTACCCCGACTTCGCCCGCTACATCGGCAACGCGATCCAGCACGGCCAGGCCGAGCGCGGCGTCCTGCTCTGCGGCTCGGGTGTGGGGGCCTCGATCACCGCCAACAAGATGACCGGCATCCGCGCCGCGGTCTGCCATGATGCCTACTCCGCCGGCCAGGGCGTCGAGCACGACGATATGAACGTGCTCTGCCTGGGCTCGCGCATCGTCGGCGAGTCCCTGGCCGACACCCTGGTCCGTGCCTTCCTCGAAGCGAGCTTCACCGGCGAGGCCCGACACCAACGCCGGCTGGAGAAAGTCCTGGCGATCGAGAAGAGCGGCTGAGCAATCTAATTGCGCTTGCCTTTTTTCTTGCCCTTGTCTTTCTCCGACTTTTTACCTTCTTGATTGTTTGCCTTCACGGGTTTACGGAAGGCAGCCTGTCCGAAGGCAAAGCTCAGGCGCATCACGCTCTGGCGTCGCAGGTCGAGCGACTGCTTCAAGCCGCAGGGCAGCTCCACCAGAACGAAGGGCACGCAAACTTCAAGCACTTTCATCGCCTGACCGGAATCCTGAGGGATGAAGGGCACATCGACCGTGCGCGGCTGCTTGTCCCAGCCCTCCTCGACCGACGAGGGGATCAGCTGGCAGATCGATCGACTGACGGCGATAAACATGCCCGGGCGGATATCCTCGGGAGCGATATTCCGACTCATGCGAGCCTGCACAACGGGTTGTAGGTTTGGTTTGGTTTCCATCACGTCATCCTTCCTGGCATCAACATGGATACCGACGGGCAGCACACGAAGAGGCGAACGTGGCCGCTTGCGTACACAACGGTGGTACAAGGGAAGGCTCAGGAGAGTGTTATTTAATCAGCGTACGGAACAGCACGATGAATACCCGCCGTACACCTTCGAGAAGTGGCGGTCATTCCGGGTTGAAAGGGGGAAACAAAACACGGCTGCTACTCCATGAATACTGAGCATGGCAACATACCCGCAGGCATACTGCCCGGTAAAGCGTCAGGTCGCCCAACCTTGTAGGGTTTGGAGCTATTGCCGCGTTCAATCATCCTGAGCAATCAAGCAAAGAGATTGATGCCGTTGACCTCGATGGAGTCAAGCCGTGTAAAAAGTGACCAACACGCCGCTTCGACCGGATCGACGTTGCTTGCTGCCGTAGGTGCACTATCATGATCGGCCCGGCCCTACAGAATCCTGCGTTCGCCGGGCCTAACGATCACACCAACGAACAAGGACTAGATAGATGCCCAAGCGAGCAAAGATTTCGGTGATCGGAGCCGGCGGCAACGTCGGTGCCTCTGTCGCCCTGTGGTCGGCGGTCAAGGAACTGGGCGACGTCGTCGCGATCGACATCAAACGCAAACTCGACGACGGCAGCGAGATGCTCCCCGTCGACGGCCGCATGCTCGACCTGGCCCAGTGCGGCCCGATGGAACTGTTCGACGCCAACATCACCGCTACCGACGACTACGCCGCGATTGAAGGTTCGGACGTCGTCGTTGTCTCGGCCGGCATCCCCCGCAAGCCCGGCATGTCCCGCGACGACCTCATCGGGACCAACGTGAAGATCGTCAAGTCCGTCAGCGAGAACATCAAGCAGCACGCCCCCCACGCCATCGTCATCATCGTCTCCAACCCGCTGGACGCGATGGTTTACACCGCCTGGAAGGCCACCGGCTTCCCGACCCACCAGATCATCGGACAGGCCGGCTGCCTCGACGTCGCCCGCTTCAAGACCTTCATCGCCATGGAAACCGGCTTCTCCGTCGAAGACATCAACGCGCTGCTCCTCGGCGGCCACGGCGACGACATGGTGCCCCTCCCACGCTACACCAACATCTGCGGCATCCCCGTCACCCAGTTCATCAGCGAGGACCGCCTGGGCGAGATCGTCGAACGCGCCAAAAAAGGCGGCGGCGAGATCGTCAAAAAGATGGGAACCTCCGGCTACCTCGCCCCCGCGTCCGGCACCGTCCAGATGGTCGAGGCCATCGTCAAGGACAAGAAGCGTATCCTCCCCTGCGCCTCCTACTGCAACGGCGAGTTCGGGATCAACGGCCTGTTCGTCGGCGTCCCCACCCTGCTCGGTGCCGGCGGTGTCGAGAAGATCGTCGAGATCGACCTGAACGAGGCCGAGCAGAAGCTGCTGGACGAGTCGGCCGCGCACGTCCAGGACCTGGTCGATGTCGTGAAAAAGCTCGACCCGTCGCTGGGCTAACCCGATTGCTAAAGGCCTAATGCTCGTAACACAGAGCCTGTTATGAAGGCTCCGTGTAACACCTGCCTTAGAACGTGTACGAGAAGGTGGGGCGGGCATCTTGCCCGCCGTTCGAGCGCCGCTCGAAACAGGCCTTTTCACGACGTCGTCGTGACGGCAGGCTGGAAGCCTGCCCCACCTAAAGCACTTCTCGTACACATTCTTACGTTCGGATTTATCGTCATGCTCATTGCGATTGGCCTAGGCTTGGCCTTACGCTTTGAGCCATCACGGGGACGCGCCGCCCGAGCCAACAGACGAAGCAGACCTGATCAAAGCAAGTCGATGCCCTCGCGGAGATCGATCAAGAGCCTGCCTTGTCGCGCACCACGCTCACTGACAACCGGGACATAATCGCGTCGAATCTGTGTATCGAGCCTTCACTTTAATCGCCCTACTCACCCACACCACTAGGCAGAGCCAATGGATTCACAGGCTTGGCCGGCAATGGTGCAGGCGACAAGTAATTGACCGCCGCCTGCAGGGCCTTGTCCGTGATCAGCATGATGTTCTGAGCAAGCTGTGTCCCGTCCACATCAACAGAAAATACCCGCATCTGCGTCGGAGACTCCTGCACAAACATGATAGTCGAATCACCATATGCATGGGAACGAACACGTGTGATCGCGTTGGGCAGCGGATCCGCCCGCAGCACACGGTCATACATCGGGTCGCCCGGAGAGATCGTATGGATCGCGGTGTTAGAAAACCCGCCAAAAGACCATTGAGATCCCTTCGTACTATGGTAGGCGTAACGCGTTTCTCTGATCGGCGTGTTCATGCCACGCACTACTTTGATTCGGCCCTGCAATGTTTGAATTCGAGTCGACTCAATGTTATTAAGAGGGCGCGTATCACTCACTCGGCTACGTATTTCATCTATCTCTTGCTGCCATTCTTCTATAACCTTCGCAATGGCGACTTCAATACCGCGTACATACCGATCGCCATCTGTTAAAAAAAGCCTAGTCTGAATAATCAGCCTACGTACGAGGGCAATATCAACCCCATCGGCAAATGTATCCGCTGCATTCAGGTGAACACCGAGCCGTTGAATTTCACGAATCAAACGACTCCCCTCTAGAATTAATTTTTCGAGTTCTTCAGAAGACTTTTGATCGATGCCCTGCAGTACACCTTCCTTATCACCCAGTTCGACAATAGCGCTTTCGATCTCTTTGAGAGATGCAGTGGCGATCTGCACTCTCTGCAGCAAAGATCCGGTTAGGTAGACCTGCATTTCCAGGGGTTCTACCTCACCACTCAAAGGCGGCGGATCGACGTCAAGCCGCTCTACCTTGATGGTCATGTCCTGGTTACAGCCACTCAAAAATACGGCAAAGAAGGCTAAAACGGGTGTGAAGCTTCGTTTCATATGATTGATCAACATCGGGTTGCCCCCACAAAAAATCGAGTAATAAGGTGAATGTCCATAGCGCGTCATGCTTTGAACGCAGAGCGCTATTGCCCGGAATCCTGCGGCCGCGCGTTACCGACATTTGACGGGAGATCAACGCTACCTAATTTTTTTAGCAGTTCATCGACCCGCGCCCGAGCCGCCGTCAAGTCGCTTTGAAGGGTTGTGAGCTTCCCTTTGCGACCGGCCATTTCAGTATTCAGAGGCGTTTGCTGGTCTTTGATCGCCGTAATGGTGGAATCGAGGCTACCGAGAGCGGTTTGCAGGTCTTGCTTTGTCTCATTTAATCTTGAAATCTCATCGCTCAATTCGCGAGCACGCACTGTGTCTTGCTCGCCAGGCGGGTCGTCGCCGAGTGCATCGCGTTGAGCGACCAGCGCTCGGATACGCGCATCCACCGCGTCAACACGGCCCTTGACTCGTTGCCGCTCGTCTTCAACCCTTTTCTGAAACTGTGACAAGCTCTCCAGCCGGTTTGCCAGGGTTTGGATCGCCGCGCTCTCCTCATCGACTTTTTGCTGGGCGAGTCTGGCTTGGTCAATGGCTTGCTCTAGCTCTTGCAGTTGTTTGGAGGGCTCGCTCTCGGCTTCTCTGGACGAATTGCGAAACAGGTTAGCCAGGGTCTCGGTTTTCTGGATAGCCGAATCGACCTGGGCGTTGTAGCGATCCAGATTGATCGAGCGGGCCGAGGCGTAAAAGACGAGCTTGCGGAACTCGTAGGGGTTGGAAGATCTGGACTGTCCCAACGAAACCAGGTCGCTGTCAGAGAGTGTGACCGCCCACATGGTACGAGCGATCTCACTGACGGCCTGATCGTATTGCCTGTCGTTGAACACCACGCCGCTCTCCGCGATGAACTCCGCTCTTTCTCGGGCCAGACCCAGGTGTGTATTCAACAGGTGTCTGAACTGCGTGCGTCGGTCGGCATCCATGTCAGCGGCTGGAATCGTGGGGATCTTGCCATCGAGGGTGTCGATCGCCGAGGCGCTGAGATATGCCGCACGCATCTTGTATTCCTGGACACCCCTCCCACCACCGGTCACCGTCATGCGGTAGTAGCTCTTCGTGCTCAGCCCGGTGAGCGGATCGACCGGACCTTCGACCTCGAAGTATTGAACCTGTTTGAACTGGGAGCATCCGGTGGTTACTCCGGCAAAGCATCCCAAAACCATTGCGATACAGAAGAACGGACGCCAACCATGTGTGCGCCGTTGAAGAGACGAGTTCCGAAGGACATTCATTTGTGATCCCCATTGAGACCTGAAAGAAGAATAGACATCAAGCCTGCGCTTATTGATTACCTGTATATCCAGTGGGGGTGACAGAACCTGTCACCCCTAGAGGAAATGGTGGAGATTTATTCAGTCGTCAACCCGGCCCAATCGATCTACAGTGTCCGCATGAAAGCACGCCAACTCGAAAAGATGGGGATCCCGGCGGTGCTCGCCAAGCCCGCGAAGTGGGTGGTGTCGGCGGCGCGGCAGGATGGGGCGGGGCTGGATGAGGTCCGGGCGAAACTCAGGCGGCTGGTCGATGATCCGAAGGCGCTGATCGATGACCCGCACTTCGGAGAGCTGGCGCGCGAGATGGCGCGGTACCAGCGGATCGCGGAGGTGCGGGAGGCGGCCGCGAAGCTGCCGCCGCGCAAAGAGCCGGCACCGTACGAGCAGTGGGGAAGCGACCTGGAGGCCAAGTCGGTCGAGCAGATGGCTAACGCCTGCCGCCTGCCGGTCGCGGTGCGCGGGGCGCTGATGCCCGATGCGCACCTGGGTTATGGCCTGCCGATTGGCGGGGTGCTGGCGACGCGCAACGCCGTCATCCCCTACGCGGTGGGCGTGGACATCGCCTGCCGGGTGAAGCTGTCGGTCTACGACCTGCCCCCGGCACTGCTCAAGAGCGAACCGGACCGGCTGAAGAACGCGCTGGAGCGGGAGACGGCGTTCGGCATCGGCGCACGGTTCGGTGATCGCGGGCAGGCCCCACGACGCGACCACGGGGTGATGGATGAGGACTGGTCGGTCTCGCCGGTCACCGAGTGCAACAAGGACAAGGCGGCGAGTCAGCTGGGCACGTCCGGCTCGGGCAACCACTTTGTTGAGTTCGGCACGCTGACCATCGACAACGACAAGGCCACATCGATGGGCCTAGCGTCGGGCGGGACGTATCTCGCGCTGCTTTCGCACTCGGGCAGCCGGGGCACGGGCGCGGCGGTGTGCGACTACTACTCTCGGCTGGCGATGCAGATGCACCCGGAGCTGGATCGCCAGACGATGCACCTGGCGTGGCTGGAGCTGGACTCGCACGAGGGGCAGGAGTACTGGGCGGCGATGGACCTGATGGGCCGGTACGCGAGCGCGAACCACGCGTGCATCCACGACGCGATCGCGCACCGCCTGGGGGCCGAGGTTATCGCAGGGGTCGAGAACCACCACAACTTCGCCTGGCTGGAGGAGCACGAGGACCCGGACACCGGGGAGCGTGAGCCGATGGTCGTGCACCGCAAGGGCGCGACCCCGGCCGGCGAGGGGGTGATGGGCATCATCCCCGGGTCGATGGCGACGCCCGGCTATGTCGTCGTTGGAAAAGACGGCGGGGGCTCGTTGTCCTCGGCGGCGCACGGCGCGGGCCGGGTCATGTCGCGCAAGAAGGCGAAGCAGGCCTTCCGCTGGAACCACGTCAAGCCCCAGCTCGAGGGCGCGGGGGTGACGCTTCTGAGCGCCGGGCTGGACGAGGTGCCGGGCGTTTATAAAGACATCGAGCGGGTGATGGAAGATCAGGCCGACCTGGTGGACAAGGTGGCACGCTTTGACCCGAAGATGGTCAAGATGGCACCGACCGGCGAGCGGCCTGAAGACTAAAGTAGACTCGATCGACGTTCAGCGAGTGAGGCACAGCATCCCGCTCGAATCCCACTCACGCCAACTCGGGACGCTGCGCGTCACCCGCTACATGTATTAGTGATGCCGCTCTAGCCGATCAACCCGTCCTAGCAGAGGGCAACAAAGGTCAGCACCGTAAGGATGATGATCTTCCTGCGTCGAAGGGCCTGATCGGCGGTGAAGTTAAAAAACTCAAACATGAATCTGAACTCCGCTCAAGTCAACGGTTCGATTAAGATACCTCAAGGGGTGTGCCGCCGACAAGACCCGGGACAATATTTTCTAAAGCGAGTGATTCCATGAAGTTAGTTGTCGGCCGAAAGATCTGGCCCCCCAGTCGTTCCCGCGGCATGTTGCCCGATCACCACACGCCGGCGACATGGGCGTTGCCCGGCCTCTACGTCGGGGGGGGTTGGGTTGTGGTGTTTGTACTGCTTGTTCTGCTGAGCCGACCGGCACTGGGAGACGGCCCGGAGATCGCGGCGGCTGATGCCCAGCCCGCGTTCGAACAGGTCGAGCGTTGGGTCCGCGCCGGAGCCGTGCCCGTCGATCGGCTAAAGGCCCCGATGACCGGGGTCTTCGGCGTGCAGGTGATCCTGCGCGATGAGGGCGAGTTGATCGGCCGGGGCTCGGCCTTACGTCAGGACGTCGCTGACGCCATCGACCAGCTCGGTCCCGAGGTCGATCTGAACGGCCTGCTGGCGATCGCGACCCGGTCCGCGCTCGAAGATGCACAAGACAAGCTCAAGCGAAGGGCGATCAACCTGGATCTGGGCAGGCCAGAGCTTTTCGAGCAGCTGCTGCAAGAGTTCTACAGCCGGGCACTGGTCGATGTGCAGATCGGCTACGGGTTGACCTCCGTGCTGCTGCCGCCGGCTGCCGCGGACGACGCGATCTTCGGCCAGTTCGCCCCGGGGTACCACGGCCTGCGGATGACCGGCCCGCTCGCGCCCGAGGCCGACCTGCTCTGGCCCAGCGCGATCCTCGCCCGCAATACCTCCCCGCGTAGCCAGCTCCGCCAGCTGCTGGACCGCCAGGGCTACAACATCGAGGACCTCCCGCTCATCGCGCGTCAGGGCGGGCCGCAACTCCAGCGGTTCCAGGTCTACCACATCGTCCGGGCCTCGCAGTTCCAACCCGCCCGCCCGCTGGTCCGGGGCAACCTCGCGCTCAATCAGCCGCTCATCGACAGCCGAACCCTCGATGGCCTGGTCGAACGGATCGCCCGCCACCTCGAGCAGAAGACGCTCCCGGCTCCACAGCGCGATGAACGGCTGGTCCGCGGGCCTTACCACCCTTCCTACAACAAGGTTGACCCCGAGCTGGCCGAGCCGCGGCAGGTCGCGCTGATGTGCTACGCGATGATGCTGCACTGCGAGAGACAGTTCGCGCGGGATCCGAACAACGAAAAAAAACGCCAACGGGCCGAGCTGGTCGCCCAGGTGATCCGCAGGTACGCCGACACCGCCCTGCCGGGCCTGGAGCAAAACAACCACCTGACGACCGCGTTCATGCTGATGGCGCTGAACCACGGCCCGGTGACCGTCGATATCGCCCTGCGGGACGATCTGGCGAAAGCGGTGCTCGCGATGCGCCACCCCGAGGGCGGCTTCCGTGCGGTAGCGGGGCAGGATACCCGCCTGAGCCGAGCCACCGCGGCCGTGCTCACCGCAGCGCTGGCCGGGCAGGCGATCGAATCCAACAACCCGGCCTACGCCCGCGCAGCCTGGCTCGGTCTGGCCGAGCTGTTCCGTGTCAACCAGGACGACCCGAAGCTGGTCGACCTGGTCTGGGTCTCCACGGCACTGGGCCGGGCCGGCGACCGGCTGGCCGCGGCATCCGATGACCCCGATGCGGTTGCGAAGCTCGCGGGCTACCGCGCGTTCCTGTCCGAACAGACCGAACTGCTGATCGATCAGCAGATCAAGGCCGCCCCGCTGCTGGGGCCAGACGATGTGGTCGGCGGTTTCCTGCTGAGTCCGGCACCGGCGGGCAGCCCGCCCAACCCGACCTGGCAGTCGGCCATGCCCCTGGCGATCGTCGCTCTTTCCCTGCAGGACCCGGGCATCATCGAGCCGGACCGGGTGCATGGCCCGATCCTCGCCCTGGGCCTGGGCGCCCGGTTCATCAACCAGCTCCTGCTGACGCGGACCAACGGGTACTACCTCCGTGACCTGGCCATGGCCGACGGCGGGGTCCGCAACACGCTGTGGGACAACACCCTGTACCTCGACTGTTCGTCGATGTCACTCATCGCGCTGACCCAGTTCCAGTCCGCGCTGGACGAGCTGAATCGGCGTGATCGGGCTTCCGATGAATGATGGGCTTAGAACGTGTACGAGAAGTGCCTGAGGTGGGGTAGGCTTCCAGCCTGCCGTCACGACGAAGTCGTGAAAAGGCCTGTTTCGGGCGGCGCTCGAACGGCGGGCAAGATGCCCGCCCCACCTTCTCGTACACGTTCTTATGGCTCGCTTCGGCCGCGGTTCATCATCGCGGTCAGGACCAACAGCAACGCCAAGGGCACAGTAACCGTCCCGAACATCACGAACATGCCCAGGTTCTTGGTTTCCAGCCAGCCCTTGTTCGCATTGATCAGGGCCGACGCGACCGGGGGCGGGGTCAAGGAAGGGCCCGCCACGTCTTGGACGATCTCACCCTCGGCGGGCTGGATCTGCAAGAGCTCGGCCGGGGTGTAGGGCAGGAAATCACGGGCCGCGCCGACAGCGCGCATCTCGGCGACGATGGTCGGATCGACCGGCGGCGAGTCGTTGCCGAAGTTCTGGCGGATATAAGTCAGCACGTCGGCGACCTGCTGGTCGCTCAGCGTCGAGGCCAGCCCCGCCATCGCCGGCTGGATCTCGGGGGCCTTGTAAAGCACGCCATTGACCATGATCGGCCCCTGCGCCCCGGTCAGCACGATCGCCGAGACCATCCGCTGGTTGCCCGAGACCCACTCGGACCGAGCGATCGGCGGGCCCTGGGTGGCCATCCCCTCGCCGTTGGGGCCGTGGCACTGGATACAGTGCTGGAAGTAGATCGCCTGGCCCGCGGCGATGCGGTTCTTCACGTCCTCGGTCACCTCTTCAACTTCATAGACAAAGGTCTGGCCGAGCTTGGCCACGAGGTCTTCAAGCCCTTCGGGCGCGGCCTGGGCCCACTGGGCAAACAGCTCGGGCTGGCCGTCCAGTTCGATCGGCTTGTTGCCGGGGCGGGGCGCCTCGGTCAGGCCCTCAAGGATCGCCCGGGTTTCCTCGACGCGGGCAGACTCGTCACCCATCCGGTCGATGAGCTGGTCCAGCACATCGCTGCGTTGCTGCTCGATGGCCTGCCGGGCCAGCGTGTTGAGCATGCCCAGACGCTGCGCGGGCTTGTCGGCAAACGTGTCGGAATCGACCAGCGCCAGCAGCGAGCCGATCGTGAGGGTGCCGCGCTCGGTCGCCTTGACCATCGCGCCGGTCAGCGACTTGGACAGGTTGGCCATGCCGGGCAGGTCCTCGGCTTGCTGCAGCCGGGCGAGCATGACCGCTTCCTTGCCCTGAAGGCCGCTGATCGCGGCGTGCCGGAACAGCTTGTCTCCACCGCGCCGCTGCAGCAGCGCGATGAGCAGGTCGTACGCCTCGGTCGTGTCCAGGCCGGCCAGAACGCCGGCCGACAGGGCCAACTGCAGGTCGCCTTCCCAGCTGGGCGTCTCGAAGAATTCCTGCATCATGGCGACGAGCGACGGGGCCTGATCCGTGCCCGCGAAAAACTCGGCCAGGCGCATCACCTGGATGCGGATTTTGACATCGTCGGTCTGGCCGGCCTTGACCAGGGTCGGGCCGTCGAGCTGGCGCATGCCTTGCAGCGTCCACAGCGCGTGGATGCGGGCCAGCGGGTTGTCGTGGGTGGTGGCCATCTGCTTGAGGGCATGGGTCACCGAACGGTCGCCACGCTCAACCAGCAGACGCTGGGAGGTCTCGCGCCACCAGGCGTTGGGGTGAGCGAGGTGGTTGACCAGGTCCGCGCTGGGTGCCGAGCCGAGCTTGGGCGGGGTGAAATCGACCGGCGAGTCCTTGTGGACGACGCGATAGATCCGGCCCATGCCCAGCGGTGTCGCCAGGCCACGCTCGTCGATCTGTCGGCGGAGGAACGAGGTCACGTATGTCTTGTGCTGGATCACCCCGCGGTACATGTCCAGGATATAGAGGCAGCCGTCCGGGCCGACGTAGGTGTTGACAAACCGGCTGCGCTCGTCATCCGAGGCGAGGAACTCGTGGTCGCGGTAGGCCTGCTCGGCGGCGGGCATCTCGCCGCCGTTGTCGTGGATCACCAGCCGTTTGAGCAGGTGGCCGGCCGGCTCGGGGATGAAAACGTTGTTGTAGAACGACTCGGGGAACTGGTTGGCACGGTAGATCACCGGGCCGGACGCAGCGGTCGCGCGCTTGAGCTTCCAGGTCTCGTGGTCCACGACACTGGGGTCGTAGCCCCGGTTGACCCCGGGGGTCACACGGATCGGGTAGACGGCGTTGGACGTGCTGATCCGGGCGCTACGCGACCAGACGTTGCCCTGATTGAAATTGAAGTTGGCGTTGCGGATCGAGGCATTGGGCGGCATCAACTCGTACTGGATGAACACGCTGTTGCCATTGGCCAGCAGCCGGCCGTAGTCGTCCTGGGTGATGCCCCACTGCCCGCGGAACTCGCTGGGCTTTTTCATGAAGCGGTGGTCGATGCGGGCGTAGCGGGTGCTCGACTTGGCGTTGTAATACCAGTTGTCCAGGCCGTAGAGCAGGCCGTTGGCCTTGTGCTCGACGTTGCCGTCGGTCAGTGACTTGCCCGCGTAGTTTTCGTCCACGACGTACCAGTAGCCGGCGTTGCCGTTCGCATCGATCTGGACGTAATAGAGCTTCTGCTGGTCCGCGTAGAGGATGCCACCCTCGGTGAAGGCGATGGCCCGGGGCAGGACGATCTTCTCGAGGAACACGGTGCGCTGGTCCATCTTGCCATCGGCATCGGTGTCTTCGAGGATCACGATATTGCCGGTCGGGTCGAGCTCGCCGTTGGCCATCACATCGGGCATGTAGCCGAGCATCTCGCAGACCCATAGCCGACCGTCCGCGTCCCAGGCCGCGGCGACCGGGTCCTGGATCATCGGCTCGGCGGCCACAACCTGGACCTCAAAGCCCTCGACGATCTGGAACGAAGCGAGCGCCTCTTCGACCGAGCGCGGCGCGGGCGAGGGGATCTCCAGGTCCGCGGGGGGGGGCGTCATCACGTGCCCCTGGCGGTCGCCCTGCTGGCCCGAGATCGATAGCGGGGTCGCGGCCAGTGCCGCGGCGAGAAGACACTTGAGCAAGGATGGGTTCATGGCAATCATTCAATCGGGTCAAGCGGATAGGGTTCCCCAACCATCCCCGCATTGTCTGCGGCATAGATTTCGACGCAGAATACCCTGGATTCCGTACAAAATCATACCCGCCGACCCCTCAGAGGTCACCCATCGATCCCGCTAAATATCATCAGAGATCACGAACTACAACAAACGCCCCCGGATGAAGTGGGGGCGGTTGTCTTAGAGAGGCGGTGGTCATGCGGCTCAGCGCTGGCTAGCGTCTCCATAGCCGTTCCAGTAGCCGTTATCGACGTTGCCATCGCCATCGAAATCGTCCAGCAGGTCTGGGGCGAGCGATTCGCCGTGGCCGTCGGCGAAGACGAATTCACCCGAATCGTTACCCCGGGCTCCGGGCATCGCCCGGCCGTTGTTCTCGCCGGACGTGGCGTAATAGCCGCTGGCACGACCGCTGCCCCGGGCACACTCCAGCGGCGGATCGAGGGCGTATTGCCCGTCGATCGGCTCGTCATTGGCGTCGAGGACCCCGAAGGTGTCGCCGACCACCACCGTGTTGGAGGTATTCAGAACGGTGCTGGCTTCTCGGCGGAAATCGATCCCCGTCCGCGGGTTGCCCAGGTACTGGTAGTTATAGCCGTAACCCCCGTAGTATTCCAGGCCGCTGGCGGGCTTGGCGGTCCCGGTGTAACTCATATTCCAGTTCTCGGCGGCCTGGTGAGCCTCGACCGTGCTGGAAAGATGCCAGAACGGCTTGGCCAGGACCGAAGCGCTCAGGTCCAGGTGCGGGTTCTGGAACACCTCGACCGTATCGACATTGGAAAAGAGGTAGTCCGGCCACCGCGGCTTGGAACCATTCGGTCGATTCGCACTCGCGATCAGCGATGAATGCCAGGGGTAGAGCTGTTTTCGTTCGGCCAGGTAGTTCTCCATCGCCACGCTGCCGATCTGCCGGACATTGGACAGAGATTGGCTGTCCCGGGCAGACTCTCTCGCATTGGCCAGGATCGGCAGCAAAATGCCGATGAGCAAGGCGATAATGCTGATGACAACGAGCAACTCAATGAGGGCAAAGGCTCGAATTGAAGGCTTGACAACGCGGTTTGTAGCCATCTGCTAAGGACTCCAATAAACGCGGATCTATGCGACGAGCTGAGCGTCAGCAGGGCGACGCTGTACCGCTACGTCGGGCCGGATGGGCAGCTCCGCGATCGTGTCAGGCAGGTACTGGGGGTACATCTCAAGTCGCTTGATCAATAGAAATAATCTTCTTCTGATCACGCGTACCAATAGTTACCCTAGCGTGGATAACCCATATCAATCCGATTTAGGCAGACGCCGGGTCTGTATAGCTCTTGATGTCGGTGGATAGGCAAAGCTGCAGAGTCAAGGGTTGGCGTGGGCAAACACCGACGAACGTCTGCCCCGGGATGAGCACCGCGATCAGTCGCACGTGATGGCATTGGGCGTGTTGTCTCTTGCTCCTTGATATCAGCTGCGGTGCTCCCGGCCCGCCTCCACGTCCCATGTCTGCATTCTTTGCACCCACGCGAAAGCTGCATCTACACTTGCCTGCATGATAAAATTTATGACTATCGTTGCGGTTGATCGTTCCCGCGCTCCGCGTGGTTCCGCCGCGTTCACGCTCATCGAGCTCCTCGTGGTGATCTCAATCATCGCGTTGCTCATCGGCATCCTCCTGCCCGTGCTCGGCTCCGCCCGCGCGGCCGCCCGCTCGACCGTCTCGATGAGCCAGATCAAGCAGCTCAACCTCGCCCTGGCGATGTACGCCACCGACGAGAAGGACGACCTGCCGATCCATTCGTCCTCGTCCAACCCCAGCCACCCGGCCTTCGCCAACCCGCGGACCCGCTGGTTCGATTACGTCTTCCCCTATCTGGAAACGGTGGATGTCTACGTCAGCCCGAACCTGGACCCGGAACAGCTCGCCACCTCGACCCGCTACTTCGCCCACACCAACGACCCAACCGACCCGTACCCCGGCGGGCCCGTCGCGTTCGCCGGCTACGGCTACAACTTCCAATACCTCGGCAACTCCCGGTTTGACCCCGTCTTCCAACGCAACCTCTCCACCATCACCGCCCCCAGCGACACCGTCGCCATCGGCGACTGCTCGGGCTCCCGCAACGGCACCGCCAACGCGCTGCCCGGCCACACTAGCCAGGCCGTCTACGCCATCGACCCCCCCCTCATGTCCGCCCGCACCGCTCACCCGGACGGCCGAGCCTACTACGCCGGCGGCTCCACCAACGAACCCACCGGCACCCCGGACACCTACCGCCACCGCTCCTGGACCATGGGCCGAAACGCCGGCGACTCCGCCAACGTCAGCTTCATCGACGGCCACGCCGAAGCCGTCGGCGAAGAAGAACTCGACGACCACGACGGCGACGGCAACAAAGACAACGGTTACTACAACGGCTACGCCGACCCCAACCGGCTGTAACAATACATCCGACATCTCCCATTTGGGCTGCCCGGCTACGCCGCCGGGACGAGTTTGATCGAAGGTTCGTGACGATCAAGCCCACGCGCGGGAACAAATCACCGGCGTGCCAGGTCACCTTGGCCACGGCCCGGCGGGGCCTGTCCCAGTTCTTGGCCTGGTAGGTGAAGGCGTGGTAACGGATCAGCGGCTGCTTCGCGGGCCGACCCACCGGCCGTTTGAGCAGGTGCCCGATCTTCCGTTCAAGGACCGGGTTGGCCTTGAGGCGGATGGCGTAGCGGTTGCCCCCGGCTTCGAGTAGTCCGTACAGCTTTGGGATGGCGAAGGCCGCGTCGCCCCGCAAGTATTTAGGCCCGTCGAGGTCGTGGCAGCGTTCGATGACAGGTAGGGCACCGATTGCCAATCATCGGCACTGGCGACGTTGCCTTTACCCAGCAGCGCCTGTTCGGCATCGCCGTCCTGGTTGAACACGAACCGCGAGTGGTCGCGGTCACCACCGAAGTGCCCGTTGTACGCCGCGCCCTCCCGATCGCCATGCGTCGGGCTGACGGAACGGTCCATGTCGAGGATGAGCTTCTTCACCGGCTTGTGCCCCCGGATCTGATCGACTCACCGCCCCGGCAGATCCGTGAGTGATTCGAAGTTGCACGGTTCAGTTAAGACCTTCGCCTCGAATCAGGCGACCCGGCTCGCGGACGCGGCCTGCTTGCTCCGGGCACGCCACCCACGGCCTGACGCATCGCCGGGTCAATACCCATTCGGTCAGCGTCGTTGACATCTTCGTACCCGGCCAGGCGGCGATAGACCGACTGACGCGGCATGGCCGTCAGGCTGTGCAGATGTCACGGCCCGGGCAGAGGTTGGACAGCTCATCCGCCGCCGATTCGGTGAGCTCTACCGCTTCATCCAGTTCCCGGTACACCAGCAGCCCGGCATCCGAACTGATCGTCGCTCCCCGGAACGCCAGCCGAACCCGGGGCTCGAAACCGACACGCAGCACGCCGTTTTGCCCGTCACCCATCGGGTGTGCCCCTTGTTCGTGATCACAGTGAACTAGTCCGCTTCAATAGACGCACAAAATACGCTTGCCGTTCCACAGATCCAGGAAGTCAGATGGGAAATATGGCTATATGTAAGATCTTTTGCGGCCAACCAAGCAGCCAAGTTACACCAAGCTGCAATTTATCGTCAATCATCAGCGGCCGAGATAGATAGTAAATAAATCACGGAAAGGCCCGACTGCTAGAATTGCATCCGGCTCCTGACAAACCCCGATCTCAGCCAAGACCAACCAAGCGATGCCCGATACCATCCAGGCCAGACTCACCCCCGGGGATCACCGGGTAGCGATCGCCGCCGGCCGGTTCAACGAATTCATCGTGAACCAGATGCTCGAGGCCGCGGTCGATACCTGGGCCATGCTCGGCGGGGAGGACGCGAATCTGACGGTATGCCGCGTGCCCGGCGCGTTCGAGCTGCCGGTGACGGCCAAGAAGCTGGCCGAGACCGGCCGATTCGCCGCGGTGCTCTGCCTGGGCTGCGTGATCCGTGGGGAGACCGACCACTACGACCATGTGGTCGAGCAGACGGCCAAGGGGATCAAGGATGTCAACGTGCAGACCGGTGTGCCCTGCGTGTTCGGCGTCCTGACCTGTGACAACCTGGAGCAGGCGATCCACCGGGCCGGGGCCAAGCTGGGCAACCAGGGCCGATCGGCGATGCTCACCGCGCTAGAGATGGCCAACCTGATGCAATCCTTGGATTGAGGTTTTCTGGACGCGGATGCAGTTCTCTCGCCCAAACCCCCAGGCTTGCCCAAGCCATGCAATCGATACAACCCGATCACAGTAAACCTATTCTCATGAACTGAAATTCATTGGCCTTGCCAAGGTCATCAAGAACAATTAAGGTAATATGCTTGGGGTTCCTGTCTTTGCGTTGGGAACGATTACAAATCTTTGGAGGCAACCGGCCTGTTGGCTTGGTTAGAGATGCAAAAGCTGCTCTGTCGTGCAGCATCCAGGAGAGAAAACATGTTCATGATCAGATCCTTGACCGCGATCGCCCTGTTTGGCATGGCCGCTTTGCCGGTCGCCGCGACCTACTCCAACAAGTGGCACTCCCCGCCGAGCGACCAATGCCTGGTCATCGCTGACGCGTACGAGTCGGGCGACTACAACGGCAGCTACAAGGACCCCGAGTTCTGGGGCATCAGCTTCAAGAAGGGATGCGTCGGTTCGTACATCACCTCGGTGACCTTCGACCTTCGGGCCGGCTCGGACACCAACGCCTACTTCGATCTGGTCGGCAGCGGCAGCTACGGCCCGGTGGTCGGCTACAAAAAGGGCCTGAGCTACAGCGATATCACCTTTGTCGATACCCAAGACAGCCCGACCCTCACCATCGATTTCAAGCACGGCAGCTTCGGCGTGGGTGATAAGCTCTACTTCGGGGCCGACGTCGATAAGCTCGGCGATGGCGGGGCGTACGACGTTGGTAAGAAGGGTGTGGGCTTCTCGGTGACCTTCTCCAACGGCGAAACCGTTCACTCGCGCTTCTACAAGCAAAGCTACAAGTACGCCAAGGCCACCGCCAAGACCGACAACTGCTGCCCCACCGGTATCCCCACGCCCGCCGCCGCAGGTATGGGCATGATCTTGCTGGGTGGTGTGGCCACCCGCCGCCGGCGTAAGGCCTGAACCGAACCAAGACAACCGTGAGTTGATCCAAGGCGGTGTGCTCCGGCATACCGCCTTGTCTTTTTCCTCAGCCCCGCCCCGGCATGAGGCCGGTACACTACATCTATGTCCGCAAGACACGATATCCGCCGGCTGGCGATGCAGGTGCTCTACCAGCTCGACGTGACCCGACCCCGTAAGTCGGCCGCGGCTCGCGACTCGGCTCACCGCGCGGACAGCGACCTGCCCTCGGCCGATCAGCTGGCCGAGGAACTTGATGAAGAGCACGACTCGGCCTCGACACGCCGCTTCGCCGCCGACCTCGCCTTGGCCGCGTGGGCGGTGCACCCGGCCGCGGACGAGCGGGTCGCCACGCTCGCGCCGGATTGGCCGACCCACCGCCAGCCGCCGGTCGACCGTGCGATCCTCCGCCTGGCTTATTACGAGATCACCTCCGGCCACGCGCCGCCTAAGGTCGCGATCAACGAGGCCGTCGAACTGGCCAAGCAGTACTGCGCTGAGAACGCACCCGCCTTCATCAACGGCATCCTGGATAAGCTTGTGCGGCAGCCCGCGCTTGACCAAGACGACATCTCGCCGACACCCCCACCGGTACCCGAAACGGCGGACGAGTGGCTGGACGACGCGGTTAATGGCTGACCGGCCCCGCGATCATTGCTCCTGATCATCGACCCGCCGCAGCATCAACCGGCGAAACTCGATCGCCTCGTCCCCGGCTAGCCGGATCGCACGCAGCGTCAGGACACCCCGCCCCACCGATAGATCAATCTCACCGAGTGAAAGCGGCTTGAAGTCTTTGACAAAAGACTCTCGGCGGTAGACGCGGTTCTCCGCCTCACCCTGCAGCGGCGGGTCGTGGGGCTGGGCCACGACGCCCGAGACCTTTGCCTGGCCAAGGGACAGTTCGAGCTCTGCCCCCTCGTCGCCGGGCTTGCAGGCGTAGTACACCCACGCCTCATAACGGCCGGCCGTGAGCACCTCGACGTCCCAGGTGACCCGGTCGTCCACGCTGGTCCAGTTCAGGAGGTACGAGCAGTTGGGGTGGGGGCTGGAGCGTTTGATCTGCCCGGCAAAGCGCGCATCACGGGCGGGCAGCTCGGTGATCGGCCAGTCGGCGTGGCCCACAGAAAATGGCCGGGGCGAGGGCTTTTCATTCAAGCCAACATCTTCTCGCCAGTCTGCGATCATCTGCCCCAGCTGCCTGGCCTTTTCGGGACGATCACTGGATAGGTCACGCGTTTGGCCCGGGTCGTTCACCATGTCGTAGAGCCGACCCTGATGGTCCATCCGCAGCGTCGCGGTCCGTACGCTGACCCGGCCTCCCTGACGCGAGAAGAGCGCCCGGTCACGCGCCGCTCCAGGGAGTGGCTGGTCAAACAAATGCGGCTTGAGGCTCATCCCGTCCAACGGCTTGTCGCCCACGCGCTCGATCCCCGCCAGATCGACCAGCGTCGGCAGCAAATCGATCGCCCCGGCGATCTCGGCGATCCGCCTGCCTTGTGGTACCTTGCCCGGCCAACGCACCAGCATCGGCACCCGCAGGCCGCCCTCATCGACCGAGCCCTTGATCCCCCGCATCCCCCCGTTCCAACGCCGGCCGTTCGGCCCGTTGTCGCTGAAGTAGATCACGATCGTGTCCCGGGCCAGGTCCAACTCGTCGAGCGTGGCCAGGAGCCGGCCCACGTTGTCGTCGATGTTCTCGACCATGGCCAGGGCCGCGCGGGTGTGATCGTCGGTCTGCGGATGCTCCATCTCGAACGGCTCGTCTTCGTGCCTCTCCCAGTACTTGTCGGGCACCTGCATCGGCGAGTGCGGCGTGCACAGCGGGACGTAGCAAAAGAATGGCCGGTCTTGGTTGTTTTCGATGAAGGAGATCGCCTCGTCGGTCAACACGTCCGTGATGTAGCCGTCAGACAAGAAGTATTCGCCATCCCTTTCGAGCTCGGCATCGAAATAGTCGCCCCAGTGCCCCGAGCAGAAGCCCACAAACGTATCGAACCCGCGGGCCCGGGGGTGGTAGGGGTATTGCATCCCGTTGTGCCACTTGCCGAAACACCCGGTCGCATAGCCCGCCCCGCGGAAAGCCTCGACCACGGTCCGCTCATCGACGTTCATCCGCTCGGCCCCGGTGCTCACCCCATGGACCCCCGTCCGCGGGTGGTACCGGCCGGTCAGGAACTCCGCCCGCGTCGGCGCACAGACCGCGCAGACATAAAACCGATCAAACACCACCCCCTCCCCGGCCAACGAATCGATGTGCGGCGTACTCAGGTCGGTGTTGCCGTGCAGCGACAGGTCGCCCCAGCCCTGGTCATCGGTGAGGACGATCAGGACGTTGGGCGGGCGGTCTTGAGCCTGCACGCAGACGCAGGCCATACCTGCCACCCACGCAACACAAAGGCCGACCCACCCTTGATAAAGCAAACGATGAACAAGTAGATGCATATGAGATACCCGCCTGAGGATTCAACCAGTAAACACCATAGTTTAATACAGCGCGTCAAGAAGACGAATCAACAACGCTGGCCCCGACATGCGATCCCGACTACGCTACCCGCCCCATGGGACTTTTCCGCGCCGCGTATGACAAGCTGAAGCAGGGCCTGGCCCGGACCTCCGAGGGCTCGGCATCGACGATCCGTTCGCTGCTGGTGGGAAAGCCCTTGAGCAAAGAGCTGATCCGGGACCTGGAGAAGGCGCTGATCCAGGCGGATGTCGGCATCAAGACCGCCATCGAGCTGCGCAAGGACATCCAGGCCAGTTGGGAAAGGTCGGAGATCGGCACCGGCGACGAGGCGCTGGCGTATCTCAAGGACCAGCTCGCCGCGTATTTCCCCGAAGAAGACCGCGGCCTCAACCTTGCGCCGGGCGGGGACAAGCCGACGGTCATCCTGGTCTGCGGCATCAACGGCGCGGGTAAGACGACCAGCATCGCCAAGATCTGCAAGGCCCTTCGCGAGCAGGAGCGGTCGGTGCTGCTGGGCGCTTGCGATACCTTCCGGGCCGCGGCGGTCGAGCAGCTCGAGGTCTGGTCGAGCCGGCTGGGCGTGGAGGTGGTCAAGGGTAAACAGGGTGGGGACCCGGCGGCGGTGGCGTTCGACGCGACCGAGGCGGCGATCGCCCGAGGCGTCGATGTGCTGATCCTCGACACTGCGGGCCGGCTTCACACCCAATCGCACCTGATGGACCAGCTCTCAAAAATCCGCCGGGTCGTGGAGAAAAAACTGCCGGGGGCGCCGCACGAGGTGCTGCTGGTGATCGACGCGACGACCGGGCAGAACGGCATCAACCAGGCCAAGGTCTTTGCCCAGTCGACCGAAGTCACCGGCATCTTCCTGAGCAAGCTGGACGGCAGCGCGCGGGGGGGGATCGTCATCGCCATCCGCGAGCTGCTGAACCTGCCGGTGAAGTTCATTGGGATCGGCGAGACGCCCGATGATGTTGAGCCGTTCGAGCCGGGCCGGTTTGTCGAGGCGATGTTCGAGGCGTGATGGATGCCGGGGTACGTGAGAGACGGGCTCCCGGGTGGGCCGGCCGCACCCCTGCATCAGGGCGAGGCGCCACGCGTCGCCCGCAGACTTTGTGAAGCATTGATCGTGGACAACCCGCCACCAACCCGCCCCACCGTCCCGAGCCGCGGGCCGTCCCGAGAGATGTTCGGCGGGCCGCTCGTGGGGGTTGTGGCCTTTGTCATCATCGCCATCGGCCTGGGCTGGGGCCTGATCGCGCTGTTCAACGGCATGCTCGACCAGACCCGGCGCGATGTCACCTCGTCCAAGCTGAACCACGGCTTTGACACACGAGGCAGCTACGTGCTCCGCAAGCCGATGCTGTTGGGCTACTCGGCGGACGGCCGGCTGCTGCTGTTCCCCGAGCGTGGCGACCTGCCGGCCGGCGCGCCGGGACGACGCACGGCGGCGACCATCGAGGGCTATCTCGCGTATCGGGCCAAAGTAGAGTCCGGCGGAACCGAGGACGCACGCTTCCGCGATCTTGTTGGGGTCGTGGATGCGGGCACCGTGATCCGGATTAACCAGGTGATCGAGGACGCGGACAACGCCCAGACCCGGCTGCTGCTTGGTTGTACCGTCTTGAGCGGGACGCACGAGGGCGTGTCGGCACTCGGCCTGCATCTGGAAACACGATCGACCGATGAGAAGACCGGCAAGCAGCGCTACGACCCGCGGGCCGAGCTGATCGCGCCCGATCGGACTGCCGACTCTCCCGAAGCGGTACAATCAGAAACTGAACCGCCCCCCGGGTCCGACCCCGCCCCACCGCCGGACGCACCATGACCCCGCCGCCCGACGAGACCGAACCGCAGACCGAGCCCCCCACCGAGTCGGACGCCGCAACGCCCGCGAAGACCGAGGCGCGCACGCCCTGCTCCGAGACCGACACCCGCAAGGCGAACAAGGGCAAGAAGGACCGGCCCGAGCCGACGACGGCGCTGGGCAAGTTCTGGGTCTGGATCAAGCCGATCCTCAAGGTCATCCTCGTGGTGTGGCTGGTCCGCACGGCGTTGATCGATTGGAACGACGTGCCGACCGGGTCGATGGAGCCGACGATCCTGGTCGGCGACCGGATCCTGGTGAACAAGATGGCCTACGCGGGCCAGCTCCCGCTGTCGGGGCCGAAGATCGGCGTCCCGTTCACGCCGCTGCAGTGGGACAACCCGCTGGACTTTCTGCCTCAGTTGCAGTGGGGCAGGCCGGCGCGGGGGGACATCGTGACGTTCTGGAACCCGATCTCGGGCGTGCGGATGGTCAAGCGGATCGTCGCGGAGCCCGGGGACACCGTCGAGATGCGTGGCGGGGTGCTGATCATCAACGGCGAGACCGCGTCGTACACGGACACCACCCCGTTCCCCCCGCCGACCACCAGCGTGCAGGACCGTGGCAACGCCGGAGACTCGGGCCTGGGCAGCAGCAGCCTGACCGTGCCGCTGCAGACCCTGGACGAGACGATCCACGGCGAGACCCGCAAGATCCAGCACATGCGCAGCGATGACGAGCCAAGGGCCCGGCGATGGATCAAGTACCGCGGTTACGCCGAGTTCGACGGCAAGACCCTGGTCGGCCTGACCCCCCAGGGCGCGGTCGTTGTCCCGGGGGCCGCCCCGCTTCCGACACAGGTCTATGCCCAACAGCAAGGCCTGGAACTGACCCGCGTGTTTGAGGTCAAGGACGGCGCGCCCTATCTCGATGGCCAGGCCGTCAGCTACAACGACTACGCCGCCACGTGGCTCGCACGCTTCGAGGGTGAGAAGATCGACCTGCCCAACGGTGACCGGCTTGAGGTCAGGGGCCACGAACTCATCCTCAACGGCGAGGCCGTCTACATCTCGCCCTTCCTCGAATCACTCAGACAGATCGAGGACAAAGCACGCCGCGGCGGGACCGGTAAAGACGTGGGTCTCTATCGGGTCGCGTCAGAGCTGCACGGATTGCTCGCGACCAGCTTCGGGCCGGTCACGCTCGGCGACGATCACTACTTCATGGTCGGTGATAACCGGCAGAACAGCCACGACTCACGTTTCTTCGGCCCGGTCAAACGCGGCGAGATCACCGGCGAGGCCATCGCCGTCGCCGCCAGCTTCAACGGCCGGATCCTCCAGCTCCCGCCTGAACCCCGCTGGAAGCGATGGTTCAAGGGGCTGGATTGAGCCAGGGCTGATCCGCTGCATACATCTCGAAAAGCAAGGCTTGCACGCCAGCGCAGCCTGAATCAACTCGGTCAGGGCACGAACTCCGGGTTGCGCTCGGTGGGGATTGGTGCTTGGGTCTGCTGAAGCCAGAGCTTGAGCTTGGTCAACATCTCCATCGCCTTCGCGGGGTTGGTGCCCTTCAAGTCGTTCTGCTCGCTCGGGTCGTCAGCGAGGTTGAAAAGCTCGACCCGATCCGTCTCGTAATACAGGATGAGCTTCCAGCCCCCGGACCGGACCACGCTGCACGGCGTCGCGCGCCACGGCGGCCGCTGGGCCTCGGACCCCTCACCGCCGGCGTATCCCTGCAGATACGCGGGAAAGTGGAAGTAGATCGCATCACGGCCCAGCGTCGCCCCGGGATCACGCAGCACCGGCCCGAGGTCCACCCCATCGACCGGCTGATCGGCGGGCAGCTCGCCGCCGGCCGCGGCGGTGAGCGTCGGGTAAAAATCGAACAGCAGCACCGGCTCGTCACACTCCGAGCCCGGCTTCGTAACACCCGGCCAACGGACGATCAGCGGCACACGGATCCCGCCCTCGTAGAACATCCCCTTGCTTCCCCGCAGCGGGTGCTGATCGGTAAACGAGCCGTGCCCACCGTTGTCCGAGGTGAAAATGACGATCGTGTTGTCCGCCAGCCCGAGGTCGTCCAGGGCATCGAGCACCCGGCCGGTGTAATGGTCCATCGCCTCGACCATCGCGGCGTACTTGACGTGGCGGTGGCGCTCGCCGGGCTGACGCTGTTGGATCGAATCGACCCTGGTCGGCTCGGGTTGGATCGGTGTGTGGACGGTATAGAAAGACAGGTAGAGAAAGAAGGGCTGGTCGCTCTGTGCCTGCTGGCTCATAAAAGCGACCGCCTCACGGGTAAGCCGATCAGTCAGGTATTCGCCAACGGGTCCGTCCTCTAGGGCGGGGTTGCGGTAGGGGCTGAAGTAAGAGCGTGGCGAACCGCCGTGGTTCCCGCCGACATTGAGATCAAAACCCTGTGCGAGCGGGCCCGCTGACGTGCCGGGCTCGCCGAGGTGCCACTTGCCCAGGTGCGCGGTGGTATAGCCCGCGGCATTGAGCACCTCCGCCAGGGTCACCACGCCGGGGTCGAGCGTATCGTTATTGGTCGTGGGGATCAGCATGCGGCCGCGGGCCCGGCCACGCTCGGCGTTCCCGACGGTATAGACCCCTGTGCGGGGGGCGTACATACCGGACATGAGGGCCGCGCGGGTCGGCGCGCAGTTGGCGCAGTTGGCATAACCCTCGGTCAACCGCATGGCCTGGCCGGCGAACCGATCGAGGTTCGGGGTCCGGTAGAAGTCGCTGCCGTAGCAGCCCAGGTCGGTGTAGCCCAGGTCGTCGGCGATGATGAAAACAATGTTGGGCCGGTCTTCGGCCCGGGCGACACCCGCAAGCAGGAGGACCAGCCCGCACAACAGGACCAACCAGGCATTGGGCGTGAGTTCCCTCATCATTTCACATGCCCTCCCTATTGCACCGCCTCGCCAAGGGCTTGACTGACGACCTTTGGCGCGCGGAACCCGCTACTGAGCACCGCTGATCACAAACTGACCGGCATGCATGTTGGTCAGGCCACGCATCCGGCGGACCTGCGGGTTGTTCGGGTTCACGCCCTGGGCCCCGCCCTCGGGGAAGTACACGATATTCACCGCCACCGGCACATATCGGAACAGCACCCGCTGCGCATAGGCGATGCGCGTCCAGTGGTTCAGCTCACTATTGACCGGGGCGCCGTCCGAGAGGAAGTGGATGGTGTCCATACCGGGCAGGAAGACGGCGTCTTCCATCGCGTCGTAGCTGCGCGTGCCGTAGGTCAGCCTCATCTCGTAGTTAAAGCGCTGCATCGCGGCCTCACGGTTCGCCGCCGGGATCAGGCCGCCGGGCGCGAGGACCCGGCAGTGGCCGCCGAAGTCAACGATGTTGAACTGGATGTGCTCGGGCAGCATAAGCACCGTGTCACTCAGCGTCATCTTGAGCGACTCGATCTGCGCCCCCTTCATCGACGCCGACGCGTCTACGACAAACACGGGCCGATCGCTGATGACTTTGGCGTCGTAGAACCCCGCCCACTCGCGCACCTGCGCGGTCTGCACCGGGTTCTGGGCGCGCCACCTCATCGTGGCCTGAAGGTCTACCTCGAACGCCTCGCCGTTGTCGCGCCACCAGAAATCGAAGCTGGAGATGTTGGGCTCGTTACACCGGCCGGCGATGATCGAGAGCATCGCGTAGAGCGCGTCCTGCCTCAACCGGCCGCGCTCGGCGTCGTAGCGCTGCCGAAGCGCCGGGATCGAGGCCTTGTCCGGCTGCCGGCCCAGCGCATCGTAGACCGCGACCCGCACCGGCCAGGCCAGCTCACGCCCAAACTGCTCCAGCAGTCTGCCGGGGATCGACGGGTCTTCAATCAGACCCAGAGACCTCGCCGCCTCGACCGCCAGCGTCACATCCTCGTCGGTCAGCAGTTCGATCAGAGAATCGATCGCATCGCTCAGATCGGCCCGGCCGGCCGCCATAACGGCGTAGTGCCTGGGCGTCGCGCGTGTCTCGTAGCCCAGCGGTGCTAAGCCCGCGTTTCGGCCGCGACGCCCGGGCTTGCGGGTGATCGTCTCTAGGACCCGATCGGCATCGACCTCGCCGCCGGTGCTGGCGCGGTAGAACTGCGCCGCCATGGCCAGGCCCTGTTCCCGGCTGTCCGCCAACTTCTCGACAATGGCCGCATCCAGTTCGACACCGTCCCAAGCCGCAGCGAGCAGCGCATACTCCAGGGTCTGCTCGTCTCGACCGGTGATCAACGACCGGATGACTTGACTGAAATCGACGCGTAGCTGGACCTGCTGCGGTCCCTGACGAGGGTTCGCTCCCGGCGGGCGGATGCCCTTCCGGTCCGCGTGGGTCCGCATCAGGGCGTAGGCCGCGGCCAAGCGCGCGGCAACACGTCGGGCGTCCTCACCGTCCTGATCGGCCAAGCCCGCGATCATCTGCGGAGCGCTGGGGCTGACTGCGGCGTAGACCGCCGCCTGGGCTCCGATGTCGGGTCGGCTTACCGCAAAGACGAGCAGATCGGGCGCCGAGGCATCGAGCTGATTCTTTTCGAAGTAACGCCCCACCGCAGCCGCGACAGCCGGGCCGTGCCGCTCACGCCGGAGTAAGAGCGCAAGCGCTTCTGGCGTCATCTCGCCGAGGCTGACCAGCCGCTCCTTCTGTGCGGGGTCTCGCTCCCGGAGGACGCGGTTGACCCAGTCCTGGCCAACGCTGGCCGGGGCGACGAACAAGGCGAGCAAAAAAAGCCATCCGTGCAGGCGCTGATTCATGGTTGCATCCCTCACGTGTAAGAGGTAGCGAACGCCATCGTGCGTTCCAAGAGATATGATAAAGCCCGCCGGGTTGGCGGGCATCAAAAAACTTAGTGGATGGATGGGGTCAGGTCGTGAGCCTCTGGAGCCGGCCGGTGCTGTCTCCGAAGCTATCGACATCGACATTCATCCGGTCCATCATGGACATGTAGAGGTTACAGAGCGGGGTCTCGCGGGGGTACTGGATCAACCGGCCGGTGTCGATCGTGCCGTTGGCCCGGCCGGCCATGACGATGGGCAGGTTCTCGTGGTTGTGGCGGTTGCCGTCGCAGATGCCGCTGCCGAGCATGATCATGCTGTGGTCCAGGAGCGTGCCGTCACCGTCTTGGGTTTCCGACATCTTCTTGACGAAGCGTGCGAACCGCTGCATGTAGAACAGGTCGATCTTGCGGATCGACTCGACCATGTGCTGGTTGTTGCGGTGGTGGGAGAGGTGGTGGTGGCCGTCCTTGACCCCGATGGTTGGGAAGGATCGGTTGGACCCGCCGGTGCCGAGCATCAGCGTGCTGACCCGGGTGATGTCCATCTGGAACGCGAGCAGCTGGAGGTCGTACATCAGGTCCATATGCTCGGCGATATCGCGCGGGATCCCGGACGGGGCCTCCATATCCGGGGCGGGCAGGACGTCGGCCTGGTTGACCGCGGTCTGGACGCGACGCTCGATCTCGCGGATCGAGGTCTGGAACTCGTCGATCTTGCGTTTGTCGGCCGCGCCCAGGCGACGCTCGAGCCGATGCGTATCCTGCATCACGTAGTCCAGCACGCTGGCGCGGCGACGCATACGCTCCTGCCGCTCGCCGGCCTGGCGTGCCTCGCCGACATCGCCGAACATCAGCTCGAAGACGTCGGCCGGGTTGATCATCTTGGGGACCGGCGTATCTTCGTCACGCCAGGCGATGTTCGAGACGTAGGCACAGGAATAGCCCGAGTCGCACCGGCCGGCGGGCCGACCGTTCTCGCAGCCCAGTTCGAGCGAGGGCAGGCGGGTCTGGTCGCCGATCTGCTGGGCGGTGAACTGGTCGACACTGACGCCGATCTGGATGTCGTTGCCGTCGGTCTTGCGGGCCTGTCGGCCGGTGAGGAAGGTCGCGGAGGACCGGGCGTGGTCGCCGGGGCCGTCGCCGTTGGCCCGGGCCTTGTCCAGGGTCAGCCCGGTCATGATGTTGACGTGCTGGCGGACCTCTTCGAGCGGCTTGAGCGTGGGTGAGAACGCGTAGTTTCGGCCTTGGCCGGTGGGCAGCCAATGCTCATAATTCACGCCGTTAGGTGTGAAGATCATCGCCATGCGGGTGGGCATCTTGCCGAGCGTCGCACGGCCGACCTGGTCGGCGGCTTGGGCCAACGCCCGGCCCGCCGAGCCCGGCGTCATCGCCTCGAGCATCGGCAGGGCGATGGTCACGCCGAGCCCCTTGAGCATCGTCCGACGGGACATCGCCCGGCCGGTGGTCTTGGTCATCGGTAGGGAAGAGTTCTTCGTCATTCATGTACCTCGCGTCCCCGGCACTTGCGGAAGCTGTCACTGAGGACGATCGCTTCGATCAATGCCGACAATCGGTATTGGTTGGTGTGCACCTGTTCGGTCAGGTCTTTAATCGTAGGCCGGTCGAAGGGCTCGATCCCTCGGCCGATGGCGTAGGTCAACATCTTACGCGAGAGGTTCTCGACAAACTGGTCCTGGCTCTTGAGCAGGACCTGCTTGAGTTGGGTCGGCCCATCGAACGAATCGCCGTTGGGCAGCGTGCCGGTCGCGTCGATCGGCTTGCCGCCCTCAAGTTCACGCCAGGCCCCGGTCGCGGTGAAGTTCTCCATCGCCAGGCCGATCGGGTCCAGCCGTTTGTGGCAGACCGCGCAGTTCGGGTCGGCCACGTGCGCGGCCAACTGCTCACGCAGCGAGGCTTCCGCGCCGATCGACTCGGTCGCCTCCTCAAGCGGTGGGACATCCGGGGGCGGGGGCGGGGGAGCCGAACCCAACAGTTGATCCAGCACGTAGTTGCCGCGGAGCACCGGGCTGGTCCGCGTCGGGTGGCTGGTGACGGTGAGGGTCGCGGCCATCGTGAGCACCCCGCCTCGGGGCGAGCCGGCCGGGAGCGGGACCCGCTTAAAGTCGTCGCCCCGCACGCCCTTGATGCCATAGTGTTCGGCCAGGGGCTGGTTCAGGAACGTGTAATCGCTGGACAGGAAATTCAGCACACTGCGGTCGTGCTTGAGCACGTCCTGGAAGAACAGCTCCGCTTCCCGACCCATGGCCGATCGCAGCTCGGGGGTGTATTCGGGGAAGCGGTCGGTATCGACCGGCTTGCCCTCAAGGTTACGAAGCAGCAACCACTGGCCCGCAAAATTTTCAACCAGGGCCGAGGCCTTGGGGTCGGTGATCATGCGCCGGACCTCGGCCCGCAGGGTGGCGTCGTCGGTCAGGCTGCCCTCACGCGCAAGCTCTATCAGCCGATCGTCCGGCATGCTCGACCAGAGGAAGTAGGACAGGCGCGAGGCGAGCTCATAGCTGTCCAACGCATAGACCGTGTCCGGGTCGCCGGAGCGCGGGTTGTTCACCGCACGGTACAGGAAGTTCGGTGAGACGAGTGTCGCGGTCAGCGCCAGACGCAGGGCCTGCTCGTGGCTGTCTCCCGCCTTGCGTGCTTCACGGTACAGGCCCAGCAGGCCGACGAGTTCGGAGGACCGCACGGGGCGTCGGAAGGCGCGGCTGGCGAAACGCTCGATGATCTGGCGGGCCGCCTGCGACTCGGTCACCCGTCGGCTTCCCCGGGCATCGGGAAGCCGGTTGCCGTCGTCGTCGCTGTTGGGCTGGATGAAGAAGACCTCCCGGTGGGCCTGCGTGGGTTGGTCCCGGCCGCCGATCGGGCCGAGCACCGAGACATTCTCGATGCCCACGTTGCGGTCACCGCCCTGAGTCGTATCGTTGAAAAAGGCGAGTTGGATCTGCTGTGGACCGGCACGCCCGACTTCGATCTCGAGTTTATAGAGCCCAGGCTCACGACGCCGCGCCGAGACATCGATCTCCCCGAACGTCCGTCCCGCGACCCGAACCCTCAGCTTGGCGTGCTCGTCGCCCGCGCGGGTCTCCCACGCTACAACGTGGAGCTCGTATCGGCCGGCGCGGGGGAAGTTATAACGCCCAGTCACCCTGCCGTTGGTCCATAGGTACTGCCCACCGGAATCCAGTGCCTGCCCCCTGCCCTGCCGCTCAAGCCGGCGGACCGGCACGGGCCGATCACCCCCGATCTCGACCGGGCCAAAGGCGACCTCGATCGCCCGCTCGGCGGCATCGAGATACTTCTCAAGCTGGAGCGGGGACATCGACAGCACATCGGCGTTGTTGTCAAAGCCGTAGCCGGTGTTGTCCGGCGGCAGGTCCTCCGCCAGGTCGTGCTCGGCCGGGTCGATCCCCAGCAGGTCGCGCAGGGTGTTGCGGTACTCGCTGCGGTTGAGCCGGTGAATCGTGTACCAGCCCGGGTCCGGTTCGGCGTCGGGCGGGTAGTAGTCCAGCGCGTCCTGAACCCACTGTTGGATCGTCAGAATTTCGTGCTGGGTCGGCTGGGGCTTGTCCTCGGGGGGCATCAGGCGGTCGTTGAGCACATCGACGGCCGATTCCCAGTCCATCGCCATCTCCAGCACGTGCTCGATCGTGCCGGGGCTGTCGAAATTGATGCCCGCCTTCTTATTGCCCTCGCCGTGGCACTCAAAGCAGTACTTCTGGATCAGCGGTTGGACATCGTCCCGCAGACGCGACTCGAGCTCCTGGGCCAGCGGGTCCCGGTCCGGCGCAACCGCCGCGTCAGCAAGTTGCTGAACCTTGACGACGCCCGGCTCACCGTTGGGTGCCCCACCCGCCGTATCGGGTCGTGAGCCCAGCAACACCAAGACACCCGCGCAGACGATCAGCGCTCCGCCCATCCCGGCCGGCACAAGCCAGCCAGAAGAGTTACGACGCCGCTTATCGCCGCAAACAACTTTCAAAAAAGACTTTATCGGCTTGGTCATTACAAATCCGTGCCGAGGACAATAGCGCGACGCGGGTCGTGCATGATTATTACAGGGTTAATCCTGCAATCCAATCCATTTCCGGCAAAGACCCGGGATGGAAAAGCGGCGTCACATCTCGGCTTGTATCGACGCATTGTGGCGGCGCACCACAGCCAATCAATACCTCAGACCGCTGGGCAGCAATCGGCGGAACAAAGATCGGGCTTCAAGCCTGGTATTTGGCACTACTCAACATCTGCCGGAGCTTCGGGGGCCTGCTCCTCGGGGATGCGCTGGAGGTAGGCGAAACGGCCCCGGGCATTCCACTCGCAGATCACCAGGTCGCCCTCGTTGGTGTAGGTCAGTCCGTGCGGGGCATTGAAGACGCCCTCGACCCAGTCCTTGGGCTCGACACGGAAGTTGGCGCGGAATCCCTGGTTGGGCTGATCACCCAGGATACTGACGATGTGATTGTCCTTATCGAGGATGACGGCCCGGCCGGCGAGCTCGGCGACGGCGGCGTTGTCGCCGTGGAACGACACCGCGCAAGGCCGGCGCAGCCCGGTCGTGCTCACCGAGATGAACGCGCCGTCCATCGTGAAGTACTGCAGCCGGCGGTTCTCACGGTCGCAGATCAGCAGGCGTGGCTCATCACCACGCAGATCGACGGCGATCCCGTGGCAGGTACGGAACTGGCCGTCGCCCTGCCCGCCGCCGCCGAACCTGCGGATAAAGTTACCGTCCTTGTCAAACTGGAAGATAAAGTTGCTGCCGTAGCCGTCGGCCAGGTAGACGTCGCCGTTGGGGGCGACCGCGACGCCGGTCGGACGGTACCGGCCGCCGCGCTGCTCCGCCGGCGGGGCCATCTTGGCGATCACTTGTCCATCCAGGCCGATCTTGTACGCACCCATATCGCCGCTGACCCGCGCGGCATAGAGGTAGCCCACGCCGTCCTCTTCGTTGTACATCAGGCTGTGCAGCCCGGTCAGGCCCGGGGCGATGCCTTTCACAAACGCGCCGTCCTTGTTGTAGACGAGGATCCCGGCCTGGAACTGGTTGTTGTCGAGGGTGATGTAGATGTTGCCCGCGCTGTCCACCGCCCCGCCGCCGTGGGTCGCGCCGTAGAACTCGCCGTCAGGTGGGTTGCACTTTTCGGGCATGGTCTGGAAGGCATGGGCCCCCCAGCCGACTACCACACGAGCGGTCGCGGCTTGGGATTCTTCTGCGTGGTGCTCCTTCGCGTCGTGACCCGGGTGGGCCAAGGCCAGGGGTGCTAGGCAGAGCATCAGTACGATGGTCAAAAGCTTGGATCGTGGCGGCATCAATTGCTCCAGAAGCTCGGGGCGGGTCAAAGGGGGTCACTTCATCCAAGGCCCGGCCGGCATATGCCAGCCAGGATCATTCCCTGCCGACATCGTATCCGGAACACCGCGTTATGCGAATAGCTCGTGCCGGACGTGGCCGTGCACATCCGTGAGCCGGAAGTCCCGGCCCTGGAAGCGGTAGGTCAGCCGCTCATGATCGATCCCCAGCAGGTGCAGCATCGACGCGTGGAAGTCGTGAATATGGATCGGATTCTCGGCTACATGGGCGCCCCAATCGTCCGTCGCTCCAACCACCGCGCCACGCTTGACCCCGCCGCCAGCCATGAAGATTGAGAAGCAGTTGGGGTGGTGGTCACGGCCGAGGAAGCCGCGGTTATTCCGGGCCTCGTTCATCACCGTCCGGCCGAACTCACCGGACCAGATCACCAACGTCTCGTCCAGCAGGCCCCGACGCTTGAGGTCCTTGATCAATGCCGCGACCGGGCGGTCGGTCTGGCGGCACTTCATTGGGAGCTGGTTGAGCAGGTCGTCGGCCTCGCGCGTGCCATGCACATCCCAGCCCCAATCGAACAACTGGACAAACCGCACCCCGGCTTCACTCAGCCGGCGGGCCAAGAGACAGTTGTTCGCGAAAGATTCATCACCCGGCGTCGCGCCGTAGAGCTCCAGCGTCTCGGCCGGCTCCTGGCTGATGTCCATCACCTCGGGCACCGACGTCTGCATCCGGAAGGCCATCTCGTACTGCTCGATCCGCGTCAGCGTCTCCGGGTCGCCGAACTCGTCCGCCTGCATCTGGTTCAGGTCGTTGATCGCCTCGATCGTCCGGGCCCGGCCCTGCTTGTCCATCCCCGGCGGGTTGCCGACGTACAACACCGGGTCGCCCTCGCTGCGGCACTGCACCCCGGCGTGGACCGTCGGGAGGAAGCCCGAGCTCCAGGCCGCATTGCCCGCCGCCGGCTTCTTGCCGCCGCTGACAAACACCATGAACGCCGGCAGGTCCTTGCTCTCACTGCCCAGGCCGTAGCTCAGCCAAGAGCCGATCGACGGCCGACCCTGAAGCAGGTGACCGGTGTATAGGAACAACTGCGCCGGGGCATGGTTGAACTGGTCCGTAGTGAGCGATCGGACGATCGTGACATCATCAACGATCGTCTTGAAGTGGGGCAGCAACTCGCTGACCCACGCCCCGGCCTGGCCGACCTGCTCGAACTCGAACGGCGTGCCCAGCACCTTCGCGTTGGGCTTCACGAACGCGGAGCGCGCGGCGTAGACCTCTTGCGGGGCGGTCTCGCCGTGGCGCTGGTTGAGCAGCGGCTTGTAATCCAGCAGGTCGTGGTGCGGCGGCGAGCCGGCCATGTGCAGGTAGATCACCCGCTTGGCCTTGGGCGCAAAATGCGTTGCGGCATCCAGAATCGGCTCAGCCGCGTCCGCCTGGCCACCGCTGCCCAACAGGCCCTCGGTCAGCAGCGTGCCCAACGCCGCAGCACCAAAGCTCTTGGTCGCCTTGCCCAGGAAGTGGCGCCGGGTGATCGCGCGCACACGCTCCATATGCAGGGTCGGGTCGATGGGGGGTTGAGGGCTCATGATCAAACGCTCTGTCGAGCCGACTCAGGGCTTGTTGATGAACTCGTCGAGGTTAAGGATCACGTTGCCGACCACGGTCATGGCCGCTGCGTCGGCCGCATCCATGCCCTCGGGCAGCGGCCCGCGCGGGTCGGTCGCCATCGCCGTCGCCGCCTCGGGGTTGTCCCGGTAGTCAGCCAGGGCCGCGTCGTAAACCTCGCGCAGGACCGCGACCTCCGCTTCGCGGGCCGGTCGCGCGAGGGCCCGCTCAAACGCCAGCGCGATCCGTGCGTCGAAGTCGTCACGGGCCTGCTCGATCACCCGCCGCGCCAGGCCCTGAGCGGCTTCTATGTAAACCGGGTCGTTCAGCGTGACCAGAGCCTGCAACGGGGTGTTGGTCCGTGGCCGCTTGACCGTGCAGATATCCCGCGCCGGCGCGTCAAAGGCCGCGAACGACGGGTAGTGGCCGGTCCGACGCCAGGCGGTGTAGAGCCCGCGCCGGTAGATGTCGTCACCCCGGCTGGTCTGCTGCACGTAGCTGTCGAAGGCCTGCGGCAGCATGCCCTCGGGGAGGTAGGGCATGACCGAAGGGCCACCCACAGCGTCATGCTTCAACAACCCGGCGACAAAAAGCGCCTGGTCACGGATCTGCTCTGCGGCCAGCCGCAGGCGGGGACCACGCGAGATCAGGCGGTTGTACGGGTCGATCTCCAAGCGATCCGCCGAGGCCCTCGCCGACTGCTTGTAGCTCGACGAGGTCACGACCAGGCGGATCAGGGACTTGGTCGACCAGGCCAAATCGCGCTGATAGGTGACCGCGAGGTAGTCGAGCAGCGGCTTGTTGCTGGGGTAGCTTCCCTGGAAGCCGAAATCGTTGGTCGTCTCAACCAGCCCGATGCCGAAGATCTGTTCCCAGACCCGGTTGACCTGCACCCGAGCGGTGAGCGGGTTCTCTGCGTGGGTCAGCCAGCGGGCCAGGCCCAACCGGTTACGGGGCGCTTCTTCTGGAAAGGCGTGGAAGACGGCGGGCGTGCCGGGCTCCATGATGCCCCTATCTTTCATTGGCGCCAGGAAACTGCCGCCGTTAAAGAGGTAGGTCTCTCGCTGACGGTCGGCGGGGAGTTCCTGCATCACGAGCGCGGTAGGGACCCGGCCTTCGAGACGCGCGAGCTGGCGCTCAAGGCCCTGGATCTTCTCCCGGATGGCCTGGGCCTGAGGCGCGGCCTCGATGAAGTATTGATTGATGCGACGGGTCTGTTCTTCAGAACGCTCGTCGTCAGCGATGGCGAGGATCGACTGAACATCGCTGGGCAGGGTGGGTACCGGGCGGGGCCCATCGGTCACCGAGAGGCGGAACCGTCCGAGGGTGTGCTGTCGGCCGTGGTTCTGAACGATGGTGAAGCGCAGGGTCGTGCCGCCCTCGAAGCCGATGTCGCTGCCGGTCTCGAAGATGGCTAAATGGTCTTTGCCTTGCTCAGGGTGGATGGCCCAGCCCTTGCCCTTGGCCCCCGCGTCATCGACCGCGAGCGCGGCCGGCCACTCGGGGTGCTGGTAGGTGGCCGTGGCCGAGGTAAACCTGACCCGCTGTCGGCCGGTGGTTTCGAAGGCCATCGGCTCGGCCGTGGCCGATTCGATCACGCCCTGCCAGACCGGGTTGCGCTCCGCATCAAGCAGCGTGACGGTCGCGCCGCTCAGCCGCCCGGGCGTGTTGGGGTCCGTACGATTAAAGACCACAACCTTCTCGATCGGCTTGGCCTGGCCCAAGTCCACTTCCCACCACGGGTTTTGCTCTATGGCGGTGTGGGTGGTCATGGACTGCTCGAAGTTGCCGTCCGTGATCCCGTCGATGGCGTAGAACGCCTGGCCGGAAAAGTCCGTCGAGGACTGGACGGCCTGCGTGCCGGGCGCAGTGTTCTGACCACCGCTAAAGACCTGCACCTCGGCCAGCGAGAGGATCTTCTTCTCACCCGGCAGGTCGATCCGGACAAAACGGGCCGAGGGCGCCACGCCTTGCTGCGCCGGCTCGGCCACGAGCTGAAGATCATTGATCACGAAGTTGCCGTGGCCCACCCGACCCGGGCCACGGGACGGCAAGCGGTCATCGGCAAGCGTTTCGAGCCTCACCGCCGTGATCCCCGAGAGGTCGGTCCGGGCAACAAGGGTGTACGTGTTCTTCGGTGGGTTCCCGCCCCGGGCAAAGACCGAGCCGTCGTCCTGTTTAACCAGCGTGGTGCCGTGCAACGCGGAAAGCTCGACCAGGTCCAGCACGCGCCAATCCACCCCCGTATCGCGGAGCGTCTGCTCCCACGCGCGCGCTGCGACAGCAAGCTCGCCGGCGGGGTCGTTGAGCGAGAGCTTGGCCGCCGCGATCTGCCGTTTGACTTCATCGATCGCCCGCTGCTGATCGGCGGTCGGGGCCTTGATGAATGGCGCGTCGTTCTGCCGGTCCGCGTCCTCGGTCTGGTTAAAGAACGCGTAGAACTGGTAGTACTCCTCGTGGTAGATCGGGTCGTACTTGTGGGTGTGGCACTGCACGCAGGACATCGTGATGCCCATCCACACCTCCATGGTCGTGTTGGTTCGGTCGATGATCGCGGCCGAGCGGAACTCCTCGTCGTCGGTGCCGCCCTCGGTGTTGGTCTGGGTGTTTCGGTGGAAGCCCGTGGCGATCAACTGCTGGGTCGTGGGGTTTTCGACCATATCGCCGGCGAGCTGATCGCGGGTGAACTGGTCAAAGGGCATGTCACGATTGAGCGCACCAATCACCCAATCGCGGTACCGCCACATCGTGCGCGGCCGGTCCTTCTCAAACCCCTGGCTGTCGGCGTAGCGGGCATTGTCCAGCCAGGGGCGGGCCCACTGCTCACCAAAGTGCTGCGACGCGAGCAGGCGATCGACCACCTTCTCGTATGCATCCTCCGACTCGTCATTGACAAACGCCTCGACCTCCTCGGGCGTCGGTGGCAGACCGATGAGGTCGAGCGAGACCCGCCGGATCAGACGACGCTTGTCCGCCTCGGGCATCGGCGTCAGCCCCTGGTCTTCGAGGCCACGGTGGATAAAGTGGTCAATGCCGTTGCTCGGCCAGGACGGGTCCGACACTTCAGGTAGCTCCGGCTTGGTCGGCTTCACAAACGACCAGTGGTCGGTGTATGCCGCGCCCTGCTCGATCCAGCGCCGCAGCAGATCGACCTGCTCCGGCGTGAGCTGGGGCTTGGTCGAGTCCAGCGGGGGCATCCTCATCGTCGAACGCGAGGTCGTCACGCGGTTGATTGCTTCGCTCGCCTCGGGATCACCCGGAACGATCGCAAACATCTCGATCGCCTGGTCACGATCGTCCATCCGAAAGCCTGCCTGCTTGGCCTCCTTCGAATCCTGGTCCGGGCCGTGGCAGTGATAGCAGCTATTGGACAAGATCGGGAGGATATCCCGGGAGAAATCGATCGTTTCTTCGGGATCGACCACCTCTGCAGCCTCATGGTTGACCAGCATGATGGCGGGTCGATCAATGGGACCGGCCTGTTCGGCAGAAAAGTCCTCCTGATCCGAGCAGCCCGCCAACAAGCCGGTGACAAGCAAAACGACGCTTATCAATTGTTCGGCGTTGCACCTATCCATATCGGTACCTGGTCGTAGGGGGGCATCAACAACTCATCGCGTCAAAGTAACGTCGGGCGCCGTACGACGCCCCAGATTACGCACGATATAGCAGACGTGAGCAATGGGCTGGCATTAGATGCATGCATGCGTTGATTTCATATATAAAATAACGGCATCATTGTTACCGCGAACGATCTATGTGTGATTATAAAAGCATAACAAATGATTTCATGATAAAATACATGTCAGACCATGCATAATTTTGCATCCACGAGCCCCGGCCCGGCCAGTCTCGATAGCCTTGACCTGTACCGCGTCTGGGACGTCGACGAGGATCGGGCCTACGACATCAAACGCACCTGGCCGAAATGGGCGGTGAACTCGTGGGGACGCGCCTTCCGTGAGGGTTCATCGCCGTTCGTCGCCGTACGTACGGCGCGGGGGACAGGGGTCGTTGAGACCGCCACGGGGGATCGCCATGAGCTTGGGGCTGGCTCGATTCTGGTTAGGCCTTGGGAAGACCTGATGCGTTGGCGGACTCTCGACAAGAATTGGAGCTTTTTCTGGTTTGAGTTCTTCGCGTCCCCGGCCGACCACCTGCTGCCCGGCGGGGTGCTCCAGCAGCCGCTGGGCGAAGCGGAGTTGAACGAGATCACGCTGGTTTTCCGCATGCTCCGCCGGCAAAGCGAGGCAGACCGGCGCTACGCCACCGCACGTTTCGCTGCCTTGCTCTACGGCTGGGCCCGGATCCACACCGAGGACCCCGCCGAAGACGCCCCCCACCGCGCGCGGGTAGAGCGGGCAATCGACCTGATGCACGACCGTATCGCCGAGAACCTGCCGATCACCCAGATCGCCCGGTCGGTGGACCTGAACCCGCGGACGTTCTCCGGGGTCTTCGAGCGCGTCACGGGCCAGACCCCCAAACGCTACTACATCATGCTTCGGCTCGAAACCGCCCGGGCCATGCTGGCCTCGGGCCGATTCAACGTCCAGCAAACCGCCGACCGATTGGGCTTCTCCAGCCCGTTCCACCTCTCGCGGGCCTACAAGCAGCAGTTCGGCCACCCCCCCAGCCAGGCCGGGTGAGGCTCGGTCGGGAAACCAGGCGACCAGTGCCTGGCTGGTCAGGTCGTGGCCGTCATGGTTTGGGGTGCCGTCTTTGACCCCGACACGGGCCAGGTGCGGCCAAGGCGTTGAACGTATCGATCCGAGGCGTGCGGCAGAAAACACCCGGGACGCTGTGCCCATGGCAGACGACCGTGCTAACCCAGTCGAGCCGTCATCACCCGGCGGACCAGGTCTGCGGTCGAGTCGGCCTGGACCTTCGACATGATATGGGCGCGGTGGACCTTGATGGTTTCCACCGAGCGGTGCAGCTTCGCCGCGATCTGTTTATTGGTCAGCCCGTTGATGATCTGGTCAAGCACCTCGGCCTCCCGCGGCGTCAGGGTCTGGAGTTTACTCAGCGTATCGGACCGTTCATGGTTCTGATGCTTGGTACGCCCCGCCAACTCGACCGCACCGCGGAGCGCTTCGGGCAGGCGCGGCGTGTCAAGGTCGTCCTTAACCAGGTAGGCGTCGGCGCCGGCCCGGGTGATCTCGGCGGCGATGTACTGATCCCCCTGGCCGGTCAACACGATCACCGGCGTGGCAATCCCGGACGATCGGATCGACTTAAGCACCTCGATCCCGTCCGTTCCCGACAGGCGGTAGTCCAGTAAGACGACGGTGGGCGCATGATCTCGGACCCGGCCGGCCGCATCCGAAGCATCTTTCTCGAGGATCAGTTCCGCGTCGAACTGCTCCAGCCTTGCGACACGCTCGCGCAGCAGAACAAAGTCGTCTTCGTTGTCTTCAAAGACCAGCAGCTTGAGTTGTTCGGCCATTCAATAGACTCATCAAACACGCACGGCAAGTCGTCGGACGGGCCAGGATCAATTGCTTAACTCCTTGCCTGTAGAATCGTCCAAATATTATATCGCATTGTAGCTACTGGCTATCGCCCCAGATTATCGACCCGCGCGTCAATTCTCCCCCGCCTTCAATCCCGGGAGCCTAACCGTGTCAGACCAGTATTCGAGGGTCTGGTGCATCACCTGTACCAGTTCCTTGTAATCCAGCGGCTTACAGAGGTAGGAATTCGCCCCGTCGGCGTAGGCCCGCTGGATATCCCCGGGGTGGTCGCTGGTGGTCAGGACCAGGACCGGCAGGTTGCGGGTGTCCGGGTGCCCCCGGATCAAGCCAAGCACATCAAACCCGTTCATCCTAGGCATGTTGATGTCCAGGAGGACCAGGTCAGGACGAATGGCGTCCCGTCCCTCGCCACCATGCAAAAACGCGACCGCTTCTTCCCCGCACTGGACCGTGTCCGCATGAACACGACCCCCAAACTGTGCCAGCGCATCACAGATCAGGATCAGGTCGTCCTCGTTGTCATCGACCAGCAGTACATGCATCGTGGATAACCGGGGAGAAAGTTGAAGCAGAAGAATCCCGACACACATCACTAACTCATTATCAATCAACATGATTCACAAAACCATCACACCTTTTCGTTAAAGACGATGACAAACTCCGAGCCGCCCCCTGCGCGTTCACGGACCCAGGCCCGCCCACCGTACCGCTTGGCGATCTGAGCCACGATAGCCAGGCCCGCGCCGGTGCCCGGGACGTCCCGGCCGACCGCCCGCTGAAACAGGCCAAACACCTTCTCGCGCAGCTCTTGTGGGACGCCGACGCCCCGGTCGCCAACGACCAGCCCCACCACGCCACGCTTGGCCTCCGAGGGATCGGGCGGTTGATACGAAGCGATGCGTACAGTTGGCGGCTCGCCCGGGCGGCTGAACTTCAGGGCGTTGGACACCATGTTGTAGACCGCGCGCTTCAGCCAGCGCGGATCGATCTCGATCAGGGGCAGATCAGTATCGACGTCGATCACGCCGCCTCGCTCCTCGATCATGCCCTGCAATTCTTCGAGCACCTGTTTCACAACATCACTAGATCGGACCGGTAACACGCTCAGGTCCGCCCGCTGGGCCCGTGACAGCATCAAGACGTCGGCCAGCAGTTGGTCCAGTCGGATCGCGCCTCGGACCACGCGGTTGAGCATGTCGTGGCCACGCTCGTCCATGGCCTGGGCGTAATCTTCCTGAATAATCGCGGCGAAGTTGCGGACCGCACGCATCGGCTCGCGCAGGTCGTGAGAAATCACGTAGAGCAGCGTCTTAAGGTCATCATTGCGCTGGGCCAACTCCTGTTCGAACGCTCGCTGCTGGCTGATGTCCTCGATCTGCGAGATGAAGTACAGCGGCTGGCCGGTTCCCGGGCTGCGGACCAATGACACGCTCAGGCGGACCCACACCACCTTGCCCGACTTATGGAAGTAGCGTTTGTCCATCTGGTAAGACTTGATCTGGTCCCCCAGAACCTGACCGACAAGCTCGAGGTCCTTGTCCAGGTCTTCGGGGTGGGTGATCGTCTGAAAATCCGTCCGCATCAATTCTTCGGCGGAATAGCCGACCAGATCGGTCAAAGCCCGGTTGACCTGAAGCCATCGGCCTTGCGGTGAAACCAGCGCCAGACCGATCGGCGCGTTGTCGAAGGCCTGGCGGAAGCGCTCTTCGCTCTCACGGAGCTCGGCCTCAATGCGCGAGAGCTCGGACATATCAATGGCTGAGCCGCCGACCAGTTGGCCCCCGTCCTGGCCTTGGAACGCGAAGTTGGTGACGAGCATGGGCACGTCTCGGCCGGCGACGCGCAGCTTCGCCTCAAAGCTGATCGGCCCCTGGTCTTCACGGGCCCGGCTGTTGGCCTGCTCACTGAGCAAAAGCAGGCTGTGGAGGGTCTCCTGAGAGAGCACCTGCGCGGGGGTCTTGCCGATCGCGGTTTTGGCGTCGATCTGCATGACACGTTCGTACGCCGGGTTCATAAAGACATACCGGCCCTGCATATCGACCGCCCACTTGAGCGCGGGCGAGTTATACATGAACGCCTCGAACCGCTTGGCGATGGCAACGGCTCGGGCCTCGGTCTGTTTCAGGTGGGTGATATCCGTCGCGACGACCAGGACGCCCTCACCCTCGCCCGATGGGTCGGGTACCGGCAGCTTGTCGGTCTGGATGAAGCTGACTTCTCCGGTTTCTGACACGGTCCTTTGGACATCTCCCAGCTTAGGCTGACCCGAGCGGTGCACCGCCAGGTCGTCCTCCAGGGAACGCGCGGCATTACCGGGGTAGAAGCGCGCCGCGGGCTGGTTCATCATGTCCCGCGGCTCGACCCCGGCCGACGCCGCGGCGGCGCGGTTGGCCAGCAGGATGTTGTTCTGCGTGTCTTTGAGCCAGACCATCGCCGGCAGCCGATCCAGCACGCTCTGAGTCAACCACTGCGTGGCCTCAAGGGCGCGGTGGTCCTTGGCGTGGGCCTGCATCAGTTCGTGACGCCCCAGTTCGTTGCCAAGCCACGCGGCGAACAGCTCAATCGCCTCGACATCCTGGGAAGAGAAGGGGTATTCCCGCGGCGCAGGGCCGGAGAAGTTGAGCGTTCCCCACGCTCGGTTGCCCACCTGCACCGGCACACCGAGATACGCTTCGAGCCCAAAGGCCTTGAACGCGGGGTGATGCTGCATCGCCGAATTCGAGACGTGGTGCTCCCGCACCGTCCGGCCGGTCGAGACGACATCTCGGCAATACGTCGTGCCCAAGTCGAACTGCTGTCCCACCTCAAGCCCGACGCCCTCGGGCTGAACGACCTGCATCACGGTGTAGCAATCGCCCTCGACGCGCGAAAGGATCCCGATGGACAGCCCCAGGCGGCGTAGGCCCAGGCTCAACACGGCGTGGATCGTCGGCTCGATCCCGGCGTCGGCGTTGCGCATGATGCGCGTCAGCTCGGCGATCAGGCCGCCGTGGACAGACGGTGCGGGCTCGGTCGGGTCAGTGGGAGTCATGGCACATGGGGATCGAGCGGGCGAGCGGGCGCGGCACCACAAGACCGATGCTAATGCAAATCGCGACAAGCCGTGAATCCGTCGGTGTCGCGAAATACCCCAATCGGTTGTGCCTTATCATGTGCCTTGGTCAGTCCCGCCCCCTGTCTCGCCCGCGCCTCCTCGGAGCCAAGCCCGATGTCCGACTCGCCCGCACCCGCCCCGCCGACGGCCGTCCTCACCCGGCTGTCGATCATGATGTTCCTCCAGTTCTTCATCTGGGGGGCGTGGTATGTCTCGATGACCGGGTTCATGCTCCGAGATGACATCCAGATGGGTGGGCTGATTGCGGCCGCCTACTCCGTCGGCCCCATCGCCGCGATCCTGTCACCGTTTTTTCTTGGCCTGATCGCAGACCGCTTCCTGCCGACCCAACTCACCCTCGCGGGGCTGATGGTGATCGGGGGCGGTTTACTATGCCTTGCCCCTTCGGTCGCATCGCCCTTCGAGGCGCCCGATACCGAAGAGATGCATTGGCTTGTTGCCAGCTTTACCTTGCTAGGAGCTTCGCTGAAGCACCCCTACATCCTCGTTCTCCTCGGGCATATGATTTGCTTTATGCCTACGATCGCGTTGACCGCGAGCCTCTCTTTTAAGCATCTCGACAACCCGGAGAAACAGTTCCCCGTCGTCCGTGTGCTGGGCACGATCGGCTGGATCGTGGGCAATATCTCCGTCAGCATGCTTGCGGGCAAAGACACCTCTGCTTCACAGTTCTACCTTGCCGGTGGTGCCGCAATTGCCTTGGGCCTCTACTGCCTGTCTCTGCCCCACACCCCGCCACCAATGAAGGGTAAGAAGGTCACGACGGGCGAAATTCTTGGTCTCGATTCACTCAAGCTGTTCAGGAACCCCGCCTACACCGTCTTTATCATCTGCTCATTCCTGATCTGTATCCCGCTGGCGGGTTACTACGCATTCGGGCGGGCATATGTCGATGCCAGCGGCGTGATCTTCAACCTGCCCTATACGGTCTTCGACTATGTCGGCAACGGCAGCGCGACGTTCACGATGAGCTTCGGCCAGATGTCCGAGATCATCTTTATGCTCATCATGCCTTTTGCTTTTGTAAGGCTAGGCGTTAAATGGATGTTGACCATCGGCATGGCGGCCTGGGTCGCGCGCTACGGCCTATGGGCCGCCGGGGCCGAGGACCAGATCTGGTGGATGATCATCGTCGGGATCCTCCTCCACGGCATCTGCTACGACTTCTTCTTTGTGACCGGCATGATCTATGTCGATAAAAAAGCCCCCGCCGAGATACGCAACCAAGCACAAGGCTTCCTGGTCCTGGTCACTCAAGGGCTGGGGATGTTTATTGGCGCCCAGGTCTTTGGTGGTCTAAACGATGGCCTGAGCGATGACGCGGGTGTTCTGGATTGGCAGAAATTCTGGCTATACCCAGCGATTTTTGCCGGTGCCATCATGCTCGTCTTTGTTGCGTTGTTCTGGGACAAAGTCAAGACCAGTGACGACAGCGAGTCAGATGCCGCCGTAGCGCATCCCGGGGATGTACCGTCTTGATCAGGTTATTGCCTTCGGGAGGTCTCACGGCCTCGCATAGCGATTCGCGGCGCGCATGACAAAAACCTCACAGGGATACTGGGCGTCTGCCCCATATAGACTTGTCACAAATCGTCACGAAATGGAGATCCAAGCCATGAAAAGACGCGAATTCCTCGCCTCCGGCGCCGCAGCAGCGGCCGCGCTGACCGCCTCGGGGATCGCCCAGGCCGATGACAGCAAGCAAGCCCCGGCCGAAGACCACGACGGGCACGGCGGGCGGTTCAAACTCAAGTACGGGCCCAGCCCCGGCCAGTTCAAGCACCACGCCGGGGACGACTACCTCGACCAGATCCAGTTCGCCGCCGACCAGGGCTTCCGTGGCTGGGAGGACAACGGCCTGGCGCGGCGCGACCCGGCGCTGCAGGAAGCCATCGGCAAGAAGCTCAAGGACAACGGCATGACCATGGGCGTGTTCGTCTCCTCCGCCAACTTCGGCTCAACCAATTTCACCACCAACACCAGCAAGCAATACCGGGACCAACTCCGCGAGAACATGTCCAAGATGGTCGAGGTCGCCCAGCGCTGCGGCGCCAAGTGGACCACCGTCGTGCCCGGCAAGGTCAACCACCGGCTCGAGCTGGACTACCAGACCGCCAACGTGATCGACAACCTCCGCGTGCTGGCCGAGGTCTGTGAGCCCGTCGGCCTGGTCGTTGTGCTCGAACCGTTGAACTGGTTCGCCAATCACCCCGAGTTGTACCTGACCAAGATCGCTCAGGCATACCTCATCTGCCGGGGCGTCAACAGCCCGAGCATCAAGATCCTCGACGACCTTTACCACCAGCAGGTCACCGAGGGCCACCTCATTAAGAACATGGAGTACGCCTGGGACGAGATCGCCTACTTCCAGGTCGGCGACAACCCCGGCCGCAAGGAGCCGTACTCCGGCGAGATCAACTACCGCAACGTCTTCAAGTACATCCACGACAAGGGCTATGAAGGCGTGATCGGCATGGAGCACGGCCACAGCGTCGATGGGATCGAGGGCGAGAAGAAGTGCATCGCCGCGTACCGGATGGCGGATGATTTCTGACTGGGTGGTGGGTCATAACCGATCATGAAAAAGCCCGCGTCGTTGGACGCGGGCTTTTTGATTCTTTTTGATTGAAGTTATCTGTGTTTGGCTTACTGCAGCCGGTACGTGCCGGGGATCGGCACATTCGGGTGGGGCAGATCGACCTCGCCGAGTTGGATATCTTTGCCCGGCTCGATAGCGTCGGGGCGGAGTTTGAGTTGCGAGTCGTTGGCCATCCAGTCGAACAGTACGTCCCGGCCGGTGTACGCGGCCTCGCGCCCGATGATCGCGGTCATCGATGAGTCGGCGACGTCCTTGATCTCCATGATCGGCTCGCCATCGACGATGCTCTTGAGCAGCTGCTTGTGTTCCTCGACGTAGGGCTGGTTGTTGCCGTCGTTGCCGCGGTTGCTGGCGATGACCCCGCCGTCGTGGTCCTTGGCGATCCAGCGGGTCCGGCCGGGGTTGGGCTGGAGGTAGAGGGTGCCCTTGGTCCCGACGAAGAGGTTCTCGATCCGGTTCGCGGCGTTGGGCCACTGCCGGCCCTTGAACGAGAAGCGGACCATCGAGTTGCCGACCTGGTAGTCGTAGTCGACGGAGAAGTTGTCGTAGACGTTGCCGTACTCTTCGGCGGTCCGCGCGGTGCGGCCGCCGGAGGCGTAGGCCCGGACGGGCGGGCCCTGCATCAGCCAGTCGACGGCGTCGATGTTGTGGATCGACTGCTCGGCGATCAGGTCACCCGATAGCCAGGTGAAGTAAGGCCAGTTGCGCATCTGGTATTCCATCTCGGTCCAGGGGTCGCCCTCCGGCCCCCGACCGCGGTGCCACTGGGTCGATGAGCAGTAGTACTCAAACCCGCCGGTGATGTCGCCGATCAGCCCGTTTTGCATCCGGTCGATCGCTTCGATGTACGAGGTCTCGCGTCGGTACTGCGTGCCGGAGACGACGGCCAGGCCCTTCTCCTTGGCTTGCTGTCCCGCGGCAAGGCAGAGGCGGTAGGTGTCGGCGTCCACACAGACTGGCTTCTCAACGAAGCTGTGCTTGCCGTTCTTCACCGCCGCATCCAGCGTCAGGAACCGCAGCCCGGGCGGGGTGGTTTGGATCACGATATCAACATCATCGAGTTCACAGAGCTGCTTATAGCTATTCACACCCACGAAGATGTGGTCGTCCTTCACGTCGTACCGGCCCTTACCCTGCCACTCCTCAAGCATGGTCTCGCGGGACGAGGCAAGCCGGTCGGGGGCGAGGTCGGCCATGGCGACGATCTTCACGTCAAGGTCCAGTTCCTCGGCGGCTAGGAGGTTGTCGAACACGGCGCCGGTGCCCCGTCCGCCGCATCCGACAATGCCCAGCCTCAGTGCCGTCGCCCCGGCCTGGGCGTAGGCCGAGGGGCTAAGCCACGTGAGGTTCGCCGCGGCCGTCGCCGCCGCCATACCGGCCGAGCCCTTCTTCACAAAATCACGGCGTGACAGTTCACTGTTCTTCTTGGTCATCTGTGATCAATCCTCTTAAAAAGCTAATGGGCGATGCGTGCCCAAGGGTAAACAATTTTGATCCTCTATCAACAACATCAACCGGTCTGCAGCACGCGCTTCATGTCGGCCAGAACTTTCGCCAGTCGGTCCGGACCGCCGCCGCTAACCTCAGCGGTAAACCAGCCGCAAAAACCAATCTCCTCGAGCGCCTCGCGGACCTCACCCCAGGGCAGGTCACCCTCGCCAATATCCGCCCAGCCGTTGCGGGCCCGTGAGAAGCCCTTCATGTCCATCTTCACGATCCGCTTGCCAAGCGTACGGATCCAGGCACCCGGCTGGCCGTACTTCCAGTGGTTTCCGATGTCATAGTACATGCCGACCCAGGGGCTGTTAAAGCTGTCGACGTACTCGGCCCAACGCGCTGCGCCCTGCTCCGGGCCCGCGTCATGTTCGTAGAACATCCGGTTCCAGACGTTCTCAAACAGGATGTGCTGGCCCAATGCCGCCGCCATGGGCAGAAGGCCCCGGATCGCCTCACGGCTACGCGCGATGATCTCGTCCGCCGAACCGTCACCGCCGGCCCCAACGACGAGCAGCACACCACTACCCCCGGCCGCGTGCGATACACGGATACAGTGTTCAAGGTTGGCCAGCCCCTTCTTGACTTCATCTGGCCTCGGGCTGGTCAGCCGAATGCGCCAATGGTCGTGGTTGATCGCGTTGTGTACGAACAGGCCCGAATCGATCGAGGCCTGACGAGCCTCCAAGGGGGTCACCGTCCCGGCTTCGTCCAGATCGATCCCGTCAAACCCGACGCCCTTAACGATCTGAAAACGCTCGGACAGTGTCAGCTCTCGTCCGTTGAACTCCTTGGTCACCATCCCGAGCTTGCAGGACAGCAAATAACGCTGGTCAAGCGGCGGAAGGGGCAAGTTGGTCACGCGGTTCTCTGCACCTAAGGCATCATCGGCCCCGGGCGATCCAAGCGCAGTCGATCCCACGAGCGCAGCCGCAGCTCCGGTGGCGAGGAATCGGCGACGGTCGATTGGCTGAAAGGTCATGGAAGGTCTTGGCGGTCGGACAACATCCACCCATAGGGCCACCCGCAAGCAGGTTTCGTCAGTTGAATTCCAGTCAGCCCGAAACAACCGATCGGGCTGGCGATACGTTCTAAAAAAACGCAAACTCAGGACGCCGAGCGTTGTCGTGGTCTTACGCTTCCCGTACGTCACCCAAGAGTATATGCCAGGCGATCACACCAAAAGCCTACTTGCTTGTCGGCCCGATACTGCTAACACCACAGATAAGCCGGCGATCAGATATGGATCGCCCGGCCCGCGACGCCCAGGGCCGCCTCCTTGACCGCCTCGCTGAGGGTCGGGTGGGCGTGGCAGGCCCGAGCGATGTCCTCGCTGCTGGCGCCGAAGGCCATCGCCGTCGCACATTCGGCGATCAGGTCCCCCGCGCTGTCGCCGATGATGTGGACCCCCAGCACCCGGTCGGTCAAGCCGTCCGCCAGGACCTTGACCCAGCCCTCGGTATCGTCGTTGGCCCGGGCCCGGCCGTTCGCCATGAAGGGGAAGACACCCTTGCTGTAGTCGATGCCCTGGTCCTTGAGCTGCTCCTCGCTCTTGCCCACGCTGGCGATCTCGGGGTGGGTGTAGACGATCGCGGGGATGGTGTTGTAGTCGATATGCCCCCGCCCGGTGGCGATCATCTCCACGCAGGCGATGCCCTCTTCCTCGGCCTTGTGCGCGAGCATCGGGCCGGGCACCACATCCCCCACCGCGTAGACCCCCGCCACGCCGGTCTCGAACCTGCCGTTGACCTCGATCTGACCCCGCGGGTTGGGCGTGATGCCGATGTGTTCCAGCCCCAGCCCGTCGGTGTTGGGCCGGCGTCCCACCGAAACGAGCACGCGGTCGGCCTGGACCGGGTCCTTGCCGTCGATCTCGATCGCCACGCCTTTGGCGTCGGCTTTCACACCCGTGACCGCGCAGCCGAACATGAAATCCATCCCCTGCTTCTTGAACAGCTTGAGCGAGGTGGCCGCGAGTTCGTTGTCCATGCCGGGCATGACCCGGTCGAGGTACTCGATCACGGTGACTTTCGCCCCCAGCCGACGCCAGACGCTGCCCAGCTCCAGGCCGATCACCCCCGCGCCGATCACAGCCAGGTGCTTGGGCACCGTTTGGTAGCTGAGCGCCTCGGTCGAGGTATCCACCAGCGGGTCGTCGAGGTTGACGCCCTTGAGCGTCGCGGGCACCGAGCCGGTGGCGATGAGCGTGTGCTTGGCGGTGACGGTGTCTTTGCCGATGGAGACGGTCTTGTCGGGGTTGAACGTCGCGCTGCCGTGGTAGACCTTGACCTTGTTCTTCTTCATCAGGCCCGCCACCCCGCCGGTCAGAGTCGTGACGACTTTTTCCTTGCGCTTGAGCATCGCGGGGAGATCGACCTCGACTTTGCCGACCTTGATCCCGTGGTCGGCAAAACGCTCGCGGGCTTCTTCGAGCTTGTGCGAGGATTCGAGCAGGGCCTTGGAGGGGATGCACCCGACGCGCAGACAGGTCCCGCCCAGGGCTTTTTCCTTATCGACGATGGCGGTGGACAGGCCAAGCTGCGCGGCCCGGATCGCGGCGACATAACCGGCGGGGCCGGCACCGATGACGAGCAGATCGTGGGAATGGTTTGGCATGATCCAGTCTCAGGAAGAAGCCCACGTTCATCGAACGTGGGCTTGTTGTTGGTCTAAACAAAAGTCATCTTCACGCCTCGATCAGCAGGCGGGTCGGGTCTTCGATGATCTCTTTGACGCGCCGCAGGAAGGTCACGGCCTCCCGGCCGTCGACGATGCGGTGGTCGTAGGTCAGGGCGATGTACATCATCGGACGGACCTGGACCGTCTCCTTGCCGGGCTCGCCCACGGCGATCGGGCGGCGGACGATGCCGTGCATGCCCAGCACGCCGGACTGAGGCGGGTTGACGATCGGGGTGGAGAGCAGCGAGCCGTACACCCCGCCGTTGGTGATGGTGAAGGTCCCGCCGGTCATGTCGCTGATGGCGAGCTTGTTTTCCTTGGCCTTGACGGCGTAGGCGCCGATCGCCTTCTCGACGTCGGCAAAGCCCAGGCGTTCGGCGCTACGGAGGACGGGCACGACCAGGCCCTTGCCGCCGCCGATGGCGATCCCGATGTCGTAGTAGTTTTTGTAGACGATCTCGTCGCCGCGGATCTCGGCGTTGACGGCGGGGAACTCTTTGAGCGCTTCGATCGAGGCCTTGACGAAGAAGGACATGAAGCCGAGCTTGATGCCGTGCTTCTTGACAAAGCCTTCCTGGTACTGCTTGCGCAGGGCCATGACCGCGGTCATATCGACCTCGTTGAAGGTCGTGAGCAGCGCCGCGGTCTGCTGGGCCGAGACCAGTGACTTGGCGATGGTCCGGCGGAGCGGGGTCATGCGGACGACCTCTTCATCGCGGTCGGTCGCGCTAGGGGTTTGGGCCGGAGCCGGCGTTGGGGTTGGGGGTTGATTTGCCTCCTCGAGGGGCTCGGGGGCGGCCTTGGCGGTGGTCGGCTTCGCGTGGATGTGGGCGAGGACGTCTTCCTTGAGCAATCGACCGCCGGGGCCGGTGGCATTGACCTCGGATGCCGATAGGCCGTGCTCATCGAGCAGGAGCTGGGCGGCGGGCATGATGCGGGTGTCTTCAGCCGCTTCGGGCTTGGCCTGGTCGTTTGCCGCGGGGGCGGGTGTGGCTGCCGCGGCGGTGCCGTTGCTGGATGGCTTACCCGCGGCGCCTTCCTCGATATGAGCGATCACATCGCCGACCCGGGCGGTGTCCCCCTCGCTAAGCAGGATCTTCACGAGCGCCCCGTTGACGGGCGCGGGCAGTTCCTGGTTGACCTTGTCGGTTTCGAGTTCGACAACGGGCTGGTCGGCGGCGACGGGTTCGCCTTCCTTGACCAGCCACCGGCCGATCTCGACCTCGGTCACCGACTCACCGACCTCGGGGACTTTCAGTTCGGTTGGCATGACTTGACTTGGCTCGGGGAGTTGGGGCAATGCAAGGATGGTAGCAGGTTCACCGATCGTTACCAGACGCTTTGGGGCAACACACGGCTCATCATCGTTGTGATTCAGTCCAGGGCCAATCAGGGCGTCTCGAACGTCTCTCCGAAGGCCTCAGCCAGCAGCACCTCCTGCTCGAGCTTGTGGGCGGCCTTGGACCCCGTCGCCGGGCTTGCCGAGTGTTTGCGTGAGGCGATTTCCAGCTCGCGCTTGCCGAGGAACTGCTCCTGGTAGAAGCGCTGCTGGAAGAAAGGCCAGGCCCCCTGGTTGCGTGGCTCGTCCTGGACGTAGACCAGCTTGGCGTCGCCGAAGGGCGCGATCGCCTCGGCCAACTGCTTGCGGGGCAGCGGGTAGAGCTGCTCAAGCCGAACGATCGCGATGTCGTCCCGGCTCATCTGCTCGCGCCGCTCGATCAGGTCGTAGTACACCCGGCCCGAGCACAACAGGACCCGCGTGGTCTGTTTCGGGTCTTCCCGGTCGTCCTTTAGTACACGCTGATACGAGCCCACCGCGAGGTCGTCGAACGACGAGATGCACAGCGGGTGGCGGAGCAGCGACTTGGGCGTGAAAACGATCAGGGGCTTGCGCCACTTGCGGAGCACCTGACGCCGCAACAGGTGGAACATCTGCGCCGGGGTGGACGGCTGGCAGACCTGGTAGTTGTCTTCCGCGGCGGAGGTGAGGAACCGCTCGATCCGGGCCGAGGAGTGTTCGGGGCCCTGTCCCTCGAAGCCGTGGGGCAGCAGCATGACCAGGGCCGAGAGGCGTTTCCACTTGTCCTCGGCCGAGGCGATGAACTGGTCGATGATGACCTGGGCGCAGTTGACAAAGTCGCCGAACTGGGCCTCCCACATCACCAATGAGTCGGGGTAGTCCAGCGAGTAGCCGTACTCAAAGCCCAGGACCCCGGCCTCGCTCAACGGCGAGTTGTAGATCTCGATGCTGGCTTGGTCTTGAGCGAGGTTGGCCAGGGGGAAATACTCGTGGCCGTCCTTGACATCGTGGAGCACGGCGTGACGGTGGCTGAAGGTGCCCCGCTGCGCATCCTGCCCGGTCAGGCGGACCCGGTGCCCGTTGGTCGCCAGCGAGGCGAACGCGAGCGACTCGGCCGCCGCCCAGTCCAATGGGCGCTTGCCCTCGGCCTGCTCCTGCTTCATGCGGAACAGCCGCCGGTGCTTGGGGTGCAGATGGAAGTCCTCGGGCAGATGGAGCTGGGCCTGCATCAGCGCCTGCAGCCGATCGATCGCCAGGCCGGTCTCCACATCGTCGGCCACGTTTTCCTTCCCGCCGTGGTACCCGGCCCACTCGCCGTGGGGCCGATCGGTCTTCGGTTTATACGTGGCCGACTGGGCCGCGCTCAGCTCTTTCTCCAAGAGCTGCGTCCGCCGCTGGGCGATGCGGTCGGCGTCCTCGCGGGTGATCCCGCCCAACGCCAGCAGCCGGTCCAGGTACGCCTCGCGGACGCCCGGCCGCTGGTCGATATCACGGTACATCAGCGGCTGGGTGTAGCGCGGCTCGTCGCCCTCGTTGTGACCGCGTTTGCGGTAGCAATACATATCGATCACCACGTCCCGCTTGAACTCGTCGCGGAAGTCCATCGCGAGGCGCACGACCTGGGCCACCGCCTCGGGCGACTCGCCGTTGACGTGGAAGATCGGGCTCTGAATCATCTTCGCCACGTCGGTGCAGTAACGCGAGCTGCGGGCGTCCTGCGCACCGGTGGTAAAGCCGATCTGGTTGTTCACGATGATGTGGATTGTCCCGCCGGTGTGGTAGCCGCGGAGCTGGGAGAGGTTGAGCGTCTCCTGCACAATCCCCTCGCCGGCGAAGGCCGCGTCGCCGTGGATGAGCATCGCAAAACCCTTGTTCCCCCGGGTCTCGCGACCGGTGCTGTCCTGCTTCGCACGGACCCGGCCCAGCGCAACCGGGTTGACGTACTCCAGGTGCGAAGGGTTAAAACAAAGCGACAGATGGATGTTCTTGCCGGCCCGGGTCCGCCAGTCGCCGGAGTATCCCATGTGGTACTTCACGTCCCCGCCGCCCATGGACAGCTCGGGGTCCTTATCCTCAAACTCGCGGAAGATCTTCTGCGGGCTCTTGCCCAGGATGTTCGCCAACACGTTGAGCCGGCCGCGGTGGGCCATGCCGATCACGATCTCCTTGACCCCCTCTTCCCCGGCCCGCTCAAAGGCCATATCCAACAGCGGGATCAGCGTCTCGCCGCCCTCCAGGGAAAACGACTTGGCCCCGATGAACTTGCGCTGGATGAACTCCTCGAACAGCGTCGCGTCGGTCAGGCGGGTCAGGATGCGGATCTGCTCTTTCCGTGACAGCTTGACGCTGTTCTCACTGCCCTCCATCCGCTGCTGCAGCCACTTGCGCACGCCCAGCGAGTCGATATGCATGAACTGCACGGCGATGTTGCCGCAGTAGGTATTGCGGAGCTGGTCCATGATGCCGCGGAGGGTGCGGGTCCGGTCGCCGGGCACCGTGGAGGTCATCACAAACGGCCGGTCCATGTCGGCCTCCGAGAAGCCGTAGTAGGCCGGCTCGAGCTCGACGGGCAGCTCGCTGGGCTTGGGTTGCAGCGGGTTCAGGGCGGAGACGATGTGTCCGAAGACGCGGTAGTTTCGGATCAGCAGGTCCACGCGGTGCTGCAGGGACCCGGCATCGATCGCCGAAGGATCGGGCCGTGATGGGGCGGCGGTGACCCGGCCGTTGGTCTTCGCGCCGCCGGCGGGATCGAAGATGCTGCGCGGGTGGAAGGTCGGGCCGATACCCACGGCCACGCCGTTCGATTCAGCCGACCAAGACGCAAAAGTACGCCGCCACTCCGCATCGACCGACGCGGGGTCCTTGAGGTACTGGTCAAAGAGGGCCTCGACGTAGGCGAGGTTGCTGGCGGCTAGATCGCTGGGATTGGACATCGCAATACTCCGGGCACGGGGCCGGCCGGCGGGCGGCGACGCTGGATCAGCATCCCAATCGGGTCGATCCGAAATAGCGCGGCGCGCTTCGAGAGATTGTACCCAACCCGCACCGCAACGCGAGCGGTGGATAACTGTCTTATGCTAGGCCGCGGATCGAAGCGCAAGACAACCGACATGCCCCAACTCGACGACCCGCTCATCCTGCTCGCGCTCGTCACCGTCGGCCTGCTCGCCGGGACGCTCGGCGGGCTGCTCGGCGTCGGAGGCAGCGTCGTCATGATCCCCGCCCTGGCCACGCTCTTCGGCACCGGCGAGAACCAGCACCTCTACCAGGCCGCGGCCATGACCGTCAACGTCGCCGTCGCTATCCCCGCCGCGCACCGGCACCGCAAAGCCGGAGCGCTGGCGCCCGGTGTCCTGCGCTGGATGCTCCCAGCCGCGGTACTGGCGATCGTGCTCGGGGTGCTCGCCAGCAACCTGCCGATCTTCGAAAACGACACCGGCGGGAAGTGGCTGGGCCGGGTCCTGGCCGTCTTCCTGCTCTACGTCATCGCCGTCAACCTGCGCAAGCTCCGCAAGCCCAAGGCCCAACGCGACATCGAAACCCTCGACGACGCCAAGGCCACGCCCACGCGCTGCGGCGGGGTCGGCGGCATCATGGGCTTCACCGCCGGGCTGATGGGCGTCGGCGGCGGCGCACTGGCCGTGCCGCTCCAGCAGACACTCGCCCGCCTGCCGCTGCGCAACGCCATCGCCAACTCCTCGTTCGTTATGGTCTTCAGCGCCGCCATCGGCGCCTCGCTCAAGCTCGCCACCCTCGGCGGGCACTTCGACCCAACGCTAATGCCCCGGCCCGCCTGGCAGAGCGCCCTGATCATCGCCGCCCTGCTCGCGCCCACCGCGATCCTCGGCGCCCGGCTCGGCGCCAAACTCACCCACGCCCTGCCGCTCGACCACGTCCGCGTCGCGTTCGTCCTGCTCATGGTCGTAGCCGCGCTCAAGATGGCCGCGATCCCCGGGCTGCCGATCTGAGGCATCCAAGCATCGTCCCCGAGTCCCACGCTCATCGAACGTGGGCTTGCGCCTCATCACTTGCCGTTGATGTGGTGTTGAACCAGCTCAATAAACCGCTCGCCACGCTGCTCGTAGTTCTCGAACTGGTCCCACGAGGCGCAGGCGGGCGACAGCAGCACGACGTCCCCGGCTTTGGCGCGTTTGCTGATCTCAGTAACGGCGGTGTCGAGGTCGCCGCAGCGGACGATCTCGGCCGACTCTGCGGGCCAGCTCACACCGCCGCAGGAGTCGGGTCGCTCTGGCAAAGACCGGCCCGCCGCGTCTTCGCACAACCCCGCGATCGTGTTGCCCAACGCGCCAATCGTGTAAACGCCCTTGCACTGCTGCGACGCCAAGCCGGCCAGCGGCTTCATGTCGCTGCCCTTGTCCTTGCCGCCCAGGATCAAGTGGATGCCGGGCTTGCCGTCGTCCTCGGTAAACGCCTGGATGGCGAGCATCGCCGCCTCCGGCGTGGTGCACTTGCTGTCGTTGAAGTATCGCACGCCGTCGTGCTTGGTAACGAGCTGCAGACGGTGTGGGAGGCCGGGGAAGTCGGACAAAGCTGCTTCAGTTTCTGTTTGGTCATCGATCTCGACAACAACCTGACTGACTATCAACGCATTCAATCGATTGTGCCGACCAGGAACTGCCAATGACCAATCCCTTGGCATTAACCAAGGCTCCATACGGTCCGGATCCCATCGAAACTGCTCAGATGCCTTGACTCGAAAAGCTGAGGGTGCCCCTGGGCCCAATACCGCCACTTCTTGGTAGCCGACATCCTCAATTTGGTAATCCAAAATCACCTGCTTCGCCGCGACGTACGCCTCCATCGACCCGTGCCAATCCAGGTGGTTCGGGCTGATGTTCGTGATCACCGCGATGTGGGGGGACCAGCCAGCGAAGTGGGCGTCTGCCTTCAACCGTTCGAGCATAAAACTCGACAGTTCCAGAACGACCCAATCGTCTTCGCCGATTTGATCGAGCACCGGGAGCAAGGACACGCCGATGTTGCCGCCGACCCAGACCTTGGGGTTGTCTGCCTTGCTTGGCGTCTTGGCGCTTTGGCGTCTTGGCGTTGAACCCGAACCCTCTCGGCCCCGCTCAAAGACCCTACCAAGCACATGCCCGATCATCGCCGTCACCGTCGACTTGCCGGCACTCCCCGTCACACCGATCGTCCGCAGGCGGTTGGGCAGGCGCTGGACCAGCAGGCGGATCTCGGTGGTCACTTCGATCCCCGCCGCCTCGGCCGCGCGGACAAAGCGGTTGCCCGGCTTCACCGCGGGGTTGACCACCACCAGGTCACAGGTCGTAAAGTCGCTGACGTTGTGCTCGCCCAGCCGGAGCGTGACGACGCCCACGTCGATGAGGTCCCGGATCTGTTCGACGCTGGGTTGGAGCTTGTCCTCGGGCTCGAGGTCGGTGACGAGCACGTCCGCGCCGCGGTCGGCCAGGAAGCGGGTCACACCGACACCGCCGCCGAACCGCCCCAGGCCCATGACTGTGACACGCTTGCCCGCGAACTCGCCCATGGCCCGAGTATACGCCGACCGCCGGTGGCGTTGACAAGCCGGAGCTTCACCAAGCCGGGCCAGATGCGCGTCGCGCATTACGGGCTTAGCGCCGGCCCCTATCGACGACCTCGATCGGCGTCTCGAAGTCCTGCGGCTGGCCGCCGAGCATGAAGGATGTCAGGGTTCGGCCGACGGTGACCTGGAAGTAGACGTAGAGCTTGTCGCCCCGCGCGGGTGAGGGCAGGTCGCTGGCACGGAGCGAGGTGATTTCGCCGCGCGAATCCTCTCGAATTGCAACAATCTGCGAGCCGTCATCACGAAGCAGGACGAAAGCGATGGCGTCCGCGCTGTTGCCGGTGGTGTCCCGGACCTGCATCACCTGGAGGTTCTTGGCACGTTCGAGGGCCTGGCCGTAGAGCGACCTAGCGCTGTTGGGGTCGAGCTCGACACGTAGCAGCCGGGAGTTGGCGGGCACCGAGATCGACTGCATCCGCGAGGCCCGGCCGCCGCCGATCCCGGCCCCGGAAGACAGCAATTGGTAGCCCTCGAACGCGGTCCAGCGTTCGGGGTTGGACTTGTCCGGGGTAACCTGGGTCGCCGAGTTCGGGCTCAGGGCCTTGGGCAGGCGCTCGGTCAGCTCGGCCCGGGCGCCGCTCGCGCCGATGCCCACGCCGGCTATCTCAACCGGGCCGCCCCGTGGGTCTTCCTCTTCCTTGGGCGGGATCTCGCCCGCGCCCAGCGCCTGCGCGAGGGCGAGGGTCTGGGTATTGGGGGCGGTGATGGAGGACAGGTCGAAGCCGAGCTGGCGGACTTCCAGGCGGGTCGCGGTCGCCCCGGCGGGGAGCTTGAAGAACCAGCCGATCTTCACGTCGTCGTCCTGGGTGTAGGCGGCGTAGACCTGCTGGCTGGTGAGGCTGACCAGGACACGCTGCCCGGTGAGCTTGTTGACCTCGAGGCTGTAGGCGATCGGCGGGATCAGCTCGTACTCGTCACGGCTGTTGAGGACCTGCAGGCGGATCTGCGGGATCGCGACGCGGAGCCAGCCGTCGGTGTTGAACGTGCCGGCCGGCTCTTTCTTCCAGAGCGTATCGACGATGAGGACCGTCTGATCGCCGGTGACGGTCGGCTGCATCCCGAGCAACAGGCTGGTGGTCCGCTCGGTCACCACGCGCTTGACGAAGCTCTCGAAGTCCGCGGTCGGGTTTTTAATATCGAGCTTGTTCGCGATGTCCCGGATGACCATGGTGTTGAGCATATCCGAGGGCTTCTGCTCCGGGTCGTCCGCGTCCAGGCGGCGGACGGCCTCGACGACGATCGCGTCGGCGACGGCTTGGGGGTCGGTGCCCTCGGGGATGTCGGGCAGCGCGTACTCAGGGTTGAGCATCTGCCGGACGATATCCAGCTTCATGTGGTGCTGGAAGACTTCGACGTTGCTCGAGACGGTATAGGCGTCGACGACCTGGATCGTGTCGGGGTGGGCCGACTTCATCTGGTTCTCGTCGTTCTGGAGGCGGTAGGTGAAGGCGCGTTCGGCGACATCGGACTTGTTCACCGCGAGCGAGTTGTCCGACAGGGTCGGGGCCATGGCCCCGGTGGAGAGCATGGTGTAGAACCCGCCGGTGATGGCGTGGACCGGGACCCAGAGCTTGCCACCCTCGTCGTTCTCTTCGACCTTGTTGGAGGACATCCGGTAGGGCTTGAGGCCCATGAGGTCGGGCGGGGCGTTCATAAAGCCCAGGCCGATGACGAAGAACCCGATGGAGAGGACGCCGGAGACCACGCCGAAGGCCGCCCCCCCGATCTGGTCGGCCAGCCGGGGGAACTTGAGGTTCATCTTGCAGTACTTGTCCATCAGGGCCCGGACGATGATGAGGGTGAGCCCGAAGGGTGCGAGCAGCGCGACGCCCCAGGCGTACTCGGGCATCCGGCCCAGCAGCACGAAGGCCAGCGGCTCCCAGATCGCAAAGGCAACCACGCCCGAGACGATCACGATGACCAGGTGCAGGAAGCTGGAGAACAGGCCGTAGGTCGCCCAGATGGCGGCCATGGCCAGGATGAAGAGGACGATCAGCATGTTGGCGACGATCAGCATACGGCTTAGTCCTTCTCACCCATCACCCGGGTGACTTCTTTGATGTCGGAGATGCCCTCGACGACCTTGGCCAGCGCGGCTTCCTGGAGGTAGACCATGCGGTTTTTACGCAGGTGGGCGCGGAGCTTTTCGCCCTCACCCGAGGCGATGTAGTTGCGGGCGGCCTGGTCGATGATCATGATCTCGAAGACGCCGATGCGCCCGCGGTAGCCCAGGCCGTGGCAGTCGGGGCAGGGCTCTTCGGTTTCCTTGACGATGACCTTGCCCGAGGCCTTATAGAGCTGGCCGACCTTGCTCTTGGGGACGTTGAGTTTCTTGAGCGCGGCGGCGTCGGGCATGTACGGGGCGCGGCAGGTGTGGCAGAGCCGGCGGACCATCCGCTGGCTGATGATCGCGCCCAAGGCATTGGCGGCCAGCTTCTGGTCGCCGACGACCTTGAGCCAGAGCTTGAGCGCGGAGGTCGTGTCCTTAGCCGGCATGGGGATGTAGAAGCGGGTCTCCTCGGCGTACTGAGAGACCGTCCGGGCCATGTCGGTGTTGATCAGCGGCGAGACCATCATGGCGTCGGGGTCGGACCGCAGCAGCGAGCCAAACTCTTCCATGATCTGCTCGTTGCTCGCACCCTCGGGGAAGTTGTTGTGGTTCACGCCCTCGAGGTCGAAGGCGGTCTCCTTCTCGAAGGTCATCACCGAGGAGGTGTACGGGTCGTGCTTCTGCAGGAAAGAGTACATGGAGGTGGTCGTGCCGGTTCGCGGCGGGCTGGCGAAGAGGACGACCCCGCCTTTTTGTTCGAGCAGATCGTCGACCTGCTGCTTCTGCGGGCCCAGCAGCCCCAGGTGCTGGATCGGGATGTCGAGCCGGCCGTCCGGGTCGATCTCGATTTTAAGCGAGAGCTGCCGCGTCGAGCCGGCGGTGGTGAGGACAAGGGTGTGCTTGCCGTAGTCCTCGACCTCGACCCACATCTTGCCGGTCTGCTTGCGTCGACGGTCGGTGGTGTCCATCCCCGCGTGTTCTTTAAGGTAGTCGATGAGCTGGACGCAGAGCTCCTGCGGCGGGGCCTCCTGCTTGTAGCGGATGCCGTCGATCCGGGCGATGAAGCCCGCCTTCTCCGCGTCCACACTCATGTCCAGCAGGTCGGCACCACGGGGCACGGAGAAGAGCAGCATCTTTTCAAACAGCTCAAAAGCCTCGGCCCGGGGGTCGTCGCCGAAGGGGATGTCCAGGAGCTGCTCGGACTTGTCCAGCAGCTTGATCGAGGCCTTCTTGATCGCTTTATCCGCCTGGCCACGCTTCCGGGCGGCAACGATGTTCCGCCAGATGTCTGCCCCGCTCCAACGCTCTTTCTCCGGCACCTGCTTGTTGCGGTAAACGATGTACCCGGCGACCTCGCCGAGCAGGATCATGATGCCCAGGGGCAGGCCGACCCAAAAGATGGGGAGGGTGATGATGACCCCGAACCCGACGAGCCCGGCACCGACATGGGCGAACGACCACTCGTCGCGCTTGAGGTAGTAGTAGGCGGCGTCCTTATCGAGCGAGCCGACCAGCCAGGCCCAGGGCCCAAGGACGGCCAGGACGAGGATCGGCTTGGCGAGGCTCATCAGGAAGACCGGCTCGGCCTGGATTTGTGCGATCAACTGAAACATAGGGGTAAGTCCACCTCGGTCCTTGGGGGGGCCGGCCGACTGGCCGTCGCCGGGATCAGCGGGCCCGGCCCGCGCCATCGGGGTCAACGGGTCTTGATGCCTCGCAGACGCATCTTGATCTCTTCGGGGCTCGGCGAGGCGTCCTGCGCGACCTTCGGGTGCACGTAGTTCTTCTCCACCAACTCGACCAGCGAGTCGACGTAAGACTGCATCCCACCCTCCCGGCTATCGGCGATCACCTTCTCCAACTCGCCCTCGCGGCCCTCCAGCACGTAGTTCCGCGTCGGAGGGCTCTGCATCAGGATCTCCACCGCCGGGACACGCGGGACGTCCGGCATCAGGGTCGGCAGCAGCTTCTGGTATACAAACGCCTGCATCTGGTAGGCCAGCAGCGACCGGACGTTCTCACGCTCGTCGGCGGGGAACAGGTCGTAGATCCGGCCGAACGCCTGGGAACACGAAGACGCGTGGATGGTCCCGAAGACCAGGTGCCCGGTCTCCGCGGCCTGGAGCGCGGCCTCGAAGGTCTCGCGGTCACGCATCTCGCCGATCAGCACCACGTCCGGGTTCTCACGCACCATCGCCCGCAGCGCGGTAGGGAAGTCGGGCACATCGATGCCGACTTCCCGCTGGTTGAACCTCGCCTTGGCGTCTTTGAATAGGTACTAGATCGGGTCCTCGATCGTGAGGATGTGGCACTTGCGCGTCTCGTTGATCCGCTGGAGCATCGACGCGATCGTCGTGGATTTACCCGACCCGGTGACCCCGCACAGCAGGATCAGGCCCTGGCGGACCTCGTCGGAGATCTTTTTCATGATCGGCGGGAGGTAGAGGTCATCGAAATCGAGGATCTCGTTGCTCACTCGGCGGGCGGCGATGGCGCAGCGGCCCCGGGTCAGGAAGATGTTGACGCGGAAGCGGTGCTTCTCACCATCGACGGGGAAGTCGATCCCCAAGTCGAGCGAGCCGCGTCGGCCGAACTCCTCTTTCTGCTCGTCGGTGATCCCCTCGAAGATCATCGCGTTGAACTCTTCGACCGAGGGCGGGTCGACGTCCAGAGCCTTGAGCTCGCCCCGCAGCCGGAGCTTTGGGGGCTCGCCGCCACGCATCAGCAGGTCGGAGGTCTTGAACTGGACCGCAGCTTTGAAGTACTTGTAAAGCTTGGTATCGGCCAGGGTCTTGTGCCGGGCCTGGTCAATATCAAATTGAACAACGGAGGCGGGTTCGGTCGTCGAGTGGGCCATACTGCAGGACCTGTGGGGGCAGGGGTGGGTTTTCTGGTACGCACAAAACAGCGGCCAAGCCGCCAGGATCCCCGGAAGCCCCGATCGACGGGCCGCTTCTCGCGGATCGGCACCGTCCGTAGGCCGATGTCGTACCCGTACTTAGCAATTCACCCTTCCGTGGCTGGATCCTAAATGTACCACAAGTATGCCCGGCAGGGGAAGCCCTAAGATCACGGCCTCGCCAACGCCGTGAGGATCCGGCCCCGGTCCATTTGCTTGTATTCAAGGCTGGATTCACTCATCCCCCTCACCGCAAGGGCCAAAGCACCGCGGGTCACCGCATCAAGATCCGAGAACGGGTAGAGGTACGTGCGGATCAGGAACAGCGCAGCCCGGTGTTCTGGGAAGCCCCGGATCACCTGGCGCTCCACCCGGAGCAGCGGCTCGCCCGCCGGGTGGTCGGGCAGCGGCGTGGGATGGGCGACCGAGCGATCGCGGTTCGGGTGGTGATTCAGCGCCGCATCGTCGGTAACGGTCCAGGCGAAACGCACCGCGCCGCGGGTCGCGTTGACCATCAGCCTCGCGATCGAGTGCTGCTTCGCACTCAACGGCTCGATGTGCGGGACAGGCCTGTGGACGGCATCAAATGGCTTGCCGATCTTTTCCTCCGGGGCCCAACCGCTGGGCATGGCGATGTTGAGGTGGGCAAGGTGGTTGTTGCCCGCTTCGTCGAGTTGCAGCACCGCGAAGTCTTCCTGGATCAGGTTGGCGAGCCCGCCTAAACCGAGGTCGTGCGGCCGGCCGGTGTAGGTGCCCGGGTACTCGGCATTGAGTCGGGTCGTCATCCAGTCTTCGATCACGATCGCGGCAGGCGTGTCGAGGTCCTCCCAGAGGACATGCTGCTTGGCGTTATCAGCGGCTTGCCGCTTAGCACTCAAATAAACCCCGCGCTGTTCGTCGAGTTGAAAGACCTGCGCATCGAGCGGGCCGTTGCCCTGGTCCTTGCCCAGCGCGGTGATGCCGGCCTTGACGTCGTAGACGCCGTGCATGAAGGGGAAGTATCGCGGCGGCGTCATACGTAGATCGGCTTTGTGTCTTCAGGCAGAAATTCAGCCGTGGAGGTGTCCGCACCACCCCAATCGACATCGTGAAATGTACACGCAACGAAGCTGACGCCGGATAGCTGACCCCCACGATATGCCGCGTTGTGTTCCTCATCTTCCCTTAGCAGCGGACTGCGAGAACCAAATCTTGCTTGGTTCAAGCAACACTCTGTAAAAGTCACCGACACTTCTCCTTGAACGCCAAGACCTGCCTCGGTGAAGTAGGCGCCTGTTAGATCACAACGATGAAACGAAGTGCCCCGCCCGGCAAAAATGCGTTGCAGGTTGATACCTTCCATTTTGCAGTCGATGAATATGGCCTGCACTAAATTCGATTGTCGGCATTGTGCACGAGTGAAGTCGCATCGTTCAAATAAATGTCCAACATATCCACCACCCCATTCAGTACGAACAAATATGCAATCTCGAAATACACTTGTATTGAAGTTTAACTCGCCAAACGACATATCTACATGTTGCATCGATACACCCCGGGGAACCTCACCACCCAAGGCACGGTATCCACGTAAATCCGCAAATGCGAGCCCCTCGATCTCAACCTCACCAGACGGGCATGGCCCCTTCATCTTTGCATACAACCACCGGCTGACCTCGTCTATCGATTCCTCGTTCCATCGCTGAGTTAACTGTTCTTTAAGCTGCTTCAATGTTGGCTTACTCATCTACAGGTCCTCGCAATCAAACGCAATTCAAACACCCGCAACCTGCCGCACCGGCAACCCCGCGTCGGCCATGGCCTGCTTGGTCTCGGCAATCGAGTAGTCGCCGAAGTGGAAGATGCTCGCCGCCAGGACCGCATCCGCCCGGGTCTGCTGGAGCACATCCACCATGTGCTGCGGGTTGCCGCAGCCCCCCGACGCGACGACCGGCACGTCCACCGCGTCGGCGACCAGGCGGGTGACCTCGATGTCGTAGCCGTCCTTCGTGCCGTCGCCATCCATCGAGGTCAGCACGATCTCGCCGGCACCGAGCTCGACGACAGTTTTGGCGTAAGCAACCGCCTGGAGGCCAGTTGGCTTGCGGCCACCGTGGGTATGGACCTCGAAAACAGTTCCTGAAGGACTTTCAGGAAACACTAAGTTTGATCGGTATAAATCTAGATCGATTCCACTTGCAGCCAAGCGCTCTTCCGCGTCATCCATGCGTGAGTCCCATTCGTCGATCGGCACGCGTTTGGGGTCGATGTTCACCACCGTCGCGCACGTGCCGAACCGCCGGGCCGTCTGCCGAACGATGTCCGGCGTGACGATCGCGGCCGTATTGATGCTCACCTTCTCCGCCCCGGCCTGGACCAGCTTCTTCACATCCTCGATCGTGCGGATCCCCCCGCCGACCGTGAACGGCATGAAGCACTGCTCCGCCACACGACGCACCATGTCATAAGTAATCGACCGGTCCTCGTGGCTCGCGGTGATGTCCAGGAACACCAGCTCGTCCGCCCCGGCCGCGTCGTAACCCTTCGCGACCTCGACCGGGTCCCCCGCGTCGCGCAGATCGACAAAGTTCACGCCCTTGACCACGCGCCCCTGGTTCACATCAAGACACGGGATGATGCGGTGGGTGAGCATGCGTGTCAGTTTAAGCAACAATTTATCTACTGGCCGACAAACAGCTTCGTGCAAGCGTTAGAACGTGTACGAGAAGGTGGGGCGGGCATCTTGCCCGCCGTTCGAGCGCCGCTCGAAACAGGCCTTTTCACGACGTCGTCGGGACGTCAGGCTGGAAGCCTACCCCACCTAAGGCACTTCTCGTACACGTTCTTAGTGATGATTGACAAGTATCTACAATACTATCAACATCGGAATGCACGGAAGCAAGATATGAAACGCCGCGACCTAGAAAAGCACCTGAAGAAGCACGGGTGTTATCCCCACCGCGAAGGTAAAGAGCACCAAGTTTGGGTCAATCCTGAGACCGGCCAAAAAGCTCCGATGTCACGCCAACGCGAACTCAAGACCGCAATGGGCAAGGCAATATGCAAGCAACTGGGCGTCCCCGTGATCGACAAGACGTGAATCAACTCGCCGTTCGCATGGCACGAATCTCGCGCAGCAGATCTACCCGACATTCGTGAAGGGCTTGTGCAGCATCCCGAGCCATGTAAAAGGCTTCTTCGATGGTTTCCGCTTGCGTGATCAATTCCGGATCACTGGGGGAGCGAACAATAAATCCACCCTCTTCCGCTTCTTCAAGCGTGAGCACCATCTGACCATCACTAATCGTGTAGCTTTTCAGCTCTTTAGTTTCTTTCTGTTTCTTAACCACATCTATATTATCGCCTGAAATACCAATTTAGCAAGCGCTTCTAAGTCCAAACACGATATCTGCCCAATCAAATCCCAGTACCGGTCGCCTACAACAACCCCTCGCCCTGATACTGATTCAACCGGTAGTACAGCGTCCGCAGGCTGATGCCCAGGGCCTCGGCGGTAGCGCGGCGGTTGCCGTCGTGCCGGCTCAGGGTGCGGAGGATGTGATCGCGCTCGATTTCTTCCAATGAGCGGTCGCCATCACTCGCCGCGCCCGAATCAGGCGGCGCGGGTGACTTGCCCGGCGGCACCCCGTCTTCGTCGTCCCCCTCGTTTTCGGGGAGCACGACGGCGTCCAGCCCCACCGCATCGTCGATCCGCCGCCAGGCCCGCGACAAGGAGGCCTCGAGCTCGCCCAGGTGTGTGGGCTTGGTGAGGAAGTCGACGACGTCCAGCCGGATCGCATGCTGGGCGGTATCCAGGTCGCCAAAACCGGTGAGCACGATGACCTGGGTGGCGGGCCAGCCGCGCCGGATCTTCTCGAACAGCTCCATACCGTCCATGCCCGGCAGGTTCAGGTCCACGATCACCACACCGCGTGGCTGCTCACGCAGCTGTCGAAGCGCATCCTCGCCCGTGGCCGCGCCTTCACAGACAAAGCCCATCTGTCGGATGCCGCGCACCAGCACCTCGCGCAGCCGCTGCTCATCGTCTACCACCATGACATCAGGCCGGGTCTGTGGTCTCATGGCAGGACTTTACCTCTTTCACTCAACGGGAGTTCGATCGTAAACGTGCTGCCACGCCCCGGCCCCGGCGAGGCGGCGGCCAGGGTGCCCCCCAGGTCGCTGATGATCGCGTGGCTTATCGAAAGGCCAAGCCCGAGCCCGGGCGTCGAGGGGCTGTTCTTCTCGGTGTAGAACGGCTCGAACACGCGGGCGAGGGTATCGGGGTCGATCCCTTGGCCGTTGTCCCGCACCTTGATGGTCGGGCGATCGGCCGGCCGCTGCACACTGATCACGACTTGCCCGGTTCCCGGATCGGCCGCTTCGAGGGCGTTGATGACCAGGTTCAACACGACCTGCTTGAGTTGGGCGGGGTCGGTCCGGACGTTCACCGCCGCGTCGCCCTGGACCTGCAGGGACCTGCCCTGGTGTTGCGGCAGGGTGCGCACCAGCGAAACCACATCCTCGGCCAATTGCCGCAGATCAATTTCTTCCCGCTGACCACTGCCTGGGCGGGCAAGTGATAAAAGCTTCTGCGTGATCGCCTTGCAGCGAAAAGCTTCGTCCCGGATCGCCATCAGCCCTTGCCTAACCTCCGAATCGACGCCCTCGGGCAATGAGCCCAGCGCGAGCTCGGCCTCCCCGGCGATAATCGCCAACGGGTTGTTGATCTCGTGCGCCACCCCCGCCGCGAGGAAACCGACCGACGCGAGCCGTTCGCTCTGCGCGAGCTGGCGTGACCGCTCCCGCACCTTGTCCTCCAGCGATTGATAGAGCTCGCGGAGTTGTTGAGCCATGCTCGTAAAGTCCTCGGCCAGCCGGACAAACTCACGGTCCCCCGTGGCCCGCAGCTGCTGGGTAAACTCACCCCGTGCCAGCCGGTTGACCCCGCGCTCCAGCCGGCGCAGCGGCCGCATGACCGCGAGGTACTGCCAGACCCCGATGACGACGACCAGGGCCGAGGCGCTGACCGCCGTGCCGCCGACCCAACGTTTGACCCGCACCCGCCGCCTATCCGCATCGATGCCGACCTGAGCGATCCGCCGCTCGATCTGCTCCGCCTCATTAGCCAGCTTGTTGGTCACCCCGCCCAGCGCCCCGATCATCGCGTCAACATCAACCTCATCGGGCAGACGACCGCCCGGGCCCGACGAAAACGCGTCATTCACCACCAGCAGGTAGCCCTTGAGCTCTTGGACAAGCTCGGGCCGAAGCGCCAGGCCAGGGTCTTCGAGTTCCAGCAGCGTGCGGGTCACCATCGGCCGCAGCCGCCCGGCGTTGCCCGGGTCGGTCCGTAGCACGACCCGCGCCTGCTCGATCGACACCGCCAGTTCGTAGACCTGTCGGAGCTGGTCGTACTCGTCCAGCGCCGTGTCGAGGTCACGGTCCAGACCGGTCATGCCCCACCAAGCCACGCCCGACAGCGCGAGTAGGCTCGCAATGATGACCAGGGTCTTGAGGGTCAAGCGGGTGCTCAGCGACATACCCAGAGTGTATCGTCGGTCGCCAGCGCCCCGGGGTCCGGCTAGAATCGCCGCATGAAAAGAGAGGTCTACATCACCGGTGTCGGCCCGGTCTGCGGGCTCGGGCTGGGCATCGACACGGTCTGGCCAAGGCTCCTTGCGGGCGAGACGGCCATCGGCCCGATGCAGGCGTTCGACGCCACGCACCTGCCGTCCTGGATCGCCGCGGAGGTCCACGACTTTAAGATCAAGGACTTTGTCCCCAAGACCTACCGCAAGGCGACCAAGGTCATGGCCCGGGACATCGAGCTAGCCGTCGCCGCCGCCCAGCTCGCCGCCCAGGACGCCGGGCTTAAGACCCACTGCACCGCCCCGGACGAAGAGCCGGACTACGACCCGACCCGCTTTGGCTGCCACATCGGCGCGGGGTTGATCGCAGCGGACGTTGAAGAGCTGACCGCAGCACTGGTGCAGTCTCAGCAAGACGACGGCTCATTCAATATCGCCCACTGGGGCGAAGAAGGCATGGGCCACCTCACCCCGCTCTGGCTGCTCAAGTACCTGCCGAACATGCTGGCCTGCCACGTCACGATCGTGCACGACGCGCAGGGCCCGAGCAACACGATCACCTGTGCCGAGGCCAGCGGCGGGCTGAGCCTGGGCGAGTCGCTCCGGGTGATCCAGCGCGGGCAGGCCGACGCCTGTTTCTGTGGCGGGGCCGAGAGCAACGTCAACCCGATGAGCTTTATCCGCCAGGTCTATTCGGGCCGGCTCAGCCCGCGCAACGATGACCCGGCCGGCGCGGTCCGCCCGTTCGATCAGGCGGCCGACGGCACGGTCGTCGGGGAGGGCGGGGGCATCCTCGTGCTGGAAGCCGGCGAGACGATGGCTAAACGCGATGGTGCCCGGCCCTACGCCAAGGTGCTGGGCTTCGGCGCCAGCCAGAGCATCAACCCCGCCAAGCGTTCGCTCGAACCAACGGCCGAGGGCCGCGGCCCAATGCTCGCGATCCGGGCGGCTTTGCGCGATGCCGACCTCGACGCCGACGCCATTGATGCCGTCATCCCCTTCGGCTGCGGGCACCCGATCTGGGACGCGGCGGAAGCCGCGGCGCTGCACACGGTCTTCGGCGACCGAATCGGCGCGGTCCCGGTCGTATCCAGCAAGGCATCGATCGGCAACTGCTCGGCCGGGGCCGGGGCCCTGGACCTGGCCATCGGGGCAAAGGCCCTGCGCGAACAGACCCTGCCGAGGATCGTCAACCGCGATCGCCCGATCAACGGTATGTCCGCGACCCAACCGACAAAGCTCGAAAAGCTACTGGTCTTCACAACCGGCTTCGGCGGGCAAAATACGGCAGCGATTTTGGAAGGCGTTACGCAGTAGGACAAGTATTCTTGCCTGTCAATACAACAAAGCCGCGCAACCGACTTGAGACAAAAACAACGCGAACCACACAGGCTTCTGGCCTGATGACCGGCAGGAATGCCCGCCCTACTACGAGGCAAGGAGCCATGAACCAAAAGATCGTCATCACCGGCATGGGCTGGGTCACCCCGCTGGGCCACGACCTCGAAATCGTATGGTCGGCCCTGCTCGCGGGCCGATCCGGGGTGTCGTCGACCACCCGGTTCGACGCGGCGACCTTCCCGACCAACTTCACCGCCGAGGTGAAGAACTACACGCATAACGACTACGTCAGCAAGCCCGAGCTGCACGAGGGCGTCGGGCTCAATACCAGCTTCGCGCTGGGCGCGGCGGTGCAGGCCTGGCGGATGTCCGGGCTGGAGCAGTACGCCAGCCGGGACGGCAAGCTCGACTCGGCGCGGCTGGGCATCTACCTCGGCTCGGGCGAGGGCTCGCTGGACTTTGACAACTACGTCAAGGCCAACCTCGCCGGGTGGGACGCCGAGGGACGCGGGATCGACGGGGCCAAGTGGGCGGACCAGGCGGTGCAGTGCCTCAAGCCGTTGGTCGAGGTCGAGCAGGAGCCGAACATGCCGCTGACGCATTTGGCGTTGGAGTTCGTGGCCGAGGGACCGAGCTACAACTGCTTGACGGCCTGTGCCGCGTCGACCCAGGCGATCGGCGAAGCGAGTGAGATCCTCCGCTGCGGCGACGCGGATGTGATGATCACCGGCGGGGCGCACACGATGATCCACCCGCTGGGGGTGACCGGGTTTAACCGTCTGACCGCGCTGAGCAACCGCAATGACACCCCGCTAACCGCGTCCCGCCCGTTCAGCGCCGACCGAGACGGGTTTGTCATGGGCGAGGGCGCGGGCATCATCATCCTCGAGACGCTGGAGCACGCGCGGCGGCGCGGCGCGACGCCCCTGGCCGAGGTGGCCGGCTACGGCTCGACCGCCGACGCCTACCGCATCACCGACATCCACCCCGAGGGCCGGGGCGGGGCGGCCGCGATGCAGCAGGCCCTGCATAACGCCGGCGTTTCGCCCGCCGATATCGACTACATCTCCGCCCACGGCACGGGCACCAAGGAGAACGACTCGATCGAGACCAAGGCGATCAAACGTGTCTTCTGCCCCGACGGCGATGCCAGTCAGAGCCCACCCGTCAGCTCGATCAAGTCGATGATGGGCCACCTCATCGCGGCGGCCGGGGTCTGCGAGGCCATCGTCTGCGCCCTGGCGATCCGCGACGGCAAGCTCCCCCCCACCATCAACTACGGCACGCCCGACCCCGCCTGCGACCTGGACTACATCCCCAACCACGCCCGCCAAACCAGGGTCGATACCTGCCTGTCCAACAGCTTCGGATTCGGCGGTCAGAACGACACCCTGGTCATCCGCCGAGTCTGAAGAACTCATCCACATCGCTGCGACAAAAAACAAGCCCCGCACTGGGGCGGGGCTTGAGCACGGAGAAATCAATCCGAGGTCAGTCGTAGAGCGCGTTACGCTTGGTGAGCTGTTCGGGGTGGGTGATCACGGCCATGATCTTGAAATCGGCTTTCACCTCCCCGGAGGTATACCCGCCGACACCGGATTCTGAACGCATCACACGGAGGTAGGTCGTCTCAGACACGCCCAGCCGCGACAGATCGATCGCCACCGCGCCCATGTCCTGGCCCCCGGAGAGGACGGTCCGAGGAGTCGTGAGCACGGTCTCGGTTGGCGAAACCGCCAGAGGCGTCGCGCCGGGCAGCGGGACATTGTTCTCGTCCACCGCCAGGAAGGTCATCCACGAGTTACCGCCGCCGTCCCCGCGCTCGAAGTACAGCAGCTCGCCGAAGTCGTCCGGGTCCTCGTCGTTGTCCTTCAACGGCAGGTCGAACTTCATCACAAACTCCCACCCATCGTTGGTGGACGTGTCGATGTAGTTGTTGAGGTTCTCGGTCTCGAGCACATTGAGGATATGTTCGGGCATCCCCGCGAGGTCGGCTTCAGACGCGTTCTTCGACCCATTGCCATCGACATTCTTCAACGCAATCGTGGTATTAACCCCGACCGTGCAATCCGACCCGGCAAGGGCCTTAAAGTTGTTCGCGTTGCCGGCGTAGCTAAAATGCGAGATCGAAACGGGCCGGTAAAACTCCTCGTACACCTCACCATTGGGCATGGTGACCGACTGAAGCAGTGCATCGCCGTTGGAATTGCCCTCGGTCGCGGGCCCGATCATATCGAACTGTGCCGGCGAGCCGTAGGCGTACTGGTAGCTGTGTTCGTAAGACTGGCCCAGAGCGGGCAGGCCCAGGGCTCCCGCGGCGAGCAGCACGCAGGACTTCATCGTGGTGGGTTGGAGATTCATGGTTCGTACCCTTTCTGTTGTGTACGTTTCGCTGCACCACCGGACCTCCGTGGTCCGACCCGGAGTAAGCGGCTGGCTATGAATAGCTACCAATACACCGCCGATCTCTGCGACTAAATCAGCTCAATAACCCGCGAACTGCCGCAGCGTAAAACGGTCCTGACGATTATGGCAATGGTCAGGGCCGCAGGTGGTTGAGGCCGTATGGCTCAGGATCAGTCGTGCGACAAACCACCGGTAGTCGGTGGAATCGCGATCCACTGCAGCGTCGTCTGGTCCAGCAGGACTTGTAGACGATCACGGCATCCTGTTCGCCTTGTAATCCGAAAGTCCAAGCATGATCAATAAGAGGACCGCCCCGATCTGGGGCGGTGTCATCGCATCACCGCTTGTCTTCCAATCTCAGTCGTAGAGCGGGCTCACCGTGGTCGGGGGCACGCCCTCAAGCTCCAGGGTCGTCTCGATCCGGAAGTTGGACTCGGACGTATGCCGCTCGGCAAAGAACAGCTTGAGCGTGTACGTCTCGCCGGGCTCCAGGCCCAGGGCATCGGCCTGGTCATCCAGGTTCACATCCGCGGACTTCTGGCTGTGCACCCCGCCCAGATCCACCGCGAGCCGGCCGTTGATAAAGACCCACACGTCGTCGTCACCGGTAAAGGCGAACTCCATCTCGTAGTCGCGCTCGCCCGGGTCGGTGTAGGTGAAGTTGGTTTCCAGCTCGTACGTAAAGTGGTAGTTGTGCGTGCCGACCTGCGCCCAGCGGAGCGGGCCCTGGGACAGGCCCCAGCCCTGGTTGTCGATCGGGAAGAAGTACTTCAGGTCGCCCGAGAGCTGCTTCTCACGTGCAAAATAATAAGTGTCTGCCTTCGTCGGGTGAGGCTCGAGACTGATGGTGTACGGGATCGAAATATTCACGTTGGGTACGTCGACAAACCACTGCGCGAACGACTCGGCCGAGTACACCGACTGGTTGCTGGTGCCGTAGTGTTGGTCGTAGTACGCCATATCCAGCCGGGGCTTGCCGTCCTCGCCCAGGGTGGTTTCCACCTTGTTGTATGTGCCGGGGTAGCTTTCAAAGTCCGGGTGTTCGGTCTTGAAGTCGCGGATCGTGCCGGTCAACGCGATCGTTTCGACCTCGTCTTGAGCCTTGGTGTCAAGGGCGGGCATCATCAGCAGGCCCGTGCAAAACGCGCTAAGCAGTGTTCTTGTGTTCATCGTTCCCTCTCCTTGCGTGCTCGCACGCTTGCGGCACCACATCGGCCAATACACTAGGCACTCATGGTGACAGGATCATTGTCCGAAGATAAGGTCCTATTCCGATGCGGACCTGGCAACAAGAACTTGGGTAAAAGTCAACCGCCCAAGATTGCCCAAACCTTAGAACGTGTACGAGAAGGTGGGGCGGGCATCTTGCCCGCCGTTCGAGCGCCGCTCGAAACAGGCCTTTTCACGACGTCGTCGTGACGGCAGGCTGGAAGCCTACACCACCTCAGGCACTTCTCGTACACGTTCTTACAAAACTCGCGGAAGCGGCTCACTCGCTCTCGAGCTTGCGCGGCATGGTCGAGGCGATGACGCGGACCGGCGCGGTGACGCCGCCCTCAAGCTCGAGCGAGCTGTCGTCATCGGGCTGGACGGTGAAGTCGACGGTGCCTCGGTCCAGGACCCAGACGCCGTCGTCGTCGAGGCGGCGTTGGATGTAGAAGGTGCAGTCGGTGACGCCGCCGAGCAGGGGCTCGGTCGTCGCGGTCGCCGTGCCGTAGGGCGTGACGGTGACGTAGATCATGTCTTCATTGGCGACATAGGTCAGGCGGATGACATCGCCGTCCGGGTCGACCAGGTCGATGTAGTTGCTGGTCAGGGTAAAGCCCGAGAGGGTGACCGGCGGGTCGGCGCTCGAGTCGGGCAGCAGTGGGCCGTGCGCGGTTGAGGTACGCACCAGTGCGAGCAGCCGGTGGACGACCAGGCGGGTGCTCGTCTGGGTGCTGGCGGACTCGGCGGCCGAGGCGTAGGCGATGAAGCTGGCGTTGATGGCGACCATGGTCGCGGTCAGCAGCATCGCGGTGATCGCCAGGGAGATGATCATCTCGACCAGCGACAGGCCAAGGGCCTTGCGCCGTGCTCGGGGGGTCGATCGGGTTCTTGCGGGGCTGGCCATGGCGGGGCTCACGTTGAGGCGGGGGCGATGCCGAGGACTCATACCCGTCGGCCGTCAAAATCCGGGCCGAGGGGGACCGGAGGGTTTCAAGTCTCCTCCGATATCCCTCGTCCCGCCTGTTCTCTCCTCCGCCCGCTGGCAGTGGTGTCGGTCAGATACGCGGGCGGGTTTACTCGCCGCCTTCAAACCAGGTGGTGAAGATCGGCAGGACCTCGACCGGGCCGAGGATCCCGTCGGGCAGCGGCAAGTCGGGGTCGTAGCGGACCTGGATCACGCCCAGGCCGTTGCTGGGCAGTTCGGTTTCGAGGTCACCGTCGGCGGACGAGAAATAGCCCAAGGTCGTATTGAACTGGGGCGAGGTATCGCCGATCACCGGACCGGTGTTGCTCACCGGCTCGAAGGTCGTCAGCAGCTGGCCGTCGATCTGGATCTGGCCCCGCATGTCGATCAGCCCGGCGACGATGGTGCCCGACAGCTCGATGGATTCGTCGGCCGCGTAGGGCGAATCAAACGAACCCATCTCCACCGAGTACTGCGGCACCAACAGCGACGATCGCTTGTAAAGCAGCTTCTCGTCGTCGCTCAGCTCGGTCGAGTCGTCCACCGTAAACGTCGTCACCCCGGTAAAAGCGATCTTGTTGCGGGTGTGGGTGTACTCTTGGGGCACATCGCTGGAGACCCCGCCCTCGAAGGTGCAGTTCTCGAAGCGGATGTTGTTGCTCAACGGCTTGGTGTCGTAGTAGTCCACGCCGTCGATGGTGACGAAGCGGTCGGGGTGCTTCTGATCACCGCTGGCGTCCTGCATGCCCGCGTAGTTGTAGTCTTCGCCGATATTGTCCGTCTCCGTCTCGATAAACGTGACGCCGATGAACGTGCAGTTGCGGAACAGCGCGTTGGTCCCCTTGGGGATCGTCACGTTGCGGAAGGTCATATTCTCGTAGACCGGCCGATCGTAGTAGTCGTACGGGTAGGTCGCGCCGTAGGGCACGGACTCGCGCTCGACGCTGCCCAAAGGCTGGGGCGAGTCCGGGTCGCCCGAGTCGTGGTTCGCGGCGTTGGCCACGGCCTGGGCGGCAAAGTCGCCGTCGGCCAGGGCCTTGAGGTTGCTGGTATTGAACTGATCGGGCGTCAGCTCGTACTCGCTGGTCTCGCCTGACTCAAAGGTCAGGGGCACCTGCCCGTCGCCCGGCACGATCGGGCCCTGCAGGTAGTCCTGGTAGGTGCCCCCGGCCGCGCCCGATTCCCAATCGTCCTTGGCCGCGGCGATGTGGACCTCGCCACGGACCTTGGCGTAACGGTCGTAGTAGTCGATGACCCCGTCGTTGTAACCGGCACGGTTCGGTGAGCCGAACGTATCGATCAGCCGCATCAGCTGCTCGGCGTCCAGCGTGCTCATGGACGACTCCAACTCGCTCTGAGAGATCTGTCCCGGCCCGACGCTGGTGTCGAAGTGGCTCAGGAAGAAGTCAAACTCGGTGATAAACCCGTCACCATCGATGTCATAGCTGGCCGGGTCGGAGTAGTCGGCGACCTCGTCGGAGTCAAAGATGCTCAGGCGGTTATCGCCGTCCTGGTCGTCGGCGATGATCGACCCGAGCAGCGCATCGAGCTGCGTGTCCAGGCTCGAATCCAGGCCCCTGAAATCCGAGGCCATCTGAATCGGGTGGCCGTTGGTCAGGTTTGTCTCGTTATAGGTCGAGCCGACCCGTCCATCGATCATCACGTTTCGGCCGATCATGACGCGGCTGCGGGACAGGATGGCGTAGTTGATCCGGCGGACGATCTGGAAGTCCATGGAGATCGACCGGGTGATCCGCCGATCGACCGGGCCGTCGTATGCGGTGATCGTCACCCTGACGTAACGGGCGTCGAGGGGGTTAGCCGAGCTGACGCCCATGTCGCTGTAAGGGGGGCGGCTGTAGTACACGCTGTCGTAGTCTTCGCCGGCGATCGGGTGCGGAGATAAGGTCGCGGTGAAGGACGGGGCGCTGGGTCCCACGGCGATCGGGCCGACGTGGACCACGCCGTCGGAATCGACATACGGCTCCTGCTGGTTATGAAACTCACCGGTGAGCGAAGCGACGAGCTGAGCGGCGACCTCGGACCAGACCGCGTCGGCCTTACCCATCAGCACATCCGTGGGCATCCCGCTGGGGTCGCCGGAAAGGTCCGACTCGTTGAGCGTGGTGATGTAACTACCGGTATCAGCATCCCAGATCGTGCCCGATCGGGTCAGGACCGTCGCCGAGGCGTCGGCCAGGCGGAAGGTCATCACTTCCATGCCCGTTTCGGCGGCGGCGAGCGAGCGGTTCACCTTCAGGTGGGTGTCGGCGGTGTGCAGGTTGCCCTGGCTAACGATCGCCATCGCCGCGGCCAGCGAGCCGAAGATCGCCAGGAACATCATCGCCAGGACCGCCGCCGTACCACGACGACGGGCGTTGGGCATGGATGGATGCGTGTTGCTTGTGATCGATCGCATGGCTGTCTTCCCGCCTCGCAACTTATTCCTCGACTTCGACCCAGGTCAGCGTCGTGATCGTCTCCTGAGCGCCCGACTCCGGGTCGGTGTAAAGGACCGCCACGGTGACCCGCATCACGCTGGTCGAACCCATCGGCTGGCTAAACGCCGCGTCGATGTAGTCCGGCAAGACGTTCTCAACCGTCACGACCTGCGACCAGCGATCCAGGTCCGTGATCTGCTGCTTCAGCGCATTAATCGGCGGGCTAAACGTCGTGCCCTGGCCCGTCCCGGCCGAGACCACCCCGGCGAAGTCATCCAGGTCGTCGTAGGCGACGACGGAGGCCTCGTCGAGCTCCGGGCCGTAGTTCGCCTGGCCGGTGATCGGGTCGTGCAGCGGCAGGTCACGGGTCAGCTCGCGCAGCTCGTTGGCCAGCAGCATCCCGGTCGTGGTCCGGCCGGCCCAGTTGTTTTTCATGTGGTAGGCCTGCTGCGCGGCCACGATCGCCAACACCCCCGTGCCCACGATTACGGTCGTCAGCGCCGCCTCGATCAGCGTGAAGCCGCCGGCGCGTCGACGCTGCCGACGCTTCGGGGCCAGGGTCCGGGGTCTAGGGGATAGGCGACTCATAATCATTCAACCGTACGATTCAACCGGCACTCGAAACAAACCCATTCGCCGATCGATCGGGCTTTGATCCGTCATATCCGTTACAGCCGCATCATCCGGATACCGCAACGCTTCGCCCTACTTCACCAGGGTGGACAGCTTGAAGATCGGGAGGATGATCGCCATCGCGATGAAGCCAACCACCGAACCCATGATGATGATCATGATCGGCTCGATCATGCTGGTCACGGTCTTGATCGCCTCGCGCAGCTGCTTGGCGTAGTAGGTCGAGACCTCGTCGAGCACCTCGCCGAGCTTACCCGACTCCTCGCCGGCCCCGACCATCTGGACCACCGACTTGGGCAGCAGCGTGGTCTTGGCCAGGGGCTGGATGATCTTTTTGCCCTGCTTGACCGAGCTGTAGACCGCCCGCCACATCCGCTTGTACATCCGGTTGCCCGAGATCTCGCCGGTGATGGCGAGGGTGTCGAGCATCGGCACGCCGGCGTTCACCAGCTCGCCCATCGTGTGCAGCGACCGGCTGATATACAAAGCGCGGAACATCCGGGAGAAGATCGGCACACGCAGCTTCATCTGGTCGAACCACCAGCCGCCCGGCTCGGTCTTGATAAACAGCACCAGGAAAATCAGCCCCGCGAACAACGCCCCGAGCACGCCCCACCACCACTGCACCATGAACTCCGAGAGGTTCATCAGGAAGATCGTCGGCCAGGGCATCGCCGATTCCTTGCCTGCAAAGACATCGGCAAACTTAGGCAGCACGAAGGTCAGCAGGAAGATGGTCACACCGACCGCCAGCGACGCGATCACGCCGGGGTAGATCATCGCGCCGATGACCATCTGCCGGGTCTCGATCTGCTGGGCGAGGTAGGTGGCGATCCGTTCGAGCATCTGGCTGAACGAGCCGGACATCTCCGAGGCGCGGACCATGTTGATGTAGAGCGGGCCGAACAGCTTGGGGTGCTTGGCCAGGGCATCGGAGAAGGGCTTGCCCGACTCGACGTCCTGCTTGATCTGGTAGAGGACCTTCTGGAACTTCGGGTTCTCGACCTGCTCGGCGATCCCATCGAGGGCCTGCCGCAGGGAGATACCCGCGCGGATCATGACCGCGAGCTGGGTGGTAAAGCCCAGCACGTCCTTCTGCGACGGCCCGGAGCTGTAGTTCAGGGCCTTAAGTGTTTCGGCAAACGAGCGGGCGTTGGCGTTCTTGATCGGCGTGAGCGAGAGGACGGTGTTGCCCTGGTTGCGGAGTTGCTGCGCAGCGCCGAGCGCGGACTCCGCCGCGATGGTGCCGGCCGTCATCTGCCCGCCGGAGTTGCGCATTTGGTAGCGATAGGTTGGCATTTCTCTCTCTCGTTTAAGCGGTCAGCACTTCGCGTGTCGCCGTTCGCTCATTGCTTCTTGCCTGTTCCTGCCTCGGGGAGACGACGGCTTACCGTCGCGCACTGATCCACTTACGCCACCAGGGCACGCTCCAACTTCTCGGGGTACGCCGCCTGGGCGATCGCGTCTTCCTTGCTGATCATGCCGTTGAAGAACAGCTCGGCGATCGCGTTGTCCAGCGAGTTCATGCCCAGCTGCCGGCTGGTCTCGATCACGTTGGGGATCTCAAACGCCCGGTTCTCACGGATCAGGTTCCGCACCGCGGGGGTACACAGCATCACCTCGACCGCCGGGACCATGCCCTTGGTATCGATGCGCTTGAACAGCGTCTGGGAGATCACCGCCTGCAGCGTGTTGGCCAGCATCGAACGGATCTGGTTCTGCTGGTCGGCCGGGTACATATCGATGATACGTTCCACGGTGTGCGACGCGTTGACGGTGTGCAGCGTGGAGAAGACCAAGTGGCCGGTCTCCGCGGCGGTGATGGCCGCGGCGGTGGTCTCCAGGTCACGCATCTCACCGACCAGGATGATGTCCGGGTCCTGACGCAGCACGTGCCGCAGGCCCGAGGCGAACGAGGGCGTGTCCTGGCCAAGCTCGCGCTGCTCGATGACGCACTTGTCGGATTGCAGGGTGTACTCGACCGGGTCTTCGAGCGTGATGATGTGCTTGCGGTAGCGTTTGTTCATCGCGTCGATCATCGCGGCGAGCGTGGTCGATTTACCCGAACCGGTGTCGCCGGTCACGAGCACCAGCCCGCGCGGCAGGTAGGTCAGCCGGCTGATCACCTCGGGGAGGTTGAGGTTGGCCAGCGGGGGGATCTCGGTCTTGATCGCACGCATGGCGATCCCGACGGTCGCCCGCTGGAGGTGGGCATTGACGCGGTACCGGCCCAGGCCGGGGATCTCGAAGGAGAAGTCCGCGTCCTTGATCTTCTCGAAGACCTTCATCTGGTCGTCGCCGGCCATCTGCTTGAGCATCCGCATCGCGCCGTCGGGCGTAATGGTGGGGAAGTCCAGCGGGGTCATATGGGTGTGGACCCGGATCATCGGCGGGTGGCCGGAGATCAGGTGGATGTCCGACGAGTCCATCTCAGAGGCCGTTTGGAGGATCTTCTGTAATTCCATCTTGCGGCTCGCAGGGGCGTGCTTGATCAGGCCGGCGCAGCGCCGACTCCAGCAGGTTTATCGAACCACCCGGGCGACAGGTTGAGCCAGCCTGCCGGGGATGCCCCGGCTTCCCGACTTGCCCAGCCCGCACGACCGGCAATGGCGGAAAAGCCCACCAGCCCATGCCGCCCGGTGAGCCGGTACTCTGAGCAGCCGCACCCCCCAAAGGACCTATGCCATGCTCGCTTATGTGATCCATGAATTTGGTGGCCCCGAGCAGTTCGCCAAGATGGACCTCCCGCAGCCGACCGCGGAGCCCGGGCAGGTGCTCATCCGGGTCGCCGCGACCAGTGTGAACCCGGTTGACTACAAGATCCGTTCCGGTGACGCCCGTGCGCTGGGGCCCGATCTTCCCGCTCGGCTGCACGGAGACGTGTCGGGCATCGTCCACGCCGTGGGGGAACACGTCACCCGCTTCAAGCCGGGCGACGCGGTCTACGGCTGCGTGGGCGGGGTCAAGGGCACCCAGGGCGTGCTCGCCGACTTCGCCCTGGCCAACGAAAGGCTGCTGGCCCTGGCACCCCGTACGATCCCCCTGGTCGATGCGGCCGCCCTGCCGCTGGTCGCGATCACCGCTTGGGAGGGCTGGGACAAGTGCGGCTGCGGCGAAAACCAACGCGTCCTGGTCCACGGCGGGACCGGCGGCGTCGGACACCTCGCGCTGCAACTGGCCAAGGCCCGCGGCGCTCAGGTCACCGCCACGGTTGGCTCGGATGATAAAACGGCGATCGCCCAGAACCTCGGGGCCGACCACGTCATCAACTACAAGAACGAGGACACCGAGGCCTACGTCAACCGCATCACCGGCGGGCTCGGCTTTGATTGCGTCTTCGACACGGTCGGGGGCGAGAATATCCCCCGCGCTGTCGCCGCGGCCCGGCTCAACGGCCAAGTCGTCTGCATCCAGGGCCGGGCCGAGATCCGTGGCGAGGCCTTCCACGCCCGCGGCGTGTCCTGGCACCTGGTCTTCATGCTCATCCCCATGCTCCACGGCATCGAGCAAGACCGCCACGGCCAGATCCTTACCCAACTCGCTGCGATGGTTGACGACGGCCGGGTACGCCCCCTGATCGATGCGGAGCGTTTTACCTTTGACCAGATCGGCAAGGCCCACGCCTATGCCGAGTCGGGCCGGCAGATCGGCAAGGTGCTGGTGGTGCGCGATGCGCGGGCGCTGCAAGACCCCTTAACGGCCGAGGCCGTCGCCGAATTGCCCAGCCCTGGATGAAAGGGGTAAGCACTGGAACCATGGGTGGCTAACCCAATCCGCCATAAATTCGGACAGCGACACCAGGCAGCGCTCAGGCCGCGGTGTGCTTGGTTTGTCGTCTGGACCGGGCACGGGCTACCACGTCGGCTATACACATTGGGGGAAATGCAGCAGGAATTGGGCCGCAGCTTTCAAGAGCTTGATCACGCCGGCAAAAAGGCTCGGACATCGATCGGCTGATCGAACTTAACGCCCACCTCGTAGGCCTCGATGTCTTCGTCATAGAACTCGATGGGGTTACACCAGGCGACCACGGCCGAGATGATCTTGCCCAGGCCCGCCTCGGGCTGGAGCACGATGGTGGATCGGGTGGAAGGTCGAAGCCGGTGGCCATGCACAAATCGAATCCCACCGGCCGAGATATCGCGGGAGCGGACGACGTATGTCCCCGCCGCATCGGAAAGCCGCAGCAGGCAGCGGCAGGCGTACTCGTGCCGCTCATGCAGCCGGCGGCAATCGGCACCGGCGACCGGTTCGAGCTGCTGGCCACGCTCGACGCGTTCGAGGATCGCCAGCCACTGCTGATCCGAGACATATAATCGGGTCGAGTCAACCCGGTTGCCGGCCGCGGCCATGTCTTCGTCGTATCGGTAGATCACGCTCATTCTCCGGGCATCGGCCCGCGAGCAAGCATCGGCGTAATCTGGAAGATGGTTTAGTCCCGCACGGGCGCCAGAGAGCTGCCCGGCCCGTCCGCTACTGCGAGACCTCAAGGACCTGGACCTGGCTGAAGATGAACTGACCGCCACAGTTCACGCGGATGGCCCGGCCCGTTTCTTGGGTGTAGAGGAACTTTTTCTTGGTGGTCAGCCGGCCACGATCACCCTCCCATTCGGCAACCACGCCGCCATCCACCAGCACACGGATCGCGTTGAGCTCGTCACCGGGGCGGACCTCGATGTCCAGTTGATACTCCCGACCTTGACGGAAGAGGACCTCTTGATCATTGTTGGATACCACCTCGGCAAGCCCGATCCCCTCCTCCAGGTCCCAGTTGTAATGCAGGTCGAAAAAACGGTGTGGGCCGATGGGCAGGGATAAGACCAGGCCACGCTCACCATCGACAAACTCCAAGCGCAGCCTGAGGTCGTACCCATCGGTCGGGGCGTGGGGCAGGACAAAGTCGGTGCGCGCGGAGTAGAGCTTGCCGTTGCGGGTATCGACGTTTCGGCCCAGCCGGTGCCGTCGGGGTTCAAACAGCGCGATCAGGTCCACCCACTGCCCGGCCTGATCGCCGATATGCTCGGCACGGAGCTTGTCCAACTCGTCCCCGGCCATCTGCCGCATGGTCACCACACGCTGGCGCAACGCGTCTTCGTGGCCATAGTGCTCCAGCATCCGGTCGTAGTAGGCTGCCGCCCTTGAGAACAGATCGAAGGCCTGGCCCCCGTCAGCGGTCTGTGCCTGGGCGTAGTACCAGTCGCCCAGACGCAACGCCTGCGGCGGCGAGACCGCATCGACCCCAACCGCCGCGAAAGACACGATGTCAGCCAGGTCCGGTTCGTCCGCCTGATCGACAAACGCCAGTGCCCGCTCGGGCGCATCCTTCTCGATCAGCAGCAGTACGATCAGTTGACGCGCTGCCTTGGCATTGCGCGGGTTGATCTGCACCGCCCGCTCAAGCTGGATCAGCCTTTCATTGATCAGCTCGGTCCGGGCTAACCGTTCGACCGAGTCCTCGATCTCCCGGACCCGGGGCGAACCAATCGCCTCGGCCACCCTCAGCGCCTCACGGTACCCGTCGGCGGCCGCCTCGGTGTCACCCTCCCGCGTCGCGGACTCGGCCTGATCGATCAACAGGTCAAGGTAAAACCCACCCACCTCGATGCGCTCCTGGTCACGCTTGATCCGGAATCCGCGTTCAAACATCTCCAATAGGCCCGCCGGGTCCAGCGCCGGGTCGTCCGGGTCGTCCTCGCGCAGCTTCTCCACGGCACGCATCACCGAGGCGTATTCATCCACCGAAGCGGCCAACGAAACGATGCCGCGATAAATCAGCTGGCGAACACCCGGGTCATCAGGGATGGACTGTGCCGACTCGAACATCTGCCCGATCAGTTCAACATCGTCGCTGCGGCTACGCGAACGCTGCACGGCCATGAGCTTATCGCGGAACAACGTGTCGTAGGTCACCTGATCTCGCGCCGAGGGCTCGGCCTGCACGCCGACCTCAAGGCCGAGTGGGGCTAAAGCGAGAACAAGCCAAAAATACCATCTTGTCTTTCGCTTGAAACGAACCGTCATGCTCATCGCTCCCGCGGGTAATCGGCCTAGCTATCCTAATCGCGGCGGGGGACTGGTACCCACACCCGCGAACTAAATACACGCGACGGGTCGCGCAAGGCCTGGATCGACTCGGCCATCACCGCCTCCGTACGACGGGCCACATCGGACAAAACCCGCTCGCCATTCACATAGACCGTGATCGGCCGATCCAGGTTCAGCATCGTGTCGTTGAGCCAGATGCCAACCTCGGGGTAGCCCTCGACCCATAGCTGCACAGCGTTGGCCCGGCGATCCAGTTGACCGACGATGCTGGCGGGGGCATCGGCGGGCACCTGCACATCCGCTTCGATACAGAGCCAGTAGAAGTCCCGTCGGATCGGGTTGCTCGAAGGCCTTACGCCCCCGCCCTGTACCCAGACGACCCGGCTGGGCAGCGGGTCGCGTGTCCACCGGGCCAGCCAGTTCACCGTCGACTTGTCGTTCACAAACCGCCCCTGACGCCAGTGCTCGATCTCGCGGAAGGCGTAGCCTTTGCGATCCTCTTGAAACAGCTCGTAGAGCTCGGCCACGTTCGCGCGGTTGTGCTCGGGCCGATCCACCGGCTCCTCGTCGTGCTCACCCCACTGCAGGTCGATCGGGCAGTTACGCAGGTTGGCCAGGGGAGCGCCCTCGCTGAGGGCCTTGGTCGCCGAGACCGCGGCATAGTGGTCGGCCATGACCGGGCCGAGCTGATATACGCCGTTGCCCCCCGAGCAATACCCGGTCAGGTAGATGCGGTTGGGGTCGACATCGTCCCTGAGCCAGACCGCGTGGACCAGCGTCTCGATCAGCCGGAAGATCGCCTGGTTGTGCCACTGGTCCCAGGTGTCCATCGGTGAGTGTGGGCAGATATACCAGCCACGGACGCCGGGGTAGCGTGTCTTCTGGATATCCCACTGGTCGAGGTTTTCTTGCTCGGTAAACGCCCCGCCGCCGTGCATGGAGATGAACACGGGGTAGCCGGCCTCGGGCATCGGGCGGTCTTCGTCCCAGATCAGTTCGATACTGATGGGCATCTCCAGGCCATCTGAGGCGACGATCACGCGGTTGTCCAGCATCGCACGCAGGCGCTCGGCCTCGTCGGACTGCTCGTACCCATCCCAGTGAGATCGAGCCATCTCCAGAGCGTCCTGAGCCGTTAGCTCGGCACGACTGGGCAACGCAGCCAAAACCAGCAAAAACGCAACCAACCATCGCAACACGTTACGTCTCCAATTCGCGGGCAGTGGTCATCAATCAGACCAGGCCGCCGCGCCGCGCAGGGCCCATTCAGACCGCTCGTTTCAACACCATTGTACGACGCGGATATCCGCCTTGGCGCACCGCGCCGCCCCCGGATTCGTCTAGAAAAAAGACGCACCCGTCTTCTACTGTGCCGCAGACCGCCGGTAGGCCAGGCCTGTAATCTCGTAGCTGGTTCCGCAAGACACGACAATGCCACGGCCGATCCGTGTCGGCGGGGCATCGCCCGCGCGGAGCTGCCCGGCCGGGCCTGTCCACGCGATGACCTCCCGGCCTTCGGCGAGCAGGGTCACCGTGGCCTGGCCATGGCCGCTCTCCCGGACCGACAAGAAAAACGAGACGCGGGTGTCCTCGGGGAAGCGGAAGTTCTTCAGGTCATGCGCGACCTCTGCGTTCTCAAGCCGGCACGAATCCTCGCCCCCAGAACCGAGCTGGAGCAGCCCGCCGCCCTGCGAAAGCGGGAAATAAATCGACATCCCCGCGCGGTCGTGGGCGTGCGTGCGGTTCACGGTGAAGCGCAGGTCGTACGCACTGGGCACTTGGGCGGGGATCGCCGCGGCCGAGGCATTGAGGTACAGCGTGCTGTTGCGGACCCGCAGGTGCTGGCCACGCACCAGGCTGCCGGGGAGGTTGGCCCGGGGCGGGGTCACGGCGCTGATCAGGTCGACCCAGGCCCCGGCCGGCCGACGCAGCGGCTCGGGCTCCAGCTCGGCAATCCGCAGATGCAGCTCGTCCGCGACCTGCTGGGCACGCAAGCGGAGCACATCACGCTTGGCGTAGCGGTCCAGAAACTCGTGCACGTAGAAGCGCGCCTCGTAACAGGCCAGCAGGCGGGCGTGATCGTTGGTCAGGGCCTGGCCCTTCGCCTGGTCCAGGAACCACTCAGACAGCGCAAAAGCCTCGCTCGGTTCGATGGTGTCGATATCGGCCGCGGCGAGCGTTAGGGTTTGGGTGAGTTCGGGTTCGCTGACCAGTTCGGCAAAGGAAAGCGCCTTAGCGAAGTCCTGTCGCTCGATCGCAAACCGGATCGCCGCCTGCGTTGCGGTCCGGTTGTCGGCCCGGCGTTCGAGCTGGCGGCCCAGGCTGTCGAGCTGCTGCTGGTACCGGCTCAGGCCCGTCAGCCGACGCTGTTCCAGCTCCAGGATCTTCTCGTAGGGCGAGTCAATATCCCGCGCAACACGCATGGCGTCGCGCAGCAGCTCGATCCCTTGGGTCATCTCTCCCCGTCGCTCGGCCAGGGCGGCCGCGGCGAGCAAGGCCTCGATCCGGGCTTCACCGGCCGCGGGTTTCTGACCCGAAGAAGCGGCGCGGTACCAGTTCTCCCCGTAACCCGCCATCCGCTTAGGCGAGACCGCCTCGTGCCGGGGCGAAAGCCGGGAGAGGCGGCGGGCCGTGCGTATCTGCCAGTCCGCCATCTCCGGGTCGACCGTGTTCAGTTCCAACGCCTGGGCCAGGCAGGCGACCTCGACCGAGCGAGACCACGACATCAGGTCCCCGTAAACCAATAGCTCGTCTCGCACCAGGCGGTCATCATCCAGCTCACGTGACCGATTCGCGCGATCGATCCGTGACCGCGTCAAAACACCTGCCGCATTATCAGCCTGGACCTGCAGCGGTACGCGTATCGCCGGCCCGTCGCTCAGCAAGGGTTGGCCAACCAAGACACCCGAGTGCAGCAGGATCGCAAGCAGTGTCGGCATGACAGATGTCCCATGCAATGACGAAACTTCATCGAACCACGGTCACCCCGCCAAACCGCGGGCCATCATCAAGGATGAGCCCGGAAGATGAATGACTACCAGTATACGACGCCGGGATGGATAGAACGCAACAGAGAAAACCCAAGAAAAGAATATCGAGCAAAACGGTGTGACCCTCCGCGAGACCGGCAGCGATAGATCACCGCAAGCATGTCCAACAGCACTATTCCGATGCATCGCATCCGTCAGCTGCCCGTTGACAGGCGAACCCGCGTTACTCAACCGGCGTCAGCGTGCAGTCGCGGATCGCAAAGCCCTTAGCCGCGACTTCCTGCTGCACACCCTTGCGCGAGAAGGCCAGGACGTTCTCGCCGCGGACCAGCTCGACCTCGATCGGCCCGATCATTGACCTCCGGCAACGAGCGCATCAGTTCTTCCTGCAGCGACGCGCGCATCTGCCTATACGTCTGCTCAAGTTGCTGGCCTCGGCCGGCGGGGGACTAGGCCGAGGCCCCCGGAGCCAAAACCAGAACCAAAACGAGGGTCAGCGCCAACTTGAGGGTATTGTTTATTTTCAGCACAGCCATGGGCTCTATCCTTGTACGGTGTAAGCGTGGTCCGTCGGCACGGGCTTGGCCCCTGTCGGTGCGGAGAGATCGGCCGCATGCCAGCGGTGGCATTGCGATGCAACTTACTGTCCTTGTGCTGTTCAGGACCGAACCGGCTCAAAGCCCGCGCGGTAGTCGCGTTTGACGATGGTCCGGGTGGCCTCGGCGTGGTTGGTAAAGGCCAGCTTGTCACTGTCCCACTGAAGTTCCTGGCCGGGGAAACGCGTCGCCTTGACCGATAGCAGCGAGGCCTCGGTGATCTTCAGGCCGACGCCGAACGGCGACCAGTGCAGGTCCGGGTTGTGCTCGCCCACGGCGGTGTTGACCCACTCGTGCCAGTGGTTAAAGCCCTGGAACGTCGGCATGCCCGGCAGGTCCTGCCACTTCTGGTTCTGCCCATCACGCCAAATTTGCAGCCCGCCACCGGCGCTGAGCATCAGCGTCCCGCCTTCGCAAACAAAGCACGTCTGGTTCTTGTCACGGACGCGGCCAGCACCCTCGGGCAGGCGAAGCTCTTCAAGCGAAGGGATCTGGCCCTCGTCCGCGTAGTGCACCTTGACCTGATCACTCGCGAAGGCATCCGTCGATGTCTCGTAGGTCATCACGGTCTTGCATTTGAAGGCGTGGAACATGCCGTCCGGCGCATCCTCGACCTCGGCCTTGACCGAGATCGGACTAGTCAGTTCGGGATAGGCATAGAAGATGACATCAAGCAGGTGGCAGCCCCAGTCGCCCAGCCCGCCGGTGCCGTACTCCCAGAACGCACGCCACTTGATCGGCGCAAGCCCCGGGCGGTAGTCGATCAGCGGCTGGACCCCGCTCTGCCAGAGGTCCCAGTCCAGGTTGGAAGGCGGGGCCTGCACGGGCTTGACCTGGCGGTTGTTGAAGTATCGGCCCCCACCGACCATGCCCGAGCCCGTAGACACGAAGATTTCCTGACACTTGCCCAGCGTGCCGGACCGCAGGATATGGACCGCGGCACGTCGGCCGGGCGACTGCATCCGCTGGTTGCCCATCTGCGTGGACAGGCCGGGGTTGGCCTGAACCGCGTTACGCAACAGCGCGACCTCTTCAAGCTGCTGGACCAGCGGTTTCTGGCCGTAGACGTGTTTGCCCTTGGACAGGGCGAGCGTGTCGATCGCACAGTGGGTATGGTCGGGGGTGGCGACGATCACCGCATCAAACTGGTTGACATATCGGTCAAAAGCCTCGCGGTAGTCCTTGACCCGGAAGGCGTCGGGGTGCGCAGTCGTTGCGGTCTCAAGCTTTTCGCGGTCCACATCACACAACCCGACAATCTCGGCACGCGGGTGGCTGGCGACCGCACGCCGGTCTTTGGCACCGATGGTCCCGACCACGCCGATCGACAGGACATTGAGCTTGTCGTTTGCCCCGATGCGCCGCGGTTCAACGGTCGGCACGGCATACGCGGCGGAAAACAGCGAGCCCGCCGAGACGGCCAGGCCTGAGGCGGCGGTTGACTTAAGAAAATCGCGACGATTTAAGGACATGGCTAGCTCCAAAACAGGGGTCCGATACACTTAGACGATGCTGACAGGATGATCATACAGAACGGTCTGCTCGACGGCCTGGCTTAAAGGCTCAACCTAACTCTAAGCGGCCTGATCATTGCCCAGGCAGTCGACAATTATTCGCACAACAGGTACAAAACAATCGAGATGCTGCCTAAAAAACCACAAGCTGCCCTGCTAAGCCAAGCAGCACCAGCCCAGCCACCGGCTCGCGCTAAAACGGATCCGCCCCGGAACAATCATCCCAAATAAGAATCCCGGACCCTACCCAAGCTCCACCACAAAACGCGACCCGGGCTGGATTGGCCCCATACTCATCGGCTATCATCTCCCTGCTTTGGGGTAGGGTCTAGAGCCCTTCAGCTACAACCTTTGGGATCTCCGCGTGGCGACCGAAAACCCTTCTCTCGACATCAACCGGGACGTGCCCGACGCCGAGGCGCTTCAGGCCCAAGCCGAGGCGAAAGCCCGCCAGGCGCAGACCAAGATCGACCGCCAACTCCTGCTGGTTATGCTGGGAACGACGATCCTGGTCGCTTCGCTGATCTCCTACCTGCTGTTCGAGACCAACGAGCAGCCCGCGATCTTGGCGATGCTCGCCGCGATGCTGCTCGGCGCCCCGGTCACCTACAACACGCTGCGCAGCATGCTCAGCAAGAACCACCAGTCCCAGCACACCGAAGAGCTGGTCATGCTCGCGTTCCTCGCCTCCTTCGCCGCCTCACGCTATATCGAGGCGGCCTCGATCGCGCTGTTCATGTATATCGCCTCGCTGATCGTCAACCGCACCGCCACCGGAGCCCGCAGCACGATCGAGTCGCTCATCCGTGTCTCGCCCAAGCTTGCGACCCGACTGGTCAACGACATCGAAGAAGAAGTCGAAGCCACCAGCCTCCAAGCCGGCGATCACGTCATCGTCCGGCCCGGCGACCAGGTGCCCTGCGACGGACGGGTCCTCTCCGGCTTCAGCTCGCTGGACGAGAAATACATCACCGGCGAATCGCACCCGATGGATAAGTCCACGGGCGACGCCGTCTTTGCCGGTAGCTTCAACCTGACCGGGCTGCTGACCATTGAAGTCGATAAGCCCCTGGCCGAGAGCACCCTCGGCAAGGTCCAGGCCCTGATCCTGGATGCGGCCAACTACAAGACCCCGGTCACCAAGCTGCTCGACCAGTTCACCAGCTACTACACGCCGCTGGTGCTCTGTATCGCCGGCATCGTATTGCTGGCGACCAAGGACCTGTCCCTGGTCATCAGCCTCCTGCTGATCGCCTGCCCGATGGAGATCATCATCTCCGGCCCGCTGGCGATCGTCGCCTCCCTCAGTGCCGCGGCCCGGCTCGGCGTCCTCATCAAGAACGTCACCGACATCGAGGTCGCCCACAAGCTCACCGCCATCGTCTTCGACAAGACCGGCACGCTCACGACCGGCGACCTCGCCGTCACCAAGCTGCACCCGCTGCCCGGCACCGAACCCGTCGAACTGCTCCGCATCGCGGCCTCGCTCGAACAGAACTCCAGGCACCCCATCGCCCGGGCCGTGGTTGCGGTATCGGATCGGGCGCGCGTGACCCGCTCGGAGATCGAGAGCTTCGAGGAGATAACCGGCCGAGGCGTGCGCGGCAAGCTGGACGGTCGAGAGGTCATGGCCGGCCGAGAGTCCTGGATGCGCGAGAGCGGCGTCTACCTGCCCGACAACCTGCTGGACGACGCGGGCAGCATGAGCGTGCTGCTGCTCGCGGAGAAGGGCCGGTGCATCGGCTGGCTCGGGCTGTCCGACCAGCTGCGCGGCGGGGCCGACGCGATCCTCGATGACCTGCGCGACCTGGGCCTGCAGCAACGCATGATGGTCACCGGCGACCGGCGGGGCCCCGCCCTCCAGGTCGCCGAGGCCCTGGACCTCACCGGCATGGTCGCCGAGGCCCTGCCGGGCGACAAGCTCGAGATCGTTCAGCAGCTCAAGGAACAGGGCCACACCGTCGCGGTCATCGGCGACGGGGTGAACGACGGCCCCGCGCTCGCCGCCGCCGACCTCTCCATCGCCATGGGCGCCGCCGGATCAGACGTCGCCATCAACGCCGCCTCTATCGCGCTGATGAACAGCCAGCTCAACCGCCTGCCCTTCCTCGTCCGGCTCTCCCACGCCACCAAACGCGTCATCCGCCAGAACATCACCTTCGTCATGGTCTACATCCTCGCCATGATCATCCTCCTCAGCGTCGGCCTGGTCACCCCCATCATCGCCGCCCTGGCCCACGGCGTCAGCTCCATCGTCGTCGTCTTCAACTCCGCCCGCCTCATCCGCCAGGGCGAAGACCTGCCCGAGCTCGAAGAACTCGCCCGCAACCAATCCGCCAAAGCCAGCAAGCCCGGCTCCCGCACCAAACTCATCCCCGTCACCGACTCCGACACCATCGTCGGCCGCATCGCGAGCTAGAGCAACGGGCGTATTTTTATGGACGTCTCTGCCTTGCTCCCTCTCCCTTCCAGGGAGAGGGCGGGGGTGAGGGTCGAGGCGTAGGATCAACCGCGGTACACGATCAGCACATCGGCAAGTAGCGCAAGCGTTCTGTCCGCAAGCTTCGCTTCGATTCCGGACACCCGCCCCCCCAAACCCCCTCCCTAAGATGGAGGGGGAGCCAAGGCAATGCCAGAAAGTACGCCAGTTGCTCTAATTCCGCCGGATCATTAAAACTAGACCTCTAGCGATTCACCCGCCACGGTTACGGCCCCGAAAGGATTAGCCGCATGCCTTTCCGCTCGATGATGCTCAAATGGCTGACCGCCCCGAATGACCCCCCCAACGCCCCGGGGGCGGGCTTTTCACGTCAGGGCAATCGCATCTGAGGTACAAGGTGGGGCGGGCGTCTGGCCCGCCGTTGGGGCGTAGCCCGAAGATGGCTGGTTTTCCCGGCTTCGCCGGTACGGCGGGCCAGACGCCCGCCCCACCGAGACAAAGATGCGATTGCCCTGCTCTTCACGTGGCGGAGCTTTGGCCGGAGTCATGCGTGTGGTACACTGAATGATGATGCTCCGGCGACCTTGCCGGGGAGGTCAAAGTGGGAAATATCAGCTATAGTCATTGGAAATATTTAATATCCGCTCGGCAAGGCAGATCGTGCCCCGCAAGGATGCCGACGGTGGGGTCGTTGTTGTTGTAACGCATAGACCTTTTCATTGAGTTTTTGGCTCACGCTACCCTGCCGTGTCATCCATCCACCGCAATACCTCGAGGAAAACCAAGCCATGCTAGAGCAAACTCTTCGTATTGGGACAGTCATCGCCAGCACCTTAGTGATGAGCGGCGCTGGCGTTCTGCACGCCGCCGAAGCGCGGACCGACCGCGTGGTCGAAGACTTCGAGTCGGAGTCGTACGGCCAGTGGCGGGCGACGGGCGACGCGTTCGGCGATGGCCCGGCAACCGGCACGCTTCGTGGCCAGCGGCCGGTCTCCGGTTTTGGCGGCGAGCGGCTGGTCAATACCTTTCTCAACGGCGACGGGGCCACCGGCACACTGACCTCTCCCGAGTTCACCCTCGATCGTAACTACCTGACGTTTCTGATCGGCGGAGGCAACCACGACCAAACATGCCTGCAATTGCTGGTCGACGGGCAAGTCGTCGCAACCGCTTCAGGCATGAATAAAGAACAGCTTTCGCCGGGCCACTTCGATCTCAGCAGTTATCAAGGCAAGCAGGCCCGCCTGCGGATCGTGGACCGTGCCACCGGCGGGTGGGGGCATGTCAACGTCGATGATATTGTTCTGTCCGACACCAAACCCGCCATCCCCTTCGCCGCGCGCACCGCGACATTCACCGTAGACCGCCCATACCTGATCCTGCCGATTAAGAACGGCGCCCAGAAAGTCATTGTCGAGGTCAAGGTGGCCGGCCAAGCGGTGCGGCGCTACCAAACCGAACTCGCGACCGACCCGGAGCAGGTGGACTGGTACGCCTACTTCACCATCGAGCAATACGAAGGGCAGGACCTGACGGTCCACGCAGCACGGGCCACCGAAGAAGCGTTCGCCCTGATCCGGCAGTCCGATCAATACCCCGGTCAGGACCTGAACTACGACGAAGAGCTCCGCCCGCAGCTGCGTTTCTCCCAGCGCGTCGGCTGGATCAACGACCCCAACGGGATGGTCTACCACGACGGGGAGTGGCACCTGTTTTTCCAGCACAACCCCGTCGGCTGGCGTTGGGGCAACATGACCTGGGGCCACGCGGTCAGCAAGGACCTCATCCACTGGGAGCAGCTCCCGAACGTGCTGTTCCCCAAGACGATGCTCCGGGGCGATGCCTTCTCCGGCGGCGGCACCAACGACCCGATGAACACCGCGGCCTGGAAGACCGGCGAGAACGACGTGCTGGTTGTGTTCTACACCGACACCGGCCTGGGCGAGTGTGTCGCATACAGCAACGACAACGGCCGAACCTTCACGCAGTACGAAGGCAACCCCATCATCAAGCACTCGGGCCGCGACCCCAAAGCGGTCTGGTATGCCTACGACGAGGACGATACGCCGCTCAACGAGCGGGCGGAAGAGCTAGGCGGGCACTGGGTCCTGTTTGTGTTCAGCCAGAACGAGTCGCATGGCCGACATACCGCGTTCTATACCTCAACGAACCTGAAAGACTGGGAACTCGCCAGCCGGTTGGCGGGCTACTACGAGTGCCCCGAGCTGTTCGAACTGCCGATCCGGGGCCGCGAGGGCGAGAGCCGATGGGTGACCTTTGCCGCCGATGCGGCTTACGCCATCGGCACCTTTGATGGCCGAACCTTCACGCCGGAACACGAAGGCAAGCACCGCGTGCACCATGGCCTGTACTACGCCTCACAGACCTTTGACAACGCCCCGGACGGCCGACGTATCCAGATTGGTTTTTCCAAGTTTGAACGCGAGTCGGACTTGCCCGGGATGGCTTTTAATAAAACCTTCAACTACCCGCACGAACTCACGCTCCGCGAAACGCCCGAGGGATTGCGCATGTTCGCCGAACCGATTCAAGAGTTATCGACCTTGCGTCAGCAACGTCACACCACGCAAGACCGGGTCGTGAGCCCCGAAACGCCCGTCACGCTGCCGGTCGGGGGTGACCTCTTTGAGATTTCCGCGACGATCGAAATCGGGCAGGCGACGCGTGTCGGGCTTAATGTCGGCGGCAACACCAGCGTCTACGACGTGGGCGGCGGGACGCTTGATGGCGCACCGCTCCGTCTGATCGACGGCAAGGTAAAAATCCGACTTGTCGTTGATCGTCCGATGTTCGAGGTCATCGGTAACGAGGGTGCCGTGTTCATCACGAGGCGGCGCCACCACACGGGACAGGTCGACGAGATCAAGGTTTTTGCCCAAGGCGGCGAGGCCAAACTGCTCGATCTGGAGGTCTATGAGCTCAAATCGATCTGGCGCTGAGGCACACGACAAGGCCGCACGGACTCCGCGGCAGCCGATCTTGGTATTCACCCCAATGCGGAGTTCTTCGCCCGTTGCACGGTCGAGCCCCGGATTCACATCCGGTGCCACGGAGAGACGCGGTACTCATTGCTTGAGAGCTTGTCCCCGAGTCTTGGACCGCGGTTGATTCGACGCCTCGACACTCCGTCCCCCCCCCCGCCTAATACGGAGCACGGTTTGATTTTTCGTGCTCCTTCTCCACAAGGGAGAGGTAACCAGACCACGCAAATTCAAAATGGGAGCTGTATAAGGTAGATGCCCTTGGGATGTTGGGGTCCATGCCACAACCAATGACTGTACGATCATCGGTCTTTGATCATGTGCCTCGTCCGGCGTCCGTCCACCCAGCGTCGAGTGCGGACGCTGGGCGTTGTAAAAATCCATCCACTAATTTGATCAAGGCCCGTGTCTGCCCGCACAGCGTCCTATGGCAACAGGCCCGACCTCTCCATCGCCATGGGCGCCGCCGGCTCCGATGTCGCCATCAACGCCGCGTCCATCGCACTCATGAACAGCCAGCTCAACCGCCTGCCCTTCCTCGTCCGCCTCTCCCACGCCACCAAACGCGTCATCCGCCAGAACATCACCTTCGTCATGGCCTACATCCTCACCATGATCATCCTCCTCAGCGTCGGCCTGGTCACCCCCATCATCGCCGCCCTCGCCCACGGCGTCAGCTCCATCATCGTCGTCTTCAACTCCGCCCGCCTCATCCGCCAGGGCGAAGACCTGCCCGAACTCGAAGAACTCGCCCGAAACCAATCCGCCAAAGCCAGCAAGCCCGGCTCCCGCGCCAAGCTCATCCCCGTCGCAGACTCCGACACCATCGTCGGCCGCATCGCGAGCTAAAACACGGACAGATGCGACCCTGCTCTCCCCTCCCAGGGTTTCATTTATCGTTTGCCGCCAGATCTATCGCGACTCACCACGGTCAACCTCCACAAAGCTCCCTTTTTGTATGTTTAGGCGGATTCAATTCCGAAGCGCAAATCCGTGAACACTTACCAGACGAGGCGAGGGCACGCCCTGGACGCCCGACAGCCTGAGGCAGGCCGTGAGGCGGTCGATGGACCGCCTGGGGCTTGAGCCCTGGACCCCGCTGCAGCTGAGGCATGCCGCGGCGACCAGGCTGAGAAAACTGATCGGGGTTGAGGCTGCGCGAACCGTCCTTGGGCACAGCCGGCTGCAGACCACGGAAATCTACGCGGAGCGGGATATATCGTGGTTCGGCTCGGGCTCCAGTTCGTCCAGTTGCTCCTCGGTGGGGTCGCCATCGATCAGGGTTGGGACGTAGACATCGTTGATCAGCCGCCAGCGGATCGGGACGTCAAGCAGGACGGAGGCGCTCTCGTCACGGTTCTGCTCGTCGAGCAGATCGATATCGAACAGTTCGCTGGACTCGGTGACCTCGGTGTGGTACTCGGTGATGACCTCGCCATCGATCGCGATGATCTCCCGGCTGCTCATCGCCAAGGACGCCTCGCCCTCGAGCTTCTGGCCCAGGAAGGCGACGATGAACTTGCCGTCTTCGCCCTGCATGTTGTATTCATCGACCATCTTCGTGCCGACCACGGGGGGCAGGTCGGTTAGGTCGTACTTCTGCTGGGCGAGCAGGGGGGTGGTGTGCAGCAGGGCGGCACCGGTCAGCATCAGGGCGGCGGCACGTGTGGCGAGCATGGTGTTTCCCTCGAATATGCGTGTTAGAGTTGGGCCGGCAAGCTGCGGCGGTTTGGTGGCCCTGCGACGGTTTGGTGGCCCCGCCGGCAGACGGTTCGGGGGATGCGATTACCTGCGGGGCAGGGCGGGCTCGTCCTCGGCCTCTTCAATAGCGCCGACTCCCGGCTGGGCGCCGCCGGCCCGCTCGGTCTGGATCGAGTAACGCACCGGCAGGCTGGTGTCCATGCTCATCATGGGCTGACCGCCCTGGGACATCTCGGTCTGGATCACCATCGAGCCCTCCAGCTCATTGGTGTCGGTGTAGTTGTCCAGGCGGCGCAGGATTTTGCCGCGCCCGACCATGTCGGTCACGATGACGATGTCTACGCCGGGCATCCCCATGTCCACCTTGACGGTCATATTCAGCTCATAATCGATCACCGCCGTGCGGGCGCCTTCAATCACCGCGATCTCTTTGAGGGTGAAATTGGATTCGCCATCGACGGACGAGCCCGGGATCCCCGCCGCGGCCATCAGCGATGCGAGCTCGGGTCCGGAGACCTCCCATGAGTCGCCGACCGAGACCGGCTGGGCCGGGTAGAGCGACGCGGGATCGACGTAGCCGGCCTGCCCGAGGATGTCGGAGATCTGGGGCGGGACCGGCGTGCCCCCCAACTCGGTGTCCCAGCCCTCATCGGTCCGGCTCATCGTCAGGGTAACCCCCTCGATCTCCTGGCCCTGGACTTGTTCCTGCTCCTGGCCCAGCAGGGTCATCTTGGTGGTGTTGCGGTTTCTCTCGGTCGTCATCCGCACCTGGTCGACCCGGCTATTGGTGACGTCCAGGTACTCGAGCAGGGAGACGTTTTCGGTTTCGGTTTGGATCTGGCCCTGCATCTGCTGGCCCTGCATGGACATGTTCAGGTCGCCCCGGTCGGTTTTGACAACTGAGGTCGTCCGCAGCGTCTCGCCCTCCTGCGGGGCCGGTCCCCTCAGATCGACCGGCTGGGCCAAGGCAGACGCGCATAGGCTCAGCACAGAGCCGAGGGTGCAGAATCGGGAAAGAGTGTTCATCGTAGCCTCCGGTGATTGGGTTCAACAGGGTGGAAGATACAGCCTTGCCAGACGGTTCCAGGTTCAATGGTTTGGCTCATTCGATCTTGCGCGAATGATACAGAGCATTTTACCCGCTTACCGGGTATTGCTTAGAAACTATACGACAACCCCCTCGCGCCCGATAGACAAGGCCTGGCACGGGCGTCTTACCCTTCGGACCTCACCGACCGGCCGTGGTCGATCATCGAGCCTTTGGTCCCGCCCGCCGAGCCCGGCGGACGCCGGCGTCGCGTCGATA